>NZ_JALNTN010000001.1:0-664941 GCF_023161905.1 Pseudoalteromonas sp. 2CM41L
GCTGGTTTAGCGCCAAATGAATCTGAGGTTAGATACCAAGATTCTAAAACTGTGGCCAAAATTAGTTGACCACTACAAGTATCGCGTTTGGTGATATATATAACGATGGGCAATTTTTGATGGTTCGCGCTAAATAAGCAGTCAATTTCGCATACTCGGGAGTTATATAAATTATGACTCCTGATTTAGTGAACACGAATGCAAAACGATAACGACTGTACTCACCAATACGCCCGCTATTTTGACATTGATATGCGATATAACGCAGGTGCTAACAACTATCAAAAAGGTATGAACCGGACTGCTCTAACAGTCCTTATTGCGGTCAGGTTTTCTATTGTCGCGCCAGTGATTATTCGCTGGCTCTATAATATTAGTCAACCTCAAGCACTTGCCCATTTAAATAAGTTAGTAGATGAAAAGCTGTTAACTATGGTCCCTACACACAGAAGCCCTGATGGGCGGGTTTATATTCCAACTTACTCAGGAGCTAAATACGCACAGGAGCAAACCAGCATTAGTACTTACATTCGCTCAAAATCAAACCCCGCACTGCAGGTTAACCACAACCACATAATGCACGACTTAATGAATGCATTTATTGCTCTGCGCGGATTACATAACCATACCTCTGATGGCGTTTATAGACCCCTATGGACAGGATTTTTATCTGAGCCAGAATTTAAACGATTATATAACCAAAGCAGTGCGCGAATTGTAGACGGTGTGGCCGTATTACCAGATAAAACCGTCGTTGCCATCGAAATTGAAAACTCATTTAAAAGTAAATCGACGCGTCAGACTATCCTGCTCAAATATCTCGCCTCACTTAAAGCAGGCCATTACCAACAGGTATTTATATTTTCACAATCTGCGCAAATATTTGATGATATAAAAAGATTGCACACTCAGTTGATGGATGCACTCCCCGAGCGCATAAATAAGAAGACCCAACAACCATTTATGCCTCCTGAAGATGTTGCATTACTACAATCTGCGATTGTGTATCGCACAAAATTTTGTGATGAAATTACAGCGTTATTTTACTCATAAGCCGAAATATAAACGTGGAATAAAATGTTTACCCCAACAAAAAAAGCATCATCCGATGCTTTAGTGTTTTTTATTGCGGCTACAATACAGCGCAATTGTTTTGAATGTTAAATGCCCTATATAGCAAGCCGCCAAAGTGAGCGTATAGGATTGTATAGTAGGTAATACTAAATAGGTTTTATTTATTAGCCCCTCATAGTAAAGCCAACCGAAGGCGATAAATATAAAGCCAAACATACTGAATACCTCTGCTATAGCGTTAGCAATAAACTCAATCCATTTCTTCTTAGTCATAGCTATTGTCCTTTTTGTCCTTGTCACCTTATATAAGTACATAACAGAGGATTTATTAGGCTTTTGCCTTGCTTTAAAAACCAATCACAAAAATAAAAGAGAGCAAACTAAGTTCGCTCTCTTTATTATTTTGTCAGGTTACATTATGCGATTAAGACAACGCATTCGTGCCCTACCGCCAGGTCAATCGCTATATTGCCCTCCCCCTGCACAACCATCTACTCAGTAGATAGCATGACAAAGCTCATTTGATGTGCAGTGAATCACCTATTAGCTCTTCAGATTATGTAGCTTGCATAGCGACAAGCTGAGTGCAATTTTTTGGGGTAATGGATATGCAGGTATGTTGTGGCTTTACATTAATAATTAACTCCGCAGAAAGGGAATTACAAAGCGTACCGAGTAGTTCACTTAGGGTTTGTATATTTTCAATATGTTTCAAGTCACTCTTTTCTATTGCGCTAAGGCAACTTTCTAAAAGAAAAAATATCCGTGCTTGCAAAGTACGCGTCAAACATTATTATTAATAAAAACTTATAGTCGGAGAGTAGTTATGACTGAATTTTTAATGATGATTTTTCCAGCGATAGTCCTCACTATTGGCTTTGCATATATCGCGATGAAGCACGGCAAAGAAAAGTAAAATTAAACTTAATTAGAAGCTAATTTTTAAGTATAAGAAAACGAGCCCAGAGGCTCGCCAGAGTTTATGAGCTTTCTATTAACCGTAACCAACTATCTTCTGCAGCTGCAAAATACTCACTGGGTTTTATCATAAATAGCTGCTCAAATTCTGCACTAAACAAGCTGCAAAAATTTGTTATGTCTTCAATATGTATGAGTAAAAAAGCATACATCTCAACCCCTTCCAAATACCTCTGTAAGAACTCAGGGTTAGCAGCTAATAACTGTTGAGAAATACTAATACCCAAAACACTCCCTGCGCTATCTCGGTGTAAATAAACGTAATTGGTGAAGCCCAGCTCTAGTGCTTGCTTATCAATAACGTCAGCTAATAGCAAAATAGTTGAACTGTCATCCCACGGTGACTGACTGGCGCGTACATATTGGCGAATAAACGGTAATTTTTGGTCTTTCATGATTTTTCCTGGTTAATTTGTCCTAAAACTAACTAGGCATAAGTCAGGAGAAAAATTGAAAGGTAATAGATAAACGACGTAAATTTGCAAAACATATCAAAAACGTTAAGGTTAAGGTACTGTTTCAAATATTGAGAATTTAAGATGAGTGATTTTATATGGTTATTACCGGCTGCTGTGTTGAGCATAATTTTAATTAGGCTTGTTAAACAAGCTAAAAAAATAGATTAAGTAAAAACAATACAAAACTTTTGGTTGTAACCGTCGGCAGTTAAAGTGACCTATAAGTCACTTTAAGGCCTAAAATACAGCTTAATGTTACCTAAAAGGCACTTTATTTTGAGGATTAAAAAAGAAAAATCTAAGTTTTACTTTTGTTAACTACCAATTATCTTTTCCAAATTAATTCTATAACCTACAAAACACAAATCTAAGATTCAAAGACTCTACAAGTCTAAAATTTTCAACTATTCAGTTAATACAATTTGCTTTTTAAGGCTGCTTTTTAGATACTAACCAAGTGCTGACGAATTACATAAAATCGTAGCACAAACCATAGCACGACAAAGCAACACCTTGTTTTATAAAGATTTAATTAGAAGCCTTATAACCATCGCAGTTAATGCATTTATTATTTATAAATAGTGCCATGCTAGCGCTTACTCACTTGCTACTTTTTTATAGGGGTTGCGGGTATCTTGGTGCTCATCTAAATTTCGCATTAATATTGCATGCTCTAAATTAATGCGTGTATCTAATCGAATTTTAACGTGATGCCCAGAGCCTTTGGCATCGGTAATATTTTCGCCCTTTTTGTTTTGCATATATTCAAGTTCAAAAATAATGTTCCCTTGTGGTGTCATAAGCTCTAAAGAATGCCCAACGCAGAATTTATTTTTTACCTCTATTTCAACTAAACCATCAGCATAGCGCCCTATTACTTCCCCAACAAATTGCTGCTTAGTTGATACCGAGTGACCGTATTCATAGTTTTGATAATCTTGGTGGGCATGGCGCTTTAAAAAGCCCTCGGTGTAGCCTCTATGCGCTAAGTTCTCAAGTGTTTTGAATAAGTGAGTATCGAATGGTTTACCCGAGGCCGCATCATCTATGGCTTTACGGTATACCTGCGCGGTGCGCGCTACATAATAAAATGATTTAGTACGCCCTTCTATTTTTAAACTATGAACGCCCATTTTTGTTAACTGCTCTACGTATTGCACAGCGCGCAAATCTTTTGAGTTCATAATATAGGTGCCGTGTTCACCCTCAAAGGCTGGCATATACTCCCCTGGGCGCCCTTGCTCTTCAAGCATGTAAATATTATTTGTTGGCGCACCTTCACCGAGACTTGGTATAACTTGGTTAGGGTCAATTTTATGCACCATGTCGCCCGTTTCGTTTTCAACGCCCGGTTTTACATCGTAATTCCAGCGGCAGGCATTCGTGCAGGTGCCTTGGTTAGGGTCGCGCTTATTTATATAACCCGAGAGTAAACAGCGCCCTGAATACGCCATACATAAAGCGCCATGTACAAACACCTCAAGCTCAGTATTTGGGCATAGCGTGCGTATTTCTTTTATTTCTTCAAGCGAGAGCTCCCGCGATAAAATAACTCGCTCAATACCTTGTTTTGCCCAAAACTGAACACTTGCATAATTAACTGCATTTGCTTGCACCGATAGGTGAATAGGCATGGCTGGCCACTTTTCTCGTACCAGCATAATTAACCCAGGATCTGACATAATCAGCGCATCGGGTCCCATAGCAATCACTGGTTCTATATCACGTAAATACGATTTAACCTTTGCGTTATGCGGAGCAATATTTGAAACCACATAAAACTTTTTATTTTGCGCATGGGCTTCATTAATCCCTATTTGTAATGTCTCTAAATCAAACTCATTATTACGTACCCGCAAACTGTAGCGAGGCTGGCCGGCGTAAACGGCATCGGCTCCATATGCAAAGGCGTAGCGCATATTTTTTAAACTCCCCGCAGGGCATAACAGTTCAGGAATAAAAGAGGTTACAGAAGAAACAGCTGGCATATGCGCTCCATACAGCTAACCGAGTACACGTCGGTTACATGATTAATTAATTTACAAGCGCGGCATTATAAATGCGACAAACATTGTGCTTTTGATCAAGATCATAAAACTGCAACCAAACTGGTTTTTAATAAAATTAGGTTTTTTCAATTAAAACGCGTATAATTCGCGCCCGTAAATATTCACACTTTTATTTAAAAATTATTGGAGCATAAAGATGGCTTTAGAGCGTACTTTCTCAATCGTAAAACCTGATGCAGTAGCAAAAAACCACATCGGCGCAATCTACAACCGTTTCGAAACTGCGGGTCTTAAAATCGTTGCAGCTAAAATGGTTCACCTTTCAAAAGAGAAAGCTGAAGGTTTCTACGCAGAGCACAGCGAGCGTCCTTTCTTCGGTGCTTTAGTATCTTTCATGACATCTGGTCCAGTAATGGTTACCGTTCTTGAAGGCGAAAACGCTGTTCTTAAAAACCGCGAAATAATGGGTGCTACTAACCCTGCTGAAGCACTAGCTGGTACTTTACGTGCAGACTACGCTGATAGCATCGACGAAAACGCTGTTCACGGTTCTGACGCTGTTGAATCTGCTGCTCGCGAAATCGCGTACTTCTTCGCTGACGAAGAGCTTTGCCCACGTACTCGTTAATTCGAGTTTTACAGTTAACGCTGTAATGCAAAGTAAGAAAAGGGCTTTCGAGCCCTTTTTTAGTCATTACGTAAAGTATCCTTAAGTGCATTTTGATATTTTACTTAATGATTAAAGTGGGTGAATTGTGTACAATTCGCCCTTGTAAATTTTATCTCCACCGTCACCGATTGAGGTTGTTTCATGACCGAGCAAAAAAAGATTAACTTATTAGATTTAAACCGAGATGCAATGCGCGAGCTATTTGTATCATTCGGTGAAAAGCCATTTCGTGGCGACCAGGTGATGAAATGGATTTATCATTTTGGCGTTGATAACTTTGACGACATGAGCAACGTTAATAAAAAGCTTAAAGAAAAGCTTAAAAACGAATGCGAAATTGTTGCGCCAGAAATCTCTGTTCGCCAGCAAGCAAGCGACGGCACAATTAAGTACGCATTAGTGCTTGATGGCGGCCAAGAAGTTGAAGCTGTATGGATCCCAGAAAAAGACCGCGCCACCTTGTGTGTATCTTCGCAAGTCGGTTGTGCCCTTGAGTGTACGTTTTGTTCAACTGCGCAACAAGGCTTTAACCGTAACCTTAAAGTGTCTGAAATTATTGGCCAAGTTTGGCGTGTAGCTAAAGACATAGGCCTTGATGGCAACAGCGAAAAACGCCCTGTTACCAACGTAGTAATGATGGGTATGGGCGAGCCCCTACTTAATATTAAAAACGTAGTGCCGGCAATGGAACTAATGATGGACGACTGGGGCTTTGGCTTATCTAAGCGCCGCGTAACATTAAGTACCTCAGGGGTTGTACCTGCCCTTGATTTATTAAAAGAAAAAATAGACGTAGCACTTGCTATTTCACTTCACGCACCCGATAACGCACTGCGTGACGTACTTGTACCAATTAATAAAAAGTACCCAATTGAAGAATTTTTAGCCGCGTGTCGTCGTTATATCGATGGCTCTAAAGCAAATAAAGACGTGACCATTGAATACGTTATGCTAAATGGCGTTAACGACAGCACCGACCAAGCACATGAGCTGGTTAAAACGCTTAAAGGTACACCTTCTAAAGTTAACCTTATTCCGTTTAACCCGTTCCCGGGTAACGAATACACACGCTCTAGCAACAGCCGTATTGACCGTTTTTCTAAGGTTTTACAAGCTGCGGGTATTACGTGTATTGTTCGTCGTACTCGTGGTGACGATATTGACGCCGCCTGTGGGCAATTAGCCGGCGATGTTGTTGACCGTACTAAACGTATGGCGAAAAAGAAAATGCGCGACGATAACGCAATTAGCGTAAATATCCAGCAAGCATAAGCCTGTAACCACCCTGCGTATATTTCCTATGCAGGGTGGTTAAGTTGTTTATTTTTAAATAAATGATGCAACACTAAGGGTTTTAGGTAAGATAGGCGCTATGGATAGAAAAACAGAGACAAGGTAATGCGATCTTTACTTGCTTTAACACTTTCAACACTTGCCCTTACAGGGTGCGTAAGTGAAAGTAGTTATAACGGCAGTGACAAACCCGTCGTCGAAAACAAAATCAATAATGCAGGCGCAGCACGCACTCGTATCGCCCTCGCTTTACAATACTTAGAAACTGGCAACAACTCGCAAGCAAAGTATAACCTTGAGCGAGCTATAGAATTTGCCCCAAACCTACCTGAAGTACATTACTCTCTTGCTTATTATTACCAACAAGTAGGCGAAAAAGAGCGTGCCGATAAAGCCTATCAAAAAGCATTAGCAATTAAGCCTGACGATCCAAACACGCTTAATAACTACGGTGTGTTTTTATGTAGTATTGAAGAGTATGACCGCGCGACCGATCAATTTTTAAAAGCAATTGATATTCCAAGCTATATTCGCGTTGCCGAAAGCTACGAAAACCTTGCATTATGTGCCATAGAATTTAACGACTTTGAAAATGCTGAGAGTTACTTTAAACAAGCACTTAATCACAGCTCGCAACGTACATCGACCCTAATAAGCTTAGCCGCCCTTTTTTATGCTAAAAGCGATTTACATAAAGCCAGCGAAGTATTAAAGCGCCATGACGACACCGGCCGAGTGTCTGCACGGGCTTTATTGCTTGGTTATTTAATTAAGCAGCGCATGGGCAGAATAGAAGAAGCAGAAAAAATTGCCGCCACCATAATGCAAACTTACCCAACAAGTAAGCAAGCCTATGCTATTCGTGATAATCGAACTAAACAAACTGAGTTTGAAATACTGCGCGAAAAATACCGTAAAGCGCAACTCAAGGAGCTTCAAGAGCAGTATGGCGAAGAGCAAATCAGTGTTGAGCAACCAAAAATTAAAATTATCCGTAAAAAGCGCCCAACTACCGATAATTCGACCAGCTTAATTTCTCCAGGGGTTGAGCCTTCAAGCCCAGTATTAAATGAGACGGCAAAAGCACAGGCAACCATTGCCGCAGCAAACAAACAAAAAACCGTAGCTGAGCAAAATGATGACGCTGCCACTTTCACGCCAGCGGCTCAACCAACGCAGGCTGAAGTAGTTACAACAACAAAAGCAGTAGTGCCAGCTGCGGCAGCGGCTCCAACCGTAACAAATACTGCCCAAGTAGCAACTACAACATCTGCGCCTGCAGAATCTAATACAGATACCGCAGCGGTGCTTTTGGCTTTAACAACGGATCACCAAGCGCAACAAACGTCTACACCCACAGCTGAGCCGCCAAAAGCCGTCGCTAAACAAACACCCAAAGATGATGACGAAGTAAAAATAATTTCATTTGGTGCGCCAAAACAAGCTAACTTTAACACCCCACAAAATACACGCCCTGCTGCAAATGGCCCACAAAATACGGGCTTAAATAATTCGGTAGTATTTTATGAGGCTAAAAAAGACAGTGCGGTATTTAGTAATAACCCATACAGCGACAGTAACGACATTACACTGAAAAACTACCAACCAAGTGTAAAACAAGAGCCCCCCATGCTTAATCCAAAAGTCCCCCCTTTAAAGGTGCCTTTTCATATTATTGAGTTTGGTGAAAACCTATTTAGCATTTCAGTGCGATACAATGTTAAACTACAAAAACTCCTGCAGTGGAATGGTCTAAAGGAGTCGGATCGTGTTATCAACGGAAGTAAAATTTATTTAAACGATCCTAATATTTATTACGAGATTAAAGCTGGCGATACCCTTTACGACATAGCTACCCAGCGGCATGTATTAATTGATGAATTAATGCGATGGAATAAATTAAGCCCAGATATAGAACTTACACCTGGGCACAGACTATTACTAGTGGATCCAAATTCGTACCTATTATGACAGAAGAAACTACGCAACAAAGCGATGAGCCAAGTGTTGGGCAACTATTAAAAGCGCACAGAGAGCAAGCGAATGTAAGCTTAGAGTCACTTACTGGCCCACTTAAGCTTTCTATTTCTCAGCTGCAACGCTTAGAAAGCGATCAGTACCAAACGTTAGGCCCTATTACCTTTGTAAAAGGCTACATTAAAAACTATTGCCGTGAACTACACGTCGATAGCGCCCCTATATTAGCTAAATTGCCTGCACCGCCCGAGCCTACAAAGCCGGCTAACATGCAAAGCTTTTCGCGCCGCACAGAAAAAGAAGCCCACGACAGCCGCCTAATGCTGGTGAGCTACATTATTTTAGCCATTGTTATTGGCTCATCTGCCTTATGGTTTTGGCAAAATGCTACGCCTATCGATGAGCAAACAAGCACAATCAATATTGAAAATTCAATTTTAGATAACCAGCAAAATAACAACGCGCTAAATAACGAAAGCGAGAGCCCCTCGCAAATGCAAGCAACGCAGGCAGTTGAGCGCACACCGGCTGTAATGCCTATAAGTGCTGAACAAGTCCCCTTAAGTGAAGCCGTTAATGCCACGGCGCCTATTGCCGCTAGCACCCAAACAGCCACTAACGAGCCCGACTCGCAAAGTAACACCAGTACAATTAACATGGTGTTTAACGATGAGAGCTGGGTAGAAATACACGATGGCGAAGGTGAGCGCATTGCATTTGGCGTAAAAAAAGCAGGCTATAAAATGGCTGTAAGCGGTACCCCGCCTTTTTCAGTTGTGCTGGGTAAGCACGACGTAGTTAGTGTTTCTCTAAACGGCGAGCCAGTTGATATTTCTGGTTATCCTAAAAATCGTTTAGCCAAATTTAAATTACCATTAGCAGAGTAGTCGCTATGTTTTCAGAATCTCCAATTAAACGCAGAAAATCAACACGCATCAATGTAGGCAACGTGCCTATTGGTGACGGTGCCCCTATTGCCGTACAGTCGATGACCAATACCGACACCATGGATATAGATGCCACGGTAGCGCAAATCCAAGCAATACAAGATGCCGGCGCCGATATAGTGCGTGTATCTGTACCTACTATGGATGCAGCAGAAGCGTTTAAAAGTATAAAAGAGCAAGTTAGTATACCGCTTGTAGCCGATATTCACTTTGATTACCGCATAGCGTTAAAAGTGGCAAAATACGGCGTAGATTGCCTACGTATAAACCCAGGAAATATAGGCAGTGAAGAGCGTATTAGAGCCGTTGTAGACTCAGCACGTGAGCATAATATTCCTATTCGTATTGGTGTAAATGGCGGCTCATTAGAGCGCGACCTACAAGAAAAATACGGCGAGCCAACTCCCGAGGCATTACTTGAATCAGCAATGCGCCATGTAGATATATTACGCCGCCTTGATTTTGACCAATTTAAAATATCGGTAAAAGCATCAGACGTATTTTTAGCTGTAGGCGCTTATCGTTTACTTGCTAAAGAAATAGATCAACCCCTGCATTTAGGGATCACCGAAGCCGGCGGCATGCGCTCAGGTTCGGTTAAATCGGCTGTAGGCTTAGGCATGTTACTTGCCGAAGGTATTGGCGATACGCTACGTGTATCACTTGCTGCCGACCCAGTTCAAGAAATCAAAGTAGGTTTTGATATTTTAAAATCGCTGCGTATACGCTCTCGCGGTATTAACTTTATTGCCTGCCCTAGCTGCTCACGTCAAGAGTTTGATGTAGTGAGCACCATGAACCAGCTTGAAGAGCGCCTAGAAGATGTTGTTGAGCCAATGTCTGTTTCGGTAATTGGCTGTGTCGTTAACGGCCCAGGCGAAGCCCTAGTTAGTGATATTGGCCTTGCCGGTGCAAACCGCCGCTCAGGTTTATACATTAATGGCGAGCGTCAAAAAGCGCGTATTGATAACAACAACATTGTTGACCAGCTTGAAGGCTACGTGCGCGACTTTATTGCTCAAAAAGAGCAGCAAACACCTATCGACATTAAAATAGTCGAATAAATACCGTATAAAGCGCCAAACCACGTTGTTTGGCGTTTACCTTTATAGCTAGAGGATACCCAAACGACCCCAAGATACAGAATTCAGCGTTTCACAGGCTCTTAATATCAAGGCGTTACTTTACAAGAATGGCGATCCCTTTTAAAAAGTAACAACGATGAGAGTAAGTGTCTGTGAACAGCCCAACGGGTTGGTTTAAAAGCGATTTATACTGCGTTATTGATTTTAACAATAGAACCACTATTACTTTCAATCAATGCCTTGCCTAAATCGCTTTTAATTCAAACGACGCTCGCATCATGGGGTCATTTGGGTATATAATGACGGGTCAATTTTTAGCATTCTTGTTGTGTAAGCATTTTTTTATTACACATAAACAGTAATTAGGATTTATCAGTGGCAAAACAAATTCAGGCAGTTCGCGGTATGAACGATTGTCTGCCGGGCGACACGCAAGTTTGGCAGAAAGTAGAAAACATTTTACGCGAGACAGTAGCATCGTTCGGTTATCAAGAAATTCGTTTTCCTATTGTAGAATCAACCGACTTATTTAAACGCTCTATTGGTGAAGTAACCGATATAGTAGAAAAAGAAATGTACACCTTTGCCGATCGTAACGGCGACATGCTAACCCTTCGCCCAGAAGGCACCGCAGTGTGTGTACGTGCAGGTAACCAAAATGGCTTGCTTTATAACCAAGAACAGCGCCTGTGGTACATGGGCCCGATGTTTCGTCATGAGCGCCCTCAAAAAGGCCGCTACCGTCAGTTTCACCAATTTGGTTTAGAAACATTTGGTATTGCCACAGCCGATATAGACGCAGAAGTTATTTTACTTACCGCGCAATTATGGAAAGCATTTGGCATTAACGAACACGTACGTTTAGAGCTTAACTCGTTAGGCTCAAACGAAGCACGTGCTGATTACCGCGATGCACTCGTTGCCTACCTTGAACAGCATACCGACGTGCTTGATGAAGATTCAAAGCGCCGTATGTACTCAAACCCATTACGTGTACTTGATAGCAAAAACCCAGACGTGCAAGCAATCTTAGTGGATGCGCCTAAATTGTCAGAGCATTTAGATGCTGAATCAAAAGAACATTTTGCAAATTTATGTGAACGTTTAGACGCAGCTGGCGTCATATACACGGTTAATGAAAAGTTAGTACGTGGTTTAGACTACTACAACCGCACAGTATTTGAATGGGTAACAGATAGCCTAGGTGCACAAGGTACAGTGTGTGCTGGCGGACGCTACGATGGCTTAGTTGAGCAACTTGGCGGCAAAGCAACGCCCGCAGTTGGTTTCGCTATGGGTCTAGAGCGCTTAGTACTGTTACTCCAAGCACTTGAGTGTGTAGGTGACATTCGCCGCAATGCTGATGTATATTTAGCGGCAATGGGCGACAAAGCCAGCGTACAAGCCCCTGCCATAGCAGCGCAACTGCGTAGCGACGTACCCGGTTTACGCGTTATGGTGCATGCCGGCGGCGGTAACTTTAAAAAACAACTAAAACGAGCTGATAAAAGCGATGCACTAGTGGCTGTTATTATTGGCGAAGATGAATTAGAAAAAGGCGTTGTGACCATAAAGTATTTACGTGAGCGTAAAGAGCAAGTCACACTAGAATTAGAACAAGCTAAAGCGCTATTAGCTGAGCTTATCAATAGCTAAGCTAACTTAAGAGGTAATAATGGACATTTATTCAACAGAAGAACAACAAGCAGAAGCCATTAAGCGCTTTTTTCGCGAAAACGGTATTTCACTTGCGCTAGGTGTAATTGTAGGTTTAGGCGGCTTATACGGTTGGAAAGCATACAACCAAAACCAAATTACAACTGCTGAGCAAGCGTCTGACGAATATACAACACTTGTACAAAGTGACGATGTACTTGGCGCAGCCGATACATTCATTAAAAACAACCAAGACACAAGCTATGCAACTTTAGCCGCTTTTGTTGCGGCAAAAGACGCTGTTGATGCAAAAAAATTAGACCTTGCTAGCGAAAAACTTAGCTGGATTGTGACAAACGCCCAAAGCGAAGAGCTTAAAGCCATTGCCATTACGCGTTTAGCACGTATTCAACTTGCGCAAAGTAAATTTGACGAAGCCCTAAGTACATTAAACTCGCCACTACCAGAGGCATATAACGCCAATGTAGCTGAGCTAAAAGGCGATATTTACATTGCACAAGGTAATAAAGACCAAGCTCGCACTGCGTATCAAGCAGCTGCCGATGCAGGCGGTTTAACAACAAACCCTTTATTACAAATTAAATTAGACGACCTAGCAGTAACTAGCCCAGCGGCATAAGGTTTTAGGTATGAAAAAAATAACAACAGCAACTCTCGCACTGTGCATGGCAACGCTAATGGGTTGTTCATCAAGTGATGACGAAGACGAGTTAGTACTTCCTGAAATTGTTAATCAATTTGAAACAGACGTAGTGTGGCAAGAGTCGGTTGGCAGTGGTGTAGAACATTATTTTTCTCGCTTATCGCCTGCTGTATACAAAGACACTATTTATGTAGCTAGCCGCGAAGGCCAAATTGAAGCGCTTTCGCTTACCAATGGCGACACGTTATGGGAAACCGACGTACGTGAAGATTTATCGTTTTGGCCATGGTCAGATAACGGCACAGCAAAATTATCAGGCGGTATATTACAAGCTTATGGTAAAATTTACGTAGGCTCTGAGCACGGATTTATTATTGCCCTTGACCGCGAAACGGGTGAAGAAGTATGGCGTAAAAATGTGCCAGGCGAAGCGTTATCAAAACCAGCTGCGGGCGATGGCCTAATTTTTGTTAATTTAGGTTCGGGTAAACTATTAGCGCTGCACCCAGATACAGGCGAAGAACGCTGGAACTTTGAACAAGAAGTACCACCGCTTACATTGCGTGGCCAAAGCTCGCCAACAGTTGCAAACGGTGGTGTGTTAGTAGGCTTAGAAACAGGTAAATTAAGTGTACTCATTTCTGAGAGCGGTTATTCAGCATGGAGTGCAGAAATTGCCGTTGCTAAAGGCGCATCAGAATTTGAGCGCTTAGTTGATGTAGACACACAACCAATTATTAGCGGCCCTTACGCTTATGCTATTGCATACAACGGTAACCTAGCAGCGGTAGATATTCGCTCAGGCAATGTTGTATGGAAACGTGAATACAGCAGCTACCGCGAAATAGCGATGGATGCACAAACTATTTACCTAGTAGATAGCGAAGGCGTAATTTACGCATTAGATAAAAATTCAGGTATTGAACGTTGGAGCCAACCCGCTCTACGTGGTTGGTACCTAACAGGCCCTGCAGTTGCAGGTAGCCACTTAGCTTTAGGTGACCAAGAAGGTAACCTACATTGGCTAAACAAAGACACTGGCGAGTTAGTATCTCGTGAAGAATTTGACAGCTCAGGCTTTTTTGTTGAGCCGGTTGTAGCCGACGACAAGCTAATTTTATACACCCGTGATGGTGAAGTTAGTGTGGTAAACACCCCTAACTAACTAGCTAACACTTAAAGGTTTTTTGTAAGGCTTCGCACTGCGAAGCCTTTTGTTGTTTTTTAAAGAGGTAGTTTATGCTTCCCGTGATCGCTCTAGTTGGGCGACCCAATGTGGGCAAATCCACATTATTTAACCGTTTAACACGTACTCGTGATGCACTCGTAGCCGATTTTCCAGGTTTAACACGAGATAGAAAATATGGCCAAGCTAATTACGATGGCTATGAATTTATCGTGGTAGACACGGGTGGTATTGATGGCTCTGAAGAAGGCATCGAAACCGAAATGGCCGACCAGTCGTTACTTGCCATTGAAGAAGCCGATATTGTGTTGTTTTTGGTTGATGCCCGCGTAGGCATGACCGTTGCTGACCAAGCCATTGCTAATCACTTGCGCAAGCAAGAGAAAAAAAGCTTTGTGGTTGCCAACAAAACAGATGGCATTGACGCCGACTCAAACTGTGCAGAATTTTATCAATTATCATTAGGTAATATTCACCATATTGCAGCAGCACATGGGCGTGGTATTACACAGCTTTTAGAGCACACTTTACAGCCTGTAATTGCAGAGCTTGCAGCACTAGATGAAGACGTTGCTGATGACGATGAAGAGTTAATCGACCTTTATCAAGAAGCAGAAGGCGACGATACAGACCACCAAGCGTTTGCCGATAAACCAGTAAAACTGGCTATTATTGGTCGCCCTAACGTAGGTAAGTCTACACTTACAAACCGTATACTCGGTGAAGAACGTGTAATTGTATACGATATGCCAGGCACCACCCGCGACTCTATTTATATTCCGATGACCCGTAACGACAAAGAATATATTTTAATAGATACCGCAGGTGTTCGTAAGCGTAAAAAAGTAAGCGACGTAGTTGAAAAGTTCTCAGTAATTAAAACGCTTCAAGCCATTGAGGATGCAAACGTTGTATTACTGGTTGTTGATGCTCGCGATGGTATTTCTGATCAAGACTTAAGCTTATTAGGTTTTGCGCTTAACTCAGGTCGTTCATTGGTTATTGCCGTGAACAAATGGGATGGGCTTGATGATTACGTTAAAGATCGCATTAAAACAGAGCTTGATCGCCGTTTAGGCTTTATTGACTTTGCACGCTTACACTTTATATCTGCACTTCACGGTACAGGTGTTGGCCATTTATTTGAATCGGTTGATGAAGCGTACGAGTCAGCAACTAAACGTATTAGCACCGCAATGCTACGCCGTATTATGGACATGGCACAGGCCGATCATCAACCGCCACTTGTTCGTGGTCGTCGTGTTAAGCTTAAATATGCGCATGCCGGTGGTTATAACCCGCCACGTATTGTAATTCACGGTAACCAAGTTCACGATTTACCCGATAGCTACAAACGCTACCTGATGAACTACTACCGTAAAGCGCTTAAAATTATGGGCACCCCAATCAAAATTGAATTTAGAGAAGGTGATAACCCATTTGCAGGGCGTACTAATAAAGTAACGCTTTCGCAAAAACGTAAAATACGTGCCTTTGCCAAAGAAAACCGTAATAAATAAACTGCATAAGTGTTAATTTATTACAAAAAAACGGCGTACTTTTTAGTACGCCGTTTTTTATGCTTTATACCAATTAGCTTAATTAAGTGATCTATTTTGAGATTTGAAAAACGTGTTGATAGCTAGGCAAAAAATTCGCTATTTAGTGGTTCAAAATGAGAATTTTTAACGCAGGGAGCGACATATTTAGCTCCGCAAAATGATTAAGTATTATTGCAGATCAGTACGCTTATAATCCTTCATATTCAGCTTCCCTTGGTTTTAAAATTTGCTTTCTACATTTAACCATACTCCAACAATCCGTTTCAGGTACGCCGTAATACCAGGCTCTAAAAATCGGTTGATACTTTTCAATCACCCGTTGCTGCATAGTTTGTGAGAAATGAGGTAAGTAAAAAGTTTTGATCACCGTAATGTGTCTTGTGATCATATCTCCTAAATTAAAGCGCGCTTGGCGATACCGAATGTCTGCTTTTTTATATTCCCTGCTATCAGGTGTAAAGTTTTGCATGTCTTGCTTAGGGCCAGTCGCCCAGCCAGCTACTTTTTCCATTTGTTCAGTAAACGGCTTAACGGTAAACGTGACATGAATAGGGTCATCAGCATCGGTGGGCGCAAAACCTCGCGGAAATCCTCTGTGGTGATAATTAGGATGGGTAACCGTAAACTCAATCGATGCATAGGCGTTGGGCTGTAATAAATCCAAACGCTCCCGTGGGAAGGTAATTGGCTCATTAGCATAGGCAGTTTTAAAATATTTATAACCAAAATCAATACCACAACTACTGTGACCACACGACTCTGAATAGGCCGACTTTATCAAAAAAGGCAATTCTGGCACTGAGCCATCCTCTGTTTCAATCGTCACAATAATGGGCCCACGATAGCCATGCGCTTTATCAAATACCGTAGTGCAACTTGTTGTCAAAACACACGCCAGTAATACACAGTAAAATTGCAGTGCTACTTTACGCTTATAATCCTTCATACTCAGCCTTCCTTGGTTTTAAAATTTGCTTTCTACAGTCAACCATATCCCAACAATCCGTTTCAGGTACTCCGTAATACCAGGCTCTAAAAATCGGTTGATACTTTTCAATCACCCGTTGTTGCATACGTTTTGAAAAATGAGGTAAGTAAAAAGTTTTGATCACCGTAATGTGTCTTTTAATCGTCTTTCCTAAATTAAAGCGCGCTTGGCGATACCGAATGTCTGCTTTTTTATATTCCCTGCTATCAGGTGTAAAGTTTTGCATGTCTTGCTTAGGGCCAGTCGCCCAGCCAGCTACTTTATTCATTTGTTCAGCAAACGGCTTAACGGTAAACGTGATATGAATAGGGTCATCAGCATCGGTGGGCCCAAAGCCTCGCGTAAATACATTGTAGTGATAATTAGGATGAGTAACCTTAAAAAGAATTGTTGCATAGGCATTGGGTTGTAATAAATCCAAACGCTCCCGTGGGAAGGTAATTGGCTCATTAGCATGCGTGGTTTTAAAGTATCTATAACCGGAGTCTATGCCACAACTACTATGACCACACGACTCTGTATACACGGACTCTATCAAAAAAGGAAATTCTGGCACTGAGCCATCTTCTGTTTCAATCGTCACAACAATGGGCCCACGATAACCATGCGCTTTATCGAATACCGTAGTGCAACTTGTTGTCAAAACACACGCCAGTAATACACAGTAAAATTGCAGTGCTACTTTACGCTTATAATCCTTCATATTCAGCTTCCCTTGGTTTTAAAATTTGCTTTCTACAGTCAACCATATCCCAACAATCCGTTTCAGGTACGCCGTAATACCAGGCTCTAAAAATCGGTTGATACTTTTCAATCACCCGTTGCTGCATAGTTTGTGAGAAATGAGGTAAGTAAAAAGTTTTGATCACCGTAATGTGTCTTTTAATCGTCTTTCCTAAATTAAAGCGCGCTTGGCGATACCGAATGTCTGCTTTTTTATATTCCCTGCTATCAGGTGTAAAGTTTTGCATGTCTTGCTTAGGGCCTGTCGCCCAGCCAGCTACTTTTTCCATTTGTTCAGTAAACGGCTTAACGGTAAACGTGACATGAATAGGGTCATCAGCATCGGTGGGCGCAAAACCTCGCGGAAATCCTCTGTGGTGATAATTAGGATGGGTAACCGTAAACTCAATCGATGCATAGGCGTTGGGCTGTAATAAATCCAAACGCTCCCGTGGGAAGGTAATTGGCTCATTAGCATAGGCAGTTTTAAAATATTTATAACCAAAATCAATACCACAACTACTGTGACCACACGACTCTGAATAGGCCGACTTTATCAAAAAAGGCAATTCTGGCACTGAGCCATCCTCTGTTTCAATCGTCACAACAATGGGCCCACGATAGCCATGCGCTTTATCGAATACCGTAGTGCAACTTGTTGTCAAAAAACACGCCAGTAGCACACAGTAAAATTGCAGTGCTACTTTACGCTTATAATCCTTCATACTCAGCCTTCCTTGGTTTTAAAATTTATTCTTGCAAGTAATGCTTTTATTAGCAGCACCTGCGTGCTTAAAATTAATGTAGCGTTCGAGACTATTTTATTATTCAAAGTTAAGTAATGCTAATTGCACCAGCCGCTCAACGGTGGTGTCTTGGCTATTTTTAGGCGCTTTGGGGTAATACTTAGATTTTGGCGGCTTAATAGATATAAACCCATGATTGGTGGCCATTTCGTGGGCTAACAGCTTTCGCTCTTTGGGTGTTAAATGGTTTTCGTGTATTTTTGCAAGCTCGCCGCTATCAAGCCATATGCCAGCGCAACCTGGGCACTCGTCTATCTCAACCACTTTGAGCGGTGAAAAAAACCGGCGCATCATTACTATGCTTGGGCACTTTGGGCAATTTACTCGCGATGAGACTTCGCCCTCGCCTTCGGTATAGTTACTCAAATACTTAAGTAGAACCTGACCATGCTTTAACTCAGGCGAGCTAAACTTAAAAATTTGGCTGTTATCAAAAAATACGCCGCCTTGCGCTGACGTAAAAACAGTAATGCCGCCAACAAGTAAAGGTTCAAGTGGCGTATTACTACGAGGACAATACATTTAAAATTCCTTTTTATTTATTTATGTTCTTTTACTCAAGCGCTTTATGAATAAGCCCAACAAGCGGCGCTGGTAATGTAATATTACCTGCAAGTACAAACTCATGCGCGTCGTCTGACATTTTTTGCCATGTACGGCGAATAATACCTATCCATTTTTGCTCATCGTAATCAGGCTTACTATTAGCAAACCCGAGCATGTAATGCTCAATAAATACCAGGCTTGCTACGTCTTCTACTAATTGGCTATCAGGGTTACGTTTAATATTTTTTTTAGCAACTGCATCGTACACTCTGTTTTGCTCAGCATCGCTGTACCCAGCTTGCTGCATAAGCGCAACAACGCTACTGGCATGAAATATATAAAGCGCACTGCGCCATTGATGATAGCCCTGCTTGTTCATTGCAAAGTCGCTACGCGGCGACTTCCAACGTTGTATATGCTGCCCACGCACTGCAATTTGCATAAGCTCGTCAGCATCGGGGTTAAAACGGCTAAGCATACCGCTCATACGCTGTGAGTATAAATACTCTTTAGGAACACTCTCCCCATTAAATTGCTCACTGTTTGGGTCTTGGTTGTTTGCTTCATCAATTAAGGCGATTACTTTATTAAACATGACGGTCATTTTTTTATAATAAGTTTTAATCATTCTAAACGCTGATAAAACAATAAACTAGTGCCCCACTCACTTCAGCGGTGAAATTTGTTCAATCAAAAAGTAAAGCCAATTAATACAGGTTATAAAATTAAGCGCATTAATAAAGTTAACTTGGTACTATATTGAGCACAAATTAAAATAAAAAAGCGCGACTAACTCGCCAATAACGGAACATTATGTTTAAAAAATGTATCTTAGCTATTTGCTTAGCAGCCACCTCGCTATCATGCCTTGCCGACAGTAACAGCGATTTAAAAACCATTATTGATAACCACTGGCAAAATGCCAAAGCTGAAAAAATATTTTTTCGAACCGATCCAGACGGTTGGAAACCAAACGGCACATTACCAAATTGGAGCGAGCAAGCCATTGCAAAGCGCCAAACTTATAACAACAGCGTATTAAAAAGCTTAGCCAACATTGACCCTAAAACGCTCAACAAGGATCAGCTAATGAACTACCGCTTATTTAAATATGAGCGAGAAACCGAGAAGCAAAGCTACCTTTATCAAGATAAGTATTTTCCGGTAAATTTTTTAAGTGGCTGGCATACCTACTTTGCAGAAGCACCCGCTAATATGGCTTTTTTAACAGCTGATGATTACAACGCATTTTTAATCAGCCTTGCCGACTACCCGCGCTTTAATCAGCAAAATATTGATTTAATGAAAGAAGGGATAAAAACAGGATTTACCCATTACTGTAAAACCTTTGAAAATTACAGCCAAAGCATTAGCGCGCACATAGTTAAAAACCCCGAAAACAGCGCCCTTTACGAGCCCTTTACGCGTATACCTAATACCTTTAGTGCATCGCAAAAATCAAACTTAAAACAAAAAGCCCAAGCCGTAATTAAAAATAAAGTAATTCCTGCGTATCAGCATTTTTACGACTTTTTTGAAAATGACTATATGCCACATTGTAGAGCGCAGCCGGGCATAGCAAGCGTTAAAGGCGGGCTTGATTACTACAAGTACACGGTTAATTACTACACCACAACAAACGCCACACCTAAACAAATACACCAACTAGGCCTTAAAGAAGTCGCGCGTATTAAGGCGCAAATGCAAAATATTATTGATGAAGTAGGCTTTGATGGCACCTATAGTGAGTTTTTAGAATTTTTAGCAACCGATGAGCAATTTTACGCAAAAGACGCGCAAGACTTGCTAGAAAAAACCGCGTTTATAACGCAAAAAATGTATGGCAAATTGCCCACTTACTTTGGCCACTTACCGCG
Organism: Pseudoalteromonas sp. 2CM41L; assembly: GCF_023161905.1. Classification (NCBI taxonomy): domain Bacteria; kingdom Pseudomonadati; phylum Pseudomonadota; class Gammaproteobacteria; order Alteromonadales; family Pseudoalteromonadaceae; genus Pseudoalteromonas; species Pseudoalteromonas sp. 2CM41L. The sequence goes on from NZ_JALNTN010000001.1 coordinate 20,500, forward strand.
TAACACCTTTACTATTAAGGGCTCAGCAAGTCGTGGTGCGTTTTATATGCCACCACCAGATAACCGCTCACCAGGCACTTATTTTTTAGCCTCAACACCTAAACTGCAGCCTTTATATAATTTAGAAGCACTTAGTCTGCACGAAGCCATACCCGGGCACCATTTACAAAACGCCATTGCTATGGAGCTAAATGTACCCGAATTTAGACGCACACTTAGCCACTCTGCATTTGGCGAAGGTTGGGCACTATACACAGAACGCTTAGGCAAAGAAGCTGGTTTTTATCAAAGCCCGTACAGCGATTTTGGCCGTTTAGGCTACGAAATGTGGCGTGCAGTGCGCTTAGTGGTTGATACCGGTATTCATGCCTTTGGCTGGAGCCGCCAAAAAGCAATTGATTACTTAGCCAGCCACACTGCTTTACCACAAAGTGCGGTGGAAGATCAGGTAGATCGTTATATTTCATGGCCAGGCCAAGCGCTTTCGTACAAAATGGGCGAGCTAAAAATACGCGAACTGCGCGCAAAAGCCGAAAAAGAGCTTGGTGCTCAATTTGATATACGCAGCTTTCACGACACTGTTATTGGCCAAGGCTCATTGCCTATGGCAGTGCTTGAAGACGTTATAAACGATTGGATAGAAAAACAAAAATCGGCTATTTAACATTAATGAAGGCGGTATTATTTTCCGCCTCTTTCTAAACGGACTTTTTAATGAAACACCTACTTATTTTTATATCATTCATTTTATTTAGCAGCCAAGCTAATGCGTTTTGTTTAGAAGCATCAAACTACATAGAGGGCGTAAAATATGGCGTTTGTGGGGAGCAAACTGATTCAATTTCCCTTACGCCTTATTTTATTATATGGATGCTTTTAAATGTGTTATTTGGGCAAATGCTTAATAAGCCAAATATACACGTGGGGTTTAAGTATTTACTTTTCCTTTGTGCATTTCCACTCAGCCCGCTAGTGCTTTTAATGAATTTAACTGGAATGATGGTATCTCGCGTTTATAAAAAATATTCAAACCCAGCAGCAAATAAAACCCAAGCTAACCATGTTTGCGCAGAACCTGTTATTGAAAAGCCGAGTGTTAATCAGCTAACAATTGGCGAGTACACTTTTGACAGTCTGCAGCAGTCCTTAATTAAAGAAGATAACCTCTACACATTAGAGCCTAAATGCATGCAGGTACTTAGCTATTTAATAGAACAACAGCCAAGAATAGTTAGCCTTGAAGAGTTACACAACAATGTATGGGAGAATCAAATAGTAACCGATACCGCAGTTAGACGAGTTATTAGCAAACTACGTGTAGCCCTTAACGATAACGACACAAAAAACCCCAAATATATAAAGTCTGTAATGAAACGAGGTTATCAGCTTATAGCTGAAGTAAAAACACAACCTATTGAATAGTAATGACTTATAAAAGTTATAACCAAGGTAATACCATGGTTATAACTTTATAATAACTAGTTAATGGCTTTGTTATCGTTATTTTTTGCCAATCGATTTAATTTTGTTTAGGCGCTATAGAGCGACCCATAAAATTAAATAATTAAGGAAGAAAATATGAAACACTTATTACCTCTATTACTAGTATTAATCATAACAGTAATTACATTAAGCCTTATTAACAGCAACGAGTGTATAGAAATAGGTAACGCATCTATTGCCAGTATTTCATTTGGCACTTGTGATTTATCTAACCCTCAATCAAACATATCAACACTTTTAGCTTTATTTTGGTTAGCCATGAGCGTTTGCTTTGCAATTACCTTACCTAAATCAACTGTTGCTAATAAGTACAAAATTGCCTTATTTATATTTGGTTTACCACTCACTGTTTTTGTTTATTTAATTGCCTATATATCTGAAAATATACGCCAAGCCACTCAATCTCTTAAGTAAACCTAGATGAGCAAGTCACACTTGCTCATCCTTTCTTAATTAAATACAAGTGAAAATCAATCCCTACCCGCTTTTGCTTCGTAGACTTAATGATTACAAAAACCAGAGCATAAGTATGAGCAAACGCATTTTATATTGGCTACAAAACGATTTACGCCTAACCGATAACCCAATTTTTAGTGACCTTATGTTGCAGCAATGCGCGCTTGATATTGTATTTGTTATTAACCCGCACTGGTTTAAAAATAATAACTACCAACAAAAACCTTACGGCATACATAAGCAGCAGTTTTTAATGCAAAGCTTGTACGAACTACAACAAGCACTTATTGAGCGCGGGCAAACCCTGCATGTGCTTGAGGGAGAACCCGTATCGCTTTTAAAAGCGCGTATTAATGAGCAAAATATTGATGAAGTTGTATACAGCGAACAATTTGGCGTGTACGAGCAACGCCAAATAAACTTACTCAAAGCACATTGCCCCAATACACAATTTACAGGGTCGCAGCAAGACACGCTCTTTAAGCAAAGTGACCTCCCCTTTGATTTAAGCGAATTACCTAAACACTTTACCCCGTTTCGTAAAAAGGTAGAGGCAGCTAATAGCCCTATTACACCAACAACTTTGCCAAACGGCTTGCTGCCTAAGCCAATAACTTTATGCGCAAAAACACCTATAGAACGTATAACAAATAAAGGCGTAATGCATGGCGGGCTTAACAACGCGCAAGCTCATTTAAAACAGTATTTTGCAGGCGCAATGCCAAGTACTTATAAAACGACTCGCAACGAACTTGATGGCTTTAACAACACCACCAAATTTAGTACTTGGCTTGCCTTTGGTTGTTTAAGTGCAAAACAAGTTTACAAAGCAGTAGAAAATTACGAGCAAAGCAACACGGCAAACGAGTCTAGTTACTGGATTAAATTTGAATTGCTATGGCGAGAGTATTTTAAATGGCACGCACTTAAAGCAGGTAACAGCCTGTTTAGCTTTAAAGGGCAAAAACAAACTAAACCGCTTACTACTTTTACACCTACACGCTTTGCTGCTTGGTGTAACGGCACAACGCCTTACCCGCTTGTAAATGCCATTATGGAAGAACTAAACACTACGGGTTACATTTCAAACCGAGCAAGGCAAATTGCAGCAAGCTGTTTAGTAAACGAGCTTGCCCTTGATTGGCGATACGGCGCAGCCTATTTTGAGCAACAATTGATTGATTACGATGTAGCAGCAAACTGGGGCAACTGGCAATACATAGCCGGTGTGGGGGTTGACCCGCGTGGCGGCCGCCACTTTAATATACAAAAGCAAACGGCGCAGTTTGATCCAAATGGTAATTACACCAATAAATGGCACGGGCACAGTAATAAAACACAGCAGCTCGATCACTTAAACGAAGTAGATTGGCCTATTTAAGCCAATCTCCCTCCACCAGGTTATATTTAAAACAGCTGCGCAATGCCTACATTAATGGCAAAACCAGCTATGGTTAAAAACAAAAATAAACAGCCTGCTAATAACAGTGGTTTTATACCTGCTTGGCGAATAGCGCCAACATGTGTACGCAGCCCAAGTGCGACCATGGCAATGGTGAGCAATATATTATCAAACCATATAATAGCGTTTGTAGTTCCTTGCGGAATAACCGATAACGAATGCACGCCACTTGCCACTATAAATAACACTGCAAACCAAGGGATTGTAATACCCGCTTTTTGCTCGCCGCCATGTGCGTTTATGTTTGCATGCTTTTTACTTTGCCAAAACGATAAGCCTACTAAAAATGGCGCAAGCATCATTACGCGTAGCATTTTTTCTATCACGGCGGTGTCGGCCGCATTGGCACTTACCGCAGTCCCTGCTGCTACCACTTGTGCAACTTCATGAATGGTTGAACCAACAAAAATACCGTACACATGCTCACTCACACCCATATATTCAAACATAATTGGGTAGGCAAACATACTTAACGTGCCAAACACCACAACCGTTGCCACCGCTACAGATACTTTATGCGCTTGTGCTTTTATAACTGGCTCGGTGGCCATTACCGCTGCGGCGCCACAAATAGAGCTACCCGCACCTATTAGTATGGTTGTTTGTTCATCAAGCTTAAAAACGCGCTTACCTAGCTGTACTGCTAATATAAACGTACCAAGGAGCATTACCACATCGGTTAATAGGCCATGCCAGCCTACACCCGCTACTTGCGCAAAAGTAATTCTAAACCCAAATAAAATAATGCCCGCTTTAAGTAATATACTTTTAGCGTAATCAACGCCTACATCTGTACGCGTAGCAATGTGCGCAAACACGCTGTTGCCTACAATAATGCCAAGCACAATACCAATTGTTAAGGAGCTAAATTGCGCACTTTGCATTATAGGTAACTTACTTAATGCAACAGATGCCCCCGCTAACACAACCACCAGCAGCATACCTAACCACCAGCGCGTATCGCCGTATTGCTTAGTATTAATACCTATAGGCTGAAAACTATTTTTAATAGCGCTAAGCATAATATTCCCTCACTTAAACCAAGTTGATGTGTTGACTTAATTGTAAGAAAGCTCAAAATATAACTCCAATATATTAAAATCATGATTTGATAACTTAAAGTTATACAATTTAAGGTTATACAATGAACTTACACGCGCTTAGGGTGTTTTATACAGTGGCTAAATTAGGTAGCTTTTCAGGCGCAGCCGAAGCGCTTTTTATAAGCCAGCCCGCTGTTTCTAAAGCGCTAAAAGAGCTAGAGCATCAGTTAAACATTCAACTTATTGAACGTGCATCTAAGGGTAGAAAGCTCACCCTAAGCGAGGGCGGCCAAGCTTTGTATGATCACGCCCGCAGTATTTTTGCTATCGAAAAAGCCGCCATTGACGATATAAAATCGCGCACAGGGCTTAAGCGCGGTACATTAGTTATAGGCACCAGCACCACCATTGCCAGCTATTGGCTACCGCCTTATTTAGCCAAATTTTGTGCGCAGTACCCGCATATAAAAGTAGAAGTACAAGTGGCTAATACCGCGCAAATTGAGCATGCCTTACTTGAATGCACTATCGATTTAGCTCTGGTTGAAGGCACACCTACCGAGCCACATATAATAAGTAAGCACTGGCAAAATGATTTAATGAGTGTGGTTATACCGAGCAACTTTAAGCCCACTAAAGACTTAACAGCATGGTTAAATAAGCAGTTTTGGTTATTACGTGAGCCAGGCTCTGGCACGTTAGAAATGTCGGTAAAGTTATTAGCACAACATGGCGTACAGGCTGAGCAAAGTATGCAATTAGGCAGCAACGAAGCCATAGCTAGGGCCGTTGCTCAAGGTATGGGGGTCGCTTTATTGCCAAACGTAGTCACAGAAGATTTAGTGCAGTTAGGTAAATTAACACGCCTGAGCCAAAAAAATAACGAGCAACTCTCTCGGCCGCTATACCAACTGCATTATAAAGACAGACCGTCTTCGCATGCTGCGCAAGCATTCGAAAAAAGTTTATTTAGTGCTCATTTTTTAAATGAGTGAATTTAACGCGCGTCGTAAATTTACATAAACGTTAAAGCGAGCGTTGATAACTCGTGATGTGTGAGACAGTTTGTCCTCTATCGCTTATGTTTGTTAGGGTTTTGTGAGCTCATAAGCACGAGCTATAACTAAAGGAAAAAAATCTCCGCCTAAAATTACTGCCCATTGCCCACAACCAAAACGTTCAATACGATTTGCATCTGTCAATACATTACGTAAATTATCAGGGGAAGCATTATCTATATTTGAAATGATATTTTTTACTTCTTTTGGGTCATAATCAATTTTTAACCACGGAGGGGAACATAGACTATTCATAAATTCAGAAATAACTTCAGGATAATTAGGGTAGCCACTAGAACTATCAATATCAGGTAATGCCTGCTTAGCTAACCTAAAGTTTTCTTCAAGCTTTTCTACATCACTTTTTAAAAACATACTTCCTCCTTAAAAAAACAAAGGGGTAAAATCCTGACCTCTCATATTGAAATACTAAGAGATCATTCATAACAGCCCACAAGCTACCCATAAATCTATTAGCTAAATCCGTAAGCTCTTATACCCCCAAGCTGAATTCACAAACCCTGCGTTAAGTCTTGCGCCAAAGTACCCGTTGGTTTTTCAATTACTCGTACTAACTCTTTACCCTCGTCTTTTACTATAAACGTAGGGGTGTATTGCAAGCCGTGTGCTAGTGCTATTCCGGCGTCGTCTTGCTTGTTGTAACCCACGGCCACATATTTAACGCTTGCAAGTTTTACCTTAGACGCATCAAGTAACTTAATAAGCTTTGGTACTTCGCGTTGGCTGTCGTGACACCAAGTGCCAAATAATACAACTAATGCCTTGCCTTCTAGCTTTTGCATTAAGGCTATATCTTGCTCGGTTGGCGTAAATGCGTTGTACTGCTTATTAAACTTATCGTAATCGTTTAATAGTACATCAGTTGTAATATCGCCCGAAAATGGCGCAGTAGCGGCAGTACTTACAAGCGGCATGCTTAACGCGCACAATAAAATTAATTGTTTAAACATAAGGTTAAAGTAACTTTTAAAGTGAGTAATTAAGCTCACTATACTGAATATTACTGAATGTTTACACATTGTTTGCACCTTCTATTTTTATAGTTTGCCCACTTTAATAAAATAATAAGCGTGCATACATGAATATAAAACCTTTTATATTTTATTCAGTTATCGCCTCTACTACATTTTTATATGGCTGTGGCGGTACTGAGCAAACAACCGATAGCAGCACAGAGCAAACTGACTCATCATCAACAACCACCTCCACGGGCTTAGTTATTAACGAAATTGTCGCAAGCCCAAGCGATACCACCTACGATTGGATTGAGCTATACGCCACTGAAGATATAGCCGACCTATCGGTATTTTCACTTGTTGATGATAACGCCGACAGAGAGCCTCAAGCTTTACCCGCAGTAGCGCTTTCGCAAGGTGAGTTTATTGTTATTCAAGCCATTGATGAAACCGACACGCCGCCCGATAACGGTTATTACGTAACCTTTAAATTAGGGAGCGACGATGCGGTTACGTTATATGAGGACGGCACTGCGGTGTCTGTACTTGATTGGGAAGAAGGCGAAGCCGCTGAAGGCTTTAGTTACGGCTTATACACTGATGGCACCGGCACCGCGCAAACACTAACGCCCACAGAGGGCGCAGCTAATCAAACAGCCGATACCTCTTCACTTGTTACAACTTTAATTGCTGAAGATGCACCACTTCGTATAAACGAAGTAGTAGCAAAAGACAGCAGCGGCGGCGAGGACTGGATAGAGCTTTATGTAACAAGCAGTAGCGATGTTTATTTAGCCGACTACACACTAAGTGATGACAATAACGAGCAATTTGCTCTACCTGATATTACGTTATCGCCTGGTGAGTTTTACCGCATTTACGCAAGCACCGATGATTTAGGCGACCTGCCAAGCGTAGCGTTTAAATTAGGCGCAAGCGATACCGTCAGCCTTTACAGCAACAATGTAATTATAGAGCAGTTATCGTGGAATAAAGGCCAAGCGCTAAGTGGTTACAGCTATGGCCGCTACCCAGATGGCAGCGATGCAACTGCGGTACTCACTCCAACAGAGCTTAGCTCAAACAGCCAAGCAACCCACGGGCCACTCGTTATTAACGAAATAGTGGCAAGCGCCGCAGACGATGGCAACGACTGGTTTGAGCTATACAACAACAGCGAAAATACAATTAACTTAGCCAACTACCACGTTATTGATGAAAGCGACGACATAGACCCCGTAACCCTGCCTGACATAGATTTATACGCAGGTGAATACATTACTATTTATGCCACCGATGAAGACCCAGGCACTTACTACGTCCCTTTTAAACTAGGCAAAGAAGACGAGCTAAGCTTAATACTCAACGATGAAGTAATTGACTATATTGACTGGGACGAAAGTGATGTAGCCACAGGCTTTAGTTACGGCCTAAGTAGCAGTACAGGCTTTACTCATGCGTTTTTAACACCTACCCCAAGTAGTGAAAATACAGTTGCAACCGCCTTTACACCTACGGCCGTTAATACGCTTTCTATTACAATTACCGATGAAAACTGGCAAGACATTCTAGATAACCCACTTGATGAGGAATACCACGAAACCGCTATTACCTTTAATGGTGTAACACTCGATAGCGTAGCTATTCGCACTAAAGGCGGCTCAAGCTTAAGCAGCGTTGCCAACTCTAGCAGCGACCGTTACAGCTTTAAGGTTGATATTAACGAATATGTGTCGGGGCAAAAGTTTTTTGGGCTAAAAAAATTCACACTACAAAACTCGTTTAACGACCCGTCGTACATGCGTGAAGTAATCGCCTACGAGCTTATGGATGAAATGGGCGTGCCAACGCCTGAGCATGCTTACGTTAACTTTTATGTAAACGGCGAACTATTTGGTTTGTATTTAATGGTAGAAGCCGTAGATGGCGAATTTGTTGAAAAACACTTTGCCAACAGTAATGGCGATTTATACAAGCCAGATGGCACAGGCAGCGATTTATTATGGCTAGGTGACGACATACAAAGTTACACCGATATAAACCTGCAAACCAACGAAGACACCACCGATAACGGCGCCTTTATTAACTTTGTAGAATCGCTAGATGAAGGCGAAACCAGCGCCATAGAAGTAGACACACTTTTACGTTATATGTCGGTAAGTACTTCACTGTCTAATTTAGATAGCTACCACGGCCCGCTTGCACATAACTATTATATTTACGATGACGATGGCGTATTTAGCATTTTGCCATGGGACTTTAACGAGTCATTCGGCACCTTTAACATGAATTGTAATAGCGTAGATGTAAGAGAGCTCTACATTGATGAGCCTGTAAGCGGCGCATTAAGCGAGCGCCCATTAATTGCTAATGTATTTGCCGAGCAAAGTAACCTTGATACGTACCACAGTTACTTAACACAGCTTATTAATGGCTCACTTTCAAGCGACACATTTAACGCACGCGTAAATGAAATAGCCGATTTAATTCGTGAGCACGTACAAAACGACCCAACTAGCTTTTATGGCTCAACCTACTTTGAGCAAAACCTAACCTCTAGCACGGGGCAGTTTTACGGCTTAACCTCGTTTATGGAGTACCGCGTAGCAAATATGGCCGCGCAGCTTGATGGCACATTGCCCTCAGCGGGTGATGGCAGCGGATTTTGCTCTAGATAAACCACCCATCCTTGATGCGGTGTCAGCACGCTGGCACTGCACTCTATTACTTTGCAATTTAATAATCTGAGAAAATTATGACAATTCAAGCACGTTTTAAGGATGAACTTTTTGAAAAGGATACTTCAATCTCACCAGTAGCAATTACTGCTATAAACACTAAAAATAAGCAGGCTCAGCCTCAAGAGTCAAACGCGCATGGCTCATTAACAAGCTTAATTAACGAGTTACTTATTCCGTTTGAAGGTTACGGATTAAACGATCTTAATAACGCTAATTTAATGAACCGTGTAGACAGCAAGTTTATGCTGCCACTATCGTTTTTACCTGAGCTACTTACTCATATACAAGGCCAGTACCGGGTACTTGATATACAAGGAAAGCGATTATTTTCTTATTATAATCAGTACCTTGACACACCCGAACTTGATTTATATAAAGCCCACCATAACGGTAAGCTTAACCGCTACAAAGTACGCCAAAGGCGCTACGTTGATACCGCCACCGAATACCTAGAAGTAAAACTAAAAAACAACCAAAGCCGCACAGTAAAAACACGTATAAAGCTCGCGCAAACTAACAACCAGCAAGCTAACAGCACAGCGTTTATTAAAGAGCAAATGAAAAACAGCTTTGCACATTTAAACGTAACCCAGCAAAGCGGCTATAACCGCATAGCCCTAGCCAACGAAGAAAAAGCCGAGCGTTTAACGCTTGATTTTAACCTGTGGTACAACACCCCAAAAGGCGATAACAAAATAACCTTACCGGGCTTTTTTATTGCCGAGCTTAAACAAAGTAAAAAAACAAAACGCTCGCCATTTTATAAACTTATGAGCAAACACCACATATTCCCTGCCTCGTTTAGTAAATACTGCATTGGCTGTGCTTTGCTCTACCCCGAGCGATTAAAAGTAAACCGCTTTAAACCTGTTTTAGCCCGTTTAAAACACCTTAACCGCACTAACCCGCTTTTACCTTTAGAGAATAATTAAAATGACCAAATTAGATCTTATTTTTCTTTCCCGCTTTTTAGTAAACATCCTATCGCTGGCTGTACTTTGCTATGGCTGTTACTTTCGCGTAAGTAAAAATGCAGTGGTAGCAGGCTCGTTTATTTTATTTGGCGTAGGCGTTTTTATTATTACCTTTTTGCTGCACGGCGTTGATATGTCGATGGAATTTGCATTCGGCCTATTTGCTGTATTCACCATGCTAAGGTACCGCACTGAGTCTATTTCGATTAAAGAAATGACCTATTTATTCCTTGTTACTGCCATTGCTTTACTGACCTCTGTAGGGCAAATGAGCCTAATTGAGCTAAGTATTCTTAATGGCATTATTTGCTTAATTGCCTTTTTGATTGACTCAAGCGTATTTGTAAAACGCTACGAAGTACAAAGCGTTTGCTACGAGCGCATAGAAAACATAACCCCACAAAACCAAGCCATTCTCATCAATGATTTAAAACAGCGCACAGGCCTAAACGTCGTTGCCGTAGATATAGAACACATCGACTTTTTAAGAGACGTAGCGCAACTAAAAGTAAGTTACTTAGCCGAAAAACAAACAAAGGCAGCCTAACATGACCTCTAAACAAACGATTACTTATGCGGCACTTTCAGCTCTTTGCCTTGTTAGTAGCGCAAGCTTTGCCAAAATTAACGACGATATAGACCTAAGCGGCTATATCATGCTCGACTACAACAAGTTTGATACCTCATTGTTAGAGGGGCAATACGACAGCAACAGCTCAGAAAGTACCTCTGAAATACGCCGCGCACGCCTAAGTTTTAAATCAGACATAAGCAAAGACTGGAAAAGTAAATTTCAGCTTGGCTTTGCCGATGGCGAAACCGAAATAAAAGACGCCTACCTAGAATACTCTGGCTGGAAATATGCCGATTTAACCATAGGCCAGCAAAAAGAAAGTTTTGGCCTAGAAAAACTAACCAGCTCGCGTAAATTGCTAATGCTCGAACGCAGCATGATAAGCGAAGCGTTTTCACCAGGACGCAGCTTAGGTATTAGCCTTTCCGGGGACATAGCATCAGTAAATTGGCAACTAGGTTATTACGAGCCCGATGAAGACGAAGCAACGTCTGCTATTACAGGGCGCGTAGCCTGGGTGCCATGGCAGCAAAACACCAACCTTTTACACCTAGGCGTTGCATTTAGTGAGAGGCAGTACGACGGTAACGAATTTAGAGTAAATGAACCTCTTGAAGTTTATACCGCCGACTCATTAATAGAAGGTGATAAAATTAATGCCGATAGCCTCTCGCAACAAGGCGTAGAGCTACTATGGCTTAAAGATAGATTTACCATGATGGCCGAGTGGCAACAAGCACAAGTAACCAGTATTGAAAATACAACCAATGATTACGAAGGCGGCTATTTGCAATTTGGTTATCAACTATCGGGCGGATACCGTAAGTATAAAAACGCAAAACTAGGCGCAAGCTCAGAGCCAGGCTGGGAAATTACAGGCCGCTACAGCCTACTTAAGCTCAAGCAAGAAAACCAAGACGCAAAAACCTACACCCTTGGTGTTAACTACACCGTAAACAAAAACATAAAGTTTATGGCCGACTACATTAAAGCCGACTACTTTGAAGCAGGCGGTACTATCACATCAGGCAATGCAATCTCATTAAGGCTACAGTATTCGTTTTAATACGTTTGGTGTTTAGTAGGTTAGCCCAAACCTGTGTTAAACGTTACGTTTAATACAGGGGCTTATTTTAATAGAGCTGTTATAAACTCTCTAAAGGTTACTTATCAGGCTTGTACTTATTCCACTAATTACAGTAAGGGATTTAAGTTTCCCTGTTCACTAATTAATATCGTTCAATAAAAATGAACACCAGCATTTAGTGAACAAAAGATGGACAAGGGCTAATACAGGCAGCTATCGAAAAACTAAACTTGCAAACGAGTTTAGGCACAAAGTAATAAACTTTTAAAAAAGAGTGTACTGAGGGCGAACTCGCTTTGCCTAATGTTAAAAGCAATGCATAGTAAAAACGCTGCCCATGCCGAATCACTCTTAATTGCTTTGTTAGCTGCGTTTAAAAATTGGCAATACTTCAGGTATTTCAGTATCTAGCATTTCCAAAACGCTTTTAAAACCATGTATAGGTGACCACCCTAATTTGTCACAGGCAGATGATGAGTCATATACGCGATCTAAGCTTTGAGGTAGTTGCCAATCTCTTTGTTTAAATGCTAGCGCGATGTCAGGACATTGACGCTCGATGACAGATGCTGCATCAGTATATAGAGCTTCACAATCAGAAAGTTGAAAAGGTGTAGCGCCTGAGATTATAAAACGATTAAAACCACTTAAGCGTTTTTCCACAGAACATAAATGTGCGTTTGCTACATCACGAGCATCTATGCCACGAGTAAGGCGAAATACTGCCATTAAATCCGCAGGTTCAGGAAAACATCTCGACATTTGCAGCACAGTAACTGGAAGCTGAAACAACTTTGAAATTTCTTCTAGCTTAGCTTCAGCCGCAATTTTACTATTATGATAAATCGACTTGGGTTGAGGTGTGACGTCTTCATTTATCCAACCTGCAATACCTTTAGGTGTTGAAGCATAGCCGTACAATGCAGTAGTGCTGGTAAAAATAAAGTGCTTAATACCTGCTTTTAATCCAGCCAGAGCGAGTTTCTCGGTCGCGTCTACGTTGATAGACTGAAACTCTGAATCAGGTACTAAACCAACATGTGGAGCGTGAAGAGCCGCTGTATGAATGATGACATCAACATTTTTAAGAGCCCGATCAATCAGATCACTATCAAGAATATCACCAATGTAATCGGCTGTTGAGCAAGGCGTTTTATCAATGCCGACCACGTCATGGGTGCGCATTAATTTAATATAGATTGCACGCCCGACTCTACCGGCAGAGCCTGATACTAAAATTCTCACTATGACACCTTACTAATGATTGACCTCAAAGCAGCTAACTTTTAAATAAGGGGCGCAGACATGTGGGGCATAATGGCGAAGCCGCCCCACGTGTATGCGTCCCAGCGAACGCAGTGAGTGACTTAAATTTTTTTTAGGCCGTGCTGATAAGTTAGTCATGGCTATTAATAAAACTTTGTAACTCATCTGAGAAGCCACTAATTTGTTTAGCTTCTAGAAGGCCGTCTGATTTCATTAATGCAAGCTGCAGCATAGCTTTTGACCTTGCATTATAATCGAATATGTTGGCGATACGTTTGTCGCTGTTTTCTATCAATTCATACAAATAGAGATATTTTGCATGATTTGAGAGTTCGGGATTATCGATTCCTTTACGCATACCGTCCAAAACTTGCTGGCAGCACTTATCTAATGCATCTGCCTTAACTTGTTTGAAGTGTTTCCAATCTGCCTCTGAAATCATGTTTTACCTCTATAATTTAATAGTGCCCTCATCGCGCATATTTCTACCGACTTAGCGCCCATTTATCTACTTTATATAGTTTTAACAAATTACCTAAGTTATTACTATAACTAAGTTTTCTAAGGTTTTAGGTGAAGTTTAATAATCCAATTTGCGCGCAGCGCGCATTTTCATGAATATATGCGCAAAGCGCAGTTTGACCACTCAATTGACTATTATAATTATCCAATCTCAACGCTTGTCTTCGCTCATAACCGCCTTAGAACATTTGCATTACGACAATTATCTTGGTCGGAAACACCACTTTATTAATATGTGTTACAACAATAAACGCTATCCATACCGTATTAAATCAAAAAAGATAAGTATGAAATTCTAATTTGGAATCTCTATTTAATGCTTTGATTAGGTAAAGCCTAAAAAACCAAATTCTATTCCCTATGAAGAGAAGTCTATGAGAAAAACCCAAATAAGGAACGACAGCACCATCCCTACAAGCCTTGCCACATATAGCTCTTCATTCCAGATGTGTGACAAACCATTCCAAAGTTGAATGAGAAAGAACATATAGCGATCTTTTTTGATCAAAATACAGTGATTATCCGATTAAGTGCAACTTGTCATAAAACTGCAATCAAAATAGGTGATAATTTAAACTCGAACTGTATTTTTTATAATCTAGAAGTTGAAGTAAATGAGCACACCAATGACGCAACTCACATTTGCGTTACAATCGTTTGAAGATCCTCTCTCTGCGGCTATGGGCCACACAATGGAATACGAGCAGCTAACCTTGCAAGCCAGTGCTATGCATGAAATAACGCTGCAATGCGTATTGCCTGACGACGCCCACGAAAACGATATTATTTCGCTGAGCGCAACGTATCCCAGTGCCCGTGATGCGCAATACTTTACTGAAAAAGTACTCACTAACGCCGACTTAGAGCGTGGTTATGTGTATTTAACATTAAGTAAAATTACCCAAAGCCACTGCTTAGTAATGCAATTGATGCTGCATGGCTTAAATGCCACTTTAAAAAATAGTTTACAGTTTGATATGCAAGTAAATGCGTTTGAGGCTGGTTATAAAAATCAGCAAGCACTAAAAAGCCAAACTAAGCCACATGGCGTTAAAAAATACTTTCGTAATATGAGCTCAAGTTTATTTTCGTTTTTTTAATGTGTTGGTATACACATTTATAAAAACTTAATCAGCAAAACTCACTTTACCCATAGTGACCCCTGCAATACCCTGCGCAGTATTATTTAGGTGCTGCTGCTCACCTGCTAGGCATTCGTTGGCTAAAATGGCAAATAGTACGGCTTCTTTGGCATCGGGGTTTATGCCTAAATCGTCGGTATTTTTAAACGCTTTAATAGTCGGGCACAGCGCATTAAGGTGCGCCATTAATAATGGGTTATGAATACCGCCACCACTTGCGTATACCACACACTCTTTAGCACTTTGCCCGCATTCATTTAACGCATTTGCAATTACCCTTGCGCTAAACATATTTAAAGTTGCCATTACATCTTCATGGCTTAAGTGCTGTGTATTTGTTTGCAGCTGAGCTCCATGCAAATACGCTAAATTAAATACTTCAGGCCCTGTTGTTTTAGGCAGCGCAAGCTCAAAAAAAGTGTTGCTACACAATGCATTTAATAAGAGTGAATTAACCTTGCCAGCTTTAGCTATTTTAGCGCCATCATCAAAGTGCATACCTTTAAAATTCTGCTGTATGTACGCATCCATAATGGTGTTACCTGGGCCTATGTCGCTACTAAATACGCTATTTGCATCACCACTTTTAGGTAAAAACGTTAAATTAGCAATACCACCCATGTTTAATAAAATGCGGTTCTCATTGGGGTTTGCAAAAAATAAGTAATCGCCATATACCGCAAGCGGTGCACCTTCGCCCCCTGCGGCTATGTGTTTTTGCCTAAAGTCGCCAATCGTTGTAATACCGGTAGTAACGGCTATTTGGTCGCTGTCGCCAATTTGTAGTGTGCCATTAGTAAAGCTTTTATGATTATGCTGCGACTGTGGGCAGTGGTAAATTGTTTGCCCATGACTGGCTATTACATCAATACTTGCTGGATTTACCTGCCAAGTATGTAAGCACTGATTAACCATATCGCCATGGAGTTTACCCACCCATGGATGCAGTAAGGTAACAAGTTCTAAATCACACTCTCGTTTAGCAAATACCTGCTTTATTTTACTTTTATATTCGTTGTTATAGTCAACGGTGGTAAAGTTCAGCACTTCGATTTGCGTATTTATACCTGCACCCGTTACCTTACACAGTGCTACATCGAGCCCATCTAACGAGGTACCACTCATTAAACCTATAATTAAACGGCTTGGTTTTTGGGCACTATTATAAAGGGCTGCTATGTGTGGGTGCATAAAGGTATCTTAAACAGGTATCATATTTTGCTTATATTAGAGTACTTTAAAACAAAGTTATAGGCGTAAACGGTTAATCTTTGTGATTGTGCAATCTCTAATTGCTTGCTAAGTTGACCCGTATGCAACAGACACTTTATTAAAACAATGATCACCCTAAGAGACTTTAAACCAAAGGACGCGCCACACATTATTAATACCTTAAACGATAAGCAGGTTACGCGCTTTTTATCCTCTAAAATTCCATTTCCGTATACTCAAGCCGACGCCGACTGGTGGATAAACCAAGGCTCTAAAAGTGGAATAGTTAAGGCCATTGCTGTAGATGAGCAATTTGCGGGGTGTATTGGTATCACCCCCGGAGAATTTGAATATAGCCGCAGTGGCGAAATAGGCTATTGGCTTAATAGCCACTTTTGGGGGCAAGGAGTAATGACTCATGCTATTTCGCATATTTGCGATGACGCATTTAAAAGCTCAAACCTAAACCGTATTTTTGGCGCTGTATTTGCTGGCAATACTGGCTCTGTAAAGGCACTCACTAAATGCGGTTTTAAGGCCGAGGCTGTGCTCAAACAGGCCATTTATAAAAATGGTGTATTTTACGATAGCCATATTTTTAGCAAGCTAAAATAAACCGTTTAGAATAAATACTCTGCAAAGCTTGAATTACCAGCCTCGCGCCCAAAGCTCGTGTATTAAGGTACAAATTTTTATTTTCGTATAACTTAGCGCGCATTATTGTTTAGGCTCAACCTGGTTTTAAACGCGTAAACATTCGCTAAGTAAATTCACTCTTAAGAGGAGATTTTTATGTCTGCAACTAGTCGTCAACTTACTTTAGCATCACGCCCGCACGGTGCCCCTACCGATGAAAACTTTGAACTTAAAACAGTAGATTTACCAGCGCTTAAAGATGGCGAGGTGCTGCTGCGCACTATTTACCTATCACTTGACCCATACATGCGTGGCCGCATGAGCGATGCAAAGTCGTATGCCGATCCGGTTAATGTGGGCGATGTAATGGTAGGCGCTACCGTATGCCAAGTAGAAGAGTCTAAAAACGATAAATTCAGCGAAGGCGAATGGGTACTTGCCTACACCGGTTGGCAAGATTACGCCATTACTAACGGCGAAGGCCTTATGCAATTAGGTAAAGAGCCAGAAAACCCATCGTACGCACTCGGTATTATGGGTATGCCGGGCTTTACAGCCTACATGGGCTTACTTGATATTGGCGCACCTAAAGAAGGCGAAACCGTTGTAGTAGCCGCAGCAACAGGGCCGGTTGGCGCAACCGTTGGCCAAATAGCTAAAATTAAAGGCTGTAAAGTGGTAGGCGTTGCTGGTGGCAGCGAAAAATGTACACATGCTGTTGAAAAGCTGGGCTTTGATGCCTGTATTGATCACAAAGCCGATGACTTTGCAGAGCAGCTAGAAAAAGCCTGTGATAACGGCATAGATGTTTATTACGAAAATGTGGGCGGTAAAGTGTTTGATGCCGTATTACCATTACTTAATACCGCAGCCCGTGTGCCACTGTGTGGTTTAGTGTCGCAATATAATTCTACCAGCCTTCCAGATGGGCCTGATCGTATGGGAATGCTAATGGGGCAGTTGCTTACTAAACGTATTAAAATGCAGGGCTTTATAATTTTTGACGACTACGGCCACCGCTACGACGAATTTGCACAAGACATGCAAAAATGGCTTAAAGAAGGCAAAGTACAATACCGCGAACACATGGTAGAAGGTATTGAAAACACCATTAGCGCATTTAACGACATGCTTAATGGTAAAAACTTTGGTAAAACCGTTGTTAAAATTAACGAGCCACTTTAAATTTTACTAAGCGTTACTGCACATGCAGTAACGCCAACAAGGACTGACATGATTAAACTACACCATTTAAATAAATCGCGCTCAAAACGTATTATTTGGCTTTTAGAAGAGCTGGATGTTGATTACGAAATTGTTGCCTACCAGCGCAACACAGAGACCTTTTTAGCGCCTGACGAACTTAAAAAAGTACACCAATTAGGTAAGTCACCAGTGATTGAAGACGATGGCTTAATTGTTACCGAATCTGGCGCGATCACCGATTATTTAATTACTAAATACGGTAACGGTAAATTTGCACCAAAAGCTGGCACTGCCGAATATGTTGAGTATCAACAATGGCTACACTTTGCCGAAAGCTCAGCTATTTTACCGCTACTGCTTAAAATGTTTGTTTTAAAAGATGGCGCTAAAACAGAGTTTTTAGAAAATTACGCCGATGCAGAAACCGTAAAAGTAATTAGCTACTTTAACGACCGACTCCAAGGTAAACGTTATTTAGTCGGCGACACTTTAACCGGTGCCGATATTATGATGTCGTTTATTGTAGAAATAGTTAAAAACTCAGGCCAGCTTGCCCACTTTAAACACCTTGTAAAATACGATGAGCTATTACAAAGCCATGAGAAGTTTCATACAGCTAATGAGCTAGAAGCTAAATACGATTAATCAGCTTAAGTACAAAACACAGATAAACCAAAGGGGCTTTTGAGCCCCTTTTTTAGTGGATATGCTTTTATTAAATACCCGCTATTTCGCGCTCTGTAATACACTCGTTTGAGGCCATTTCAAACTCGCGGCACGTAAGTGGGCGGTTTTCGTAAATAGTACACATTAGCGTGTTACGGTCGAGTGCTTGGCACCAGCCGTCGTCTGCGCGTTTCATTACTTCGCTGCCCCATTTGTCGTAATCAATGTACTGAAAAGGCACGCCGGTGTCGGTCACTATGCGCACTTCTAATCGGCAGCAACATGCCTGGCAATTAGCGCAGGTTACGGGCTCAGGTGTAGAGGAAATAGTTTTACTTGGAATAACAGTATTAGGCATAGTGACTTACTTTTTTGAATAAGCCACTAGGATACAGTAACTAATTTAACGCGCTAGTAGTTTTGCTTTTATATCGCTGTAACGCATCTGCTCACAAAGCGCAAAACCACTGAGTTGGCGTACTTTATTACGTGCAAATAATGGCACGCTCATGCCCGCTAAAAAGCGGCACTGGGTTTCAATACCTACACTGTGAATACCTTTTGTTGCCATGTGCGCTAAAAACTCATCCACTTTTTGATAAACAACGTCATCGGCAATGTGATCAGGCTCTATTGAATACTCAAGTTTTACAGCATTACCACGGCATACACTGCAATGCCCGCATTGCGCTGGCGCATTTTGATCGTCAAAATAGCGCGCCAAGTTATAGCTTAAGCAACTTTGTAGCTCAAAAAAGCGTACCAATGCAGCTATACGTTTAATCTCAGCTTGTTCTTTTTCGATAAAATAACTGTGTAATTGTTTTGCAAGTTCAGGGTTATTTATAACCTCACTATGCACTTTGTATACTTGGGTAATGCGTTTGGTTTCAAGGGTTATTAGGTTTTTTTCGGCTAGGTAGTCAAGCGCGGCCACAACCCGTTTACGGTCAACTTGGGCGGCTTGGGTAAGGGTGTCAAAATTAAGCGTGCCCCATATTTTTTTAAAATCGGTATGGCTAAATATTTGCGTTAAAAAGGCTTGGCGCTGCTCGTCAAACTGGCTAAGTAACTCGTTTTTATCAACCAAAAACTTGTATTTAAAATCGGCGTAGTAAGCATATTGCGGCGTTATTGCGCCTTGCATTTCTAGTTGTACCAGCAACGTTTTAAGCGCTAATTGGCGAATATTACTTTCGCTTGAAAGACTGTATTCTTGCATTTCCCATTGCTGCGGCTGCGATTTAATATCGTTAATTACGTATTCAATGCCGCTAAGCTCAGGGGTGTCGCCATACACAAAGTTTTCTACTGTGTTTAGGCCATCTAAATTAGCCAAGGTGTAGCAGTTTGATGGGTTGCCATCGCGCCCTGCGCGGCCAATTTCTTGGCTGTAGTTTTCAATCGATTTTGGTAAATCGTAATGAATAACAAAGCGAATATCTGATTTATCAACGCCCATACCAAAGGCTATTGTTGCCACAACAACGTTAATTTTACCCGCCATAAAATCATCTTGGATTTGCCAGCGTAGTGTATCTTCAAGCCCCGCATGATACGCAACCGCCTGAATACCTTGCGCACTTAGTGTATTAGCCACTTGCTCAGCACTTTGCTGAAGCGTTACATACACAATACCTGGGCCATTTTGCGCACGCACTATGTTTGTAAGCTCAGTGTTTTTATCAGCCGTTTTTACACTTAGCACGCTTAAATCGAGGTTAGCGCGGTAAAAGCCGGTTTGTACAATACACTCTGGGGCAATATTAAAACGCTCGCTCATGTCGCGTTTTACTTTTTTAGTGGCTGTGGCGGTGAGTAATAGTACCAGTGGAATATTTAGCTCTTCGCGGTATCGCGGTAGTTTAAGGTAGTCGGGTCTAAAGTTATGGCCCCATTCAGATATACAGTGCGCTTCGTCTACCACCAGCATAGACAGCGCAACTTGGCTTATAAACTCTCTAAAACGCTCGTTTTTAAAACGCTCAACCGACACCATTAATACTTTAGTTTTACCATTTCGCACATCGTTCATTACGGTGCTGCTTTGCATTTGGTCTTGGCTAGAATCAAGGCTTGCCGCGTAAATACCTTTGCTATTTAAAAAGCTAATTTGATCTTTCATCAATGCAAGTAAGGGCGACACCACCAAGGTTAAGTTTGGTAAATGCATAGCCGTTAGCTGATAACACAACGACTTACCCGAGCCCGTAGGAAATATAGCCAATGACGACTGCCCATTTAAAAGCTGCTCAATGGTTTGCTGTTGCCCTGCTCTAAATTGGCTAAAACCAAAATGCTGCTCAAGTGATTTAATTAATGGCGTGGTCATAAATATCCTTTTTGGCTAGGGAATAGGCTTTAACAGCAAAAGTGCAACGTAAATGAAATATTTGCATATACCCCAAAGCATCTCAATATAAGAGTGTCTGTTGGCATTAAAAGCAATTTAGATAAAGCATAGATTGCAAGTATTAGCGGCTTTATTGCAATAATCAAAAATCCAGTAAAACTCACTTTAAATCAATAGGTTAAAATACTTAAAAGCATTTAGTGTCAGCGTTATACCCTATTAAAAGCAAGCTGCCTTTTATGTAAAGTAATGCCTTTATATTAGGGCCCTGAAAAGCGCTAAATTTTTCATACTGAGGCAATTTAGACCTTAGTATACAACAAATAAGCTTATCAATTGCTGACATATGTTTTATTTAGGCGCAAAATACGCAGCAGATGCTCAATGGTGCTAACAGCCAAGCTAATTTTGTATACCCAAGTGATTTTTTATAAGCGTTATAAGCAGATTATTTGGGTATATTATTTTTTAAGGGCATTGCTATGAATATAACTAAACCTAAAATCGTCGTTATTGGCGGTGGCGCAGGCGGACTAGAGCTGGCAACACAATTAGGGCATAAATTAGGGAAGAAAAAACAAGCCGAAATTCTTTTAATCGATAAAAACCGCACCCACATATGGAAGCCGTTACTACACGAAGTAGCGACAGGCTCTATTGACCCCGATTTAGATGGCGTTGTGTATTCAGCCCACGCTGCAAAACATCATTATAATTTTCAGCTTGGTACATTTTGCGATATAGACCAAAGCAATAAAACCATTACCCTTGCACCGCATCTTGATGAGCTAGGCCACACTATTTTGCCACAGCGCAGCGTACGCTACGACCACCTTGTTATTGCCATTGGCAGCGTAAGCAACGACTTTAATACCCCAGGCATAAAAGATCATTGCTACTTTTTAGACTCAAACCAGCAAGCTGAGCGTTTTCAGCATTCTCTACTCGACAGCTTTACTCGCCTTCACCAAGACGACAACCAACAACAATCATTAAATATTGCCATTGTGGGCGGCGGCGCAACCGGCGTTGAGCTCTCGGCAGAGCTTTACCATGTATCTGAATTATTAAAGCTTTACGGCCTTACAAATATGTCGTCTAAGCGTTTACATATTCATTTAATAGAAGCAGGGCCCCGTATTTTGCCCGCCCTACCCGAGCGCATAGCCGATAGCGCAAAGCGCGAGTTATTAAAACTCGGCGTAAACGTACGAGAGCAAACACTGGTAAAAGAAGCCACCGAACAAGGGTTTATAACAAAAGACGAAGAACACATAGACGCCGATATAATGGTATGGGCTGCAGGTGTAAAAGCGCCAGATTTTATTAAAGATTTAGGTGTTTTTGAGCTTACTCGTAGCAACCAAATTCAAGTAAACGAGTTTTTACAAAGCACCGTAGATGAAAGCATTTTTGTTATTGGTGATTGCTGCGCCTTTACCCAAGAAGACGGAAAGCTTGTTCCACCGCGTGCGCAGTCGGCGCATCAAATGGCGCTATGTGTAGAAAAAAACCTCATAGCCACGTTAAAACAACAGCCACTATGCGGCTTTAAATATAGCGACCATGGCTCACTCGTTAACTTATCGCGCTACAGTACGGTAGGTAATTTAATGGGTAACTTAACCAGCAATACCTTTTTTATAGAAGGTAAAATTGCTCGCTTTATGTATATATCACTGTATCGCATGCACCAGCGCGCCATACACGGCAGCGCAAAAACCTTTGCATTATGGATAAGCGAAAAAGTACTGCGCGTAGTGCGCCCTAAAATGAAACTGCATTAAAAATAGAGTAAGCAGCGATAATAATTATTTATTGCTGCTGTCTTTAATATTTAACATTGCCTGTGTAGAGTATTTAAAACAATTAAAGGATTAGGGCTATGACGGGTAAAACGCTAATTTTTAATTTTGATGGTACTGGTGGCGAGCCGCGCGATGCTGAGCAATTTAGCTCAGACCATTTTAAAGAAGACAGTAGTATTTCTAATATTCTAAAGCTGCATTTATTATTAGGCGGCAAACTCGATGACTCCCCCACCACCCCATTTACAAACCAACTTAGTTTTTATTATCAAGGTATTGGCACTAAAGGTAGCCGCTTAAAACGTATTTTAAACCAAACTTTAGCGCCACGTGGTGACGATGTTGCTAGTATTTTAAATCAAGCCATGAGTGATTTTAAAGCGCATTACCAACTAGGCGATACCCTTTTACTTACCGGTTTTAGCCGAGGCGGCGCACTCGCTAGGCGTTTTGCAAAAATCCTAGAACCTTTAATTAGCGATAATGTTTACGTATGTGTATTTGATACCGTGGCCTCAATAGGTTTATCAAAAGTCAGTAAAGCAACGCGCGGTGCCGAGCATGTAATATTTGAAAACCACACCATTGCTAATAATATTTCGCAGGCACTGCACTGTGTAGCACTTGATGAAAAACGCCGTGCGTTTGAACCCACCCTAATGAACCATCAAAATAATATTACCGAGCTTTGGTTTGCAGGGGCGCATTCAGATATTGGCGGCGGTTATTACCGCGATGGCCTAGCTGATATTTGCCTGCGCTATGCGCTTGAATGGTTAATTGATCAACCACTTAATATTAGTTTATTAACCAGTCACGATATTGACTACGAAACCTTATTGCCTGGCAGTAAATTAGTTGACCAAGACGATGTAACCGTAGCGCCCGATCCTCTGGCTTTAAGTCATCAGCAAAATTACTTTTGGTTTAATCCCTTTTTTAAATTGGTGGATAGGGAGTGCTATGTACTTATTGATAACGAAGCCAGCAACTTAGAACCACATATACATCAAAGCGTAGCTACACGAATTAATAAACTAACTAGCTATCGCCCAGAATCGCTTAAAAACTTGCATTACAAAATTAGGTATAACGATAACAGCACATTAAGCTTTACTGGTTTAAGCCAACACATTGCCCTTGAAAACCAAAACATGAGCGTATTACAAGTTTCGCAAAGCCAAGATGTAATGGTGTTTGCCAGCGAGGCACATAACAATACAGGGCTTATGTTAGTTGAAGGCGCAACTTATAAGTTTGAACCCTATCCCAATCAATTTTGGTATGACGACGGTATAAAATGCACCTCAAGCGGCTGGCACCGCGATAATGTGCAATTAGGGGTTAAAGAAATCCCCATGGCATTGCTTGAACCATTTAGACGACTTCCAAGAGCGCAGTGGTTCTCTTTGGTTGGCGCAATTAACAATAACGACGAATATTTATTTGAAATAGCCAATGGCGCTACAGTAACCATTACTAAATCAGGTGAATTTAGCCCGTTCGCCAATGACTTAAGCCGCTTTTACGGCGCCAATGCAGGGAAAATAAAAGTAAAAGTAACACGCATAAGTTAAATGGGCTGTAGACGAGCAGTTTGCTGGCGTGACGAGCGATAGCTCGTAAATATAACCAATGCATTCACAAAGATGTTAGTTGCTTCGTTTTTAGAGAAGCAACTAATATTTTGCGCGAGCAAGCTTCGCGCCTACAGCTTTCACTTCTCGTTTACTCCTTTTTCTCTTCTCTTTGTGCATTTTTGTATTAAAGATCAATAAATCACTAAGAAGTTTAGAGGCGCTTCACTTTTAGAGAAGCAACTAGCATTTTGCGCGAGCAAGCTTCGCGCCTACCTACAAAATTAACACCGAGGTAAATTACCTTGTAGACGCGCAGCTTGCTGGCGTTTTAAAAGCAACGCTTTTACCCTAGTGTTAACCCCCTTAATTTGAGGCGGCTAAGTCCGCTTCAGCATCGGCAAGCATGGCAAACTCTTCATCTGCACTTTTAGCGACTAAATGCTTAGCGCTATAACCAAAGTAATAAGCTGCACCAATCACAAATAGCACTACGGTGTATAAAAATGCACGAGGGTCAAACGCATACACACCCGTTAATGCAATAAGCGATAACACTAACGCAATACCCGATGTAACCACGCCACCTGCCGTTTTATACGGACGAGCTAAATTAGGTTGCTTAATACGTAACATAATATGGCTCAGCGCCATTAACGCATACGATACCGTTGCACCTACCACCGCCATGGCTAGCATTAAATCGCCCTCACCACTCAGTGAGGCAATAAATCCAAAAATAGCGGGGACAATTAACGCACGCGCGGGTACTTTGCGCTCTGTTGTAATTGATAACGAACGCGGTAAATAGCCTGCACGCGAAAGCGCAAACACTAAACGGCTATAACCATAAATAATCGAAAAGAACGACGCGACCAATCCCGCTAAGCCTAAAATATTTACCACAGTGGCTAAGCTTGTATTGCCCGTGGCGTTAAGCGCATCAACTAAAGGAACTGCACTGGCGCCCATTGCGTTTGCACCACCAGCAGCGGGAACTAATACCACAACAAGTAAAGCGGTAAACAGTAAAAATAACATAGCGCCAATAATGCCTTTAGGTACATCTTTAGCCGGGTTTTTAGCTTCTTCGGCTGCAAGCGGCACGCCTTCTACTGCTAAAAATAACCACATAGCAAAAGGCAATGCAGCCCACACACCATACCAACCAAGTGGTAAAAATTCATTTGCACCTGCGGCATTAGTTACCGCAACATCAAATAAATTAGCCGCGTCAAAATTAGCAATTAACGCCACGGCAGTGGCAATAATAGCCAATACTGCTAAGCCACTTATCACCATCATTACTTTTAGCGCTTCACCCACACCCGCTAAATGAATTCCCACAAACGTTAAATAAAACAGTGCATATACCCACGGGCCATTAAAACCCGTTAACGCCTCAACCGCCGAGCCAATAAATATAACAATGGCGGCGGGGGCTAATGCATATTCAATTAATACCGCAAGGCCAGTTAAATAACCCCCAGCTGGGCCCATTGCTTGTCGTGCAAAACTGTAACCGCCACCCGCCGCAGGAATTGCTGCCGACATTTCAGCAAGCGATAACACCAGCGTTAAATACATTATTGCCATTAACACCGCAGCAATGGCAAATCCGCCCCAGCCGGCTTCGGCTATACCAAAGTTCCAGCCTGCAAAGTCGCCCGAAATTACATACGACACCCCTAGCCCTGCAAGCAATAACCAGCCCGCAGTGCCACTTTTTAACTGCCTTTGTGCAAGATACTCTTTATTGTTATTAGACATATTGACCTCTTTTTATGGTTTTATTCCGCGATTAAAAAATTTGTGGTTTGAACCTGATGCTCTATTACATCGTCTTGTGTTCTGTCTTTTAAGTTAACCCCAGTAAGCCCGCGCTTTTTGGCCTCTTGCAGTAAATATACGGCTCTTCGGGCAGCCTCAAAGTAGCTAAGCCCTGCAGGGCGAATGTTAGAAATACAATTACGGCACGCATCGTTAAGCCCCGTTTTTGGCTCCCACGTTAAGTAAAGGCCAAGGCTGTCGGGGGAGCTAAGTCCTGGGCGCTCACCAATTAATACCATTACCACTTGTGCGTTTAGCAGCTCGCCAATGTCATCACCAATCGCTACGCGGCCTTGCTCTACTAGGGTAATTGGCGCAATTTTGTAAGGTGAGGGCTCAGTAGGAAGCTGCTTTAAAAGCTCGCTTATAAATGGCGCTGCGTTTTTTTGTACCGCCAACGACGAAAGCCCATCAACTACTACAATGGCTAAATCGTATTGCGCCTGAGTACTGTTTTGCCTACTTTGCATAGTGTTTAAAAGCGTTGTACGCCCTGCTTGGTTTAGCTTTCGGCCTAAATCGGGGCGCTGTAAATAGGTAACACGATCAACTGCCTCACTTTGTACACTTAGCGGTTTTTCAACCACGCTAAGCGCATCAATAGCACTGAGAGTTTTTGTCATTTCGCTAATATCTAACGGAAAGTTAACCGCATCGCGCGCCTGAGCATGCGATAACTGAAACGCTAACATTTCAGCTGTAGGTAAACTAATGCCTGCCCGGCCAAGGCCTATACGGGCATCGGTAAAACGACGTAAATCGCTCCATGGGTTTTCAACCACTTTGCCATTATTGTGATCGTTGCTGCTTTGCGTGTTTATGCTTTTAACCGCTTTCATTACATCCCTCCTTGTACTGCTTTTAATGGCTTGGCAAAGGCTGTTGGTAAGGTGTTCGATAAAATAGTCTCGGCGGTATTTTCCATAATTTTCATTTTGCTAAGCCACGCTTCAAACTCGGGCGCTGGGCGCGAGCCTAAAACTCGGCGCACATATAAGGCATCATGAAATGAGGTAGTTTGGTAATTAAGCATAATATCGTCCGAGCCTGGAATCCCCATTACAAACGAGCAACCCGCCACGCCTAATAAGGTGAGTAAGTTATCCATATCGTTTTGGTCGGCCTCGGCGTGGTTGGTGTAACACACATCGCACCCCATAGGTATGCCTAAAAGCTTGGCACAAAAATGATCTTCAAGCCCTGCGCGGGTAATTTCTTTACCATCAAATAAATACTCGGGGCCAATAAAGCCTACAACGGTATTAACTAATAAAGGGTTAAACTTGCGTGCTACAGCATAAGCACGCGCCTCACAGGTTTGTTGGTCAAGCCCATGGTGTGCATTAGCCGAAAGCGAGCTGCCTTGCCCGGTTTCAAAATACATTACATTATTTCCAACCGTGCCACGCTTTAAGCTCAGCGCAGCATCTTGCGCCTCAGCTAGTGTATTTAAATTAAAACCAAAGCTTGAATTTGTAGCCTCTGTACCGCCAATAGACTGAAAAACTAAATCAACCGGAGCACCTGCTTCTATGCATTCTATGGTGTTAGTCACATGGGTAAGCACGCAGCTTTGTGTCGGAATTTCGTATTTTTGAATCACATCATCCATCAGCGTCATTAACTTAATGGCTTGCGCTACGTTGTCGGTGGCGGGATTAATGCCAATTACCGCATCGCCATTGCCGTATAAAAGGCCATCGAGCATACAGGCTGCTATACCATTTATGTCATCGGTTGGGTGGTTAGGTTGCAAGCGGGTTGATAAATGCCCAGGCAAGCCTATGGTGTTTCTAAACGCGCTTTTTACGTGGCACTTTTTAGCAACAAGTATGAGATCTTGATTACGCATTATTTTACTTACCGCAGCGGCCATTTCAGGGGTAATGGCTTGCCTAACACTTGCAAGTACCGCAGGCGTTGCAAAATCACTTAATAACCAGTTTCTAAAATCTCCCACGGTTAAGTGCGATATAAGCTTAAAAGCGTTTGCATCGTGCTCATCAATAATAAGGCGTGTAATTTCGTCTTGCTCGTAGGGAATAAGTACATCGTTTAAAAATGTTTTTAGCGGTACTTCGGCCAATGTCATCTGCGCTACAGCGCGCTCTTGCGCTGATTGTGCAATAACTCCCGCTAACCTATCACCCGAGCGCTGCGGCGTAGCTTTAGCCATTAACTGCGCTAAGCTCTTGAATTGATAAGTATGTGTTCCTAACGTATAACTGTACATATGCCCCATGATTTACTCCGCATAACTAATATTACAAACCTTGGTATAGGTCTTGCCTCATATAAGCTATAAATCAATTTTGAATAGTCACAAGAAGGCTTAATTTGTACCAAGTGGCTATCGAATTTTGGCAAATCGTTTTTTATTATTTTATTTCAGTAAGTTAATGCCTTTATTTGGCATTCACTTAAACTAAAAATATGTTTACTTTAAAAGAGCATCACCTATATGGCGCAGCAAGGCAGCAACAACGCACCACAAAAGAGCAAGGTATACACGCACGATATTGACGAGCAAGCCCATAACCTCACTCAATGGCAGCAAAAGTACGACCAAGTAAGCGATGGCCGCTTTTATGGCTGTATAGAAGGCGTAAATTACAACGATATTCATGCTTTTAAAGAGTACACCGAGCGTGCGCTGCGCCAGCAATGCAACATAGCTCCTAACTCTATTTGGCTTGGCATACCGAGTCAGTCGCAGCAAAGTAAAATTAATGGCCTTGATGTAGCGAGCAATCAATTTATGTGCCGTACCAGCAGCAGCGACTTTGAGCTAATTACCCCTGAGCAATTTGATATTTACGGTTTGGTTATTGATTGGCATTCCATTGAGTACATGGCGCAGTTGCAAGGCGTAACAATTAAAAACCTATCATCTGCACAATCTGCTCGTTTAACGGTAAGTGACTCATCGCTGCAAACAGCAAGGCAAATTATTAATAGTATGGTTGCCTGTAAAGGTTTTGGGCTTAAACCAGAATCACAGCAAGATATGCTTAGTATGCTAGCACTGCATTTACTGCAAGCCGATAACCCGCAGCAAAACATAGCCCCAAGCTACAAACACCGTAAAGCAGTGGTCGATAAAGTAAAAGAGTACGTGGCAGCCAACCCACAAAAAACAATAACCATAACCGAACTTTGCGAGCTTACTTTTGTTAGTAGGCGCAAGTTGCAGTACAGTTTCGAAAGCATTTTAGGTATTAACCCGCTTAGGTTTTTGCGTTTAACCCGTTTAAATAACGTAAGGCGCGAGCTTAAAGTGGTTGGGCAAACTAAGCCTATATCAATCATAGCGGCCAATTGGGGGTTTTGGCACGCAGGGCAATTTACTAAAGATTACACGCAGTTATTTGGTGAAAACCCCTCTCAAACCATCGCCAATAATTTAAAAGAAAGTGGCCTAGATTTTTAGATGCTTAGCATCTTGCGAGAGCAAGTTTCGCGCCTACCGACAAAATTAACTCCGAGGTAAATTACCTTGTAGAGGCGCACCTTGCTGGCGTTTAAAAGCAACGCTTTAACCGAGGTATAAAGCGATTGTTTCACCACAGAGAAGCGAAGGAGAATACCTGGAAAAGTGACTAAGCGTTACGGGTGTTTTCTCTGTGTAGCGCGAAGCGCCTCGGTGTACTCGGTGGTGATATACAGATAACTTATACCAAGTTACTTTGGCTACTCATTTACTTCTCTATCCCTTCTCTTTGTGCATTTTTGTATTAAAGCTCAATTAATCACAAAGAGGCTCAGAGGCGCGTCGCTTTTAGAGAAGTAACTAGCATCTTGCGCGAGCAAGCTTCGCGCCTACAACTTTCACTTCTCATTTACTTCTCTATCCCTTCTCTTTGTGCATTTTTGTATTAAAGATCAATAAATCATTAAGAGGTTCAGAGCCGCGTCGCTTTTAGAGAAGCAACTATCATCTTGCGCGAGCAAGCTTCGCGCCTACAACTTTCACTTCACGTTGCGGGTTATATCTTTTTAAATTTAAAAAATAAGTTTCGTTAACCCTACTTTAACCCTCTATAGTTTAAGCTAGCTGCATTAATGAAGATTATTCAATTGTACACGCAACTAAGCGCCACTTTTTAAGTTAGGAATAACCACAATGAAACTTACAAAAGATACAACAAGTACGTTAAGCAAAACCACCATAAGCCTGCATTGGATTGTAGCTATTTTAATTATTGGGTTATTAGGCTCAGGCCTATATATGGAAAACTTTAAAGCGTTTTTTCTAATGAGTTGGCACAAATCATTTGGCGTAATGCTGCTTGCTTTTGCGTTATTAAGAGTAACATGGCGCATTGTAAATGGCTGGCCAAAGCACGATGTTAAACACCCAAATTATGAGCAAGTGTTAGCTAAAATTGTGCATTACGTTCTTATGATAAGCATGTTACTTATGCCTATTTCGGGGCTGATTATGTCGGGCTTTGGTGGGCATGGCGTAGAGGTGTTCGGGCTAGAGCTTATACCGCACAACCCCAACCCAGAAAACCCACAAAAAAGCCTCGCTTTTAACCAAGGCTTAGCTGAGATAGGAAAAACCGTTCACGGTATTACAGCAAATGCCCTTCTTATCGCGTTAGGTTTACATATTGTGGGCGCTTTAAAGCACCATATTATTGATAAAGACAACACCCTTACGCGTATGCTTGGCAAAAAGTAGGCAATTTAAAAGTCTTATTTGATCGGTGCTATTTAAGCCGCGATTAAATAAGACTCTCGTCCTACGTGTTTGTTATTGCGCTTAAACGAGCCTTTCCCTTTTTTAGCTTTAACCACTTGAGGTTTAAACACTTTAGAGGTTACTAGCGCCGCCAGCGCATTATGATTAATAACACCTCGGCCGGTGTCTACCGCACTATTATTTGCGGCTTTGGTTTTCGATTTTTTAGCCATTTTATTTCCTAACTATTTATAACAATAAGAACCTTAAGAAGTGGCGATTGTATGCCTAATTTTCAACCTTGCAAGTGTTTTAACGCTCTTTTTCATAATAAATAAACATAAAAAAAGCGCAGTAAATAACTGCGCTTAGTAACCTGAACACTGGATAATAAAATATGTTGGTATATCTCTTAACCAGAATTCAGGTTAAATAGGTTTAGCTCAATTAATTAAAATTCAAAGCTTACTTTTGCATAATAAGTTCGCCCGTCAAAGCCGTAAGGCAATGCACGTACAGGGTATTTAAACGCGCCGTTGGTAATAAAGTTAAGCACTTCGTCATCACCTAGTTCATCTGGGGTTTCATCAAAAATATTATCAGCCCCTACCGATACGTTAAATATTTCGTTAATTTGGTAGCTAACATTTAAATCCACTAGTACTGCTGATTCAACTGTACTAGTTGGCTTAAACGACCCCGTAGGCGAAAGCTCACCTGGTAAAGGGATGTGGTCATTACCAAAGTATTTAACGTCTGTTTCACCAAAGTAATTAAAGCGAAGCGTTGTTTCATACGCATCACGCTCATAGTCAAACGTTAAAGTTGCACGCTCACCTGGCTGGCCGTCGGTAAAAAAGCTACGTTGTAAATCATCAAACGCCACCGACTCAGGAATACCTTCTTCTGCGTTCACGTTATCAATTTTAGTGTCGTTTAAGTTACCCGCAAAGGTTACTCCAAAATTACCGCCCTCTACATCAGTACGGTAAGAGGCAATAATATCAACACCTTGTGTAGTTGAATCTACAGAGTTTGAAAAGTAATTAGCTTGCACTGCGCCGGTTGCTTGAAGCGCGGCTACGGCTTCATCGCTAAAGGCAACGTCCTCTGCAGAAAGTAAACTACCAAGCGTAATACGGTCTTTAATTTCTACACGGTAAAAATCAACCGTTAACGAAAGCTCACTTGTTACATCGTAAACAAAACCAGCACTGTAGTTAGTTGAGGTTTCAAGCTCTAGGCTATCTACACCTAACGCACTTGGAAAAGCAGTACCCGTATTTGCAGTGAACGACTGCGTAAGTGTGCCATCTGAGCCTAGGTTAGTTGTAAATGCGGTATAACCACTTTGCTGAAGCGATGGCGCTCTAAAACCAGTAGAAACCGCACCACGTACTGCAAAGTCATCGTTAAATTCATAACGTGTTGCTAATTTACCAATTAAATCATCGCCCGCATCTGAAAAGTCTTCATAGCGCAGTGCACCACTTACGTTCCATGCATCAGTGACCATGGTTTCTACATCTACATAAAACGCGTAGCTGTGGCGATCGCTCTTGTTTGTTGCCTCTGGGCGCAAACCGTTATAAGCCTGAAAACCACACTCAGCAAATTGATCAGGATCGTTTACTGAAGGGTACGAAGCATCGGTATTTGCTAAACCACATGCGTAAGAGGCTTCATCGCCAGGTACTATTTCGTAGTTTTCTTTACGGTATTCAGCACCAATAGTTACATATAAAGGCTCATTGCGGCCAATATCAACGATGCCGTTAAAATCAGCATTAACTGTTGTTTGATCAAATCTAAAACCACCAGAGTAACCGCCGCTTGGGCCTGCATTTGCTGCTATATCGGCATCGCTTGCATCTGGGTTATTAAATACGTACTCCGCCGCATAAGAGGCATTTATAGTATTACGTGAGGTAAAGTCGTATTGGTTTTCACCATACACTGCCGATACATCGTATCCCCAATCTGGGTTTATATCGCCTCTAAAACCAACCGCTACTGAAATATCTTCAGCTTCGTTATAAATGCGGGGTAAAAAACCATCGCTGTATACTTGCGTTACATTTTTAGACGCTTCGTTAAAGTTACGGTAAAAACCATTACCCAGCGCGGTACGCTCAGAATAGCCACCAAATGAGTACAATTCGCTGTCGCCCATTGGCAAAGCCATGTTGTAAAACAACGAGGTAAATTCACTTTCTGAGTTACCTTGGCCCCAACGTACATCTTCACTCAGCGTGCCTGGCTCAACATTTAACGACCCACCGGTATCGCGCTCTGCACGGTTAGTGCCATCGGCATCACGATACTCAAGCGATAAATTAATAAAGCCGCCTTCGTTACCTAAGTCAAAACCACGGTTTAAACCTGCAGAAAGCGTATCGCCGTCGCCTTCACTGGTGCCGCCGTACTGTACGTAACCCGTTGTTACGCCAGTTGAATTATTAAGCGATAAGTTAATTACGCCAGCTATCGCGTCAGAGCCATATTTAGCTGCTGCGCCATCGCGTAGTACTTCTACACCTTTAAGCGCAGTTAGCGGAATGGCGTTCATGTCGGTGCCGGCTGCGCCTGCACCTACAGTGCCGTTAAGGCCAAAAATAGATTGATTATGGCGGCGCTTACCGTTAACCAACACTAACGTTTGATCTGGCTGTAAGCCGCGCAGCGTTGCTGGTCTAAATAAATCAGAGCCATCAGATACTTGCGTACGAGAAAAGTTAAACGACGGGGCAGTAGCTTGCAGACTCTGCCCTAGTTCTGTAAAGCCGCCTTTGTTTAAATCATCAGCGTCTATTAAATCAATAGGTGACGAAGACTCAGTAGAGGTACGGTTAGAAACGCGCGACCCTAATACAGAAATTTGTTCGATATTTTGTGCAGCCTCAACAGGTGCTTCTTGAGCGCTTACGATGCTTGGTGCGCTTACGGCAAACGCAACAGCGGCAGCTAATGTATTTAAACGGTATGTTGACATGGTGACGACCCTGTTTAGTGTGTTCTTTAATATTTGTTATTGCGATGTAACGCATCGCACTGGGGAACATCCTAGCAACATATGCAAATAAAAAGAAATGAAAAAAACTAAATAATAGGTCTAACTATGCAAAAAAATGTAAATACAAAAAAATAACACTTAAACTTGTTCAAAACACATACAATTAAGGATTTTAATTTCAACCCTAAATTAAATTAACACTTTATTTACAATGGGTTTATCACGCTTTCTTGTACTTTTACGGGTAACCAACAACAAATGGTAGTACCTGTTCCTAAAGTACTGCTAACTTCTATTTTTCCGCCGTGATCTTGCAAAATAAAGTTAACAACGGTCATTCCTATTCCTAATGAGTGGGATGTTTTATGTGTAGTAAAAAAAGGCTTAAAAAGGTGCGCTTGGGTATTTTCATCCATTCCACAACCGTTATCTTTCACTTTTATACATACCCCCTTATTTTGCTGCGTTACGCTTAGTTCAATAATGGTGCCTTTTTCTAATTCATGTTCGCACGCTTGTTGAGCATTTAATAACAGCTCAACAAAAATTTGATGAATAGACGACAGCTCCCCCCAAATTAGCGGCACTTGCTCAAAATTAGTTTTTATTTCGCAGTATTTAAGCTGCCCTTGCAACACGCCTAAAGCAGAGCCTGCAACCTCGCTTACATCTAAATATTGCTTGTTATGGGTACTTGTAACTTGGCTAAGGTTTAATAAATTATGCACGGTTTGCTTTATGCGCTTTAAACCATCTAGGCTTTCGCTCAACTGAGAGTAAATTTCGTGTCCATTCCATGCTAGTTCGTATTGTTTTTTTAGATCCACCAACACGTTTTTAAATTGCCCTGCATTTAATTGGCCGGTTAAAAACTGCTCGTTATAATGAAGAGATTTTGATAAAAGAGGGCTAACATATTGCAAGCTTTCTATATTACTAATTACATACGAAAGCGGGTTATTTATTTCATGCGCAATACTGCAAGACAAAACACCCACACTTGCCATTTTGTCGGCCTGAACAAACATTTGCTGATACAAAGACAGCTCAGCAACGTTTTTGGTTAGTTCACCATTTAACACAACTAACAATTGGCTTTTATCGGCAAGCAGTTGCTCTGCGGCTATACGCTTTTGCTGCTCATCTAAAAAGGCTTGTTTGTAGTCGTCGGTTAAAGTGCTCATCCTATTCGCTCCATAAATACGCATCCATGTATAACGTTTAGTTTGCCATACGTAATTATGCAAACTAGGGGCAATTTTTAGGCTATGCTTATTATTTTAAAAGGTAGCACTATGACCAAACCAGCAGACGCTGCACATTCAATCACTGCCGTAGATGTACTTTGTGTTGATGACGACGAAATTGTTCTACGCTCACTAACCTCCTTATTAAAAAATAATAACTTTAGTTTTATGACCTGCAAAAGCCCAGTGCAAGCGCTTGAGCTTTTAAACAGCCACGAATTTAGCTTAATTATTAGCGACATGAAAATGCCCACCATGAATGGCGCGCAATTTTTAGAGCAAGCCCGTAACAAAGCTCCCGAAACACAACGTATTTTATTAACCGGTTACGCCGAAATAGAAACCACCCTAGCAGCGGTTAATCTGGCACAAATTAACGGCTACATACAAAAGCCATGGCAAAACGATATGCTTTTGCGCAGCATTAACGACAGCATCGAAAAATTTCAGCTAAAAAAACAAAACAAGCAACTCGAGCTGCAAGTAAAACAGCAAAACAAAGAGCTTCTCGAATTAAATAACTCATTAGAGCAACGAGTAGAAAAGCGTACAAAGCAAATTAAGCAGGTACTTAAACAGCTAGAAGATGCCAACGAGCGCGAAAAACACGAACACAAAGCCACCGTGGAGCTACTTTATAATTTTATAAACGCCAACCCATACTTAGATGGCAACAAAGCGCAAAAAATTGCCGACACCTGCACCCAAATAGCACTGTACTTAAACCTCTCGCAAAAAAGTATAGATTTAGCCCCCATGGCGGGTTACTTAGCGCAAATAGGTTTGCTTGCTATGGACCCAGAGCTCTATAAAAAGCCAGTGAGCCGGCTAAGCGAGCAACAGCGCAAAGCCTTTTATACACACCCAAGCACAGCACAATTAATGCTTATGCCTGCTATACATTTACATGATGTATCTGATGCAATTTATCATCAATATGAGCGCTTTAACGGTAACGGTTTACCAAAAGGATTAGCAGCAAACGACATCCCTATTGGCGCTATGGTGCTTAGCGTTGCTCGCGATTATTGGAACGCATTTGAACAAAGCCAAAGCCCCACAGACAAAGAGCGCCACAGCAATGCGCTCGAAAGCGTTAAAATGTACAGCGGCACTTTTTACCACCCTAAGATTGTGCGCGCACTAGAAGCAAGCCATAGCAAATTAAATGAGCAACTTAATAATGCGGGCTCTATTATTATATGCAGCGCTCAAGAGCTAAAAGCCAATATGGTTTTAGGCCATACGTTACACAGCCACAGCGGTATTATGTTGTTACCTAAAGGCCATGTGTTTGGTAAAAAATCCATCGAAAAACTACAGCAACTAGAAGCCAAAAAACCGACCCCATTTAGAATAATGGTAAAAAGCGCTAAATGAGTGATCTAAACTGTGGCTTTTTTCGTTACAATTACCGTAAATAAGCTAAACTAATTCAAACAGGTACCTGTTAATCTGGGTATAAATTTTAAACTGTTTAATACCAATCCGCTTAATTAAGTAATTTATTTTGAGGGTGGAAAAACGTGTAGATAGCTAGGCAAAAAAATTCGCTATTTAGTTGTTCTAAATGAGAGTTTTTTAACGCTGGTAGCGACACGTTTAGTCCCGCAGAATGATCAAGTAATATTGCGAATTGGTATCACATTGCTTTAAGGAGCACAGCGTGTCGCGATTTTCTGCAGTCACTGACAATCCCCACGACGGACGTTTTAATCAAAAAACGGGCATTTTACTTACCAACTTAGGCAGTCCAGACGCGCCCACTCCTGCGGCACTGCGTACCTACTTACGTGAATTTTTATCCGATCCGCGCATTGTAGAAATTCCACGTTTAGTGTGGATGATAATACTGCACGGTATAATTTTGCGTATTCGCCCTAAGCGCTCAGCAAAACTATACGAAAGCATTTGGACCGAAAACGGCTCGCCGCTAACACATATTACCCGCCTGCAACGCGACAAACTAAACGCGCTACTCCAAGAGCAAGGTTACACCAATACCGAAGTTGTTATGGCCATGCGTTACGGTAACCCTTCAATAGAGGCGGGCCTAGAAGAGCTGCGCGATAAAGGCCTAACGCGCATAATTGTACTACCGCTTTACCCGCAATATTCAAGCCCTACCACCGGCTCAACATTTGATGCCGTATCAAGAGTATTGCAAAAATGGCGCTGGGTGCCAGAGCTACACTTTGTAAATGGTTATCACAAAAACACCGCTTACATTGATTCATTAGCTAGCAGCATAAGTGAAGATTTAGAAAAAAACGGCATGCCACAAAAATTAGTTTTTTCATATCACGGTATGCCAAAGCTATTTTTAGATAGAGGCGATCCTTACCACTGCCTATGTTTGCAAACCACGCGTTTAGTGGTTGAAAAACTAGGCCTTGATAAAGATAAAGTAATTAGCACTTTTCAAAGCCGCTTTGGTAAAGCCGAATGGTTAAAGCCATACACCGACGCCACGCTTGCATCGTTACCTGATGAAAACATTACCGACGTTGCAATTTTAAGCCCTGCTTTTAGCGCCGACTGCTTAGAAACACTCGAAGAGCTTGAAGAAGAAAATCGCGAAATATTTGAAAACGCAGGCGGCGAAAAGTACCGCTATATTGCAGCCTTAAACGACAGAGACGATCACATCAACGCTTTATATGATGTGCTAAAACCAATGCTTTAAACGCATCTTAACGTAAAAAAGCGGTGTTAAATTTTAACACCGCTTTTTTAATTGTAAGGTAAGCATTTATTAAATGTCATAGCCACTATTTACGCGAGCAATAGCTCGTAGATAAAAACCAACGCATTCACAAAGAGGTTTAGAGGCGCTTCGCTTTTAGAAAAGTAACTAACATTTTTCGCGAGCAAGCTTCGCGCCTACCAACAAAATTAACACCGAGGTAAATTACCCTGTAGACGCGCAGCTTGCTGGCGTTTTAAAAGCAACGCTTTTACCTGCTAAACGTATTCGTTAACGTTTTTCTTTAACTTTTACGTGTGATCATCAACGTACAAACGCCGGCAATTATTCCCCAAAACGCAGAGCCCACCGAGAGCATGGTTAAATCAGATGCGGTCACCAAAAACGTAACTATTGCGGCCTCTGTGTATTGGGCTGAGCTTAAAGCTTGCTGCAAGCTATTAGCAATGGTGCCAAACAATGCAATACCCGCTAAGGCTAAAATTAATGCCTGGGGTAAACTTGCCACTAAACCAACAAGCGTTGCCGCGCAAAGTGCCATAACAATATAAAATACGCCTGCGGCAATACTTGCCCAATAGCGTTTATCGGGGCTTTTATCGGCCTCATCACTCATACAAATAGCAGCGGTAATAGCGGCTAAATTAATAGAGTACGTACCAAACGGGGCTGTTAAAATATTAATAAAACCAGTTACGTTAAGCGTAGCCGAAATAGGCGCTTTATAATTATGAGCCTTTAGTACAGCAATACCCGGTAAGTTTTGTGAGGTCATGGTCACTATATAAAGCGGTAAGCCAATACTTATACACGCTTGCAAGTTAAACACCGGTGCTATGTATGCAAACTCACTTATTTTCCAATGAATAGCGCCTGTATCAATATGCCCCATTTGCCACGCCAGTAGCACGCCTGCAACTAAAACGCTAAGCATGGCAAAACGCGCAAAAAATCGTTTTCCTAAAAAATACATAAGCACCATTAGGCCTATAACCAGTGGTAGCTCATTCATAAAATTAAATACATCTATACCAAAGGTGACCAATACGCCTGCCAGCATGGCACAGGCAAGTTCGCTCGGTATACGGTTCATTATTTTTTCAAACCAACCGGTAACCCCCGACACAAAAACCAATGTAGCGGCAAACATAAATGCACCAATGGCTTCGCCTAAATGGTAGCCCTGCGCGCTGGAAATAAGTAAAGCCGCCCCAGTGGTAGACCATGCAATTAAAACGGGCACTTTATAATAATACGACAACCCAATAGTGGTTATGCCCATTACCAGCCCTAGCATTAAAAGCCAGCTTGCGACTAAATCGGGCGTACCGCCAAGGGTTATAACAACTTGATAAATAAGCGCAATAGAACTTGAAAAACCAATAATAACAGCCACCAACCCTGCGGTTGCTCGATTAAGCAGCTGATCGGAAAACGCCATAAAATCCCTCTTAATTTTAGATTTTTAAGCCCTCAACATACGTTGCCTATTTACGCTTTGCAATTAGCGTTTACGCTATTAAGCGTGAAAAATATTCATTATTTTAAAATTTTTTTTACCTATAAAGATCACACCTTTCATTGCCAAATTAAAAACAAAAACAATTATTCGCTTACGCTTACACCCCGCTAAAACTCTATAAAAACCCATCCTTTTTAGCTCAAAAAATCAAACCCATTATAGGTAAATTGTTTATTTACAATTATTTACAATGTAAATAATTAGCACTTTTATACTACCACCACTAACTTGATCTAATTCTCTAGATGATATAAAACGTAACAATTAGTTAACTAAAAACCCCGTAAGAGAAACAAATGAAACGCGCTATTTTAATAATTGTTGCCCTTGGTCTATCTGCATTTGCTATTTATAAGCTGCTATTTAATACCGAAAAACCTCAGCAGGTAACGGCGCCTGTTGCAGTGGATATAGTGCCCGTTGACTCTCAATTTACAGCAAATAAAAAAGCACCACAGCCCATTGATATGAGTAAAGATCCCGTTAACGTAAAACCTAAAACCATTGAGGCACCAGCGAAAAGCAACCAGTTTGAGGCTATAAACAAGGTATCTGAAAAAGCTAAAGAGGTACTTACCAACGCCAACGTACTACCAAGCGATTTAAACAACGAAGCCTACATAGAGTTCGACCTAAATACGTTACACGCCCTTGAAGCTGGCGACTCGTTTGATATTTCAATCCCGCAAACCGTTGAAACCTACAGCGCCGAAATCACCTCGTTATCAGAGGCGAGTAATGGCGATAAAAGCATATTTGGCCAAGTTATTGGTGCCGATGGGCAACTACACACCACGGTTATGACCGTAGGAAACGATGCAATTTATGGGCAATTTACCGCACCTAGCGGCAATTACGTTTTTGAAAGTAAGGGTAAATATGGCTGGATTGCAGCAAAACGCGACTTATACCAAAACCACATAGAGCATCACGTAGATGCGCCCACACCAAAAACAGATAAAACCATAGATATGTTTGCCCCAAAAAAAACTGAACAACCCAACACGCAGTAACCCAACTAAATCAATCAGCAGTAAAACTTCCAACCACTACATAAGTAAGGAAATATAAAAATGAAAAAACTAATCACTACGGCAGCCATTGCCAGCGCGCTATTTGCAACCAGTGCAGCACAGGCAGTAACGATTGATATTGGTATTTTATATACCGACCAATCGGCCGCAGCTACGAGTAACATAAATACTAAAATAAACCAGCTGATCGCCTTTAGTAACCAGGTTTATAGCCAAAATGGGGTAGACATTACACTGCGTTTAGCGGGAACAGAAAACCTAGGCGATTACGCAATTACACCGTCTGAAGATTGGTTAGATGCAGTAACTAACAGCAGCTACGTAGATGGTTTACGCACTAGCTGGAAAGCCGACATGGTTGCAGTACTTGGTACCGGCCAAAGTGCGGGTAATGGTTTAATCTCGTGTGGTTTAGCTTGGGTTGGCCAAGGCACTAACGGTAATTTATACAGCTCGATGAGCGACCGTATGTACTCTATTACTGCTATTGATTGTGGCGCAACTACGTTTGTACACGAACTTGGTCATAACCAAGGCCTAGCGCACTCACGTAAACAAGGCGATACCTCGGGCGGCGTGTATGTTGATGGTATGGGCCACGGCGTACAAAACGAATTTGCCAGCATAATGGCCTACCCGCACGTTTACGGTAGCGCAACGCAGTACGATTACTTCTCTAACCCTAATTGGAGCGTAAATGGCTTAGCTTTTGGTGTAACTAACCAAGCGTATGCTATTCGTACGGTTACAGACACTAAAACAAGCATTGCTAACTTTAAGTAAGTGATTTAAAGCAGGCTGCATATAGCCCACTTATAATTATTTCCCTTTAGAGCGCATTTGCGCTCTTTTTTATTTAGCTTAGGGGCTCTTGTTCTTTCAAGGTTAAATCACTAAAAGCCTAAAAATGCGCAGCTAATTAATGCACTACTATTTTTTGTTTAATAGCAGGCATTAACGTTTTACCGTCACCATCTACTTTACTTAAAAGCTTAAGCCCCATTACTTTGGCAAGTACCGGGTAAATATCAAGATTATTTACCTTTTCAAGGCTTAGCCCTTGTTTAAAAGCAGGCCCAACTGCAATTAACGTAGCCGCCATATCATCGGTATAGGCATAGCCATGAGTACCTAAATACATTGCTTTGCCTTCGTTAGTAAATACCGCTGGCGCATTAGTTTGCACAACAATATCGCCCACACGAGTGCCCTTATTATAATGATACCCAGCTAATTGCTCGTCGTTTAATACCGTATAACGCCCGTTTTCGGCTTGTTGCAAACGTTGTTTGTAAGTTGTAATTTGCTCGCTTGTTACAGCAGGCTTTGCATAAATAAGTAACCGCGGGCCGGTATTTTTAACTATAAAATTATCGCTTTTAGGCAATGTAGAAACATCAATACTTTGCTCTGGGTTTACATGCGCCATACCGTGGTCGGATACAATAACAAGGTTAATCTCTTGCTCTAGCTTGCTTAAACGGGTTTGTAATTGGCCCATTAGTTCATCTAATTGTTTTACTGCATCGCGAGTTTGCGGTGCGTCTGGCCCAAACTCGTGGCCCATGCTATCAACAAGCGAAAAATAACTTGCTACAAAACGTGGGCGCTGCGCTTTAGGTAAGCTTAGCCACTGTATTATTTGATCAACACGGCCTTGGTACTCACTGTATTTAGAATAATGAAAGTAATAGTCGGGCGTCATACCGTTAAAGCGCGCATCCGACTCTGGCCAAAAATAAGTAGCCGACTTTAGCCCCTGCATTTTTGCTAAATTCCAAAGTGGAATGCCGTTTACCCACGTACTATCGCGCATGCCTTTACCCATGCTGTAGCACTCGTTTTTACGGGCTTTATCACAAAAGTTATTATCTACAATGCCATGATTTACCGGCAGCAACCCTGTAATAATAGAAATATGATTAGGAAACGTTTTTGTTGGGTAAACAGGCATTAGCTTTTGCGCGCGTACACCTTTAGTAGCCATTGCTTTTAAATTAGGCGCACCGTGTTTTTCTATATAATCCCAACGCATGCCATCTATTGATATAAGTACAACGGTTTGCTCTTTTGCCGCATATGCCGCTTGGCTGGTTAACACTAAAAGAGCCAACATCATTGCCTTTAAAAATACATACTTCATTATAAATACTCGCCTACATTAAAATGCGTTAAATACTGAAAAATATAGCTTTATAATACAATTGCCAGGCCTTAAATGATACAAGCACCTGTACCTAACTCGTCTAGATGTATATATTAACAAGTAAGTATTTAAAACGAATGACAACGCGCATTTACTTTGCCAGTCGTCACCACTAAGCAAGGAATCCGATGACTATCGACTTTAGTAAAAAAATAACCCCAGCGCGCATGTATCGCACGACTGCAAATTTACAAATGGCGATGGAAAGCGATCGCGGTCGTATAATTAACAGTGCAGCTATTCGTAGGCTGCAGCAAAAAACTCAGGTTTTCCCGCTAGAGCGAAACGCAGCGGTGCGCTCGCGCTTAACTCACTCACTAGAAGTACAGCAAGTTGGCCGTTTTATAGTACAGCGTATTTTTGCAAATTTAAGCTTTGAGCAACAAACCGAATTTGGCTTAAAAGGGCTAGAGCGCCCACTAGAAAGCCTAGTAGAAATGGCCTGCCTAATGCACGATATAGGCAACCCACCCTTTGGACATTTTGGCGAAGCTGCCATAAATCACTGGTTTAATAATAATTTAGCAAGTGTTACCCCAGCGCGCTGCCAAGAGCAAAATACCGGTATAGGGGTTATTTTTAAGCACCTAGCACACGATATTTGTAATTTTGAAGGCAACGCCCAAGGCATACGCATAATTCATTCGCTACTGGGGTTAAACTTAACTTATTGCCAAAGCGCGGGCATTTTAAAGTACACCCGCCCCGCGGGATTAAACCCAAAAGACATACCGCAAAATAAAAACTACTTAATGAAAAAAGTAGGTTACTACTACAGCGAAAAAACCTTTATAGAGGCATTGCAAAACGAGCTGGTTATAGAGCCATACTGCCGCCATCCGGCAAGTTACATTATGGAAGCCGCCGACGATATTTCGTATTGCTTAGCCGACATAGAAGACGCCGTAGAAAAAGACATAATAACCACCGAGCTACTTTGTCAGCAGCTAAAAAGTGAATATAAAAAAGCCCTTATAAACCTAACCATTGACGACACCGAACACCTAAACTTTGTAGATAAAGCGGTAGATTACGCACTAGAGCGCGCCAATGCACAGCCTTATAATTTTA
This sequence comes from Pseudoalteromonas sp. 2CM41L, assembly GCF_023161905.1. NCBI lineage: Bacteria > Pseudomonadati > Pseudomonadota > Gammaproteobacteria > Alteromonadales > Pseudoalteromonadaceae > Pseudoalteromonas > Pseudoalteromonas sp. 2CM41L. The sequence continues at coordinate 64,080 of NZ_JALNTN010000001.1, forward strand.
ACAGCGAATTTTTTATTTACCTGCGCGTGGCCTTGCTTCACCCGCTTGTAAATCACGCCGCAAAGCGTTTTATAGAGCACATTGAGCCTATTTACCACGGCGACTTTAACCAAGCCCTATTAGAAGATAGCAGCCACTTACACGCCGTTACTAAAACCCTTAAACAGGTGGCGCTTAAGCATGTGTTTTCTCACAAAGAGGTAGAAAAACTCGAACTACAAGGCTATCGCATAATTAACGGCCTGCTCGATTGTTATAAACCACTGCTACAACTTAACAGCGACGATTTTAAACGCGCATTAAATGGCGACTCACGATTATTAATCGAATCGCGTTTGGTTAAAAAGCTCTCTAAAAAGCACTTAAATAGTTATCAGCACGCCATAGATGCCATGCAAGAAGAGCCCGATCACTTTGCCGCTTACGAGTTTTACTATCGCTGTAGGCTAATTCAAGATTACATAAGTGGTATGACCGACCAATTTGCCTACGACGAGTACCGCAGCCTAATGGTGATTGATTAACGAGGGCGTGCTGTTGGGTGGTTTTTACTTATCTCACTAGATTACAAACCTAACGCCGCGATTTAACCCCCTTAGATTGAACAAATTTTCAATCCACAAAGGTCAACACTCCCTTAGTGCCTAGATATATTTTAATTTTGCGCTTAAAATCAGACTATTGATACTTAAGCGCCGTGTTTTATGATTATTAGACTCTCTCAACTTATTTTTTGCTTTGCTTTATTTTACAGCAACCAAAGTGCTGCCTATAACGAAGCCATGTGTATTTTAATTAAGCAAGAAATGCAGCAGTACAGTAATAATAAAGCCAGTGCTAAATACCGCAGCGCCGCACGCGATTTTAAAAGAAACTGTAATAAACCCAAGCAAGTACAAACAAAACCAAAACCAGTAGAGCCGCCAGTTGTTGAACAAGAGCCACAACCACTTGCCCTTACCCCCGAGCAAGAACAACAACTGCTTGAGCAAATAACTGCGGCCGAAAAAGCTATAAAACAAAGCGCAAGTAAAGCAACTACAAGCTCTCAGCCTACAAATCAAATAAGCCAGCAAAGCTCAGAAGTTAACGAGCCAGAGACTGCGCCAATTAATACAGGAAAGGATGCGCCAAGCACACCTAAGGGTGAACTTGCGCCTAATAGCAGCGAGTTAACACCTACAACTAGCCAAGCGCAGCCGGTAGCCACTGAAACCGCCCCAAAAGCAGCGCCTAAAATAGAGCCTAAAAAAGAGCAGCCAACGGTTAATACAACGCCCAAACCCGCACCTGCACTTATACCTGCGCCAGTTGCAGAGCCCCCAAGTTCATTATTGCTACCAAGTTTGCTACTGCTTATTGTGGTATTAATTGGCGCCATGGTGGTTATACGTTTACGCCGCGCTAAACAAAATAAGCCCGAGCCGCCTGTTGCTCCACCGGCTACAGCCCCAACTAAAGCGATGACTAAAAACAACAAAAGCGAAGAGCAAGCAGCACCACCCAAAACGGCTCCAGCCCCAAGTGATGAGCTTTCAAAACCAGTTGTGCCAACGGTTTCGGCCCCGAGCGAGCCAGAGCCTGCAAGCTCTAATGCACCAAAAAACGAGACAATTAACGAGCCATTGCCTGCCAATACGCAAGCCACAGAGGCTGAGCCAGAACAAGCTAAACCAGAAGAAGATGCACCGGCACTTGAACCTAAAAAAGTAGCGCCAGAGCCAAACACCGCAGAGTTTGAAGCTGCCGCAAAAAATACATTAGCGCGTATTCAAAATGCAAAAGGCTTTGCAGAGCCCGAAGTAAGAGAGTTTAACCCAGACGCACCTTCGGTTAAGCGCACGCGTAAACACAAAGCCGCCGCGGTAGAACAGCCAAAAGCAGAGCCCGTTGAAGAAGTAAAACCACAAGAGTCTACTCTTATAAACGAACCGGCTGCGCCTAGTAACCCTGTCACTGAGCCTAATACCAGCGCGCATCTGCATACAGCCGATAAAAACAGCGAGCTTGATCAAACCACGTTAAATAGCGAACACGACTTTAAAGAGCCCGAAATTCGCACCTACAATCCAGATGCGCCTTTAAAACCAAGTAAAGAGCCTGCACAATCTACAGTTTCAGCAAAACCAAATAACGAACTCACGTTAGATGCGCCAATATCAACAGCTCACGAACCACAGCCAGCTCAAGAAAAGCCAGCGCAACCAGAGGCCGATAGTACGCCCAAGCAAAGTGATTCTAGCAACCCATTTGCAAACCTTTCGCTAGATGAAAGCTGGGACCCAAATTCAGATAAAAAGCCCGTGATTGAGGAAAAAAAGAAAACGCCTAAATCACAAGCCTTAATAGAGGCAGAAGAACGCGCTAAAAACATGCAAACAAAAGAATAGCCGAGCAAATAAGCTTGATATTATTGCTCTAAACAAATAATTTTTAACGCAGCAAGTACCTGCTATTTAAAGATAAAATTGCTATTACTCAATTACCAGCACAAAAAAGCGGCCACACGGCCGCTTTGTCGTTTAAAAGTATAGAATTGTATTAATGCGCTTAATTAAGCGAGCTATTTTAAGTATGGATTTAAGACTGAGAAAACGTTTTATTGCTACAAAAAATGCCTTGTTTAGTTGTTATAACTAACTAGTTGTACATTGCTGTACTTTTAGCATTTTTGTATTTGTAACTCAGCTAGCGCCAAGTTTAACGGCTCAAAATAATTAACTATTATTACACTTAGTATTATTCGGGGGGCATGTTTTTAATATTTAAATCGTATTGTAAAATACCATCGTTATTAACCGCCACACCCGCTAATTGCACAGAGTGATTGGCAAACTCTTCAGACGCCGATAAATGCGCTAACACGCCAGCTATATCCTCGTGTTTAGGTTGCCCGTCGGTTGCCACAATACCTGCATTACAATCGTTTTGCTTACACTCAAAGCTGTATAAAAATAGCGACTTTTCAGCAAAGCTGCTTTGCACTTTATCTAAAAACACTTGCTCTGACTGTGCTAAATCAAGCGTACTTTCAATTTGAGCAGCGCTTTCTAGCTCAGAGTATTCACCCACTTCTTGGGGAGTAATCACTATTTGCTCGGTAAGTGCAGTGCCTTCTTTATTAGTTACATCGTGGCTACTTTGCATTGCTTGTATATCTACCACCAGAGGTTGAGCAGGCTGCACAGCCGTGGTGTTAGTTATTGAGTTGGGTAGATTATTTTGAGCCAAGGCGGTCAAATCGTTTTTAAACACGTACAAAGTTGCAGCAGTGATAGCGCATGCAATGAGTAATTTGTTCATAATACTTCCCTCCTTCAACCAATTTACGCAATACAATTAAGTGAAATGCTTTTTAAGTGTAGCCAATGTTAATATTATGTTTTGTTTGGGTGTGTACTGTCAATCTTTAATACTAGACAGTGCAAATTAAAAGAACAATTTTATCAATGTTAATATTTAATGAACCACTGGTAAGCTCAGCGCGCCACATTATAATGCTAGCAATAGCTACACGCTCATTTTGCAACCAGGCAGTGCGTTATTTATTTGTAACAAGCTGTAAAAAGCAGCTCTTTTTATGACCACACCCCAAGCAAAAAGTTTGCGTTTATTGTTACTAAAACTTAAATAAAATTACCCAAAGTAAATAACCGCATAATTAAAACCGCACACAGCAGCTTTAATTTGCTAAAAGATGCAAAGATTACATAAAGAAAGGCACTAACATGTAGGCGCGAAACTTACTCGCACAAAATGACAGGAGCGTACCTCGCGTTTGGTATGAAATTTTTCGCGGCATATAAAGCCGCTGCTACTAGTTAATTGCACCACAAAGGGCACAGAGGCGCTACGCGCCTACACGAAGAAAACACAGGAATAAGTAAGTCACTTCTCCTGCTCTTCTCGGTGGTGACATAATCACTTTTGAACAGAACCAATGCGCGTCTACCACTAAATTAAAATACTGTTTTGTAGAGCGAATTCTTACTTATGTGATCATTTATTAAATCACTTATGCTCTAGCTCTAAAAGCGCAGCGTCTCTTAACCTCTTTGTGAATAATTGGCTTAACTTGTCTTTCACCACCGAGGGCACAGAGGCGCTTAGCGCTACACAGAGAAAATACGGGGGTTAATTGGTCACTTATCACTGGTGACATAATCACTTTTGAACAGAACCAATGCGCGCCTACAAAGTTAAATTTTACGCTGACGTGGATGTGGTGCGTAGGCGCGATTTTATATCGCGCTTGTAAACGTCGGGCTTGCTCACGTTAGAAACGCAGCTTCTCATTACTTAAAAAATTAACACCGTAAAAGCCCTGCTTTTAAACGAAAGCAATGTGCGTCTACAAGGTTACACCAAGATTTGCTGTTAGCACTCGATGTAGGCGCGAAGCTTGCTCGCGCTCTGTATTTTTAGTTCCCTATGTCGCGTTGGTGATGGCGTTGGCGTTGGCGTTGGCGTTGGCAACCAAGGGGCGCAAACGCATCAGAGCGCGCAAGGTAACTTTTACCATAATTAAACTCACCTCGGCCAGTTTGTGGATTTAACTTAAAAAAACCACAAATTATGGGGCTGTCTTCTAAACCGTCAATAAATACATAAGCTTCAGAAGTCATCGTTAATCACCTGAGTTTTATTGCTTTTACGCTGTCTTGCATTATAACCGCCCACATCTGCGGCTAGCTCGTTAATTTCATCCAGCAATGAGCCTTGCAATTGAAGAACAACAAGGGCTTCAAACAATATATCGCTTTTTACTACCTCTCCTTGTTCAAGCTTTTGTACCGTGGAGCGAGATACACCAATCATCTTAGCGAACGTGCTCTGGGTATAAAGTAAAGTTCGATGCTGACGAATTAAATCACCCAAGCGACGCGCCAACTTTAATGCTTGTTCAGATCTCATAAATGACTACCTAATCGGTCATTAATAAACTAATGATTAGTTTAGCGGTATTTATTATGATTGCAATATTATTTAATTAGAGACGTAATGAGTTTTGGGTAGCGGCGTTCAAGCTTACCTTAGGGGCGAAGCTTGCTCACGTTAGAGGCGCAGCTTCTCATAACTTAATAAATTAACACCGTAAAAGCCTAGCTTTTAAACGAAAGCAATGCGCGTCTAACAAAACAAGCTAAAAATTATGTGGCTTAAATGGCGTTTTTAACCATTTTGAATAGTCATGATTAAACGCAGGAAACTGTTTAAATAACATCGCGTTTAATTGATCTTTCGAAAGCTTGTTACAGGGATTTGTCTGCTCTGCCAGCATAATATTTTTAAGTAATACTCTGCCTGATTGGGTATCCATTAAAAAATAAATTGCAGCCCAGCTACTAGCGTAAAGTATACTGCTGTCGCCTTTTTGCCACGTATTATTTAACCCGGTTAACCGATTAAGTCTGAACACGTTTTTAGTAAGCTTATTATTACGTACCCAGGTTTGATTTGGCTCTACAATAGCAGTTTGCATATTGTTATGGGTAAACTCAAAATACTCAGCAACCCCTTCATTTAACCACCTAGGCGTGTACCCTAAAACTGCTTTATTAATAGCATGCACTGCTTCGTGCACTGCCGTTCTCATGGTGTTTTTTTCGCCACTAAAATTAATAAACGCAGAGTTAGTTGCATGAAAATACATTCCTGCTGTATTTTCTGGGTTGCCGCCATTGTTCCTAATAGCGGCGTTATAAGCCCTACGGTTAGGTAATACAGTTAAGTTTAGTTTTACCTTTTTTAGAGCATGCGCACCAATAATTTGTCCATACACCTTAAATACTGTATTGAGTTTTACTTGTAGCTTTTGGTTAAATGAAGGCGGTAAATTTGGCGTGTTTAAATTAAGGTCAAAATAATCCAGTGGCTCAGAAAAATTACTCTCGTACGTTGCAACAGCAAAGCTAGGCTTGGTATCGCTAAAATGTGCAATACCTGCCTTGTCGGTCCAAGTGTATATAGCACCGTTACGCTTATATTTTACGTCGCCTAAAGATACATCTGTACATTGTGTTTTATCTGCTTGAGGCGAGTGATTACGCGCAGGCACAAAAGAGCTGCTGCCCGCCGGCGTTTTTACAGAGTTTACGGGTTGTACTTTAACTAAAGGCTTACTTGGCTGAGTTACGTTTAAATCGTTATAAATACGCTTAACTTCACCTATCGGGTCGTGATAATTAAACACCCGCCCTGTAAAATGATTAGCAATAAGCGCTGAGGCAATAAGCATTACAACAAACATAAATACTATGCGAAGCTTAGTATTAAACATAGTTACGGGCGCCCCTGCCATTGGGTCTCAAATACTTGCTTTTGCGCTACTCTATACTCGCTACACCAAACAAAATCGCTTGTCTCCATCCCTTTTTTACGACACCGCTTAGGCAATCTATAAAATTTAGACCACGCCTCAAGCTTAGCTTTGTTTTTATAGCTGGTACTGTGCAAGGTCATGTTTGATACCTTTTGATTAAGTAACCAGTTGGTGTTCGCCGAATGTGTAGCATGTGGGCGGTATGAGTTATTACTCTTTTTAAGTTTATTACAGTGCTTTGCCAATTGGGTAAATAACACTTTGTCGCGAGCAGTTAATCGCTCACCTTTTTTAATGCTATAACCCTGCCTAAATTGAGAGCGAATAGATTCACGCTCCTTTTCTATGCTTTCGCACTTACTTTGCGTGTAGGCCTCGCCTGCATATGAGTACGTTGAAATAAAAATAAGCAAAACTAAAATCCATTTAATCATTATTCACTCCTTTAAATAACACCTCAAATAAGTGTACCTATTTAAGGTTAGCAGTGCATTAAATATTGCCCCTGTTTTGCTTCATTAGTACTTAATATTCAGGAGAAATTAGCCGCAGAGTTGGCTCAAGCTAAATGGTCGATGGTTAATTTGTCTTGTAGACGTAGAGCTTGCTCACGTCAGAAGCGTAGCTTCTCATTACTTAATAAATTAACACCGTAAAAGCCCTGCTTTTAAAACGCCAACAAGTTGCGCGTCTACAGGTTATATCAAAGTGTTCTGTTAAAACTCGGCGTAAGCGCGAAGCTTGCTCGCGCTAAAAGCAGAGCTTTTGAAATAATACAAACAGTTCATAAATATCGCGTTGGCGATGGCAACCAAAGAGAAGTAACCGCCGACTTCTCTTTGGAATCTCTCGGCGCCCCGAGGATCACACTATCTCCTCAATTTAAATTAATGATATGGACGTAAACGCGATGAAACACGTCCGTGTGTAAGCATCACTTAACGCGCATCCATGCGCTGCTATTACTCATCACTAATTCAATTTCGGGTGTGATCACGGGGGAGTGGCCTAAGCATCAGCCTTCAATTCAATAATGAGTTAATGCTTGTTTACAATGCACTTTTAAGTAAACTAACTGCACGCAAACAGGGAGTGGTTTTAATGCAGCAAATTGGTATTTACGAGCAGTTAATTACGCAAGTAATTGAGCAAAATTTAAATCGTGACCAATTTTATGTGGGCGAACGTCAACTAGAATCGGCAGAGGCCGCAACATGGCTTTCGCGCTTTTTGGGCAAGCTTGTTGAGCATGCAATAAATGCCATTCCTAACTCTAACGAGCGTTTGCAAGAGCAAATTAGCCTAGCTAATAGCCTTGTCCTTTGGCTTAAAGATCATATTCGAGATGATGAACTGATCAACGAAAACCTTATCGACAGCCAAGGCCGAATTCTTACCGCGCTGTTTAATACCCAAAACCCCATTGCTGCAAATCTTAAAGATTACTCAAGCGATATTTTTCCGCTAACAGGGCTTACACAAAGTGAATTATTTAGCGGTGCTAATGCAGGTATATCGCTCGAAACCGAGCTAAAGCGCGAGATTAAATCGTCCGACACTATTTACTGGCTTGTCTCATTTATCAAATGGACGGGGCTGCGCATTTTTAAAAATGAGCTTGAAGCCTTTACCAAAAGCGGTAATAAACTCAAAGTAATTACTACTTCGTACATGGGGGCAACGGATGCTAAAGCCGTTGAGTTTTTAGCAAATCTACCAAACACCGAGGTAAAGCTAAGTTACAACAATCAGCAAGAACGCCTACACGCTAAATCTTACTTATTTATGCGTAAAACGGGTTTTCATACTGGGTATATTGGTTCGTCTAATTTATCGCATTCAGCGCTTACCAGCGGCCTAGAGTGGAACTTAAAAATTACAGCGCAAGAAATCCCACACATAATAGCCAAAACCAAAAGCACGTTTGAAACCTACTGGCAATCGCCAGATTTCGAGCTATTTACAGGCAAAGCTGAATGTAAAGAAAAGCTAATAAATTCTCTTAATGAGCAACGCGGTGTTGGGCAATCAAGCAGCCAGTTTTATTTTGATATAACACCAAAAACACACCAGCTCGCTATTTTAGAAAAGCTAAGCGTTGAACGTGGCGTGCATAATCGTTTTAAAAACCTAGTGGTTGCTGCAACGGGCACAGGTAAAACCATTATATCGGCGTTCGACTTTAAAACCGTTTACGATAAAAACCCAAACGCACACTTTTTGTTTGTAGCCCACCGCGAAGAAATACTTAAACAAGCGCAAAGCGCTTACCGCGGCGTGCTTAAAAATAACGACTTTGGTGAGCTGTGGGTAGGTAACTACAAACCACAGCGCTACAACCAATTATTTGCATCAATCCAAACGCTGAACAGCCAAATTGAATCGCTCAATTTAACTCACGATTACTACGACTACATAGTGATAGACGAAGTACACCACGTAAGCGCAGCGAGTTATCGCGCTATATTAAATCACTTTGCGCCCACAATATTACTTGGCTTAACCGCTACACCAGAGCGACAAGATGACGCAAATATACTCGATGACTTTTGCGGTGTAATAGCCGCCGAAATCCGCTTGCCAGAGGCAATAAATCAACGCCATTTATGTCCATTTCAATACTTTGGATTAGATGACGATACCGACCTAAGCCAAATAACATGGCGCCGCGGCCGTTACGATATAACCGAGCTAAGTAACCTTTATACAGGCGAGAACAGCCGCGCTAACAAAATTATATCCAGCCTTGCTGATATAGTGACAAATGTTCATAACATTAAAGCGTTGGCATTTTGTGTAGGCCAAAAACACGCAGAATTTATGGCTAAAAAGTTTAACTTAGCAGGCATAAACGCCGATGTACTGACCAGCAAAAACACCAATGAGCGCGCGGCTAAACAGCAAGCACTACGCCAAGGCGAAATACAAATACTTTGCGTGGTTGATATTTTTAATGAAGGTGTCGATATTCCAGAGGTCGATACCTTACTATTTTTACGCCCGACTGAAAGCCTAACGCTGTTTTTACAGCAACTCGGCCGTGGTTTACGCCTGCCCGACAACAGCCAAAAACAGTGCTGCACCGTACTCGATTTTGTAGGTAATGCCCGCCCAGAATACGATTTTGCTAGTAAATTTCGCGCGCTTATTGGTAAAAGCAACCAACCAGTAAAAACCGAGATTGAAAACAACTTCTCACATTTGCCGCTGGGCTGCCGTATAGAGCTACAAAAGCGCACACAACAAACAATATTAAAAAATATTCAGCAAGCCATAAACACTAAACGACGTTTACAACAGCTTATAAATAGCTATTCGCAACACACTAACGACGCGCTTACGCTAAGTAACTTTTTACGCATAAACCCGCAAGTCACGCTTGAAGATATTTACAAACCAAAAGATAAAAAGCTCGGCGGCTGGCACTGGTTAAAAGGCGATGAAGTACCAGTAGAACAAGCCGATGTTTATGCCGCATATTACCGCGCTATAAACACTCAATTACTCGGCTGCGACTCACTCAGTTATTTATGCTTTTTACGTGATTTATGTAATAACGATTTTGGCTTTACCCCAACAGCGCAAAACCAACAGTACGCGCTTATGGCGCATTACAACTTTTGGGATACCACTGGCGCAAGTTTAGGTTTTAAAACGCTTGAACAAAGCTTACAGGCACTTAAACACAACGAGTTACAGCAGGAACTTGCACAAGTGATTACGCTGTTAATAAACCGCATTCACCAGCAGGAAAGCGATTTAACGTGCCTACCTAATCACGCAATCAAATTACACAGCCGCTACACGCGCCAGCAAATACTCGCCGCTTTTGGCGCACACTCGTTTGATAAAAAATCGACCGCCCGCGAAGGTGTTTTAGAATTTAAAAACCAAAACTTAGAGCTGTTATTCGTCACACTCAACAAATGTGAAAAAACCTACTCGCCCACTACGCTATATCACGACTACGCAATCAGCCCCACTCTGTTTCATTGGCAAACGCAAAACAGCGCCCGCCCAGAACACGGCCGCGGCCTAAGTTATATTGAGCATCAAGAAACAGGCAAAACCATATTGTTATTTGTGCGCGAACAAGGCAAAGATGAAAACGGCCGAACCATGGGATTTGTAAACTATGGCGAGGTTAAATACCAAAGCCACAACGGCAGCCAGCCGATGAATATAACGTGGGAATTAACCAGCCCCATGCCAAGTGAAATGTGGCATGAGGCTGGGAAATTGGCGGTTGGGTGATGGATTTCATATTATTATCCATGGCAAACATTTATATAGTTTAAAAAATGTTATGGTTATTCAACATCAATCTCTTCAGCCAAATCCGATTGGTAATTTGTGAATTGTCTATCGAAAGTAATTATTGAAGTCGTAATTTCAGGATCGCCTAATCGAGTTTCAGCTTCTTTAAGTTGCTTAATAGCATCTTCAAACGTACTTGGATCTTTTGTCCTTTTATATAAAGACAAGCCAACCTCGCAATAAGTTTTCAATATATTTTTATTATTTTTATATTTATCTACAGCTCTAACTGATTTTTCTTTTGCGATTTCCAGAATAGCTATACGATCTTCTTCCATGATACCTGCGGTTCTTTCTGATCTTGCAAGTAGCAAAATTATTTTAAACCTTTCTAAAGGTCCTTCACTTCCAAAATCGTTTTCAAAAAGTCTTATCTCTGTTTCAGCCTTTTCTAATTGGTTAACATCGATAAGGTAACGAATAAGCCTATGCCTAGGAACGCGTTCGCCCGGCACCTTCGATATCATCTTTCTTAATAATTTGTTTCTAATGTGTTTATCTGGGAAGCGGCTAATACCTGAATCGAAAGAGCAAAGCTGTTTAATCGTTCGAATTTCAACATCATATGTTGGGATTATATTATCTATCACAGTTTCAAATAGCTTATAAAACTCACCTTCGTCAGACATTTTGTACTTCGTAATTATGTCTGTAATTACCGGATGACGACCTTTCCAGCCATATATGCCCTCACGCTCACTGATTGTGTATTCATTAATAATATCGGCAAGATTTATGAGAGAAGCAGATATAGACTCAGCAGAAATGCCTAATAACCTAACAATTAATTGTCGATGTACATTTACCCCTGCACTTTCCATAGCGGATACAAGCCTATAAATTTCTTGTAGACCTTTTTCAAGCTCTGCAAATTCCCGTAAAACAATATCGTCAAACTGCTCAGATGCAAAAATATTTTTTAAACATACAAAAGTATCCGATTCGCACTTAGCTACCAGCCTTCTTTTACGCTCAGCACGGGAGAAACCAGAAAAGCTTGTTTCAATAAGAGGCTGTAGGTCTGGGTGTGTTTCAACTAAAGAAAGTAACCCCTCAATTTCTACCTCATTTAACTTACGAATTACTAACTCTTTTCCTTTCTGAAAAAAGCTTGGGGTTTTAACACGTGGGTACCAGTGATTTTTAGATGAGGTAAGAATTATTTTCAAATTAAAATTATTATCGGAAGAAAGTAAATCGATCAAATTGTTTATTTCATATAAATGATTATGAGCGTCATCTATGAAAATTATGCCCTGCTCATTTTTTTCCAATAAGCTTTTACCTATCATGCGCCATTCATTAAATAGCACCTTATGACTGCTTTTATGCTCCCAACAATGAAAACCTTTTTCTTTCAAATTAAGTATGACTTTCCGAGCAGCGGTGCTCTTACCCATACCACTTGCACCTAAAATACAGCAACATAATCTGGTAGGGTCTCTCAATATATCCTCAGCCTCGCGCGCTATAGCTCTATCGAAAGTAAGATTAGCTTTTATATCTGAATATGTTGCAGGCCAACCTTGAAACATTGCACCAACATTTTTTTCTATATTTCTAAGTTCATCTTCTACTCTAAATGTTACTGGATGCAATATATCAAGTGCATCAAGGGGATCTCCTGTTGACTTGTATACCAATGAATCTGGGAGATTTTTCTTTTGCAACTCGATAAAAAAATCATCAACACTGCCAAAGGCAACTTTTACACCTCTCCTCTCAAAAAGAGCTGCACGATTTTCATCTTGCGTATACAAAATCAAGTAAATCGTAGCAGGCGAGAAAGATTTATTATTTAATGATATAGCCCTACTCACAATATCTTTTATATGCTGATCAGCTAGTGAGTAACCAATAATTACAACATTAGAACCATTCAAATCGTGTTTAAATGCATCCCATAATGCTTCCCTATATTCTGATGTATTATCATAATCTGCCTCAGATATTATAATCCTACTTTGAGAGCCATCAGATATATCTTTATCTATACTTCCATGCAATTTATACAGCTTCGTCGCTTCTGGGTAAGCTTGTTCCTTAAAATCATAATTAGATGATATTACTGAAAGCGCTTTTTCTTTTTTTTCAAAAGACTGTTCAATTAACTTATCATAATTTGTAGTATAAATATTTTTCCAGTCATAAAGGGGTAAATTGAGCAAAGAACCAGTAACACGGATTCTTACAAAAAGCTTTCTCAAGCATGAGATCAACTCTGATCGCGATCGTTTTTCCTCTGCGATACTAGTAATTTCAGTAAGAGTATAGCCTTCAGTTTCAATTCTAAAATCTTCAGAAACTTTTTTGATTAATTTATCTACACTTGGTGCTCCCGATGGGATAGATGAACCTGCACCAAAGAATAAAACAGTGTTTGAAGGGTTTAACCCCTCAACTACTTCAGATAATAAAATACTCATATAATTCCCTTTAATAAATTTACGCTAAAAGTAAATAACAATTTAAAAACTTATTTTTATAACCATCAATCTACCAACACACTCCAATTCCCCGTGATCACACCCGAAAGTTATAAATTGATGAGTAATCACTTGCATGGATGCAAGTTAAGCCGTGACTTCGCCATGGATGGCGAATACACGGCGCTTACGTTCACATCAATTTTTAATTTGAGGACACAGTGTGATCCTCGGGTGCGCCGAGAGAGTCCAGAGAGAGGTCGGCGGCAGCCTCTCTTTGGTTGTCATCGCCAACGCGATAAAACCTCGAATAGAGGTTTTAATCCCTTCACAATATCTAATATTATCAATCACATTGACACGCTAAAGCACGTCCTACAATTTAAGTGCGAGGTAAACTCCCGCCTACGGCACGACCAATAAATTTAAAAGCTACGCTTTTAACGCCAGCAAGCTGCGCGTCTACACGTTAAAACGCGATATAAAATCGCGACTACACAACCACTTGTTTAAACCGTGCGAACGTTCGCATGCTTTCATCAGCAATCATTACTTCGTAATCGGGGTTTTGAGCAATTAGCTCATATTGCCCGTTTGGTAATTTATTAACTTTGCGCAGTAAATACTGGCCATCTCCGCCTATTTCATCTCGCTCTATAACAACTATTTGGTCGCGTAGCGATCCGGCTCTATCGGAAGTTATAAGCTCAAGTAACAATAAGTCGCCATCAAGTATTGGGTGTTTACCGCCGTTCATAGAGTTGCCCGATGCACGTGCTAAAAAATGCACGTTTGGATCAAGCTTGCCCGCGCCAAATGGCGCGTCCATTAATTCCATATCGCTTTCATCCCCAGTTTTAAAATGCCCACAGGCAATTTTAATATTGGGAAAGTACGGCAGTTTTAATGCGCTATTTTGCTCGTTTGCTGTATCGGCAAGATCTTTGAACGCTAATTGAGTTACATTGTCAGCTTTTTGCTCTGTATTTTGTTTCGTAGTTGGCGTTTTTACTTTTAGGCGCTGGTTGTATTTGGCTAAGGTGTACTCAACCAGCTCTAACACGGCGCTGTTTAGTAATTCGCGTTTTTCTGCGGGTACGTCAAACGTGGCTTTTACGGTGCTGTTTTGTAAGGTAAACCATTGTGTGCCGTCTTTATTTTTATTGGTATAGGCTTTAATTGGATTTTTACGCCAGTAGCTTTGCCATGTTTGGGAATCTGCAGCTGCTTGCTGTTCTTTAATAGGTAAATCATGTTGCTTTAAATTTGGATGGCGCGCTAAAACCTTTGCGCTCATGGCTGCAAGTTCTGCAACTGTTGGGGGGTTAGCAAAACCGTTTAAAGCGACATACGCCTCAAGCAAAATAGCTTTGAAGCATTTGTTCATACTGGTTGTTTGTATGCCTTTGTATAAAAAGTCGTAAAACGGTGCTAATTGCTTGGCACTTTGTTGTGCTTCATCATCAATATTTTGTGTTTTAGCAATTAGCTCAAACCAGCTTGTGTAATTACTGTTTACTTTTTTTATATCGCCATAGTGGTAGTAAAACTCACTTAACGTGGGTAAGTGCCCAAGTTGCTCAGCCAGCTGCGTTATATCTTCTAACGCCGTAGTACGCTGTATTTTGGCTAGCTGCTGCCAAAAGTCGGTAACTTTTAAATCAATATTTATAAAGCAGCCATCTGCAAGGTTGGGCTTTTTAAGCTTTTTAACTACACCACTTGGCGTGGTTTCATGTAGTAGTGCATAGGGTTTATTTAAAAAGCTGTGGTGGTTACCAATAAAATCGAGCACCACTAAATGTGTTTTACCTTCGAGGGTGCGTAAACCACGGCCTAATTGCTGTAAAAATAGTATTTTAGAGTCGCTTGGGCGCAGCATTAATATGGTATCAATACTTGGTAAATCAGTGCCTTCGTTAAATAGGTCAACAGTAAATAATACTTCAACTTGGCGCTGTTCTAATTGTTTAAGCGCCTCATTGCGGCGTACTTTTGATTGGCTATGCACTGATAGCGCTTTTACACCCGCTTTATTAAATGCAGCTGCCATATAATCAGCATGTTTGGTAGATATGCAAAAGCCTAATGTGCGCTGCTGCTTGTATTGCTGCCACTGTAAAAGTGCGTGGTCTGCTCGTTTTTGGGTCGCAAATTTGTTTTCTAGTGCTGTTGGGTCAAATCGACCATTACGCCACGGAATAGCTTGATAGTTTACGTTTTCATCCCAAATCCCGTAGTAATGAAATGGCACTAACGTTTTTTGATCTATCCCCTGTGTTAAATTTCGTTCAAACACTAAATTGTTGTCGCATAGCCCTAAAATATCAGCTTGGTCGGTACGTTCTGGTGTAGCTGTTAAACCAAGTAAAAACTGGGGTTCAAAGTAGTTTAAAAGCTGACGATATACACGCGCACTTGCATGGTGAAATTCGTCAACAATAATGTAATCAAACGCTGTTGGCGCAAATTGTTTTAAGTGATTACTACGACCAATGGTTTGAATAGAGGCAAATAAACACTCAGCGTTTTTGTCTCGCTGTTTACCATTATAAAACCCAGTTGATAAAGTAAGTAATTCAGAAAATGTACGCTGTGCTTGCAAAAGTATTTCTTCTCGATGTGCTACAAATAAAACACGATTAGCTTTGAATTGTTTTACATCAAATGCACTTAACCATGTTTTACCCATGCCTGTTGCCAATACCACTAAGCCACGTTTGAAACCCTCAGTACGGGTTTGTGCTAGGGCATTTAGCGCTTCAACTTGAGCTGGCCTTGGTGTTTTAGCTTCATTTTTTTCAATAACTTGCTCAGCTGTATCGGTATGGTTTACCGCTACAAACTGCTGTACTTTACGCCTAGCAATGTAGCTATTAATCCACTCATGGCTTAAATGAGTAACAAATTTGTGATTAAAAATATTTTCAAAAGCTGTGCGTATACTTAAAAACTGCTTCGCTGCTTGGCTTGTTTTTGGCTGTGTATAATCATGTCTAAAATTCCACTCGTGCCCTTTGGTCAATGCACTGGCACTAATATTACTCGAGCCAATAAAGGCGCAGCCACCAGTAATCTCGTTTTGGTCGTTTGTTTTAACAAAAATATACGACTTCATATGAAAACTTTGATTACTGTGCGTTTGATAAATACGCACATCGGCGCCCCGATCTACTAATGCCATGAGTTCTCTCAATGCATTAGGATGAGTAATATCGAGGTAGTCTGAGGTAAGTAGCTTAAGCGTTGCGCCGCTTTGTAACGCTTCGCTTAGTGGGTCGAACAAGAGTGCTAAGCCACTTGGCTGAATAAATGAAACTGTAATTTCAATCTCAGTCGCGTTGTTTATGGCATGCACAAGATTAGGTAATAACGGGTCATTATCACCCGTAATAAGTTGTTGGTTATTATTTTGCAGGTGTTGATGTTCGCTAAAACTATTCACTTATAATTTCGCTTTGCTATGCGTTATCAATGCATTTAGCCACACTTCGCTTTCACGCCCTGGGCGCTGATCAACACTTTGCCAGTGCTTAATTATGCTTAATTGCGTGTGTTGATTTAATAAATTACTTAATAACTGCTCGGTTAAATCGGTGAACTCACGGCCATTATGTACACGCTCTTGCGTGCCATATTTAAACGATACATATAAAACGCCATTGGGTTTAAGCGCATTTTGTAGGTTTAAAAATACTTGAGGAAGCTCGGCCTTTGGCACATGTAACAAACTGGCGCAGCACCAAATACCGTCGTATTTATTAACACACTCAAGCTCTTGAAAGGTTTTAACCTCTACTGGTTGCTGTAAGTAACTGCTTGCAAGCTCTGCAAGTGCAGGGCTTGCATCAAAAGCCGACACACTAAACCCTTGGCTTTTAAAATAGGCAGCATCGCGAGCTGAGCCACAACCTGCATCTAGCACATGGCCATTTTGGACAACATAAGGTAAAAACTCACGGTAAAGCGCCGACATATCAACATTAAGTGTTGAGTCGCTAAAGGTTTGTGCATGTTGGTTATAATAATTTAGTGTGGTATTGGGCACTGCTTATACCGCTCCTTGGCTTTTGCGAGTTTGCAACGTTAATGCTGCATTCATGTTTGTTTAATCTACAGGAACAAGCCGATAAATTAAAGAACTTATAAGTAGGTTTTTTTAGCTTAATACGCTGTTTGTATTGAATTTAGCAATAATTATCTCCTTAAAACCTTAACCCTCTCCTTTTTAGATACATTTTTTTACAACTTTAATGGTTCCTTCACCATTATATTATTTTGCTAGGTTATACTGTTTTAATAACGTACAAAAAAAGCTTACCTCAGAGTCTTAATGAATAAATTAATAACCTTATTATTGTGTGTGTTGTTT
The DNA here is from genome assembly GCF_023161905.1 of Pseudoalteromonas sp. 2CM41L. Taxonomy (NCBI): domain Bacteria; kingdom Pseudomonadati; phylum Pseudomonadota; class Gammaproteobacteria; order Alteromonadales; family Pseudoalteromonadaceae; genus Pseudoalteromonas; species Pseudoalteromonas sp. 2CM41L. Next base: position 81,517 of record NZ_JALNTN010000001.1, read on the forward strand.
AGTACCTCTTGGGGTGTGTTTGCCTGCGAAAGAACGCTTAGCGTTGGCGCGCATGATGCTTTTTGGCCGCCTTATGTAATGGGCATTAGCGGCCAGTTACAGGGTAAAGAGGTGGATGCGTTAACTATTATTTTTAAAGACTCGCCTTTTTGTTTTGAAATAAAAATGCTGCCTAATTCTAAACGGGCTTTTACCGAGCTGCGCCATGGCCGAATAGACATAGGCTGGGCGGCAAGTTACACCAGTGAGCGTGCTAAATATGCTCATTATACAAAGGCCTACCGCACCGAGGTAATGCGTTTATACGAAAACAAAAACAATCAGCATACGGTTAAAAACTTGGCTGATATTTTTAACCAAGGTTTAACCATAGGCGCTAACTTTGGTAGTTATTATGGCGAAGAGTTTGAGCAGTATAAAAAAAGCCATAAAAAACAAATAGAATACACCAGCGCAACCAGTAAGCGCTTTGAAATGCTTAATAAGCAGCGTATAGATTACGCAATAGAAGACGAGCTAGTAGGCAATTATTTAAGTAAGCGTGGTAACAGCTTAATGAAAGTGCCTACCCTACCCGCTATTAATAAAGACCAAATACACTTAATGCTAAGCAAAAGAACAGTAACGCCTGATGAGGTTAAAATTATTAACGCGCATATAGCTAAAAATAAAGCAGCACTTAAGGCGCTGTTTGAATGAATGTTTTGAGCTGTACGCGTGTGTTTTTATTGGTGTGGGTAACGTGTTTGGGGTTATTTAGCGCTAAAGCCCAAGCATGCGATAAAACCATTAATGTAGGCACCAACGAGCGCTACTGGCCGCCGTATGTGGTACTAAAAAACAATACGTTAACGGGTGTTGAAATAGATATAATTAAAACCATTTTTAAAGACTCCCCTTTTTGTATAAATTTTACGTTATTACCTAACTCCTTACGCGCCTTAGAAGAGCTAAAACACGGCCGTGTAGATTTAATGTTTGCAGCAAGTAAAACCCGTGAGCGCCAAGCTTACGCCCACTTTAGTTTGCCTTATCGCGAAGAAGTAATGTTGTTGTATAAACATGCTGGCTCGGCAAGTATTAGTTCGTTAGAGCAGTTATTTAAAAAAGGCTTAACAGCCGGCGTTAATCGCGGCAGCTTTTTAGGGCACACGTTTAAAACGTTAAGCGATAAATATAACAAGCAAATAGTACTTACCAGCGATGCCGATAAACGCTTTGCTTTATTAAATAAAAAGCGGGTAGATTTTGTAGTAGACGATTCGTTAGTGGCGCACCATTTTGCTAACAAATACACGGCTATTTTACCCGTTGAGCAAGTAGCGCCTATTAACGTAAATAATGTGCATTTTATGATGAGCAAAAAAACGATTTCTTTAGAAGAAGTTAACACTATTAATGCGCATATTGTAAAAAATAAAGCGGCGCTTAAGGCGTTATTTAAGTAATAATACCAACCCACATTAATACTTAATCATTTTCAGGGGCTAAATGTGTCGCTATCTGCGTTAAAAAATCTTATTTAGAACAACTAAATAGCGAATTTTTTGCCTTGCTATCAACACGTTTATCCATCCTCAAAATAGATCACTTAATTATGCGGATTGGTATAAAAGGACGTTTTATGAAAATGTTTCTGTTAGCGTTTATATTTTTGGTTGCGCAATTTAATGTGCTGGCATGCACTAAAACGTTAAAAATGGGCACCAACGAAACCAACTGGGCGCCCTATTTAATTAAACAAGACAATGCCTTTGTAGGCGCAGAGGTAGATACGGTTAACGCTGTTTTTAACGATTCGCCTTTTTGTATTGAGTGGGTTTATTTTCCGAGCTTATCGCGGGTTCAGCAAGAGCTAAAAACAGGCCATATTGATATTACCTTTGCGGCAAGTTATACAAAAGAGCGCGCCGAATACTCTTATTTTACTGATGTATATCGCGATGAAGTTATGCTGCTTTATAAGCATGAAAACGCTAAAGATGTAATTAATTTGGCGGCGCTTTTTGAACGTGGCTTTATTGTTGGCGTTAACAGAGGCAGCTTTTTTGGCGCTGAGTTTGAAAAAATAAGAAAACACTACCCCAACCAAATAGTACTTACCGCAGATGCAAATACGCGCTTTGGTATGCTTAACAAAAAGCGAGTTGACTACGTGATTGACGACTCTGTTGTCGCAAAATATTTTGCTAAGCGCTACAACACTATTTTGCCGGTAAAAACGGCGCCAGCTATTAATGTTAATGGCGTACATTTTATGATGAGTAAACAGTCGGTCACGCTTGACGAAGTAGCTGTAATTAATCGCCTTATTAAAAATAATAAAGCGGCCATAGAGCGCATTTATAAACCCTATTAACCCTCGGTTTTACACTTATATAGATTCATAGCACAGCGTGCTGCCATTTTAGGTATGTATCTTTTACCTTTCATTACCATGGGGGGATCTGTATAATTCGCCAGCTAATTTACCCTATTGCTTGGTCTTGTTTGTGGCGTTTTGCTGCAGTTGGCCCCTGTCAGTACTCATTCTAGGACTAACTTTTTGATCTCCACCGCAAATATTACGATGCAGTTTGGCGCAGAGCCGTTGTTTGAAAACATTTCAGCTAAATTTGGTAACGGTAACCGTTACGGTTTAATTGGCGCTAACGGCTGTGGTAAGTCGACCTTCATGAAAATTTTAAGCGGTGCGCTTGTGCCAAGTGCGGGTAATGTGTCGATTACACCGGGGCTTAAAGTAGGTAACCTAAGCCAAGACCAGTTTGCGTTTGAACAATACAGCGTTGTAGATGCCGTAATTATGGGCGACGTAGAGCTTTGGAAAGTAAAGCAAGAGCGCGACCGTATTTACTCATTACCCGAAATGAGCGAAGAAGACGGCATGAAAGTGGCCGACCTTGAAAGCGTTTTTGCCGAAATGGATGGTTACACAGCCGAAAGCCGCGCTGAAGAAATACTATTAGAAGCGGGTATAGATAAAGAGTTTCATTATGGGTTAATGGCAAACGTTGCCCCAGGTTGGAAATTACGTGTGCTTTTAGCGCAGGCGCTGTTTGCAAACCCAGACATACTGCTACTCGATGAGCCAACCAATAACTTGGATATTCATACCATTACGTGGCTTGCTAATGAGCTTAATAAACGTAAATGCACCATGATTATTATTTCGCATGACCGCCACTTTTTAAATTCGGTATGTACTCACATGGCCGACATTGATTACGGTGAGCTGCGTATTTACCCAGGTAACTACGAGAAGTTTTTAGAAGCGGCAGGCTTACAGCGCGAGCAATTATTAGCCGAAAATGCTAAAAAGAGCGCCGAGATTGACGAGCTTCAAGACTTTGTTAACCGTTTTGGTGCTAACGCCTCTAAAGCTAAACAAGCCAGTTCGCGTGCTAAAAAAATGGATAAAATTAAGCTTGATGAAGTTAAAGCGTCAAGCCGTATGAGCCCATCGTTAAGTTTTGACGAAGGCAAAAAAATGTACCGCCAAGCGCTTGAAGTTAATAAACTTGGCCACGGTTTTGATGGTGAAACATTATTTAGCGGCGGCGACTTTTTACTAGAAGCAGGTGCTAAGCTTGCGGTTATTGGCGAAAACGGTGTGGGTAAAACCACCTTTTTACGCTGTTTAGTAAACGAGCTTAAAAGTAATGAAGGCGAAATTAAGTGGTCAGAAAACGCTAGCTTTGGCTACTGCCCGCAAGACAGCACAAAAGATTTTGATAACGATTTAACCTTATTTGATTGGATGTCGCAATGGCGTACAGCCAAGCATAACGATTTAATGGTTCGCGGCATGTTAGGGCGTTTGTTGTTTACCGCCGACGATTCAAACAAAAAAGCGCGTAACTGTTCTGGTGGTGAAAAAAACCGTTTGTTGTTTGGTAAGCTAATGATGCAAGACGTAAACGTACTTGTAATGGACGAGCCAACCAACCACATGGATATGGAAGCCATTGAAGCGCTAAATAATGCACTTAAAGACTTTGCGGGTACGCTTATTTTTGTAAGCCACGACCGCGAGTTTGTATCGTCTTTAGCAACACGTATTATTGATATTAAAGACAAGCAGGTCATTGATTTTCAGGGTACGTTTGACGAATACCTAGCAAGCATAGAAGAGAAAAAGATCGCTTAAGTTGTAGCAGCGATTTTATATCGCGTTTGTTTTAGGTTTAAGTTATTAGGTTTAAGTTTTTAGGTTTCAAAAACTAAAAATAGAGCCTAAACCATTTTAAAAAGGTGCTGTTTAGCGCCTTTTTTTGTGGGTGTTTGAATAGGTGGGTGCGCATTGTTTTAGCCATAAGAAGCTAAACTCTGCTCTGTAGACGCGCAGCTTGCTGGCGTTTTAAAAGCAGCGCTTTTACCTAAGTGTAAACCCCTCGGCTAAAACCATGAGAAGCTACGCTTCTAACGTGAGCAAGCTCTACGTCTTGTATCTCTCATTTTAAGCTTCAAGGTCGTATTTAACTTTCTTGGAACTTAAAATGAGAGATGGTATCTACAAGACAAATTAACGCCGGAGCTAACCTCTACCTTGTAGACGCACAGCTTGCTGGCGTTTAAAAGCAACGCTTTTACCTAAGTGTTACCACCTTTGCTAAGGCCATGAGAAGCTGCGCTTCTAACGTGAGCAAGCTCAACGACTACAAGTCAAACTAACGCCGGAGCTAAGCCCAATCCTGTAGACGCACAGCTTGCTGGCGTCTTAAAAGCAACGCTTTTACCTAAGTGTAACAACCTTTGCTAAAGCCATGAGAAGCTGCGCTTCTAACGTGAGCAAGCTCAACGTCTACAAGTCAAATTAACGCCAGAGCTAAGCCCAATCCTGTAGACGCGCAGCTTGTTGGCGTTTAAAAGCAGCGCTTTTACATAAGTGTAACCACCTTTGCTAAGGCCATGAGAAGCTACGTTTCTAACGTGAGCAAGCTCAACGTCTACAAGTCAAACTAACGCCGGAGCTAACCTCTACCTTGTAGACGCACAGCTTGCTGGCGTTTAAAAGCAACGCTTTTACCCTGATGTTAAACCCCTTCGCTAAAGCCATTAGAAGCTACGCTTCTAACGTGAGCAAGCTCAACGTCTACAAGTCAGATTAACTACTGTTTTAAAAACTTGCCTTGTGTAATAAACAGGTTTTCCTATATTTATTAAAATATATTAAGAAATGGCTCTCATGGTTTCTTCAACAAAACTATTAAAAGGTCGCTGCTCGTCTGCAAATAAATATTATTCAGTCACCATATGCTGCGTGCAAAGAGCCGATTTATTTGAAAACTTTGAGAATGCCTGTATGGCCGCTCGCGCGATCTTTTATATGCAAAAAAATGTTAATACTATTTGCTATACCGTAATGCCAGATCACCTTCATTGGCTTTTTCAAGTTAAGGCGCTCTCACTATCTGAGGTAGTTAGGCAGTTTAAAAGCTTAACAACCGTGAAGATTAATGCGCTTAGTGGTGATAAAGGTCCAATTTGGCAACAAAATTATTTTGATCATCAAATCCGCAATGAAAGAGATTTAATAATTCAGGCTCGTTATATTGTTGCAAACCCATTAAGAGCTGGGATTGTATATATTTGAACGGCGGGGGTTGAGGGTATTATTTTTATTTTTCGTGAACAAGCATCGTGTACCAACGCCGGAGCTTAGCCCTAGTCTGTAGACGCGCAGCTTGCTGGCGTTTTAAAAGCAGCGCTTTTACCTAAGTGTAAACCCCTTTGCCAAAGCCATGAGAAGCTACGCTTCTAACGTGAGCAAGCTCAACGTCTACAAGTCAAATTAACGCCGGAGCTAAACCTTACTCTGTAGACGCACAGCTTGCTGGCGTTTAAAAGCAGCGCTTTTACCTAAGTGTAAGCCCCTTTGCTAAAACCATGAGAAGCTACGCTTCTAACGTGAGCAAGCTCTACGTCTACAAGACAAACTAACGCCGAAGCTAAGCTCTGTGCCTACAGGCCACGAACTAAAATTTAGATAATAAAAAAGGGGAGCTATATTGCTCCCCTTTGTGCCTATAATTTTGATTTATTTAAGATCAAATCTGTCGGCGTTCATTACTTTTACCCATGCATTTACGAAATCATTTACAAAACGTTCGTTGTTGTCGTCTTGTGCGTAAAATTCGCTTAGTGCACGTAATATAGAGTTTGAACCAAACACTAAATCTATACGTGTTGCGGTCCATTTTATGGTGCCTGTTTTGCGTTCAACAATGTTGTAAACACCTGGCTCAGACGGTTTCCAGTTATTGGCCATGTCGGTTAAGTTTACAAAAAAGTCGGTAGAAAGCGCACCTACGTTGTCGGTAAATACGCCGTGTTTGCTGCCTGCGTAGTTTGTGCCTAACACGCGCATTCCGCCAAACAGTACGGTCATTTCTGGTGCTGTTAGGCCCATTAACTGGCTACGCTCTAAAAGTAGCTCTTCTGGCGATACGCTAAAATCGCCTTTAAGGTAGTTTCTAAAGCCGTCGTGTACTGGCTCTAACGGTTCGAACGACTCGGCATCGGTCATTTCGTCGGTTGCATCGCCGCGCCCTGGCGCAAACGGTACTGTTACATCAACACCAGCTTGTTTTGCAGCTTGCTCTACAGCAGCTGTGCCACCTAATACGATTAAATCGGCAATACTGATAGGCTTAGCTAAACCTGCTTTAAATTTTTCAAGGGCGCTAAGTACGCTTGCTAGGCGCTCTGGCTCATTACCTTGCCAATCTTTTTGCGGAGCTAAGCGAATACGCGCGCCATTTGCACCACCACGGCGGTCTGAGCCACGGTACGTACGTGCGCTATCCCACGCTGTAGTAATTAAATCAGTTGCGCTTACGCCACAATCAAGAATTTGTGCTTTTAGCTCGCTAATTTCATCATCAGATAGGGTGTAGTCAACCGCTGGAATTGGGTCTTGCCAAATTAGGTCTTCGCTTGGTACATCTTTACCTAAGTAACACGCTTTAGGACCTAAGTCGCGGTGCGTAAGTTTAAACCAGGCGCGGGCAAACACATCAGAAAAATACTCAAAGTCGTTGTTAAAACGTTCAATAATTTTACGGTAGATTGGGTCTACCTTCATGGCCATATCGGCGTCGGTCATCATTGGGTTTAAACGAATTGATGGGTCTTCTACATCTACCGGCTTATCTTCTTCTTTAATATTTACAGGCTCCCATTGGTGCGCGCCTGCTGGGCTTTTAGTTAGTTCCCACTCGTAGTTTAATAGTAAGTGGCAGTAGCCGTTATCCCATTTTGTTGGATGGGTAGTCCACGCACCTTCTAGGCCCGACGTTACAGTATTGCGACCAAAGCCGCCTTCTTTAGTGCTGTTCCAGCCTAGGCCTTGCTCGTGTACGTCGGCCGCTTCTGGCTCTGGGCCTAAGTGCTCAGCTTTACCGTTACCGTGGGTTTTACCTACCGTGTGACCGCCCACAGTAAGCGCTGCGGTTTCTTCGTCGTTCATTGCCATACGAGCAAATGTTTCACGTACGTGCTGCGCGGTTTTTTGCGGATCGGGTATCCCATTTACGCCTTCTGGGTTTACGTAAATTAAGCCCATTTGTACCGCAGCCAATGGGTTTTCCATGGTGTCGGGTTTTTCTACGTTGTCGTAACGCTCATCACTCGGTGCTAGCCATTCTTTTTCTGCGCCCCAGTAAATGTCTTTTTCTGGATGCCAAATGTCTTCACGGCCACCGGCAAAGCCATAAATTTTTAAGCCCATTGATTCGTATGCCATGTTACCGGCTAAAATAAATAGGTCGGCCCACGATAGTTTGTTACCGTATTTTTTCTTGATTGGCCATAATAGGCGGCGCGCTTTGTCTAGGCTTGCGTTGTCTGGCCACGAATTTAGCGGCGAAAAACGCTGGTTACCGGTGCTTGCGCCACCACGGCCGTCTGATAATCGGTACGTACCCGCAGAGTGCCATGCCATGCGGATCATTAAGCCGCCGTAATGACCCCAATCGGCTGGCCACCAATCTTGGCTATCGGTCATAAAGGTTTTTAGGTCTGCTTTTACTGCGTCTAAATCGAGAGATTTGAATGCTTCGGCGTAGTCAAAGTCTGTGCCGTAGGGGTTTGATTTTGTGTCGTGCTGATGAAGAATGTCTAAATTTAGAGTATTTGGCCACCAATCTGTGTTTACTTTAGAAATAACTGAGTTACTACCGTGCATTACGGGACATTGACCCGATTTAGTGCTGCTCATTTTCAGCTCCTTACTTTAAATGAAGAGTTTAACTATTTTACTCAAGCCCCAGCGCTTACATTTAAAGTAGCACGCTAAGGTTTATTAATTTTGTGCATAATTTTTATTTACTGCTCAAACAATATAGACACCTAATATTACATTCGCCAGCGTATTAACTTGAATTAAATCGATTGAAACCATTGGTTTAATAAATACAGTTTAAACACCGCAATTAGTGTGATCGGATTAAATAGATAACGCGTAATGGTATGTGAAGGGTTTGAAAGTGGCTTTTAATTAAGCGCACATTGGAATACCCCCCTTCACCATGAAATTAAAGTTGTTTATAAAGGTGCATTACTAAGCCCAATGCACCTTTACTTTATAACTTATTGAAATCTATTTTGAATAATTAAGTAAATGTTCAGATTAACTTGATTATTATGACCACTCACTCCTGTTATTTCCCTGCGACAATTTATTGTTGTTTTAAGCAGTTTTGCCAGCCCACATTGGGCTGGCTTTTTTTTGCCTAAAATTTAGAATCATTTGGGGCTGTGTGAACAGTTGTATGATTTTGTTAACTTGTTTAATGTTCAAAGCCAACACGCCCTAGTGCCAATAAGCCTTGCATGTTAAAGTGCGATTAGTCACTAATAATTAACTAGGCGTACCCATGCGTTTTTATATAACTATTCTATTTGTTTGTTTTGTTTCGCTTTTAAATACTGTTAATGCCCAAGAATCTGCTGCACCAACAGAAGAGCAACAGCAACAAGCGTTAGCGCAATTAAATGAGCCCATGTATAAACCGCTTTTAGAACGCTATATTCTTGATGAGTTAAAAGCCGTTCGCCAAGACCAACAACAATTACGCGAAGATGTGACAAAACAAGTTACACACGCCCAGTTAGACACCGCCGACAGAGCGCTTATTTACACCACCGACACTATTAATAACGTGTTTTTTATTATTACTGCTACGGCCTCTATTTTGGTTTTAGTAGGCTGGAACTCGCTGCGCGATGTTAAAAATAAAGTAGAAGACATAGTAAATACGCGTGTCAGTGTGATCACTGACGAGTACGAAGATCGCTTAAAAATTCTTGAAGAAAAACTGCGTGTACGCTCAGAAGAAATACTCAGTAACCAAGAGCGTATATCGGTCACTAACGAGGTGCACTCGTTATGGATGCGCGCAAACCTAGAAAGCGACTTTGCAAACAAAATAGAAATATTTGACGAAATTTTAAAACGTAAGCCAGAAGATGTAGAAGCCATTGCCTACAAAGCCGATGCATTATTAGAGCTAAACGAAACCGCCAAAGCCATTGAGTTATGTAACCAAGCCATTGATATAGATAGCGACTACGGCTATGCCTACTGGCAGCGTGCGTGTGCGTATGCACTTACACACAAACATGCCGATGCATTAGCCGATATAAAAATGGCCCTTGAATACTCGCCAAACTTACGTAATGAGCTACTACACGAAAGTGCATTTGCCAGCCTACACGACAACGACAGCTTTAATACCATAGTAGCGGGTAGCTAGAGTTTTGTAGGCGCGTTATTGGCGTAAAGTGCGAAGCCCACAATAGCAGTAGCAGCGGCTTTATGCCGCGAAAAAATTCAATATAAAACGCGAGGTAAACTCGCTGCTACGTAGTTAGCTCATGCTTTCGTTTAAAAGTGATTATGTCACCACCGAGAAGTGAAGGAGGAGAGCAGGAGAAAAACTGAAGAAATAAATCACCAATACCTGTGTTTTCTCTGTGTAGCGCGAAGCGCCTCTGTGCCCTCTGTGGTGCAATTAATGAGTAGCAGCGGCTTTATGCCGCGAAAAAGTTTAATATAAAACGCAAGGTAAACTCGCTGCTACACGATAAACCCTATTCTGTAGACACGTCTTAAAAGTGATTATCTCACCACAAAGAAGTAACTCACCAATGCCTGTTTTCTCTGTTTAGCGCGAAATGCCCTCTGTGGGGCAATTAATGAGAAGATACGCACCTCCCTGAGCAAACTAGGCGTCTACAGGCAAAATTAGCTACAGGGTAAAACTTGTATCCAGGCGTTTATAATTATCGTTTAAAGTATAAATCGATGGCCTTGGTGAGGAGTTCGTCGAGTTGCTCTTCGAAGGTATCTATATCAATTTCAAAATGGTTTAAATAGGCCTTGGCTTGCACTCGCGATAGGTTGCGGTTTTTTACGCTGTATTGACGCTCATCTTTTTGTTTATCAAAACGTGGTAAAAACAAAAATTGCCCGTAATAAGGTGATTTAATATGCTTATTAGCATAACGACAAAAGTCTTCTATGTGATCTGCGCCCTGCGGCCCTAAACACCCTGGCTCAACGCGATACATTAAGCGAATTTTTTTGTCGTCTGCTAACTGCATAGTATGCCTTTTATAATTATCTAAAAAATAATACGCGGATTATTTTTCCGTCTTTTATTTGGTAGCTCGATACTAACTCAGAGCGTTTATCTACCACGTTTTCGTCTGTTGAACAGGTTTCTGATAGTTCGTGGTCTATTACTATGTCGCCGTGCACAATACGCTTTATTGGCGAGCTATTAATGCACTTTAATTTTTTAAACATTAAGCCATAACGGGCTATTAGTTTTTCTTTTCCTTTAAATAATAGCTCATTAGGAAAAATATAAAACTCTACATCTTCATCGTACATACGAATAAATTGTTCAATATTACGTGCGTTATAGGCTTCTACTAGTTGCTCTACAACAGCAAGCGACTCGCGAGATTGCTTAGCTTTAGCTTGCTGCTTAGCGGTTAATGCCTCTTTGGCTTGCGTTACCGCTTTTTCTGCCTCGGCCACAGCTGCTGCTTTTTCTACTTTGTTTTTTGGTTTTTCTACCGGTTTGGGGGTTTCGCTACCCAGTACTTTTGAGTCGTCAGGTTTAGTAGTATCTACTGTTGGCGTTTTAAGCTCTGGGGCTTGGTACTCAAGCGTGTTTAACTTTTCATCTTTTGCTTTTGTTGGTGAATTGCTGGCTTGAGTAGAGCTTGACGCTTGCTCGGTACTTTTTTGCTCTTCTTGAGTCTCTTCGGTTTGCTCTGCTGCATAACTGATCAGGGCAACAGTGGCAATAAGCGAGGCAAAAATAATAGATAACGATTTCATAACTTTCCTAATATGAACATATAACGCTGTTAATGCTGCAACATAACAAATTTGAGCGTTTTCGGGTAGCAATTAAATGATTGTTATACACTTTACCAATACTGCTCAACCGTTATGTGCCCTGGGTCTCTGCGACGATTTCGTTTAAAGTTTTTGTCTAAAAGTAACTGTGTGGTGTCTTTTACCATTTGTGGGTTACCGCAAATCATAAATTGCGCATTACTCGGGCTTGGGGTTTTAGAGGCTTTACTAAATAGCTCGCCGTTTTGAATTGCTGTAGTTATACGCCCTTTTAGGCCTTGCTGTGACTCCTCACGGCTTACAACCGGAATGTAGTTAAGTTGTGTAGGGTGTGCGTTTATTAGGGTGTGTATTAGATTTTGATAGCTTAAATCGGCATTAAAACGTACGCCGTGCACTAAATTAATCTGTGTGTATTTTTGCCATACCTCTTGTTGCTGCAAAATAGATAAAAACGGCCCTATTGCAGTGCCTGTACTTAGCATCCATAACTGCTCGCTTGGCGGTATTTCGTCTAAGGTAAAAAAGCCCGTGGCACGTTGCTCTATTAATACAGTGTCGCCTGGTTTTAATTGCGCCAACCTAGGCGATAATAAGCCGCCCTCTACATTGATAAGGTAAAATTCTAAATCGGGGTTATTAGGCGCGTTTACATAAGAGTATGCCCGAGCAATACGTTTATCGCCCTCCATAATCGAGAGCTTAGTAAACTGCCCTGCTTTAAATGGCTCTACGCTTGCGTTTACTACCAGGCTGAAAAGTGTATCGCTCCACCATGTTACTTTTTTTACGGTTGCATCTACCCAGTTAGACATAGTCAACTCCATAGCTTAACGGTTAAACAACAAAAACAATAAATGGTTGTAATTTATACACTAGCATTAACTTAGTAAGAGTGACACTGGGTGTAGCTACTTTTTAAACGTAGTGCTTTTACTTTGGGTAACATTGGTTTGTTTAAAAAAGATGAGTAGCAGCGGCTTTATGCCGCGAAAAAGATTAATACCAAACGCGAGGTTAACCCTAGCTACGTGGTTAGCTCATGCTGTGCAGACGCGCGTTGTTTTCGTTCATAAGTGATTTTTTTCACCACAGAGGAGTGAAGGAGAAATGACTTACCAACCCCCATTGTTTCCTTTGTGTCTCTGTGCCCTCTGCGGTGCAATTAATGAGTAGCAGCGGCTTTATGCCGCGAAAAATTAATACCAAACGCGAGGTGAACTCCAGCTACGCGGTTAGCTCGTGCTTTGTAGACGCGCGTTGTTTTCGTTCATGAGTGATTTTGTTACCACAGAGAAGTGAAGGAGAAGAGCAGGAGAAATGTTACCACCCCCCATTGTTTCTTCTGTGTAGCGCTAAGCGCCTCTGTGTACTTTGTAGTGGAATTCATGAGTAGCAGCGGCTTTATGCCGCGAAAAAAATTAATACCAAACGCGAGGTGAACTCCAGCTACGCGGTTAACTCATGCTTTGAATGCGCGCATTGCTTTTGTTTAAAAGTGATTATGTCACCACCGAGGAGTGAAGGAAAAGAACAGGAAAAATGCCCCCCATTGTTTCCTCTGTGTCCTCTGTGGTGTAATCAATGAGTAGCAGCGGCTTTATGCCGCGAAAAAATTTAATACCATACGCGAGGTAAACTCGCTGCTACACGATAAACCCTATTCTCTAAACACGTCTTAAAAGTGGTTATGTCACCACCGAGAAACCATAAGAAGTAATATAACCAGCCCCCATGTTTCTCTGCGTAGCGCAGAATGCTTTCTGTGGTTAAATTAATGAGAAAATACGCATCAACCCTCAGCAACCTAGGCATCTGCAATGTTTACATTAATCTTAAAGCTAACCCAACTCTATACAGCTTGCTGGCATTTTAAAAGCAACGCTTTTACCTAGGGGTTACATAATTCTTATTAAACTTTAATTAAACGAAGTAAATTTCTGTAAACTTATTTAGCTTTAACTATAAACAATAGATTAGGATTAATATTTCTCTAATGCATTAAACATTAGGTGAATATAAAATTTAAACGCTTAAAGACTTAAAATATTTGGTTCTGTTCGTAATACGATTTTGGAGAAGACAATAAGAATCGAGTTATTATAGAATGAGAGGGGCCATACGCTGTTAAATTATAACTCTAACTCCTGAAAAGTGTAAAACTTAAATAATCACTACAAGCACTATATAAACTAAATAAACATTATATAAATTAATTTATACTCACTTAAACAATAAAATTAAAATTACTTTTATTAATATAAAAAGCAAAAAAAGAAGTGATAAATAGAGTTTATAAAGACTATTTTGTAGACAACTCAACTTCTACGTTTATATGCTCGCCTAGGCTAGAAAGATCTTTACTTACTAAATATTTAACTAATAGAAGAGTATTTTTGAAGTCTATCTCACGAAATTTTAGCATATGTTTTACCATTAATTTAAAATAAACATAGCAATGAGAGTTGAAAGTTTTCTTTAAAATTTTTCTTTGCTCTGAATCTAATGGAATATTCTCTAAAATCATCGCTGTTGCCAGAGCTTTACTTCCCATAATGTTACATGAACCTACAAGGTCCCAGCTTATGTTCGAAAAAAACATATTTACACCCTTGCCGCATTTTGTGATGTCACAAGGGTAGTACGCAACTTTATCAGCATTAGAACACAACAATAGCCACATTAGTTCATCTTCACCTGCAAACCTTAGTTGGTCGCAAAATAATACCTCAGGAAATTTACTCAGCCTGTACATAACTGTCGATGTTTGCGATAAATATTTATTGTACATTGACTGGATAATAACAGGTGAATCTATTAAAAATTTAGACTCGCCTACTAAAAAGTGGCTTAAATCGCGCTCCATTTCAGGAATATCAGTATTCCAATTAGAATCATAGAAGCCATCTCGATCTGTATTGCCAAAATAAAAGCTAGCACCTAAGTCGAAGGCCTCTAATGCTAAAGTGCTATGGCTTACACCCCATTGATCATCCGAGTCTAAAAATGCAACATAATCAACTATATTGCAAAGCTTAGTTTGAATATATTTTAATGCTGTATTTCTAGCTATAGCTGGTCCAGAATTAGTTTTGTGGTAAAGGCTAATTAAATGTATATTTTTTGGTAAAGTAGGCAGGAGTGCCAATTCTTCAGAAAGTGAAAGAGGAGAACAATCATCAACAATAACAACATAGTAAGTTATTTTACTTAAACTTTCTTGCTCAATTATAGACTTGAGAGATTTTAACAATATTCCTTTATCTCGTTGATAAAATGGTATTACGACCCCTATACTATGCATAATAATTCCTATAAATCATCCATGTATTTAATCAATTCACTTAATTATTTGCACAAAGCCAAATTAATTATTTTTGTATGAACTAATTAATATTTTTATATTAAGTTTGTTATTTAAACCTTTAACGATTAAAAATAATACTAATTTTTAACCGTTGAAGCAATAAAACATTGCTAAAATAGCGATAGTTTTTAATTTATTGCTAGCAATCAGTAAAAAATGATTAGCTTAATAAGAATAAAAATTATTTTATATTTATTCTTATTAACTTTAATTTCGGTACAGCCACCCAATAAAGTAAGCAACTAAACTGAAAACTTACGAATAAAAGCTATTGTTCCCTATACTAACTACTAGCTAATTTATCCATTGCAGTTAACGGCATAATAGTAAAACCGTGGGGACTAAATACCTATAAATTATTTTCCCATTCTTACAAAGGGACACCATCATGAGCTTAGTGGTTATTTGGGGTATAATTTTAACCCACAGCCCCCTGCTGCTTGTAAATTTATAAAGATTATTAATAATACCTAGAATCAAATGGTCTATCAAAGAACTTCTTGGATAATTTTTTATAGGTTGCTCAAATTCCTTACTGTCAATAAGTATCTATTAGCTTAGTTGCTTGTATCCCCTCTTCTTTCCTCCTACAAACGTATATTAGAAGCTGCAAAGTTTTATTGTTACGCTTCAGCGAGTGTTAGGCATGACTGTGACAGACCTGAAGCGATACTTTTTACTATTAGTGGGCTTATACGATATAAATTTGTTGTGATGCTTACAATGCAATCATTGAAAAAGTGAAGATGCTCAGGCAAATGGTAGTAGTGCAAATCAACTCTGAGCAAGCTCTACGTTTACAATATCAACATTAACACCTAAGCTGAGCCTTCCCCAGTAGATACCATCTCTCATTTTAAGCTTCAAGGTCGTACTTAACTTTCTTGGAGCTTAAACTCTTCTTGGTTTTTTATTACACCAAAACATATATGAATGAGCTTTCTCATATTCGCACATACAGCTTGCATCGGTGTTTTACCGTTATTTATTAATGTTAACTTGTGTCGTTTTATTCTTTTATTCCATTGCCCAGCGACAATGGCTGCCATGTAGAGTTTACAGCGAATTCTGGCTGGCCCAAGTTTACTGATTGTTGTTCGCCCTTTTAATTTACCCGATTCATTGTGCCGTGGGATTAATCCACAATAAGCTGCTGCTTCTTTGGCTTTATTAAACTTTTTAGCCGCAAACAAATATGTCAGCTCTCTCGATAATACATGCCCAATGCCAGGTATAGACTCTAGTAGTTTCCTGTTTCTTTTTAAACCAGGCTCATTATCTATGTGATCATCAATGTCAGATTTAAGCTGTTTAATTTCGTCATCTAAAAATGCGATAGTCACTTTTATCGATTGGCGAACACGTGCTGAAACGTTGCTGAATTCACTTGCTTCTAATCGGTTAGCTTCTCGTTGCCGGTTACTCTCAAGCGCATCTAAACGACGGATAAGGGCTTTAAGCTCTCTAACTTCTAACGCTTCAGGTTGCCAATAATCAACGACTGCGTGCTTTGCACAGCCGTAGTGGGCAAGCATCGTTGCATCAGATTTGTCTGTTTTATGAATTATGTTTAACGCGTCAGCATACTTTTTCGCTTTGCCTGTATTCGCTAAAATAATATTAAAGCCTTGCTCATGTAAAAAATACATCAGTGCTTCATGATAAACACCCGTTGGTTCGAGGGTGATAACGAGCTCACTAGCAACGCTTTTAGTTGTATTTAAAAGCCACTTTTCTATTCTCTCAAAGTCTTGATGCTTGTTTTTAAAGACTTTTGTTTTAATCTTGTTTGTAAGCTGGTCTCTCAACCACGATAAATCAATTTTCTCTTTACTAATATCAATGCCGATAAACATCATCTCTACTTACTCCCCTTGTACATACAGCATCTACTTAAATAAAAGTGTGCTTGGATACCATTCAGTTTGTGAGAATAGAAAGTCAGGGCTTTATCTACGGAGCAGTATTAAATACTAGGCGCAAAGGCAAGCTCACTGACTTCGATGTGATAAATGATAGCTAATCATTTATCACATCGAGTTCAGTGAGCTTGCCTCGACGTCTACAAGTCAAGTTAACGTCGGAGCTACCTCCTGTAGACGTGCATTGCTTTTGTTTAAAAGTGATTATGTCACCACTGAGAACACCGAGAAGATAATGAGAAGTGATGAACCAAACCCGTGTTTTCTATATGTAGCGCAAAGCGCCTCTGTGTACTTTATGGTGGAGTTAATGAGTAGCAGCGGCTTTATACCACGAAGAAATTAATACCAAACGCGAGGTGAACTCCAGCTACGCGGTTAGCTCGTGCTGTGCAGACGTGCAGCTTGCTGGCGCTTTAAAAGTAGCGCTTTTATAGGCATAAAAAAAGCCGCATAAAATGCGGCTTTGGGGGTTTAGTCTCACTTCACTTTGGGCGTGTCTCCAAAACTTAGTGAATACGTTACCAAGGAACTGTTTGCTAATTTAATAAAATTGCGTTTATTAAATAGACTCTAAAGCAATTTTAACCATTTCGTTAAATGTGCTTTGGCGCTCATCTGCAGGTGTTGCTTCACCGGTGATCACGTGGTCACTTACGGTAAATAGTGCCATTGCGTTAGCACCATACTCTGCAGCTACACCATATAAACCTGCTGTTTCCATATCTACAGCTAGTACACCTAGTTTATCTAGGTCTTTGTAGAATGTGTCGTCAGCTTGGTAGAAGGTATCGGTAGTAAATACGTTACCTACTTTTGCTTTAATGCCTAGGTCTTTAGCGGCGTTAACACCGTTTAAAAGTAGGTCAAAGTTAGCAATTGCTGAAAAATCGTAACCACGAACGCGTGCACGGTTTACGTTTGAGTCGGTGCTTGCGCCTTGTGCAAAAATTACGTCGCGAATTTTAATATCTGTACCAATACCACCACAGGTACCAATACGAATAATATTTTTAACGCCAAAGCTTACAATTAACTCACGCGCATAAATAGACATAGATGGTATGCCCATGCCCGAACCCATAATACTTACAGGTTTACCTTTGTATGTGCCTGTAAAGCCGTACATGTTACGTACGCCTGTTACTTGTACTGCATCATCTAAAAAGTTTTCAGCAATGTATTGTGCACGAAGCGGATCGCCCGGCATTAATACTGTTTCAGCGAAGTCACCAACGTTTGCACTAATATGCGGAGTACTCATTAATTGTTTTCCTTTTTATTTAGGCGCGTTTAGCTTATTTAAAAAGCCGTCACCGTATTCAAGTGCAGGTAAGTTAAACCACTGTGCAAGGGTTTGGCCTATATCTGCAAAGCTATTGCGCTCGCCAAGCGGGGTATTTTGCATGCCCGGTTGATAAGCTATAACTGGTACATATTCGCGGGTGTGCTCTGAACCTGGAAAGGTTGGGTCACAGCCGTGATCTGCAGTGATCATTAACACGTCATCTGCATTTAATTGGTTTAGTATAGTTGGTAAGTAATCGTCAAATTCTTTTAACGCTTTTGCATAACCAACTGGGTTGCGACGGTGGCCAAACTTTTCGTCAAAATCAACTAAATTGGTAAAAATTAAGCTGTTATCTGGCGCACTTGCTAATACTTCGCTGCTTTTTTCAAGCAAATTCATCAGCCCTGGGGCTTTGTGTTTTTGGGTAATGCCTTGGTGTGCATATATATCTGCAATTTTACCAATGCTTATTACTTCACCACCGTGTTTAGATAGCACATCTAATAGGGTCGGTGCTGGCGGCAATACTGAATAATCGCGACGATTACCAGTACGGGCAAAATCTGCGTTGCTTGTGCCTAAAAATGGCCTAGCAATAACACGGCCTATATTTAGTTTATCAAGTAATTCGCGGGCAATTTCACACACTTCGTAAAGGCGCTCAAGGCCAAAAGACTCTTCGTGTGCGGCAATTTGAAACACGCTATCTGCAGAGGTGTAACAAATTGGTTTGCCTGATTTTACATGCTCTTCGCCTAGCTGCTCTAATATGGTAGTGCCTGATGCATGGCAGTTGCCTAAAATGCCAGGTATACCAGTAGCGGCTATAAATTCGTCTACAAATTCTTGTGGAAAACTCGGCTGTGTTTTAGGGAAGTAGCCCCAATCAAATAACACAGGTACGCCGGCCATTTCCCAGTGCCCTGATGGCGTATCTTTACCGCTTGAAAGCTCTTTTGCATAACCCCATGCACCTTGCGATGCTTGACGATCAGAAACTAAACACGTTTCACCGCCCGCGGCTTCACAGGCATCGATTAAACCTAATTTAGATAAATTAGGTAACGATAACGCTTTACCCGTTTCGTCGTGGTATGCTTTTAATAAGTGGGCGAGTGTATTTGCTCCAACATCACCAAATTTGTCTGCATCGGGTGCTGCGCCTATACCTAGGCTGTCTGCCATTAAGATGATTGCTCTTGCCATGTTGACCTCACTTTGCTTCTAGGTGGTTACTTTATCCGCTGATCGAATTTTCCGTACAGGACATAAGTCCTGTTTCATAAAAGCTAAACATTATAAATTTGCGTTCTTAAGCAAAGCAAAAGAGATTATTCGTGTCTTTTTTGCTATTGTGATCAACCAAACAACTTTTCCTTTCTGTGTGGGTGAGAACTTTAGTGACACGAACTATTATAGCTATTGCTGGCGCATCAGCGTCGGGCAAATCTCTTTTTAGCCAAACTATTTACAATGAGTTGGTTAATGAGCTTGAACCAGGCGCTATCGCCATTATTGAAGAAGATGCTTATTACAAGGATCAGTCGCATTTGCCTATGGAACACCGTACGCAAACTAACTACGACCATCCTGATGCATTTGAACATGAGTTAATGCTTGAACATTTAACTCAACTTCGTAGTGGTAACTCTGTCGAAGTACCTACTTATGATTATGCACAACACACACGAAGCGATGAAACTCGTCGCGTTGCTGCAGCTAAAATTTTAATAGTAGAAGGTATTTTATTATTAAGTGATAAAGCACTTAATAAAGAATTTGATATTAAGGTATTTATAGATACACCCCTTGATATTTGCTTAATGCGTCGTATGCAACGAGACATGGAAAAAAGAGGCAGAACATTACAATCTGTTGTTGAGCAATATCAAGCAACTGTTAGACCGATGTTTTATCAATTTATTGAGCCTTCAAAGCATAACGCTGATTTGGTTGTGACTCGAGGCGGAATGAACCGCGTTGCGATTGATATTATTAAAAGTAAAATTAAGTATTTACTACAAGAATAATAACGGGAAACATCTGTATGACAACATTTATGAGCTTAGTAGGCATGTTTGTACTACTAAGTATTGCTTTTGCGGCTTCGACTAATCGTAAAGCAATAAACTTACGCACCGTAGCGATAGCCTTTGCTATGCAAGTAGTTATTGGTGGGTTTGTACTGTTTTTTGAAGCAGGAAAAAATGTGTTAGCAAGTATGTCTAGTGCCGTCTCTTCGGTAATTAGCTTTGCAAACGACGGGATTGGGTTTTTATTTGGCCCACTTGCTTCGCAAGATACACTCGGTTTTATTTTTGCTATTCAAGTTTTACCGGTCATTGTGTTTTTCTCAGCACTTGTTGCTGTGCTTTACCACATTGGCATTATGGATTGGATAATTAAAATTCTGGGCGGCGGTTTACAAAAACTATTGAAAACCTCGCGCACAGAATCGCTCTCAGCAACGGCTAATATATTTGTAGGCCAAACTGAAGCACCCTTAATTGTTAAGCCGTTTATAGCAACCATGACTAAGTCTGAGTTGTTTGCAGTAATGGTAGGTGGCTTAGCCACGGTAGCAGGCTCTGTAATGGCAGGTTACGTAATTATTGGTGTAGAGCTTAAGTATTTAATTGCCGCTAGCTTTATGGCTGCACCAGGTGGGTTTTTAATGGCCAAAATGATTGTGCCAGAGACCGAAACACCTAAAGATACGCTTGCTGATTTAGACACCGATGAAGACAAGCCAGTTAATGTTATTGATGCAGCAGCATCAGGCGCAGCTAACGGCATGCATTTAGCGCTAAATGTGGGCGCAATGCTATTAGCTTTCGTAGCATTAATAGCGTTATTAAACGGTTTACTAGGCGGTATTGGTGGGTGGTTTGATTACCCTACTTTAACGCTACAAGAAATTTTAGGTTATGTATTTGCTCCTGTTGCATGGTTACTTGGCGTACCGTGGGATGAGGCAATCATAGCTGGTAGTTTTATTGGTCAAAAGTTAGTAGTAAATGAGTTTGTTGCTTACTTAGACTTTATAAATTATCGCGATACGTTAAGTGCGCACACTCAAGCAATTGTAACATTTGCGTTATGTGGGTTTGCTAATCTATCGTCGATAGCTATTTTACTAGGTGGATTAGGCGGTATGGCGCCTAGTCGGCGAAAGGATATCGCACGCTTAGGGCTCAGAGCAGTGTTAGCAGGATCTATGGCTAACCTTATGAGCGCAGCAATTGCTGGGTTTTTCCTCTCGCTAGCTTAGAAACTTAATGAGATGAACACCGGTGTTGCAAAACAAGAAGATAGTACTTTAAGGGGTTAAAGCACTATCTGACTTGAACGATACTTCACCAAGGGCCGCAAGGCCCTTTTATCGTTTTAGGGCCCTTGTAAATATATTCTTCCTTTTAAAAACAACTTTCTCTTTCTTACCTTTAAGTACATATACGCGCTTGGCTTTTTATATTTTTGCGATAAATTTGTATTATTGAAAAGTGGTAAATTATAAATTTTAGGCCACACTTAGGTTTATCCTAATGTAACCTACTGTTTTATTGATGTTCTACCTTTAAGCACACTCATAAAATAGCCGCTGTTGATAAGTCGATTTATATAAATGCGTAAACTTTTATTAGTATTGTTGTTTGTTTTTTTTAATAGCTACGCAAGCTCAGACCCTCTTTTAGTTGTCACGGAACTCTCGCCGCCCGATCAAATACTTGTTGATGGAAAAGTGACAGGCAAAGGCACTGAGTTTATAAGGGCTATTTTTGCAAAGGCTAACCTAACGCCCGATATACAAATGTACCCATGGGCGCGAGCATTTAGACTTGCCAGCACTATCCAAAACACCTTTATTTACACCATAGCGCGCACAAAAGGGCGAGAAAACAACTTTCATTGGATAGGCCCAGTTTCGCATTTTGAGCTTGCTTTTGTTGCGCTTAAAGAGCGTGACGACATAATTATTAACAATACTGAGGAAGCAAAAAAATACAAAATAGCGATGCAACGTAACGACTTTTCTACTGATATATTAACCAACTTGGGGTTTGAGGTTGTGCTAACCACCGATATACAAAAATCGTATGCGTTATTGGTTGCCAAAAAAGTAGACTTAATTGTTGATGACCCCGAACTAATACATCAAATAAGTCAGTATTTGCCCACCCCTGACGCTCAATTTAAAGCCATATATAATGTAGAAGAACTCAAGGTAGATGCCTATTTAGCAGCAAATAAAAACACCGATATGCGCTATATAAACGCGCTACAAAAAGCCTTTTACACACTTAAAAATTCCCAAGGGCTACCCTAGCACCTAAGCTAAACCTTGCTTATTTAAGCGCAGTTTTAACGCTTAGTTACGTTAATTAGTGGCTAAGTAATGAAATTTAAAATAGGGGCTTAGTGATTAATTATTACTATATGGCGCTATGAACGAATCGAGACTGCGCTCTTGTTTTAGCACTTTAAAGGCAAGTTGAAAGCGATCTACTATGTGCTTCGGCACCGCTTTATTAAACGCTAAATAATTATCTTTAAGGTCGTTACTTACAGGTAGCTCAGTGAGTTGCTCTACATCAAGTAAGCTCACGTTATAAGGCTTTAATTGGTTATAAATAACGTGCTCCGAGCCTAAAATAAGATCTATTTTATTGTTTATAAAAAGCTGAATATATTGTTGCTCTTCACCAAACGTCATTAAGTTTTGCCCATTTACAAGCCCTATTTTTTTGACCAATGATTGATATATATCTCCCCTTACCATGCCTAACGAATAAAGAGTGGTGTCGTTAAGGGTATTTACAGTGACATCAGGACGGCTTTTTAACTTATAAAAATAAGTTCGTGCAGTAGTTAACGGGCCAAGCCAATTAAATAAAGGAATTCGGTTAGTATGTTGCGCCATTGAAAAAATGGCTGAATAAGGCTTTTTATGCACAAGCATTGCGGCACGCTTCCAAGGCATGACTTTAAAGTCGCACTCTACTTCTGCTTTAATACACAGTGCGTTGACTATATCGTAGTTAGCGCCAACAAGTTGACCGTGCTCGTTTATAAAATTATAAGGTGCAAACTGATCTGTATAAATAACTAACTTAAAATGGTTTGCATAAGTAAACGTGCTAAAGAAGAAACAAGCAATAAAAGGAAAGAGTTTTAGAATAACCGCACCACTACATTAATTTATATTATTAAATGATAGATGGCGCTATTTTACAGTCAAATTTTAGACACAAAAAAAGCGCCTTAAGCGCTTTTTTTATTTTTACTTTAAAAGTAAAAATTATAACGGAGTGATGTTATCCGCTTGAGGACCTTTTTGACCTTGTGAAAGAGTGAACTCTACACGTTGGCCTTCAGCTAAAGTTTTGAAACCTTCGCTTTTGATTGCTGAGAAATGTGCGAAAACGTCTGGACCGTTTTCTTGCTCGATGAAACCAAAACCTTTAGACTCGTTGAACCACTTAACTGTACCTGATACGATGTTAGACATTGTAATATCCTGATATAAAAATAAAAAATATGCTCATAAGAGCGGGTGTAGCAAAAAATGAGATGGTACTTAAAAACTTCAGGACGGTACTACAAGTATTACTTATACAACAACGAAATGGAGATTTATAAATTACATGCTTTCTTTCTAGCTGCGGCCTACTATATAGAGTTAACTATTTATGTCAAGCCTTTATAGTAATGCAGGCAATAAATAGTGTTTGTGCTTAGCCTTTAATAACTCCCGTGGCTAGCCTATAGCTTAACCCCTGCGCGGCTTTAATAGTTAACTGGCCAATTAAAACAATGAACTATTTAATCTTTAGTTTTTAAAAACGGTGGCAATGAGTACAGCTAATTTAACACCTACTCACCATTTAGATAAAACGTATTCAGCCATGATACACGCCTTACAATTTACCCTGTGTGTACAAACAGCTGCACTTTGCAGTTGTACACAAAAATAGATAAGCTACTGCCACTTATCTATTTAGCGTTGGAGTGTGTTTTGCTAAATAAATGCTTTATTTCGTCTGTTGTTTTTTTATCTGGGTGTTTAATGCCATTACAATCTTCTTTTGCTAAGCCTACACTGTCTCTTGAACAACAATTGGGGCAAAAACTAATTCTCGATTTACGCTATTTTTGTCAGCAAGGGTCAAGCAAACAATGCAGAACACCGGTTACTACCCTACCTGATGAACTAGCAACGGCCATTGCAAAGCATAATATTGGTGGTGTAATTTTATTTTCTGAAAACACCCAATCTATTGAGCAAACCATTACCCTTAATAGTCAATTACAAGCTGCGGCGAGTAAATCAAGTTCAAAGCTGCCGTTATTTATTTCGATAGACCAAGAAGGCGGCCGAGTAGCGCGTTTACCACGCGATGTAGCCACTTCATTTACTGGTAATATGTCTATTGGTGCAACTTATAAAAAGTATGGCACTCAATACGCAACCCAAACTGCCACTGTTATAGCTAAAGAGCTTAATTCGTTAGGTATTAATGTTAACTATGCCCCTACGGTAGATGTAAACATGAACCCCGACAATCCGGTAATTAATGTGCGCTCGTTTGGTGAAAACCCAGCGCTTGTCAGTAAGCTAGGCGCAGCACAAGTGGCAGGATTTGAGAGCAACGGCGTTATTACATCGTTAAAGCATTTCCCAGGGCACGGCGATACCAACGTAGACAGCCACACAGGGTTACCACAAGTAAATCACTCCAAAGAAGACATATATCAACAAGATTTAGCTCCCTTTAAACACATAATTGCCACGCAAAACCCAGGTATGATTATGACGGCGCATATTCAATACCCACAACTCGATAACAGTACGTTTGTAAGTGTTGATGGCAAAAGCATGATAAAACCCGCCACTATGTCGCGTACTATAATTACTGACATTTTAAGAGGGGAGTTAAATTATCAAGGTGTGGTGGTAACCGACGCTTTAGATATGGCTGGCATTAGTCACTTTTTTACCCCAACCCAAGCGGTAATCAATACCTTTGCAGCAGGCGTTGACCTAGCGCTTATGCCAATAGAGATCAGAACACCGGCTGATTTAAACGCACTCGACAAACTTATGGATGAATTAGTCGCATCGGTTAATAATAAACAACTCAGTAAAGACGAAATGGCTCAATCGGCTGCGCGTATAACCGCTTTAAAAAATAAATTTAAATTAACCACACAGCTAGACCCATTAAGCACTTTGACTAAAGCAAAAGATATTATTGGCTCTCAAGCACATCGCAAAATAGAAGCTGAGCTTGCCGTAAATGCTATTACTGAGGTTAAAAATAACAATAATGCATTGCCTCTTAATTTAAGCAAAGGGCAACACATCCATATTATTATGCCCGATACCCGAAAATGCATAGCCATGCAGCAAGCGCTTAGCGCTATAAGTACTGCGGCGCTTAAATATAGTTGCAGTAGTTTACAAGGGTTTGACCCTGTAAAGGCGCGTAGCTTAATTAAAAATGCAGATGTTGTTATTGCAGGCAACGCTACGCCTAATCAAAGCGCTGTAGAGATTGGCGGAATGGATGATTTGAAAGACGACCCTCGCTTTGCACTCAACACCGCTGAGCAACCTAAAGCGCTGTCATCATTGCTGGATATGGCTGCATCAGTGAATAAAAAAACAATATTTATAAGTTTACGTGCCCCCTACGACATAGCGCAGTTTGGTAGCAGAGCTAATGCAGTTCTTGCTTCTTATGCGTATAATATAGATACAGATAAAAACAATGCTGTTGCGGGGCCTGCGTTTACAGCGCTTGCTAAGGTATTGTTAGGCAATGCACACGCTCATGGCGTACTGCCAGTGACCATAAAATAATAATAACAAGGGATAAAAAATGAAACTTAATTGCGATTTAGGCGAAAGCTTTGGCGCATGGAAAATGGGGTTAGATGATGAGGTAATGCCTCATATTGATATGGCAAATATTGCGTGTGGTTTTCATGGTGGAGACCCAGATGTAATAGCCGATACGTTGTATTTAGCAAAGCAGCACAATGTACAAATAGGTGCGCATCCAAGTTACCCCGACCAACAAGGCTTTGGCAGGCGCTCTATGGCGCTTAGCGCGCAAGAACTGACCAATTGCTTACATTACCAAATTGCCGCCCTTGATGGCATGGCTAAAGTACAAGGCTTAACACTTAGCTATGTTAAGCCACATGGTGCTTTATATAACGACATGATGAAAAACGATCATATTTTACAAACAGTTATTACTGCCATAGCGCACTACCCTGCACCATTAAAGCTTATGCTACTAGCCACAAAAGACTCTGCAAAACACACCTTTGCCGCCAATAGTTTAGGTGTAGATCTTATTTTAGAAGCCTTTGCTGATAGGCAATATACAGACGAAGGGCATTTAGTATCTCGCCACCTTGATGGCAGCGTTCACGACAAGCCAGCACTTTTAGCACAAGTAAAACAGCTATTAACCGAGGGTTGTGTAACCACTCGCTCAGGGAACACCCTAAACTTAAATGCCAACAGTTTGTGCGTGCATGGCGATAACGCAGCCGGTATAGCTCTTATTAAAGAAATTAAATCACTGTGTGCATCAGCAAGCTAACCTTGCTTTTAACTCGTTATTAAGCCTCAAGCTATAAAACGCATGTTTACTTTAAAAACTACTTAGCTGTAAAGGGGCTTTACAGCTTTAACCTCCATTTAGTCCAATCATGTACAACCTAATATCGCTTTAAAAGAGCGCAACAACACAGCAGAGTAAAAAAGCACAGTAACAAAGCATAAGTAACACAGCGCTGAAATACATGGCGCTGCATATAAAAAATTTAACGCAGTAAGCCCGCTATTTATTACTCTAAAATAACCAAGTTTTACTTAAACCGGTATTAAATTTTAGTTTCACCGCATCGCGCTTTTCATCCCTTGCCTACTGACATATAACTACATATACAAAAACCAAACAGGGAATAAAAATGAAGACGCTTTTAGCACTTAGTTTAAGTAGCAGTTTATTACTTGGTAGTAGCCAGTTAGCTTTTGCAAAGGACAACACATTACAGCTACAAGATGTGTTTAATCTTGAATACGCCAATCAAATTGATATAACAGACGATGGTAAAACGGTGTACTTTGTACGTAACCGTATGGATATAAAAACGGACCGTAAAGTCAGTAATATTTGGTCAGTTGATTATAAAACTAAACAACTGCAACCGCTTACCTCGGGCGTGCATATGGATCACTCCCCAGTACTATCGCCAGATGGGCAACGCCTTGCGTTTATATCTAACCGCGATGGCAGCAGCCAAATTTATATGAAGTGGCTTAAAACAGGTGCTGTAGCAAAAATTAGTAACCTAACCAGCAGCCCACGCGCAATTACCTGGCATCCCGACTCTCAGCAGCTTATTTTTAGTATGTTTGTACCAAGTAGCAGTGCACCACCTGTTAACTTACCTGGCAAGCCTAAAGGTGCTACATGGGCCGAACCTGCTAAATTTATAGACGATGTATACTACCGTGCCGACGGAGGCGGTTATAGCCAAAAAGGATTTAGTCAATTATTTGCAATAGATGCAAATGGCGGCAATGCAAAGCAGCTCACACACGATGAGTTTAATAACGCTGGCGAAGTAAGCTTTAGTAAAAACGGCAACAGCCTTTATTTTTCGGCCAATCGGCATGAGCAAAATCAACTAAAGCCCACTAATAGTGAAATATACCAGCTTGATTTAAGCACCTTAAAAATTGCTGCCATTACCAATAGAAACGGCCCTGACCAACAACCTAAAGTATCTCCTGATGGGCGTTACCTAGCCTTTACAGGGTATGATGATAAACGCACCAATTACGAAAACACGCAGCTTTATATTCGTGATTTAAAAACGGGCGATACAAAAAGCCTAACCCCTAATTTTGATAGAAGTGTGGGGCAAATAAAATGGAGTGCTAATTCAAAAGGGGTTTACTTTAGCTACGCAGACGAAGGCCAAACCGCCCTTGCCTACCAACCACGCAGTGGTAAGCGTAAAGTGCTCACCGAGCAAATAGGTAGCGTTGCGTTTGGTCGTCCTTATTCGGGCGGCGATTTTGATGTAAGCGAAGATGGCGATATTGCTTTTACACTTGCCGATACTCAGCGCCCTGCAGATATAGCCACTATAAAACGAGGCAAAGCTCGTCGCCTCACTTCACTCAATGCCGATGCGTTAGACGATAAAGAACTTGCCAACGTAGAAGAGATTTGGCTTAAATCGAGCCACGACCAGCTGCCAATTCAAGGTTGGATTGCATACCCTCCTGGGTTTGATAAATCAAAAAAATACCCACTTGTTTTAGAAATTCATGGCGGCCCTGTGGCCAATTATGGCCCTCACTTTAGTACCGAGGTGCAATTATTTGCAGCCCAAGGGAACGTGGTTTTATACATGAACCCACGAGGCAGTGATTCATACGGTAAAACGTTTGCCCAAACAATTCATCATAATTATCCAGGTAACGATTTTGACGATTTAATGACCGGCGTTGATGCACTAATAGCGAAAGGCTTTATTGATGAGTCTAAATTATTTGTAACAGGTGGCTCTGGCGGCGGTGTATTAACCGCATGGATTGTAGGGCACACCGACAGGTTTGCAGCAGCGGTGGTGGCTAAACCCGTTATTAATTGGATCAGCTTTGTACTAACTGCCGACTTTTATCCATTTTTTGCCGATTACTGGTTTCCAGGTAAACCTTGGGATCATATTGAGCACTATATGAAACGCTCACCTATTAGCTATGTAGGTAACGTAACAACGCCCACTATGCTTTTAACAGGGGAGGCAGATTACCGTACCCCTATTTCTGAAACCGAGCAGTTTTATCAAGCCCTTAAGCTGCAAGGTGTTGATACTGCTATGGTACGTATTCCTAATGCTTCACACGGTATTACGGCGCGCCCTTCTAACTTAATGACCAAGGTGGCTTACATTCAATGGTGGTTTGATAAACACTCAAACAAAAAATAAGCTCCGTGTTTAGGTTTAAAAATAGCCACACCTAAGTGGCTTTTTTTGTAATTACCCACGCTTAGGTTAATTAATGCCAAACTGTAAACCCCCTTTACAGTTTTGTTCTTATCCATATCGGACTTAGGCGTTTTTCAGTTAGTAAAATTTCGGTTTATTGTAAATTTAATCGCTTGAGTTGGTAAAAAATCGGTTTGAGCCACTGTTTATAAGCACTCAGTTAGTAAAAAATTGTTTTATAAAGGCACCAGGTTAGTAAAATTTCGGTTTATTATTTTACTTATACTTAGTAAAACAGCTAAAAATAGCCTTTTAAAAGGGGGATTTTGCACTTTAAAGCGGCTTTACAGTAAAAAAGCAGCCATATAACTGCACTTAATATCTACCTAGTTAAATTGTGATCCAAACTAAATTTAGCCGAGCCTGATTTATATTAATACAATAAAAAAAAGGGCCTTGCGGCCCTTGAGTAACACTATCTAGAAAAGTTAAAACTGGTTCATGGTATTATCTTCACCACCGGCTTTAAGTGCGTTTTCACCAGAGAAGTACTCTTTGTGTGTATCGCCAATATTAGACCCAGCTAAATCTTGGTGCTTAACTGAGGCTTGTTCGCGGCGAATTTCTTGGCGTTGTACATCACGTACATATGCAAGCATGCCCATATCACCAAAGTAACCTTCTGATAAAATATCGGTGCTTAGTGCAGCCGTATGGTATGTAGGCAGTGTAATTAAGTGATGGAAAATACCCGCTTCACGTGCACCATCGCGCTGGAAGTTTTGCACTAATACATCCGCTTCGGCAGCAAGCTCTGTATCGTCCATTTCTGGCGCCATTAGGCCTTTATTATCACCTAGGCTTGGGTAAGCGCTCAAATCGCGACCCGCTTCTTGCCACTCTTGGTACACTTGCTCACGGAACTTAAGCGTCCAGTTAAATGACGGTGAATTGTTATAAACAAGCTTAGCATCAGGTACTTGCTCTTTAACGCGGTTAACTAGCTCTGCAATTTGCTTAACATGTGGTTTTTCGGTTTCAATCCACAATAAGTCAGCGCCCGATTGTAAGCTTGTTACACAATCTAGTACTACGCGGTCTTTTTCAGTGCCTTCGCGGAACTGGTATAAACCGTTTTCTAAACGCGTTGGCTTACATAATTGGCCATTAATTTTCATTGCCGTATCGCCTTCGTTTAAATCATCTACACCGTTAATAGGTGTGGTTTCTAAAAACGCGTTGTACTGGCTAGCTAAGTCTCCTGGCGTTTGTGACACAGGCACTTTTTGCGTAAGGCTTGCACCTAATGAGTCGGTACGCGCAACAATAATACCGTTATCAATACCGAGTTCTAAAAACGCGTAACGTACAGCATTAATTTTTGCTAAAAAATCTTCGTGCGGAACAGTTACTTTACCTGCTTGGTGGCCACATTGTTTAGCGTCAGACACTTGGTTTTCTATTTGAATGGCACACGCACCTGCTTCAATCATCTTTTTAGCAAGTAGGTAGGTTGCTTCTTCGTTACCAAAACCAGCATCAATATCGGCAATAATAGGCACTACATGCGTCTCAAAATTATCAATTTTATCAAGCACCGCTTGCACATCGCCGCCATTGGCTTTCGCTTCGTCTAGATCATTAAATAAGTGGTCTAGTTCACGGGCATCGGCTTGTTTTAAAAACGTATAAATCTCTTCAATAAGCGCAGGCACTGAAGTTTTTTCGTGCATGCTTTGATCCGGTAACGGGCCAAATGCAGAGCGAAGTGCAGCAACCATCCAACCACTTAAGTAAACATAACTGCGCTTAGTTGTTTTTTGATGACGCTTTATTGCCATCATCATTTGTTGCGCAGTAAAACCATGCCAACAACCTAAAGACTGTGTGTATTGGCTGGTGTCTTTATCGTAAGCGGCCATATCTTCACGCATTACATCTGCGGTGTATTGTGCAATTTCAATCCCTGTACGAAAGCGGTTTTGTAAACGCATGCGGCTTGCATATTCAGGGTTAATGGCTTTCCATGCGCTACCTTGAGATTGGCAAAGTGTTGCTAGGGTATCGGTTTCACGTGTGTATGTTGTCATAATAAAATCCTTCGAACGGGTCTATAAATTATTTAAATTATTGTGAGAGTGGCTAGGAGTGTGTGCTCCGTATCGCTTAATTCAACATTAGGCTTATTTTTTAGATTTAGTAAATTTATAGTTGTTATTACCGCTATATTTTTTGTGAATGGATAAAAAGCACGCACTGAGCCTTTTTTGCGTTATTGTTGCTTTAACGCACACAACAACACCGCGACCGTTTAAGGAAGGTAGATATGGCACACACTCTCACACACTCAGGGCTAAGCGTAGATACACAGCTGGCCAACTTTGTAAAAACACAGCTACTCCCAGGCACTCATTTATCTGAGCAGCAATTTTGGCAAAGCTTTGCAAACATAGTACAAACGCTTACCCCGCAAAATAACGCTCTTTTAGCTAAGCGCGAGCAGCTACAACAACAAATAGATGACTACCATAAAACAAATAAAACGTGGGATAGCGCGCAGTACCAAGCGTTTTTAACAGACATTGGTTACCTAGTACCAGAGCCTGCAGACTTTGCCATTGAAACGCAAAATGTAGAGCCCGAAATAGCACTCAGCGCAGGCCCTCAGCTTGTTGTGCCTGTTAGCAATGCACGTTTTGCGCTTAATGCGGCTAACGCGCGCTGGGGTTCGTTATACGATGCGCTGTACGGCACCGACGTATTAAGTGAAGACGACGGCGCTGAAAAAGGCACTACGTATAATCCAGTTCGTGGTTTTAAAGTAATGGCGTATGCGCGCCAATTTTTAGATAAAGCCCTGCCCCTTAAAAATGGCTCACACATAGAAAGCACCAACTACTCAATTGTTGAAGGCGCCCTGTCTATCACCCTAAGAGACAGCTCGCATACTCAATTAAAAAACCCTGAGCAACTTATTGGCTACCAAGGCGAAGCGCAAAACCCAAGTGCTATTTTATTAAAAAACAATGGCCTGCATGTCGAGCTGCAAATAGACCATCACCACCCTATTGGCCAAGCCGACAAAGCAGGATTAAAAGATGTTTTGCTTGAAGCTGCACTAACAACCATTATGGATTGCGAAGACTCTGTTGCCGCAGTAGATGCCGAGGATAAGGTACAAGTTTACAAAAACTGGCTGGGTTTAATGCAAGGTAACTTGGTTGAATCGTTTAAAAAAGGCGATAAAACCATAGAGCGTACTTTACAAAGCGATAGGCAATATACAGCCCTTAATGGCAGTAGCCTTACGCTTAAAGGCCGCAGCATGATGTTTGTCCGTAATGTAGGCCACTTAATGACAAACCCTGCTATTACCGACATTTACGGCCAACCCGTATTTGAAGGTATTATGGATGCGATGTTTAGCGCAACCGCAGCCCTGCACGATTTAAATAAAAAAACAGGCATTAAAAACACCAGTGCGCAAAGCATCAATATTGTAAAACCCAAAATGCATGGCCCTGAAGAAGTTGCTTTTACAAATACGCTTTTTAGCATGGTAGAAGAAGCACTTAGCTTGCCAAAAAACACCCTAAAAATGGGGATTATGGATGAAGAGCGCCGTACTTCAGTAAATTTAAAAGCCTGTATACACGCAGCCAAAGCGCGCGCGGTGTTTATAAATACTGGCTTTTTAGACCGCACGGGCGATGAAATTCATACCTCTATGCACGCAGGGGTCGCTTTGCCAAAAGCCGCTATTAAAGCTCAGCCGTGGATCAAAGCGTACGAAGATCGTAACGTTGATACAGGCCTTGCCTGCGGCCTAAGCGGTAAAGCACAAATAGGTAAAGGTATGTGGCCAATGCCAGATAAAATGGCACTTATGATGGAGCAAAAGCTTGCTCATGTGCAATCTGGCGCTAATACCGCGTGGGTGCCCTCGCCTACCGCAGCCACTTTGCACGCTATGCATTATCACTATGTAGACGTATTTACCGAGCAAAAAGAAATTGCCAAACGAGGTATGGCAAGCCTTACTGATTTACTTACACCTCCTTTAATGGCTCAGCCGCAAACGCTCAGTAAAGAAGATATTCAAAGTGAGCTTGAGAACAATGCACAAGGCATTTTAGGCTACGTAGTACGCTGGATAGACCAAGGCATTGGCTGCTCAAAAGTGCCTGATATTAACCACATAGGCTTAATGGAAGACAGAGCAACCTTGCGTATTTCAAGTCAACATATGGCAAACTGGCTACAGCATGGGGTGTGTACTCAACAACAAATAGAGTCAATTATGGCTAAAATGGCTAAAGTGGTTGATGGCCAAAATGAGCACGACAGCGCTTACAAGCCAATGGCACAAAGCGAAGAGTCACTTAAAAATAGTATTGCTTATCAAGCCGCTTTAGCACTTGTATTAGAAGGTGCTAAGCAGCCAAGTGGCTACACCGAGCCCCTATTACACAGTTACCGCTTAAAATATAAAGCAAAACACCATAACCTAGCTGAATAGCTAACATTAGTTTAACAACAAAAAAGCGCGTTTTGCCTACACAAAACGCGCTTTTTGTTTATTAGGGCGTGTTAATCTTTGCAGATTGAAATTTGTTCAACCTAGGCAGAACCCAAAAGGGCAGCGTATGTTTGGCATTTATGCTACGTTATCGCCTATTTATGGGGAATAACCACACTTCACAGGCTCTGCCTTGCCTAAAAACCAAATATACTGCTGCAGATTCAAGCGCCAAAGGTCAACACGCCCTAGTACCGTTCTTTATTTAGTGCTCACTGTACCTAGCGCTAAATTAATTTTTAATTATTGCATTGTGATACACGTTTTGAACGTCATCACAGTCTTCAAGCATATTGATGAACTTGTCAAAATTAGCAATAACTTCTTCATCTTCAATTTCTACATGCACTTGCGGAACAAACGTAATTTCATCTACTTCAAAGTTAATCCCTTCAAAGTTTTCCTCAAGCGCTGTTTTCGCTTTATAGTACTCAGTATGGGGTGCAAATACCGACACTTTACCATTTTCAACTTCAACGTCGGTTACATCAACGTCGGCCATCATTAGTGCTTCAAGTACCACTTCGTCATCGTCGCCGGCAAAACCAAGTACAGCAAGATGATCAAACATATGTGCAACACAGCCCGGTGTACCAATTTTTGAATCTGT
This sequence comes from Pseudoalteromonas sp. 2CM41L, assembly GCF_023161905.1. Taxonomy (NCBI): domain Bacteria; kingdom Pseudomonadati; phylum Pseudomonadota; class Gammaproteobacteria; order Alteromonadales; family Pseudoalteromonadaceae; genus Pseudoalteromonas; species Pseudoalteromonas sp. 2CM41L. Next base: position 115,685 of record NZ_JALNTN010000001.1, read on the forward strand.
TTTGGTAAACGGTAAACGTACGTCTTTAATTGTACGGTTTGGGTTGTCGGTTAAGCAATCAACAATAACCATGCAGTTACCTGGGCCATAGCCTTCGTAACGTGCGGGAGAATAATCTTCCCCTGCCCCACCGGCTGCTTTTTCAATTGCTTTTTCTATTACGTGAGCAGGAACCTGGTCTTTTTTTGCTTTTTCAATTAGACGACGCAGTGATTGATTGACATCGGGGTCTGGTTCGCCATTTTTAGCGGCAACATAAATTTCTTTACCGTACTTTGAGTTAACTTTAGTTTTTGCGTTGGCTGTCTTAGCCATCGAGCTCTTACGGACTTCAAATGCTCTGCCCATCTTGTGCCTCTAATCAATACGTTAATTTTGCCATATTTTACCAATTCAAACCCTATTGGGCTAGGGTCTGTTGAACTTTACAAACTGAATTTGAAACAACCTAATTGCTAAATAAATAAGGCCGAGCCTATGCAAATAATACAGGAGTAATTACGCAACAATAAAAGTTACACTCTATTTAACATAACTCTACTTTTTGTGAGTAACTTTCGACTAAAGTAACTAACTCGGTAAATTCACGTAAAACGTAATCAGCTTGGTCGGCATAAATAGGCACCGCGTTTGGCGCGTACAAACAAGCGCGCATATTTGCATTATGTGCTGCTTGAATGTCGTATAAAAAATCCCCTACGTATAACAAGTTGCTGGCGTTTATATTCCAAAGCGTGGCAATTGCATTTAAGGCACTGGGATCGGGTTTGGCTGGGGCATCGCTACGGGTTAATACCGTTTCGATAGGTAGCGGGTTATTTTGTAGCTTTATGGCTGCCGCTTTATCAAAATTGCGGGTAACAATAGCCATAGGAATATTTTTAACTTTAAGGGCGTTAACGGCTTCGGTTACGCCTGGCAATATAGTGGCAAACTGAGCGTCTTGCAGCTCGTGCTGATGCACTATATTCATCGCTTCTTCACGCATGTAGGGCGATGGAAGCTGGGCAATATAATCAAGTAGGTCTTGCTCGCATGGGCAACCTATTTGTGCTTTTATAAGAGAGAAATCTAACTCAGACGATACTAACGTGCCATCTAAATCAAATATAACTCCTTGAATAGCCTCTACTTGAGCTTTCATATCATTCCTTGAATGGGGTAAAAATCAATACAACATGTGTACACATAATGACTCTACTTCATGAGAATAATTTAGCAAATGTTTATCAAACAAATTATTAGAAAAGTATTCACTTATCTATTACTTAGCCTTATAAACACCAATTAATTACTAAAATTCTACGAACAGCTAGTAATAACAGATCAAAAATGAACACAGCATAAACAAATGGAGAATACGCGCACATAAACTGCAGTGCGCGTAGGTTGGGGAAGTACTTATTGCTCGAACTTAGCCTCGAGCCAGGTATCGTTTTGGGTAAAGTGAAGGGTTTTAATCTTGCCTTTACCTTCTACGTTTACCATATTTACTTGAGAAGGCCATAAGTCACGCAGTGCGCCGTTACTCATTTTTATGCCTTCAATCCCTTTTGGGATAGGAGCTTCTTGATATACCCAAAAAAACTTTCCATCAATTTGCGCACCGACTTGGCTAAGCGTTAATGGCTTACCCTTTAAGGTTTGCAGCGCAACATGCGACTCAACATACTCTACAAAACGTTGTTGGTCGGCCTTGTTGCTAATGATATCGGCTTTTCCATTAAATAAATGCGCTACAGCATGCTCAGTATCATGTAAATAAAAGCGATGCATAAGCTCAATATTGTTAGTACGTTTATTAAAAAGCACCGTAGTAACCGATGACTTTAGTTGATGCGCCATACTTGGCGCAGCAACTAAAAGGCAAACAATAATAAGCAAAAAGCGCATTATTGTTGCTCCTCACCATCTTTTTTCTCGTCTTTTTTAAGCTCAGTTTTAATGTCTTGCATAATATCTCGACTTACTTTCGCTTTACTCTTTTTCTTTTTATACACTTCAATACGTGAAGGAATAATACGACGAGGGTAGTTGTTGTTCTCAACATCTACATCAGCTGTTTCCCAGCGAGGGTCAACGCTTACCGATACCAATGGCTTATTTTTATCTGTAACAATAAGCTTTTGTACATTTTTGTGATTACGGCGCCAAATTTCAGCCGGAATGTAACGCTCTTCGGTTGTGCCATCTTCATAAGTTAGCTCTAATAAAATAGGCATTACCAAGCCACCTAGATTTGAAAACTCCATAACATAGTAGTTTTTATCTTCTTCAAGCGCGCGATCTAGCGTTTTACGCTCCCACGGCTCTAAGCCTTTTAAAAACTTGTTGTACGCGTTTCGTTCTTTATTGGTAACAGTAAAGCGGTCGTTTTCGTCGTAAAAGTCGGTAATATCTGGATTTTTTTCAACCCAAGTTTGCTTACCTTCTTCACGGTTGCGCTTAACAAATAGTGATGTTGGTTTGTCTGCTTCTATATCGCGTAAGCGTTTAAAGTCAATATCAGGGTTTTTAGTATCTAAACGTAATTGATACACTTTATCTAACGAGATATCTACATGGTCGGTGCTGTAAAACCAGCCGCGCCAAAACCAATCTAAATCAACACCAGAGGCTTCTTCCATCGTACGGAAAAAATCTGCTGGAGTAGGGCGCTTGTATTTCCAGCGCTGTGCGTACTCTTTAAAAGCAAAGTCGAATAAGTCACGGCCTAAAATAACTTCACGTAATATATTAAGTGCCGCGGCTGGTTTAGTATAAGCATTAGGGCCTAAACGAAGTACGCTGTCTGACTGCGTCATAATAGGTACTTGGTTTTGCGATTTCATGTAGCTCACAATATCGCGCGGCTCAACACCCCACGGTATAGTTGGGTCCCATTCACGCCCTGCAACGCCATCTAAAAAGCTATTTAAACCTTCATCCATCCAGGTCCATTGACGCTCATCAGAGTTTACAATCATAGGGAAGTAAATATGGCCAACCTCATGAATAACCACACCAATTAAAAAGCGTTTTTCAGCTTGAGAATAAGTGCGCGAGCCATCATCTTGCAGCTCTGTACGTGGGCCATTAAAAGTGATCATTGGGTATTCCATACCACCTACAGGGCCATTTACCGATTGCGCTACAGGGTATGGGTAGTCAAATGAATAGCGAGAATACACTTCCATTGTATGTACTACAGATTCAGTTGAATACTTTTTCCATAAATCGCCACCCTCTTTAGGGTAAAACGACATAGCCATCACTAAAGGTTGTTCATCACCACCTTGCTGATAGCCCTTTGCATCCCACATAAATTTACGCGACGACGCCCACGCAAAGTCACGCACATTTTCTGCTTTAAAGTGCCATGTTTTTGTTTTATCGGTACCTTGTTTTTCGTTTTCTAACGCTTCTTCTTCAGTAACAATAAATACAGGGCGCTTTGCTGTTTCAGCTTTTTCTAAGCGGTTACGCTGCGTGCGAGTAAGCACTTTGCTTGCGTTATCTAACTTACCTGTTGCCGATACAATATGATCAGCAGGTACAGTAATTTCTACATCGTAATCACCAAACTCAAGCGTAAACTCACCACGGCCTAAAAACGGCTTGTTTGTCCATGCTTCGTAATCGGTGTAAGCAGCTAAACGCGGAAACCACTGCGCAAGTAAAAATATATCGTTGCCATCTTCTTCAAAGTGCTCGTAACCAGAACGCGCACCTACGGCATCTTCTTCAACAATGTTAAAAGCAAAGTTCATACTAAACTCAGCTTCTTTGCCTGGTTTTAATGGCTCGTTTAAATCTATACGCATTAGCGTATCAACAACAGTTACGCGCAGTTCATCGCCATTGTCATCTTTTACATTGCTAATTGTATAGCCTAACTCGTTGTCGCTCATAAATTGTTGACGACGTAGCTCACCTAAACTTAATTTAGCCGGCTTTTGTGCAGGTAAACTATTTAGCGTGCTTTTAAACGTTTTTGTGGTTTCGGCAATTGAGTCGCTTTTAAAAATATTTTGATCTAACTGTAACCACAAATATTTAAGTGTATGCGGCGAGTTATTTTTATACTCAATGCTTTGGCTTGCTGTTAAGCGGCGCTTTTTTTCATCAAGCTTTACATCTATGTCGTAATTAACACGTTGCTGCCAGTATTTTTCGCCTGGCTCACCTGCGGCACTACGATAAACATTTGGGGTAGGAAGCGCTTCGTCTAACTGGCGAAACTTATCAACGAATGAGCCTTTAGTTTGCTCAACGGATGACGCTAACACAGCGCTCGACATTGCCAAAGGCAACACAAACGCGCTTAGCGTAAGAACTGTTTTTTTCATTATGAGTCCTAGTGGAATTTTGTGAGCGTACTTTGACAAAGTTACTATTTTTGTTCAATTAATTAGCGACCAACCGCCCATTAAACACGGTAATATTCACGTTGTTTTAACATGCTTTTTTAATCAGTAAATTAAGTCGCTTTTAAAACTGTAAAGGGGGTTTACACTTCACAGCTAGTTGATCTGTATTAATTAAGGTACAAACGCAGTATTTATAAGGGTTCAGGCCTAATTCATGCCATTAGCTTAGGATTAAATTAAGGTGCAAAAATATGTTGTTTTAATTGAGCTTAAATTTATAGCGTTAGCAGTGTTTACACGGTTCTAATGCGCTCAGGTTCAATACAAATTAAGCAGCATATTTAAACTAAAGGAGCCCGATATGAAATTTTACATTGTAAAAAAAGATCATCAGCTCGAAGCTATCCCTGCTGATAAAGACTTACTAGAGCGCTACGAATCTAACCAATATTCGTATGTTAATGTGGTGTCGGCATGCAATAAGCAAGATGCACTAAAACGCCTATCTACTGAACAAAAACACAGTAAAAAGTGGCTAATAATTGGCGCAAATATTGCCGTGATCTCACTAATATTAACTATTTATACGATAAATTAAAAATAGTGAAATTTTAGGTTGATATTTAGTGCATTTTATATTTAAAATCGCCCACTTTTTTTATTTGAGCATAATAAAATCGTTACAATTATTCTCAAATATGTACTTATTACCAGTAAGCAATGTGGTGGGTGTATGGATTTTTATATCCTAAAAAAACAACAAGAGCTAATAGCCATTCCAGCAAATCAGCAAAGTTGTAAGCAGTATCTAGACTCAGGTTATTTTTATATTGATAAAGTAGCCGCCTGTAACGAAACGAATGCCATAAAAGCATTGCAAGCAAAGCAAACTAAAAGTTTAAAAATGCCGCTAGGTATGGCTTTGTTAGCGCTTCCTGTCATTATTATTGCTATATATAGTTTTACCTAAACTAAAGCCCTCCCGAGGCTTGCATCTTTACTTGCCTTGGGTATATTGGCGCTCTTATGGTTTTTTAAGAGCGCGATATGAAAGTTCTCCACACCTCAGATTGGCACCTAGGCCAACAATTTTATGAACATGACCGCCGTGATGAGCACGCTGCATTTTTTACTTGGCTACTTAGCACCCTTGTAGAGCAACACATAGATATACTTTTAGTTGCAGGCGACATTTATCATACTGCCACACCCAGTGCCAGCGCCGAAAACCAACTCTACCAATTTATAAAAGATGCTAAAAAGCGTTGCCCGCAATTGCATGTTGTTATTATTGCCGGCAACCACGACTCAGCAAATCGTATATTAGCAGCGCAGCCCTTACTTGCTCAGTTTGACACCCATGTAGTGGGGCGCTTTGAAGTAACCGACCCAGCCAATACCGTGATTGAAATAAATACGCAAAATAAACGCGCTGTAATCGTCGCTATGCCTTTTTTACGTACCAGCGATATAAGTTCACTTAGTCATACTAAAAACGGCCCTAGTTACGCACAAGGCGTTGAAAAAGCCTATAAGCTTGCTCTTGATCACGCCTCTAGCATTAACGCGCAAAATTCGCCGTTAATTGTAATGGGGCATTTACATGCCAAAGGCGGTGATATTTCAAGTGACTCAGAACGTAATTTAGTGATTGGTGGGGAGGAGTCTATTTCGGCCAATGTATTTGGTAACAAGGCAGACTACGTAGCATTGGGGCATTTACACAAAGCGCAGCAAGTCGCTAAAAAAGACGTTATTCGTTACAGCGGTACGCCCATTCCTATGTCGTTTTCAGAGCGTAAGTACACGCACCAAGTTAATGTAGTAGAATTTAAAAGTGATGAAAAACAAACTATTAGCACCTCTGTAAACCCCCTTTACATTCCACGCTCTGCTGAAGTAATTATTTTACCAAAAGGGGAGTGCGTGCCATTAAGCGACTTATGCGAGCAAATTAAAGCGCTCGATACATCACAACATACTATTGCCCCTTATTTACGCGTAAAACTTAAATCAAGTGATACCGACACCACCTTTAGAGAACAAATAGAGCAGGCACTTGAGGGTAAACACGTAAAATTTTGCGGCATTGAGCGGGTACGAGTACAAACCACAACAAGCGATAACAGCGCCGTATTTGAAGATTTAAGCGAAATTGAAATGCTCAACCCATTAAACTTATTAGAACAAGCCTTTGCAAACGACAAAGATATGGCCGGCCAAGCTGTACCAGATGAGCTAAAAACACTGTTAAACGATGTAATAAGTGAGCTGACGGAGCAAGAGCAACTATGAAAATAACCGCAGTTCGTATTCACAACTTAGCCTCAATAGTCGATGCCGAAATCGACTTTACTCAAGCTCCACTGAAAGATGCGGGCTTGTTTGCAATAACCGGCGACACAGGCGCAGGTAAAAGCACCTTTTTAGATGCTATTTGTTTAGCACTTTATACTAAAACAGCACGCTTAAAAGGCGATAAAGGCAACTTAATTGATTTTAACGGCGACAGCATAAAGCTAAACGATGCGCGTAACTTACTGCGCAGAGGCAAATGGGAAGGCTTTGCTGAGGTTGATTTTGTTGGCCAAGATAAACAATTATACCGCGCACGCTACGTTATTACCCGCACCCACAAAAAGGCAACAGGCAAGTTAAAAGTGGCTGAGCATACGTTACTAACCTTGCCCGATGAAACCCTAATAGCCGATAAAAGCCAAACCATAAAAGAAGTAGAAAACAAAATAGGGCTAAGCTTTGATCAGTTTTCGCGTGCGGTATTATTAGCACAGCACGAGTTTTCAGCCTTTTTAAAAGCCACAGGCGATGAACGCGCACAACTTTTAGAGTGTTTAACCGGCACCGATAAATTTAGCTTAATAGGTAAACGTATTTTTGAGCGTAATAAAGCGCTAAAAGATCAATATGAATTACTTAATGCAAGCCTTGCAAGCTATACCTTGTTAAGCGACGACGAATTAAGTGCTAAACAAACCCTGCGCGATGAGTTACTTAAAAAAATTGAGCAAACTAAAAAAACGCATGCAGCAACAGAGCAAGACTTAAATTGGTATAAACAAGCAGCTAGCTTATCGCAGGCACTAGAACACGCAATAAAGCAGCAACAACACGCGCAACAACAGCTTGATGCAATAGCAAAGCAAAGTGAGCAAGCTAAACAAGCACAAAGCGCCCTTGAAATAAAAGACAACCGCAAACGTCATGAGTACTTAACGGCGCAAAACAAAGCACTTAGTACGCAAATAAGCGATTTAAAAGCGATTGACCATGCTGCGCTTATAAAAGAGCAGGCCGCAACACTTACAACAAAGCAAAGCGAGTTAAAAACAGCGCAAGAGCAAAAGCAAACGGCAGAGCCAATTATTGCAAAAGCCCGCGAGCTCGACAGCCAACTTGCTATTCACGCACAAACAATTACAAGCCTGACTCAGCAAAGCGAAAAAGAGCAGCAGCAACTTAGCGAATTACAAACGCAGTACACGCAAAGCCAAAATGCACTTGATGAGGCAAACAAACTCAGCACTGGGCATCAAATGTGGCTAAACGAGCACACGCAGCTTAAACCATTGGCTAATGATTGGAATTATTACCAACACAGCTTTAATACATATTTAAGTGCCAATGAGCAAATAAAGGCAACCGCTTCGCAAAACCAACTGCTGTTAGAAGAGCAAACTAAACAAGCGGCGCTGTTAGCAGAGCAAACTAAAAAAGTAGAGTTGCAAGAGCAACAACTTGCGCATAAACAAAAAGATCTTAACCAGCTAAGTGAACAACAACGCCAATTTAATATTGAACAATGCGATAGCAAACTTAAAAATATTGAATATTTAAAAGATCAGCGCTTGCGCTACCAGCAGTTTAATCAAGAAATAAAACACAGCACGCAACAACAAGCGGCGGTTGCGGCCAAGCTTGTACACAGTGAGCAAACGCAAATAACATTGCAACAAAGCTTAGCCTCGTGCGAGCAAGCACTTAAACACAGTGAATACGCATTAAACCAAGCTCGCCTGCGTGCCAGCGAAAACGTAGAGCATTTACGCACGCAGCTTACCCCTAACGAGCCATGTGTAGTGTGCGGGGCAAAAGAGCACCCGTATGCAAGCAGCCAAAACCCGCAATTAAATAACCTAATAGCCGATTTTGAAACAAGTTATAACCAAGCTAAGCAGCAACACGATAGCGCCCAAGCTAAGCTGCACCAGCACCAAACTCAACATGCTGTACTTGTCACTGAGCACGCCCAATACAGCCAAGCCATACAGAACGCACAGGCAAAGCAGCTAGAAATTAAAACAACAATGCAAGGGGCACGTACAGAGCTTAACGACTTAACAGCACAGCAGCTTGATGAAACATACGCCCAGCTCAGCAGTCAAAAGTCGCACTATTTTGAATCGCAAAAACAGCAAACAGCCCTGCAAGAAAAAGTAAATCAGCTAATAAATAACTTGAAAGCCGAGCAACATACACAGCAGCAATTGCATAATCAGCATGTTGAATTAACCAATAAGCTTGGCCAAATAAACACTAAACATGCAGAGCTAAATACGCAAATTAACGAGCTTAGCAGTACCCTTAATGCACAGTTTGAGCACAATGACTTTTGGCAGCAATTGCAAAACAACACGCTTAATATGAGCGATTTAAGCCAGCAGGTTGAGCAATACCAGCAAACACAGGTTCAGCTTGAACAAAGTCAAAAACAAATAGACAGCGCTAATCAGCAATTACAGCAACTCACACCGTTAATTGCTAAAAGTGAGCAAGCGCTTAAAGTTTTAAAAGACGATTTAGCCAAAGCGCAACAACTGCAAAACACCACACGCACAGAGCGCCTTGCTTTATTTAACAACGAGCCACTAAGTGCCGATGATTACCAAGCAAAACTTAATGCGCAGCTTGAGCAGTGCCAAAAGGAGTTACATACAAGCCAACAAGCCCACGACAGCGCAATTAAAAAACGCGATGAGCACGCTATAACACTCAAAAACATTGAGCAGCGCTTGGCAGAGCAAATTCAAGAGCAAAGCACACTTGAAGAGCGCTACAATGCCTGGTTTAGCGGCTTTAAAGCGCAATATAGCGAGGCAAATCACGAACAGATCGCTATTTTACTAACTCTGACTAGTGAGCAAATAAAAGAGCAATTAATGCAGTTTGAGCAGCGTTTAGCAGCACTTACAGACGCAAATGCAGCGCTTAAGCAACAGCAAAAGGCGCAAACAGATCACCAAAATACTAACAAGCCCGAAAAAAGCGAAAGCCAATTAGCAGAGCAAGAAACGACCTTAGCCAATGAGCAAACTGAGCTACAAAATAGTTTGCTTGGCACTAATACCGCACTTGAGCAACACAATCAAAACGCCAAAGCACTTAAAGGCAAACACGCTGAACTTGCTACCCTTAAAAAGCAGGTAGAGCAGTGGCACGTGCTTAATAAAGTATTAGGGGATGCAACCGGTAAAACCATGCGTAATTTAGCGCAAACACAAACCCTTAAAATATTGCTGCATTACGCTAACAGCCATTTAAAAACCCTCAATAAACGCTACGAGCTCACTGCCATTGCGCAATCGCTCGATATAGCCATTATTGACCGCGATATGGCCGACGAACAACGCTCTGTTAATACGCTCTCTGGTGGTGAATCATTTTTAGTATCACTAGCACTGGCTTTAGGGCTTGCATCGCTTTCTTCAAACAAAGTGCAAATCAACTCTTTGTTTATTGACGAAGGGTTTGGTACGTTAGATAGCGAAACACTCAGCGTTGCTATGGACGCACTCGACTCATTACAAGCACAAGGCCGTAAAGTAGGGGTTATATCGCATGTGAGTGAAATGAGTGAACGCGTAGCCACGCAAGTACATGTAAGTAAAAAAAGTGGTGGATACTCCACTGTTGAAGTCTTATAAAGGAGTTAAAAAATGCCAACATTCACAGGCGAGCAAGCAACGCATTACAACGACCGCATTACCCGTTTAGTCCCTGGTTATGAGCTATTGCACCAACTTACTAATGCTCAACTTAAAGCAACCCTTAAAGATAACGCACATATTTTAGTCGTGGGCGCAGGCACAGGCAAAGAAATACTCGCCCTTGCCGCACTTAACCCTACTTGGCAATTTACCGCGCAAGATACCTCAAGTGATATGCTCGCAATTGCTAAACAAGCGTTTGAAGAGCACGGCATAGCAAAGCGCGTTAATGTTATTGAAGGCGAGCTTGATAAGCTATCTACTAAGGCCGATGCGGCGCTATGCCTACTCGTAATGCACTTTTTAAAAGACGACGGCAGCAAAAAGCAGCTTCTAAAAAATATTAAAGCTAATTTAAATAAAGACGCAAACTTATTTATTAGCGATTTAATGAAACCCGAAACCGACTTTGAGCGCGAAGCACAAATTACTGTGTGTGCCGATTTAGGCTTAAGTGATGCAGGGCAAGCCTACACAGCTCAAAACTTAGACAGTGAATTTTACCCACTTGATAGAATGCGCTTTAGCGAGTTACTTAATGAATGCAAATACGGTATTCCTAAGCTTTATTTTAAAGCGCTTGGTTTTAGCGGATACGTTGTTTAACTTATCTTGAAGGATGCGGCCTGCACCATTTAACCGTATGTTTATGGCGCGGTATGGTTTTACATTCTTTATTAGAATCGGCACCTGGCTCGCTAACATATTGCGAGCTTGGTGCTACACTGGCACAGCCTGCGGCCAATAATATCGCAAATACGGGTATTAATTTTTTCACTTCATCACCTATTAAAATCTGTATTTAAGCGCTTTGCAGTTACTGTTAATGCAGAGCGCTTATTTGTTTAATTTGCCACGTCACTCACCAATATGGCGGGTAGTTATGCATCTACAAAAATAACTTCGCCAGTAATAAAGCCATCAACCGAGCGCTCAAACGCTTTACCTACAAGCTTGCTTGGTACGGGTTGAAAACCTGGCATCATTTCGCCATATACGTCCCACGCTTCTTCAAGCACAGTAGGGTTAACCACATTAATACGCGTGCCACGTGGCATTTCTAGTGATACGCATTTTGCAAACGTATCTATTGCGCCGCTTGTTGTTGCATCGGCAATCGCAAAAGGAATCGGTTTAACGTTTAAAATACCGCTAATTAGCGTAAATGAGCCGCCATCAGCAATGTACTTTTGACCAATACGTACAAGGTTAATTTGCCCCATCATTTTGCTCATAATGGTCGTCATCCACTGCTCTTCGCTCATATCAGCAAAGGTTTCGTATTCGCATAAACCCACTGTATTTACTAGGGCATCAAAGTGGCCTACTTTTTCGTACAAAGCGGTAATTGACGCTTCACTCGTAATATCAACAATATGATCTACATCGCCCGAGCGACCCGCTGTAATTACTTTATGCTTAGATAAACCGGTCAATGCCGCTTGACCCATTTTGCCCAATGCACCGATTAAAATTACTGTTTTCATTGTTTGCTCCAATTATCCAATTTAGTGTGTAGGGGCATAGTAAGGGGGTAGATCGACAATTAGAAACAACCACTTCATGTAAGTGATACAAAAATAAATGGTAACGTGATACGTTAATAATGCTAAAACAACAAAGGCATTGGCATGAGTAAGTTAGACAGGCTAGATATAAAGCAGCTGCGTATTTTCCAGGCGCTCATTCGCGAAAAAAACGCATCAAAAGCGGCGAGTAAATTAGGCTTAACCCAACAAGCTGTGAGTGAGCAACTCAAAAAGCTGCGTGATGTATTTAACGACCAGCTGTTTTTAAGAAAAACCACCGGCTTTGTGCCAACGCCTTATGCAGAAGAGTTATCGGTAGATATAGACAAGCTGCTAAACGATTTTCAGGCATTATTAGCGCCTAAAATATTTGACCCAAAAACAGTTGATGGTGCGTTTGTAATAGCCGCTACCGACTACGCACAGCAAGTTGTTTTGCCAGCGCTTGTAAAAGAGTTAAGAGAGCAAGCGCCTAATTTAAAATTAATAATAAGAGACTTTGAACTCGACAGCCTGCACGATTTAATGGAAAACGGTAAAGTTGATTTAGCCATTGCCTTCCCCGACTACATCCCAAGTACTTACCCCATTATTAAGTTATTTGAAGAGCAACATATTTGCGTTACTTCAGCTAACTCATCAATAGCAGGTACAAAACCAACCCTTGCACAAATAGCCAGCTACCCAAGCATTATAGCCTCGCCTTCGCGCCCAAATTTTAAAGGCTCTATTGACGATTGGTTTAAAAGCTTTGATTTAACGCGCAATATTGTTGTATCGGCACCGTGTTTTTCAATTGTGCCTATGTACCTAGAAACCACCGACTCCATCGCGTTTTTACCCTCACGCGCGGTAAGCTCCGAACTGGTAAAAATAGAGCTACAGCAGCTGCCAGCTCCGTTTGATGTAATAGCCGCGTGGCATCCACGCTACAATAAAAACCCACTGCATAAATGGGTAGTGTCAAAGTTAGTGGTTGAGTAATTTGGATATATTAATTCTGATCAAACGCTTAAGACAAGCTCATCCTAAAACGTAGGTCGGTTAAGCGAAGCGCCACCCGATGCGCTAATATCCACATCACCTAACATGTTGCTGTGCCCGCAAACTCAAGAAATCTCACCAAGTGCTTTCATCGCGGCCTGCGCTTTATCGGTTTGTATAAAAATATGGTCGTGATAAAACGCAGCCACTACGTTAGCGCTAATATTATGCTCGGTTAATTTGGCCGATACCGCAGCGGTTAACCCAACAGCCTCAAGGCTTGAATGCACATTAAGGGTAATTAAATTATATTTAGCTTCATAAGTAATACCGGCTTTATCGGCGGTATCTGCATTTAGAATAAGGGTTAGGCCTTCTTCTTCAACGTAACTGGCAAGCGGGTTTAAATGAACGTAGTCAGCAAGGTTGCCTGCTAAACAACAAAATATGTATTCACCTTGTTTAAGCTCGGGGTTCATTGATTTTAATAACGTATTTAGCTCTAAAATTCCCGCCATGTTGAGTCCTTACATTTTTAATTAGATGTTTTAAGCTTGGCAACTAGCTCGCTTAATCGGGCTATTTTAATATTACTTAACTGCCGGTAATCAAAGTACGGGCACACAATAATGTTATTCGTTGTATCAATTGAAAACTCATCGTCTAACCAATTAAATTGCGCATTAAGCTTACCTTGCTGTAATAAGTTTTTAGCATGGGTTCGCCCAGCAATAATATGCAGTTGATTTTTATTTGTGCCGTTAATAATGGGCGCACTAAATAACAGCGCTGTTTTACTGTTTTTTTGCAGTAAAAATGTATCGCGATATGCTTGCCAGCTAGCGGCTTGTTTAGCAAAGCTGTAATGTTCACTCGGTAGCGCAAACAACACTTTAGCGTATACGTTAAACACTTTACGCCAGCCATTACCGCAGTGCTGGTTTATGGTATTTATTTGCTCGTTTATTACAGGCTCAACACTGTGTAGGGTTGCAAAGTAGGGCATAGGCGGCGCTTTTGCCACATAAACGGCTACGCTAAAGGCTTGCTCACCTAAGCCAATTAGTTGCTCACTCACACTAGCTCGCCTTTTTTTGCGCTAAAATACGGTCGAGGTTATTGGCAAAATTTTGGCGGTCGGTTTGGCTAAGCGGTGGTGGCCCGCCACTCATTTCTACGCCGCTTGAGCGCATGGTATCCATAAAGTCGCGCACGTTTAATAACGAGCGAATATTCTCTGGCGTGTAAAGCTCACCACGCGGGTTAAGTGCTTGGCCACCGTTATCTATAACTTCACTGGCTAGCGGTATATCGCCAGTAATAACTAAATCGCCTTTTTCTACACGCTTTACTATTTCGTCATCGGCCACATCAAACCCGCTCGAAACCTGTACGCGGCTTATAAATTTTGAAGGCGGAATGCGCATTGCATGGTTAGCTACTAAAATGGTTGGTGTTTGCGTGCGCTCAGCGGCTCTAAAAAGTATTTCTTTTATTACCACAGGGCATGCGTCGGCATCTACCCATATTTTCATGCTTAAATCTTTTAATTGCTCTAGTATTTAGCTGATCCTATAGCAATTTATTTTAATCGGCTAGCAAACTTTATTGGCTTAGAGCCGTACCAACAACATCACTTTTAAAAAGGAGCTTTCATGAAGGCCATTACGACTATTTTACTCATTACAGGGTTATTTTTACTCACTGCCTGCACAAGTGCACCAAAGGGCATTACTCCGGTTAAAAACTTTGACCTTGAGCAATACAAAGGTAAGTGGTACGAAATTGCCCGCCTTGATCACTCATTCGAAGAGGGTATGGAGCAAGTAACCGCGACTTACACAGTAAACGACGATGGTACTGTAAAAGTGCTCAACAAAGGTTTTATAACTAAAGAGCAAAAGTGGGATGAAGCACAGGGCTTAGCTAAATTTGTAGAAGGGACTGACACAGGCCATTTTAAAGTCTCGTTTTTTGGCCCATTTTATGGTGCTTACGTTATTTTTGAATTAGACCAAGACGACTACCAATATGCGTTTATTACAAGTTATAACCGCGACTTTTTATGGTTTTTATCGCGTACACCTACCGTTAGTGACGAGCTTAAACAACATTTTATAGCTAAAGCAAACAAACTAGGCTTTGCTACAGAGCAAATTATTTGGGTGAAACAGTAGATTATTTAGCTATGTAAAGGGGCTTTACAGTTGTTGAGCAAATGATTGTTACAGCTGTAATAAAACGATCATCTCACTGTAAGGTAAGTTAAATATGTTCGGGCTATATTAGCTGCACTTGCAACGAGACATGCAAGTATTGGACATACTGAATATCCCCCTATTGTTGGCAAGCTTTATAGCTTGCCATTTTTTTGCCTATAATTAATGGCTTTCTTTGGATCAGTTTTTTACTAACTAAAGTGAATTTACTGCCAGTAATAGCCCTGATAAGCCAATCAGTAACATATTTAAAAAGCAAAATGGCTTAATCAACTTATCTATAAAATTATAAAAAATCGTTATAATTAATACACTTAGCCCCATAAAGCCACAAAACAGTAAAGCACCGTATCCCTGCTGCGTAACTACACAGAACAATAAACTTAGTAAAATACTGATCCAGGCAACTATTAGCAGCAAATTACTTTGCAGCTTAGAGGGACGCGTTGTAAACACCGTTTTAAAATGCGCTGGTTTTGCCAAAGCAAAACCATTAAAAGCAAACAAACAGAGGCTAAAGCTAAGTAAATCAATCATGCTTTTTGCCTCTTTTTATTATCGGCTAGGTTATTAGCTGTTTTTTTAGATGCGCTAGAGGCAGTACGTAATTTTTCGGTTTGTACTAAAAACAGTATGCTAAACAGTAAAAATACCGCATCGAAAATAAACAAGGCCCATTGTTTATTAAGTAAGTAGCTCACTATATTGCCCTGTGTGGTGAGCGCATTTATTGTCGGTACACTCAAACACGCGAGGGCATTTATGGCTGCCATTACACGCCATTGCAGCCTATCGCGCTTTAAAAGTGCCATAACGGCAACCACTAACCATGCTAAAAAGAACGCTGTAACTTCTTTTTCACCACGCCCTGCTACGGTCGGGCTAAGTAACCTATTGGCAATAAAAAAGGCGCAAGTAGCCAGTGGTAAGCCCATAATGGTGGCAAGGTTTAAACCTTCGACTAACTGTAAGCCAAATGAGGCTTTTCCCTTATTACGCTCGCGTATGCGTTTAGCCCACATTATGCAGCCAGAGCCAATCATTACGCAGCCTGCAATACCGCCAAGTACGTATAGCCAGCGCAGTAAAGGCGTAGCAAAGCGCCCTGTATGCATAGAGTTAAGTGATTCATAAAGTGCTTTACTACTGCTAAGTTCGTCATCAGTTTGTGCAACTAATTCGCCCGTAGCACCACTAAACAAAAGCCGTGGAGATTGATCGCGAAGCGCCTTTGCAGGGCTCACCAATACCGTTACTGTTGAAGCGGCCATATTCGGTTTACTAACCTGAACACGCGTAATATCTGCACTAGGCCACTTGGTATAAACTTGATCCAAAATAGTGTTTATAGGGAGCAATTCTGCACTGCCTTGGGCGTTATTAGTCACGTTATTGCTAGGTGTTACATCGTTAAAAAAGCCACGCATACCTTTGTCGTACGTCGTTAACGCAGGGTAGGGGAACAACATAAATATAAGCGTAATAATGCCTGTGTAGGTAATCATTAAATGAAACGGTAGGGCAAGTACCGAGCTTAAATTATGTGCATCTAACCAGCTACGAGTCCCTTTATTGCGCCTAAAGGTAAACATATCTTTAAATATGCGCTTATGAATAACCACGCCCGAAATTATTGCCAGCAGCATAAAAAAGCTGGCAAAACACACTACCCAGCGACCTGTTATGGCATCTAAATAATAAAGCTGATAATGCAACCGGTAAAAAAAGTTACCACCTTTACTTTCAACAAAAGGAGGCAGCGCTTGCATGGTGTTTGGGTTTAATTGGGTATTTACAAACTGGCTGCGGCGCTGCCCCGGCTCTTTAGGTTTTGCATAGCCATATACCAAATACGGTATTCGCTCTTCGGGCAAGGTAATACGCCAACTAGGGGAATTTGCAGCGTGCTGATTTAAATAATCAAAGCCCTTAACAATTTGCTGTCTTTGCGCGGCCACTCTGTCGGTTTGGGCTTGCACATTGTGTATAGCCGGCTGATTCCACAAGTTTATTTCGTCTCTAAAAAAGCTCGCTGTGCCTGCAAAAAATATTACGTAAATAATCCAACAGGTAAGTAAGCCCACCCAGGTATGTAGCCATGTCATCGACCTAAAAAAACTGTCTTTCATAGCCAACCCTTCAGTAATGCTAATACAGCAACAAAAAAACCGGTACTTAGTAAAATACTGATCCAAACAGTTTTTAACGACTTAACCGAAAACGCATAAATAAACACTGCGGCGTAAATTAAAATACTGATAGACACACACAGTAAAACGGCATCTTGCTTAGGAATGGGCAGCAGTACACTTAATAATGAAATACACGCTGAGGTAAACGCATAGCCACCCACTATGGCAATAATAAAACGCAAAAATACTAACACTCTATAGCTTTGGGCCACCCTTAAAAGCGCAGCTAGGTTAGTTTTTGTAAAAGGTGCTATGTGCAGAGGTGCCTGCATAGTTAACAAATCCCTTATTCAAATACGAGGATAAAAATAAGGCGTTATTATAAAGCTTACAAATACAAAAGATAGCGATTCTCATTTGTATATTCTAGTTAATTTAACATTAGTGCCTAGCATGTTGGTAAAATACTGATCTCTGCCGTTTTAGGGTTATTGCTTAGCTAATTACGAAGGTTTACAGTGGTCAATACTGGCAAGCCAATGAGTAAATTTAAAATGAACAACCACGAAAAACTAAATTATGTAGAATTTCCCGCGTGCGATTTAACAGCTACAAAAAGCTTTTTTACTAACGTGTTTAACTGGCAATTTACCGACTATGGCCCAGAGTATACGGCATTTAGCGGCCAGGGGCTTGATGGTGGCTTTTTTAAAGCACCGCTTAAATCACTTACTCAACATGGGGCCGCACTGTTGGTGTTTTACAGTAACGACATTCACGCTACCTATAAAAAAGTAGCGCAATATGGCGGCAAAATAGTAAAACCTATTTTTGAGTTCCCCGGTGGCTGCCGATTTCACTTTACCGAGCCCAGTGGTAACGAATTTGCCGTATGGTCAGAAAAACAATAAATATATCAAATAATTAGTTGTTACTTTCAAGTGAGATCACGATTTTACCAACTAATAACTAATTTGAGTAAAATAAACCGATTTTTTACCAACTCATTAGGTCTAAATGGCCATTTAGAACAAAATTTAAGCATTTAAGGCCAGGTTTATATGGATCCGATCAATTTAATTGAGCAAGTTAGTAAATGCGTGATCTGTGAACCTCATTTACCGTTAGATGCTCGCCCCGTTATACAATTTAATGCCAATGCGCGTATTTTAATTGCCGGCCAAGCACCGGGCATAAAAGTACACGAAACTGGCAAGCCCTTTAACGACGCCAGCGGAAACCGCCTACGCGAATGGCTTGGGCTAAGTGTTGATGAGTTTTATGATCCGCAAAAAATAGCTATTTTACCTATGGGCTTTTGTTACCCTGGTAAAGGTAAGTCGGGCGACTTACCCCCGCGTAAAGAATGTGCACCTGCTTGGAGAGCGCAATTACTGGCCGCTCTGCCAAATTTAGAGCTTACAATCGTGCTTGGTAAATACGCGCAGGCTTATCATTTACCGCATACTAAAAACAGGCCCTTAACCGAGTTAGTAAAATCGTGGCGTGAGTATTGGCCGGAGCATTTGGTGCTACCACACCCAAGCCCACGCAATAATATTTGGCTTAAAAAGAACCCATGGTTTGCACAAGATGTGCTGCCAGAACTTGCTGAACGGGTTGCTGCAATATTAAATAAAGAACCACAATGAACAACTATAAATCAAACGGTTATATGCTTGTAAAGGGGCTTTACAGCACCGAAGAGCTAAATAAAATTAAGCTCCTAGTTAATGCCTTTCATACACAGTGGAAAACTAATAACCGTGAGTTTTATCAATCCCGTGCTATTAATAGCTCGGGCATAACAAATAGTGAGTATTTAACGGCGCAGCAAAACGAAGCCTTATTTAGTTTAATAGCTGATAACAAATTAATTAAGCGTGTAAAACAGGCGATTAGTGAGCCACTTTTTTTAAATACTCAGTTATTTTTTAATCCCGTTAATGTTACACAAAAAAATTATTGGCATCGCGATATGCAATACCATTTAAATGTGCAAGAGCAACAAGCTGCGTTAAACGGGCCCGACGTAGTGCACTGCCGGTTAGCCCTTGAAGACGAACCAGGCATAGAGCTTGTGCCCCACTCGCATAAAAATTGGGATACACCAGAGGAGCTAAATGTACGTCTTGCAAAAAATAATAAACTGCCAAGCGATAACCTAACTACAGGCAAAACAATTAAACTAAATACGGGTGACTTATTATTGTTTTCAGCCAATATGATTCACCGAGGTTTATACGGCAAAAACCGCCTAGCACTGGATATTATTTTTTGCGAAAATGCACCACAGCTTACTGCCTTTATCAATGCAGCAAACACCCCAAGCTCGGCAGTAGCAAATAAAACCGCTAATCCACAAGTATTTTTTAACCCACTTTAAACCCGCTATAACCCCATTTAGCACAACACTTTTCCGCTTAACTATAAATATTACTAATAGTGTTGAATAAATAAACATCACTGTTATTTATTTTAAGACTCGTCAGTATGAAATAGACGCAAAATTATCCAATAAAAATAACCTCTATAATGGAGTTGCAGCTATGACAACTGAACACACACAGTCACACACACGTTTAAAACCTAGTTTTTTAAAACAAAAAACACTTACTTTATTTACGCTCAGCGCATTAAGCGTGGGTATGGCACAAGCTGGCGAGCAAAAAGTAAATAAAAGTGAGCTTGAAACCATTACCGTCACCTCGCAAAAGCGGGTGCAATCGCTACAAGATATTCCTACCTCTATTCAAGCGCTTTCTGGCGACTACCTCGAGCAAAACAGTGTTGATGATTTACTCGCCCTAAGCGAAAACCTACCTAACGTGCATATAACCGAAACCTCAAGCAGCAAACGTATTTTTGTACGCGGCATAGGCTCGGGTACTAACTCAGGCTTTGAGCAATCGGTTGCTATGTATAAAGATGGCGTGTATTTGGGGCGCGGGCATCAAGCTAAATTTCCATTTTTAGATATGCAGCGCCTTGAGCTTATAAAAGGCCCGCAGTCGGTTATGTTTGGTAAAAACGCCACAGCAGGAGCCTTTAGTATGGTTTCAAATTCGCCAACCGATGTATTTGAAGGCAACGTATCGGCAGAGTTTGCCTCTGATAACGAAAAGCGCTTTACAGGCGTTATAAATATTCCTATTAACGATGATTTAGCCATACGTATTGCCGCGTTTGACCACTCTGTTGATGGCTTTTTATATAACCAAGCGCGCCAAAGTGATGAGCAATCTAACGACTCATCAGGTGCACGTTTATCAATAGATTGGCAAATAAACGATGATATAAACGCATTGTTTAAGTGGGAACACGGTGAGTTTGAATCGCATGGCTCGCGCTACCAATACATTATTGATACTCCCAACCGAGATTTACAAATAGCAAATGACCCTACTAACCCAGGCAATGTAGGGTATCGTTCACTTTTATTAAGCGACAACTCTGGCCTTGATTACACAAGTTCGGTATCGGGCAATGGTCACCCAGGTGGGCTTAATGAGCAAAGTAAAACCACGCTTGATAACGCATCACTTAAATTAACCTATAACCATGGCGAATACGAATTTACCTCTGTAACCACGTATAGCGAGTACGATTGGGACTCAACCTTTGACGCCGACTTTTCAGAAATCCCGCTTATAAAACAAGACTACTTAGAAAACTATAACCAGTTTACGCAAGAGTTTAGAGTAAGCTCGCCAACAGGGCGCACGCTTGAATACGTAGCGGGCATATTTTACATGAGCAGCGAGCTTGAACACCCAAACGATATTTTATTTGGCGCATCGTTACTTATTCCTGATTTAGTGGGTACATCATTGGGCGTAAATGCGCTGTTTGATCAAGACCAACAAAGCTACTCCGCATTTACCGCCCTTACTTGGAATGTAAACGCGCAATGGCGCGCTAATTTTGGCCTGCGTTATCAAAAAGAAGAAAAAGAAGTGAGCAGCGTACAAAGTGTGTATAGCGTATTTGAGCCAAACACACCGCAAGCCGTACAACAATTTGCCAATGCCGCTGCGCCCACTATTGCAGGGCAGCTCTCAGGCGCGGGGGTACATAACCTTAACGCTAAGCGTGATGAATCGCACTTATCACCCAATATTAGTGTGCAGTATTTAGGGTTTAACAACACCATGTTATTTGCAAGCGCTGGCATAGGCTACAAAGCCGGTGGTTTTGATGGTTCTGGCTTAAATGGCTCACAAGGTAACACGGTTGATGAAAACTCAGGCTTTGAGTTTGACGACGAAAAAGCCACAAACTTTGAATTTGGCATAAAAGCCGAGCCAATTAAAAATACTCTGCAAGTAAACGCTACACTGTTTTACACCCTGTACGATGACCTACAAGTATCTGAATTTAATGGTAATGCATTTGTAGTTAAAAATGCCGCCGAAACCAAAGTAAAAGGGATTGAGCTCGATTCGCGCTGGGCAATAAATCAAAGTTGGCAGCTATCGGCAAACCTTGCTGTGCTTGATTTTGAATACGAGCAATACGCCAGTGCCTCGCCAACGGTTATGCAAAGCGAGCTACTTGGCCAAGCGTTTCAAGATTTAACCGGGCAAACTGGCGCGTTTGCTCCCGATTACTCAGGCAATATAGCGATTGATTACAATACCGAGGTGTTTTCAAACCTTACTTTAAGTAGCAATTTAGCGCTTAACTTTAGTGACGATTACTTTTTAGAGCAAGATCTTGACCCAATAGCCAGGCAAAGCGCTTTTGAAAAGCTAAATTTACGCATAGAGCTAGGTAGCAGTGAAGGAGATTGGTCGGTGGCGTTATTGGCTAAAAATTTAACCGATAAACAAACTTTTTCGCAGGCCAACGATGTACCAGTAATTAGCTACGCACACCGTTTTTTATCAGAGCGTGGGCGCAGTTATCACGCACAATTTAATTACCGCTTTTAAGTTTGTCAGCAGGGATAAGTTGCTGGGCTAAACCTAGCAGCTTTTCTCGCATCCAACTATTTACTAAATCGTCATCAGCTTGTTCGTGCCAATACATGTGCACGGGCATTAACGGCACATCAAACGGCAAGCTAGTTACATGCACAGGCATTTGCTCTTTTAATACCTGCGCGTACGCGTTTGGCATGGTCATTATCATGTCGCTTTGGCTAATCACTTTAGTCGCCGCAAAATAATGTTCACATTTAAGCACTACATTACGGGCAAGTGCATGCTTTGCCAGCGCCATATCAATAATATCTACCTGCGCACCTTTTAACGACACCAACGCGTGCGATGCCTTTGCGTAATTTTGTACGGTTAAGTCATTTAATATTGGGTGATCGTGCCTACAAATTAGCGAAAAATGCTCATTACAAATAAAGGTGTTTTTTATGTGGTTACTGGTAGGGGTAAGTACATCAATGACTATATCGAGCTCTTGGTTTTCGAGTGATTTTTCCATATCAACATGCGACACCTGTCGGCTGTTAATCGTGATATTGGGGGTGTTTGTGAGTAGGTCGCTCATTAGCGGCGGAAAAAATATCGATTCTAAAATATCTCTAAAGCCAAATTTAATTTCGCGCTTAAAGGCGGCTATATCAAAAAGCCGTTCGTTATTTAAGGTTGACTCTAATACCTGCACCGACTCAATAACTTGCGCTATTATTTTTTGGCAAAAAGGTGAGGGCACCATACGCCGACCGTGACGAATAAATAATGGGTCGTCAAACTTTTCTCTAAGGCGAGAAAGCGCATGGCTAACAGCAGGTTGCGTTAAATGCAGTTTATCCGCTGCAGTGGTAATACTGCCCTCTTGATATACCGTTTTAAGTATTACAAACAGGTTTAAATCTATCTTTCCATGCATAGTATTTATGTTTAACCATTAATTAACATCACTTCTATTTATCTTAAGCGAGACTAAACTAAAGTCAACAGAGTTTAATTTAGGATTATTATGAGCAATACACTA
Organism: Pseudoalteromonas sp. 2CM41L; assembly: GCF_023161905.1. Classification (NCBI taxonomy): domain Bacteria; kingdom Pseudomonadati; phylum Pseudomonadota; class Gammaproteobacteria; order Alteromonadales; family Pseudoalteromonadaceae; genus Pseudoalteromonas; species Pseudoalteromonas sp. 2CM41L. The sequence goes on from NZ_JALNTN010000001.1 coordinate 138,855, forward strand.
GAGCAGCAAGCCGCAAAAATGACCATAGGCAGCGACAAATTTAAACTTATTATGCCGCCTAAATTTAACACCCTAGAGGAGCAACGCAGCTACGAAAAACAACGCCTAGCCGCTGGGTTTAGAGTATTTGCCATGTACGGTTTTGATGAAGGACTTGCTGGGCACATAACACTTCGCGACTGCATAGAGCCCGATACCTTTTGGGTAAACCCTGTGGGTATGCATTTTTCGCATATTAAAGCGTCAGATCTTATTCGGGTTGATCATAAAGGTAATATTATTGAAGGCAGCACACCGATTAATAACGCCGCGTTTGCTATTCATTCACGCATACACATGGCGCGACCCGACGTAAACGCAGTAGCCCATGCCCATACACGTTATGGCCGTGCGTTTTCGGCATTAGGAGAGTTACTTAAACCAATTTCGCAAGATGCCTGCGTATTTTACGAAAACCACAGTGTATTTGATGTATTTAGCGGCGTAGTGGCCGACAGCGAAGAGGGCGATATGATAGCTAAGTCACTGGCTGATCACTGCGCTGTTATTTTGCAAAACCATGGTTTACTTACCGTTGGTTCGTCGGTTGATGCCGCAGTTGCCAATTTTGTATTGCTAGATAGCTGCTGCCAAAGCCAATTATTAGCGCAAGCCGCAGGCGAGCCTAAGCTTATTTCTCACGATGTTGCGCTACACACTAAACAAGCCAATGGCTCAGAGCTAGTTACATGGGGGAACTTTCAGCCCATGTATCAGGTTGTTGCCGCAAAAGATAACAGCTTTTTAGATTAAAACACTGGCAATAGCTTAATTTTGATAGACTAAAATTTGCGCGGTAATGGCCCACACACCCAAAGCCGCGTTTAAATACTATGCACTCACACGCAAACACACACATTATAAAGATACGTTGAGGGTTTTATGAATATAACAACAATTAAAAACCACGCCGATGTTGGCAATTTAAACCTTGCTGAAATATCACCAGAGCAACTTCCTCGCTCTACTTATCATGCCATTTTACAATCGGCAAAAAACTTTGGTGATGCAACCGCTATTGAATACATTTTAGATGGCGACTGCATTAGCGAAGCGCAAATTCCGTTTGCAAAAAAGCTTATTCATCGCATTTTAATGACCTTTAAAGGTAAAAGCTTTGCTAATCCGCACCGTAAAATGAGTTACAACGCGCTCGCAAAAAACGTAACAGGGCTTGGCAATGCATTGCACTCATTGGGTATTACAAAAACCGAGGTAACTTCGCTGGTGTTACCTAACTTCCCTGAAACCTATGTATCGCTTTGGGCAGCAGAGGCCGCAGGCATTGCAAACCCTATAAACCCCTTGCTTGATGAGTCCATAATGAAAGGAATTATGATCTCAGCCAATACCAAAGTAATCATTGCCCTAGGCCCAGTCCCTGGTAGCGATATTTGGCAAAAAGTAATGGCAATTAAAGAGCATATACCCGGCCTAAAAGCGGTTATTAGCTTATTTGGTGACGACATAGCGTGCTCGCAAAATAATAAAGTACCCGTGTATGGGTTTAAAAAATTACTCGCGGCGCAAAGTACGCAAGCAGCTAATTTTACTTTGCCTGAGCAAAGCGATGTGTGCGCGTATTTTCATACGGGTGGTACCACCGGCCTACCAAAACTTGCCAAGCACTTACACTTAAACCAGCTCACCAACGCAGGGCAGGTTAATTTACTTTCGCCAGTAAACGCAGGCGATACCATGCTAGTAGGTTTGCCCATATTTCATGTAAATGCGGCGGTAGCAACAGGCATTGCCTCTGTTATGAAAGGCTGTAAAATTTTACTCGCAAGCCCTTCTGGCTTTAGAGGTAAAAACATCATTCAAAACTTACTCACCCTAATTAATAATTACGATGTAGCCGTTATGACCGCCGTACCTACGGTTTACGCGGCTATGGTTGAGCAAATTACCTCGCAAAAAATATCGGTGCCACCGCTTAAAATGAAGTTTGCCATTTGTGGGGCTGCGCCGCTTTCATCAGATTTACAAGCCCTGTTTACTAAACTCACAAACACACCATTGGTAGAGGGTTATGGCTCAACTGAGGGCAGCTCAGTAAGTACGTTAATGCCTGTAAACCCAATTAATAAAGAGGCTTCTGTAGGGCTACCAATACCTGGTATTACGCTTAAAATTGCCGATATAAACGAGCAAGGCACGCTTGTTAAAATGTGCGATACACTCGATGTTGGCGAAATAATAATAACCGGTAATAACGTATTTCCCGGTTACGTAGAAGATGCGCATAACCAAGGCGCATGGGTAGTTGATGAAAACGGCCAACAGTATTTTAGAACCGGCGATTTAGGAAAAATAGATGAGAGCGGGTATGTATCTTTATGTGGTAGGCAAAAAGAGCTAATAATACGTGGCGGGCACAATATAGACCCCAAAATGATAGAAGATGCCGCAACCAGCCACCCCGATGTAACACTTGCAGCCGCCGTGCCACGCCCCGACAGCTACGCAGGCGAAGTACCCGTACTTTACGTAACGCTAAGCCCAAATAGCACGCTTAAACTTGATGATCTCACCGCGTATGTTAGCGCCAACATACCTGAGCGAGCAGCAATACCAAAAGCTATTTATATAATTGATGAAATACCGCTTACTGCCGTAGGTAAAATTTATAAGCCCGAACTGGTTTGCCTAGAAATAAAACAAACCATTACAGAGGCTCTAAGCGAGCAATTAATCAACAAAACCGTGCAAATAAATGTGTTTGCTGATAAAAAGTTAGGCATAAAAGCCACAATTTTAGTTAATGAAGATGAGTTAAACGCGCTGCAACAACAGATAAAAACGCAGCTAACCCCGTACTCATTTAACTACGAAGTGCTGGCATTAAAAACAACAGAGGCCGCCTAATTTGAACGCATCATTTTTAACAGAAATCATACTCCCACTCGCCCTTGCCCTTATTATGTTTGGCATGGGGCTTGGGCTTACAGTTGGCGACTTTACGCGGCTTTTTAAAAAGCCCTTAGCAATTGCTATGGGCTTACTAGGCCAAATTATTGCCATGCCGCTACTGGCTTTAGGTTTGTGTTATTTACTTAATTTACCTACGCCTATAGCAATAGGGTTAATGATTTTAGCCGCGTGCCCGGGTGGTACTATGTCAAACGTAGTGAGCCAGCTGGCAAAGGCTAATTTAGCGCTTTCGGTAAGCTTAACCGCTGCCTCAACCGCTATTAGCATTATTACCACCCCGTTTATTATTGGCTTTGCCATGCACCAATTTGCGCCGCAAGACGATGCTAATTTTTCTATATTAACTACATCTCTTGGGCTATTTGTAATCACCTTAGTGCCTGTTGCCATAGGGATAAGCCTGCGCCATTTTAAAAGCGAATTTGCGATTAAAAGTGAGCCGTTTTTTAGGCGTTTTTCGTTATTTTTTATGCTCGCCATGATAGCCGCGCTAGTAATAAAAGAACGCGCCTTACTGGCAAGCTCCTTTGATGCTGTATTTTGGGCCTGCCTTGCATTAAATATTGGCTCAATGGTCATTGGCTTGCTCATAGCTAAACTTTCAAACCTTAATTTGACCGATTCGCTTACACTTGGGATTGAGGTAGGGATTCAAAACGCATCGTTGGCTATTTTAATTGCTATAAGCTTTTTAAATAAGCCCGAATACGCAGTAACGGGCGGTGTATATGGCCTTGCCATGTTTATTGGGCCGCTGTTATTAATTGCTGGGCTTAAGTTTAAAAACAAACATCTTGTAAACGCTTAAAAAAACGCGAAGCGCCAAGTTTAGTTCACTAAGTTTGGCGCTTTTTTTATAGCTATTAACGTTTAAAAATATGCTGCACTTGCCCGCGCAACCATACTAAAGCGTCGTCTTTATCTGTACTTTGATGCCAATATAAATGCTGATAAATAGCAGGCATAGTGGTGGGCACGGGCCGTGCTATTAACGTGTCGTCAAGCAGTTGACTGGCAACCATTGAAGGTAAAGTAAGTAAAAATGGCGCGTCTTTTATTACCTCTTTTGCGGCAAAATAATTTTGACAACGTATAGCCACCTGCCTATTAAAACTCAACTGCAATAACGCAATATCTTCAATAACAGTACCGGTTGCCCGGTTAGATACCGCAACATGCTTAGCCGCTAAATAATTGTCTATATTGAGTTGGTTTTTAAGCGGGTGGCTTTTTTTCATGAGTACACAAAAGTGATCACTTGAGAGAACAGCGTGGCTAATGGGCGCTTTTATTGGCCGTGCTACATCAATTGCCATATCTATTTGATGATTAGCTAATTGCTTATGCATATCTTCACGGCTTAATTTTACGCTCGCTAAGCTTGCATTGGGAGCATGTTTTGTCAGTGCAAGTTGCAATTTAGGCAAAACAATAGGCTCTATTGCATCGTGCAGAGCTATTTTAAAGGTTTGTGCAGTGGTCGCTAAATTAAAATCACCGCAGGCTTGTAGCACTTGGCGTAATTTTTCGAGTAAATCTATTAGCTCGGGAGCCATACGTTGGCACGCAGGGGTGGGCAGCATTAATTGCCCTTGGCGCTCAAATAACGGATCGTTTAATACACTGCGCAAACGTTTTATAGCATGGCTAACTGCTGAGGGCGTTATGTACAGCACCTTTGCGGTTTCGCTCATGTTTTTTTCACGGTATAGACATTCAAATATTTTAAGTAAATTTAAATCTAACTGCTGAATATTTTTAGCTTCAATCATTATTACCTGCTCATACTATGAATGTAATTCACACTTAACTGGTAATATATTTCATTTAATTCATTGGGGCGAATGTTTTATGCTGGGTTAACTAAAAAATAAACAGGCAACCCTAATGAACTTTGAGCCAAGCCAAAAAAGCCAAGACTACCTAAAGCGTGTAACCGCCTTTATGGATGAGCACGTATTGCCTATTGAGCAAGCAGTAGTTGCGCATAACCATGCTACAAATAATTCAAACGATTGGACCACTTGGCAGTTAAGTGAGCACATTGAGCCATTAAAAGCGAAAGCAAAAGCCGCTGGCCTGTGGAACTTATTTTTACCCGATGCCGATTTAGCCCAAGGTTTAACCTGCTTAGAGTACGCCCCTATTGCAGAGCAAATGGGTAAATGTTTATTTGCCTCAGAAATATTTAATTGTAATGCCCCCGACACCGGCAATATGGAAGTGCTTTATCACTTTGCAAATGATGAGCAAAAACAGCAGTGGTTAACCCCATTATTAAATGGCGATATTCGCTCAGTATTTGCCATGACCGAGCCCGATGTCGCTTCATCAGATGCGACAAACATGCAAGCAACCATAGATGTTGATGGCGACGAGCTTATTTTAAATGGCAAAAAATGGTGGACCACCGGCCTTGGTCATCCTAATGCCCAGGTGGCTATCTTTATGGGGCTTTCTAATCCCGAAAACGATAAACACAGCCAGCATTCAATGGTACTTGTGCCGCTAAACACACCCGGTGTAAACATTAAGCGTATGCTAAGTGCCTGTGGCGATTTTGATGCCCCCTACGGCCACGGCGAAATGGAATTTAATAACGTACGCGTACCAAAACAAAATCTTATTTTAGGGTTAGGCAAAGGTTTTGCCATTGCACAAGGGCGCTTAGGGCCTGGGCGAATTCATCATTGTATGCGCGCAATTGGCGCAGCAGAGCGCTGTTTAGAGCTCATGATTAAACGCGGGCTGTCGCGCAGTGCTTTTGGTAAACCCTTACTTAAATTAGGCGGTAATTTAGAACGTGTAGCGCAAGCGCGTATGGCGATAGATCAAGCTCGTTTATTAACCCTGCACGCGGCATGGAAAATAGACACTCAAGGCGTTAAACACGCCATGACCGAAATATCGAGCATAAAAGTAGTCGTGCCTAATATGCTGCAAATGGTCTCAGATATGGCAATACAAGTGTTTGGGGGCGCTGGGGTGTCGAGCGACTTTCCTATTGCCTCGTTTAATGCAATGGGTCGTATTTTACGCCTTGCAGATGGCCCAGACGAAGTACATATGGGCATGGTTTCGCGCCTCGAACTTAACAAATACCGCTAAGGCAACACCATGAAAACACGACTAATAATAACAGGTGGAGCCACAGGGCTAGGTAAAGCGTTAGCCCTGAGTTACGCAAGTAATTTGGGCGCTAACTTACAAATTTGTATTGCCGATATAAACGCCGAGCGTGCAGCCACAACCATTAGTGAGCTGCAAGCACTAAAAAGCAATGCCTTTTTTTACGCCTGCGATGTAACCAAGCAAGCAGATGTAAAGGGGCTTTACGATATTATCCAAACCAAGTGGCAGGGCGTAGATATTGTTATAAATAACGCAGGCGTTGCCACGGGCGGCTCGCTTGAGGGCGAATCGCTTGAGCAATGGCAGTGGATTATGGATATTAATTTGCTCTCTATGGTGCGGGTGTGCCAAACGTTTTACCCCGCCTTTGTGCAACAAGGCGGTGGCTACTTTATTAATATAGCTTCACAAGCTGGGCTTACCCCTATTCCGTTTATGAGCAGTTATAACGCCGTAAAAGCGGCGGTTATAGGTTTTAGCGAAACCCTAAAGCTCGAACTCGCCCACGATAATATAGATGTAAGTGTTGTGTGCCCGAGCTTTTTTAAAACCAATCTTGATGAATCCATGCGCACCAGCGAGCCGGCCATGAAAACCATGCTTAACCGTGCCTTTGAGCGCTCCCCCATAAACGCAGAGCAAGTTGCCGATATTATTTATCAGCAGTCGCTTAACCGCCCATTTTTAATTTTGACCCATAAATTAGGTAAACAGGCCTTTTTAATGAAAAAACTACTCCCCGTTGAGTGGTACATTAAAAACATGCTGAAAAAAACACGCTCTATGCAACGTTTAAAATCAAAATAATAAAGGCTAGCAATGAACACACAATTATTAGATCAAGCCAAAAACGTACGCCAAGGCGAAGAGCTCGACACACAAAAGGTAGATGCCTGGCTTAAACAGCACCTTACACAGTTAAGTGGCGAGCCAAGTGTTACTCAATACGCAGGGGGGGCATCAAACTGGACCTACTGCCTAGAGTACCCAGAGCAATCGCTTATTTTACGCCGTGCGCCCAAAGGCACCAAAGCCAAAGGCGCACACGATATGGCCCGTGAATATAAGCTGCAGCAAGCGCTAAAACCAGTTTACAGCTATGTGCCAAACATGGAGGCGTTTTGCGACGATGAAAACATACTCGGCACCGACTTTTACGTTATGGAAAAGCTTACGGGGATAATTCCGCGTAAAAATTTACCACGCGGATTAACCCCCACGCCCGAGCGCACTAAAAAGCTGTGCGAAAACGTACTCGACTGCCTAGTAGAGTTACACAAAGTAGATTACAAACAGGCCAATTTAAGCCATTTAGGCAAAGGCGAAGGCTACACACAGCGCCAAATTAGCGGCTGGAGCGAGCGCTTTACCAAAGCTAAAACCTGGAACGTACCCAGCGGTAAAAAAGTCATTAAATGGCTTGAAAACAACATGCCAAGTAACGAGCGTATTTGCATAACACATAACGATTTTAGGTTTGATAACGTTGTGCTTGATGCAAACGACTACACCAACGTACTGGGTATTTTAGATTGGGAACTTGCCACCCTTGGCGACCCACTTATGGATTTGGGCAATACATTGGCTTACTGGGTAGAGCCAGGAGATGACTTTTTAGCCCAAGCCACGCGCCGTCAACCCACTCACTTAGAGGGCATGCTAACGCGCAAAGAAGTGGTGGCCTACTACTGTAAAAAAATGAATATAACCGTAGATGATTTTACCTTTTACGAAGTGTACGGGCTATTTAGACTTGCCGGCATTGTGCAGCAAATTTATTACCGCTATCACCATGGGCAAACTAAAAACCCCGCCTTTAAACACTTTTGGGTGTTTGTACATTACCTTTTATGGCGCTGTAAAAAAGCCATTAACAACCAAGGTAAAGTCTAATGTGCATTTTATATTTAGTACGCCACGGGCAGGCCAGTTTTTCGGCTGATAATTACGATACGCTCTCAACAAAAGGGCAACAGCAAGCCACACTACTGGGTGAATATTTAGCACAAAAGCAGCTTAAGCCCGATGCTGTATTTGCAGGCAGTATGCTGCGCCATAATCAAACCGCAGAGCTTAGTTTAGCAAGTGCTAATAATGCGCCGGTACTAATAAACGATGCGCGATTAAACGAGTACGATCACGAACATATTTTAGCTGTTTATAACCCACAGCTTGCCACCCCAAGCCAAGTTCGCGCGGCACTTAGCAAGCAAGCCGAGCCTATGGAATACTTTAAAACGGTATTTATTAACGCCATAAAGCAATGGGTACTCAATCCCGACAGCACTCAATATAACGAAAGCTTTAATGCATTTACTGCGCGTGTACTTGGCGCGCTTGAACAAATAGCCAATGAAAACCACGGTAAAAAGGTACTTATTTATACCTCTGGCGGGCCTATTAGCATTATAACCAGCCATTTAATGGGGCTAAAGCTCGAGCGCTTTATTGATATTAATTGGAGCTTAGTAAACGCAGGCGTAACCAAAGTAGTGGCGCGCGGCAAAGAAAAAAATCAAAAATTAACGATAAGCAGTTTAAACGAGCATCACTTTTTAGAGTGCCACCCACAACAAAAATTAATTACATACACCTAAGGAGCTAATTATGCGCAAAAACATACTAATAACAGGTGCAAGTTCAGGCTTAGGCAAAGGCATGGCAAAAGAGTTTGCAAAACAAGGTTGTAATCTTGCCTTATGTGCTCGGCGCTTTGAGCTATTAGAGCAGCTAAAAAGTGAGCTTGAACAAATAAACCCAAATATAACCATTAGCATAAAAGTGCTTGATGTTAACGACCACGAGCAAGTATTTAGCGTATTTAACGCCTTTAGAGATGAGCTTAACGGCCTTGATAGAGTGATTATAAATGCTGGTATGGGCAAGGGGGCTTCTATTGGTACGGGTTATTTTAATGCCAACAAACAAACCGCACAAACTAACTTTGTGGCCGCACTTGCGCAGGCTGAGGCCGCAATGGAAATTTTTAGAGCGCAAAACCATGGTCATTTAGTGACTATTTCATCTATTAGTGCTGTACGTGGTTTTAGGCGCGCCATGACCGTTTACGCCGCCACTAAAGCGGCTATTACCTCATTAAGTGAAGGCATACGCATAGATGTAATGCACACGCCTATAAAAGTAAGCTGCGTACACCCAGGTTTTATAAGAAGCGAAATAAACGAAAAAGTAAAAACAGTGCCGTTTATTGTTGATACCGAAACTGGCTGCAAAGCACTGGTAAAAGCAATAAATAAAGAAAAAGCCAACAGCTTTGTGCCAAGCTGGCCGTGGGCATTTCTGCATTGGATTTTACGAATAGCACCGCTGAGTACAATTCGTAAAATGTCGTAAGGTTTTTAAATTTTAGGCATTAAAAAAGGTGGCAAATGCCACCTTTTATGTACGTGTTTACTTAACCTACGTTTAGGTTATTTGTAAAATTATAGTAGTGCAAAAATCTTTTGCAGCTGTGGCATGTACTCGCTCACAAGCTCAAGGTTGTTTTCGCTTACTAGTGGGTCTGTAGATTCTTCAGCCGCGCTTGAAGCCTTACCAAACGAGCCCATTAACGAGCTAGCGTCACTGCTTTTAGCACTTTTAAGGCTTTGCAGGCCACCCATTACTTTATTTGCTGTTTCTTGGTTTTCAGCTGAAAGACCCGACTTAAGGTTTTCGATGTAAGCCATAGATACTTCTGAGCCAACAGATACTAATTCTTCAGGCGAAAAACCGTAACGGTTAGTAATATCGGCAAAGCTTTTATATAAACCTTGCTCTTTAATCATGCTTAATGCGCTATTAGCAAGAGAGCTTTGCTCTTCAACATTTTGATCAGCAGAGCCACCTAGCATGCTTGCTAAATCTAGGTTTTTTAACGAATCTTGGCTGCTAGCCCAGCTAGAAACAGCCGGCAGTGCTTTCATGTAGCTTTGTAATTGGCCTTCGCTAATATCTTCAGCAAAGCTTGAAAAACTCATTGCTAGTAAGCTAAGTGATAAAATTATTTTTTTCATTGGGCGTTTCCTATTATTTAATTAAAGCCATTAAAAACTAAATGTAAGCGCTTGCCAATACATAACTAAAGTATTAGGTGTATTTAGGCTATAAAGTAGTATAAATACTTTAAAGTTCTATAACTTAAGCTGATTCAGCACAAATATAGTTACAAATGTTATACTGCATTTTTGTCGATAAGAGCTGAACGTAATGTTAACTATTTCAAATACTGTCACTATAGATGAATGGGAACTAGAGCTAACTGCTATACGTTCGCAAGGTGCCGGTGGCCAAAACGTTAACAAAGTAGCCAGCGCCATTCATTTACGCTTTGATATTAACCGCTCAAAGTTACCCGATTTTTACAAAGAACGTTTATTAAAGCTAAACGACTCTCGGATCACCAAAGAGGGCGTGGTGGTAATTAAAGCCCAAAGCTTTCGCACCCAAGAGCTTAACCGAGAAGATGCACTAAAACGTTTAAAAGATTTAATTTTAAGCGCAACCAAGGTAAATAAAGCCCGCCGGGCAACCAAGCCAAGCCGTAACTCGCAGCGCAAGCGCATGGATAAAAAAACCAAACATGGGCAAACCAAAGCCCTGCGTGGTAACATTAAGTTATAACTCACTAAGTTTATATGGCTTTACAGTAAAGTATGCTTAATTTACGCCTACAGCTAATAGTTAACCGTAGGCGTGAGTGGGTTATTCGTAGGTATGATGGCGGGTGGCACTAAAGCGATTTAATATATGGTGCATTACATACACCACAGATAGACTGGCCACAATAGCCACCGCAACAGAGCTAAAGCGATACATGGCGCTATAAACAAGGTCTTGCCCGGGGCCTAGTGAGTTGCCAAACAAAATACCAAACGTGGTTAACACACCAAACCCTATGCCCGGTGCGCCGCCACCAATAATATGAAAACGGCTAAATACGAACGATAACGTCCACAGTATAAGCACCGGAAACAATAAAAAGTCAGAGTGATTATACAATAACACTTGCGCCAACAACGCGGCATTACAGCCAATTAATGTACCAATAGCGCGCTGCCAACCGGCTATACCTGCGGCTTTCCAGCACAGCGAAAACAAAATTAATACCGATGAGGCTTGCGCCGATATTGAATCTTGTAAATCGAGGACTTGAAACGCCACAAACGAAAGCGTAGCAACCGTTGCGCATAATAATACCTCATGGCGAATGCTTTCTTTAGCTTTAGCGGGTACCGCCCTCACGGCACGCGCGGTTACATCAGGAAAAAAACCATGCATAACAAACGCTATAACAATAGAGAGAACAGTAGCCAAACCATTACTTAAAATAAGCGGGTATACACTACTTGTACCGGTTACATAGCTTGAAAAGTGCAGCTGAATTGACAACCCAACCACGCCTAGTGCGCCAAATAAAAAAGCCGCACCTGAGCTCATTTGATAAAACAAAAAGCAAAACGCTAAAAATACGATAATGGTCATCAGTACCGGAAGGTGCGAAAACAAGCCCTGCATAATTAAAACCATTGGAATACTAATGGCGGCACTGGCTAAAAACTGGCGCACAATGCTTTTATTTAACACCGGCACTAAACCAAGTAGCAACATAGGGTAAACAGTAAAAAATATACCGTATGGCCAGTTCATTAATTTACTAATAGTAAACCCTATGGTGCAACCACCGGCTATGCGCAGCGCTTGGCGTAAACCGTTTGAGTCTAATTGCGGTGCTTGGCTAACAGCTTGAGTCATACGGCCTCCATTAATAAATGTAGTGTAGCCAGCTAATAAACCTAATTTGAGCCGACGCTAACCATTGCCCAATTGTTGACTCTGGCAATAGTTGCACAGTGGCACGCGCACCACTTGGCATATTAGCAATTAATTTAGCATTATCTGGCATCACTAAATGAATACGCTGGCGCTGAGCATCGCGCACCCAACGATTACTGGTTTCGGTACTACTAAGCGAGCCATTTGCACTGAGTTGCCCATCGCTTACGCCTGCCTCAAACGTGCTTATATGCGCGTTGTAAACCTCACCTGGGCGGCTATCAAATACCACTCGCGCCAAACTACCTGGTTTCATATTTAGTAATGATTTTTCTCTAAAATCGGCAACAAGGTCGGCCTTATTAGCCACTATAGCTAAAAGCGGGCTACCCGTTACCGCATATGCGCCATCAAGTAGTTGTAAGTTAGAAACCACACCAGCGCTTAGCGCACGCACTTGGGTGTACGATAAGTTAAGCTCGGCTTGTGCTAATTGGTTTGCAGCATGGCGAAGCGCTAAGTTTTGCGCGCCGCTTTCGCCGCGGGCAAGTACTGCTTCTGCCAATTGCGCTTCTAATGAGGCGACATTTGATTTACTTGCTTCAAAGTTAGCTTTAATGCTTTCAAGCTCTTGCTCTGAAATAGAGCGCTGCTTAAATAATGCTTCGCCACGGTTATTAAGTAATTGCTGTTCGTGCAGCTTTGCCTTGGCCGCCGAAATTTGCGCCTCCAGTGCTTTTACATTGGTATCTAAACGTTTGTTTTGTAATTTGGCGTCGTCAAGGGCGAGCTGTGCCTGCTCTAGCGCTAATTTATACGGGCCTGAGTCTATTTCAAACAATACATCGCCAACTTTTACGGTTTGATTATTGTTAACCAATACCTTAGTAACACGGCCACTTATTTGCGGGGCAATTTGCACCACGGGATGATAAACCCGCGCTTGCGGCGTTACCGGCATAAACATGTCGGCAATTAAATAGTAAATAAATATAACAACAAAACCCGCTAACGAAAGCCTTACATAACGAGTAAATTTTTGATCTGGTGTCATTGTGTCTCTTACTCTTTACTTTGATTTTTAATACAGTTTAGTGCGTTTTTTTCCATATTGACGATGCCATAAGCAAGCGCATCGAGTTGCTGTGTGCTTAGCCCGCTATATAGCTGGCTTTTAATATCAATGAGTTTTTCGTTTAGCGACTGTAAAATTGCCCCACCTTGCTCGGTAAAGTAAATTTTTTTACTGCGTTTATCGTGCTCATCAACTTTACGGGTAATTAATAGCTGCTCTTCTAATTGCTTTAATGTGCGAGTAAGCGAGGGCATTTCTATTCCTAAACTCTGCGCAAGCTCAAGCTGCGTTATGCCCTCGCCCAACATATTTATATGGGTTAGCGCCGTCCAGCGCGATTGCGTAAGCCCTAAAGGTTCTACAGCTAAAGTGATGGCCTCGCGGCACAGCCTATGAACCCGCCCCATGTTACCAATAATGGTTAAATCGAGCGTTTCGTGAAAAGGTTTTTGAGTAGTCATAACCACCTCAAATTAGTTAGCATGCTAAGTATTTTAGCATTAGTTAGCGTGCTAAGTAAATATTGAGGGGTGTTGCAAATAAAAAAGCCCCAATACTGAGGCTAAATAAATTTGTGGATTTAAAAATTAAGGAGGTTAGCAGGGGAGTATTGGTCGGTAAGCACTTTTGTATTGGCAGGCCAATCTTGCTTGTTTTTGGTACTTTGCATATAGGTACTAATTGCTTTTAAATCTACATCGTATTTTTTTAAACGCGGGTTAAGTGCTTTAATACGCTGATTAATTTGCGCCTCAGTAGGCATAGAGTTTACACCCGCTAAAATAATACGGTTAGAGCGATTAGCACGGCTTACGTTAATAAAATCGCCAAACACGGCGTGGTAAGTTGCCGACTCATGTTCGTATAATTTACTGCTCGAAAACGTATTAGCGGCAATTACACCGCCCTCGGCCAATACGCTTTTTACCTCTTCAAAAAACTCTTTGGTGAGTAAGTGCTCAGGAATATAATCGCCGTTAAATGCATCAAGAATAATCCAATCGTACTTTTGCTTTTTAATGGCTGCGCGCTTTATAAATATACGCCCGTCTTGCACGCTTGAGGTGACCGCATCGTTTTCTATAAAGTTAAAATAGTTACGGGCTACTTTTAAAACGGCGGGATCTATTTCAACATTATGAATTTTAGCTGCAGGGTAAAGCGCATGAATGACATTAGAAAGCGTACCGCCACCTAGGCCAATAATAAGCACATTTTTAGGGTTGTCGGTTACTAAAAGGCTGGCAAACGTAAGTTTTGTATAATTAAAAACCAGTTTGTCGGGGTTGTTTTTGTACATACAACTTTGGCTGGTTTGGCTACTTTTTGTATTAAATTTTAAGCAGCGTAGGTCATGTGTTTCATCAACAATAATATTGCGATATAAAGAACGCTCCTCGTGCACTACATTACTGTGCGCCGCAACCGAAAACAGTACCGCTAAAAATAATAAACAGTTACGCATGGGCAAGCTCCTTATTACCAGCAAGGCTATTAACAGTAATTGCCAGCACACCTAACAGGCCCAAGGTTAACGCAAAGGCACTTATAATGGCGTTTACATCAAACGCCAGTACAAAGTAAAACGAGGTAATAATAGTCCCTAAGGCGCTGCCCAACGTGCTTACAAAATATAAAATACCCGCCACTTGGCCACTTTTATGGCTGTCGGTGACTAATAAACGCACCGAGTAAGGCGAGATCATGCCTAAAATAACGGTAGGAATAAAAAACAAAGCCGTAGAGGCAAGTAACGAGCCGTAGCGTGTATCTTCAATGTGGGTAAAAATAAATTCCATTATTGGCTGCGAAAAAAGCGCAATAGGCACCACCATAATACTGGCAGTTAAAAATATTAAGCCATATTTTGTAAGCGATGCATTTTTAGTACTTAGCTTACCGCCGAGTAAATACCCAAAAGAAAGGCTAAGCATAAATACGGTAATTATGCTGCCCCAAATGTGTACACTACTGCCAAAAAAAGGCGCTAAAATACGCCCGCCTAATAGCTCAATACCCATAATGCAAAAGCCACTGCAAAAGGCTAAAAAATAGATTAACGCGTTTGTTTTTATACTCATGTAATTATCGTTATGTAACCTAAAGAGATCTCCATACTAACGTGATGGCTCGGCAGTCGCTAGTGCATTAATTAATCGCTCTGTGATTTTTTAAAAAGTTGTTTTGTTATAAAGTAACACATGTTAAACTTGTTGTTATAATATAACACCTTCGATTTCCCTATTATCATGAAGTATTCTTTAGTTTATTTAGCCTGCTTAGGCATAAGTGCGCAAACAGTGGCGCAAGAGCAAAACGACGAAATTGAAAAAATATCGGTTACTTATAAACAAGCATACCGTGGCGACATTCCTCAAAAGCAAATGCCGCAATCTATTGTAAGTATTAGCAGTGCTGCGCTTGATCAAAAAGGCATTACTAAATTACAAGACGCGCTCGATTTTTCGGCCAGTATTTCGCGCAAAAACAACAGCGGCGCACTATGGGATAGCTTTTCTATTCGGGGCCTTTCGGGTAACGAAAACATGCCATCAGGCTATTTAATTAATGGCTTTAGCGGTGGGCGTGGTTTTAGCGGCCCGCGTGATGTATCTAACATTGATTACATTGAAGTACTAAAAGGCCCAGGCTCAGCACTTTATGGGCGCTCAGAGCCCGGCGGTACTGTAAATATTGTGACTAAAAAACCTCAGTTTGAGCCGCAAGGTGAGTTAAAACTGAGCTTAGGCAGCGACAGTTTTAATCGCGTTGAAGGCGATTACACAAACGGCATTAACGACACCACCGCGTTTAGAATAAATGGCGCGTGGCAAGATAGCGACAGCTACCGCGATGAGGTGTACACCAATAAAAAGGTAATTACGCCGTCTATTTATCATCAAATAAACGCATCAACCAGTGTGACTTATGAGTTTGAATACGTAGATTTAGCGCAGTTATTTGACCGTGGTGTTGTCGTACTTGATAACGATTTTGACACCGTACCAAGCTCACGTTATTTAGGTAACCCTAACGATTGCGACACGCAGGTGTATTCGCGCGGGCACCAAATTACTTTAAATCACGATATTAACGATGAATGGTCGTTAGTGGCCGGTGCAAACTACCGTAGCTCTACGTTAACGGGGTTTTCGTCAGATGCAGAGCTTTCGCCATCGCGCCAATCGTTATTTAACGATGGCCGAACACTTACTCGCCAGCAGCGTTATCGCGACTACGAAGTAGAAGATTTAAGTGTAAAGTTTGAGCTAAGCGGCAGTGTAGACACAGCCGGTATTACGCACCATTTATTAATAGGTGCCGATGCATACAAGTACGATTTACGCACTGCGCTTTCTCGCTATCGAGGCGGTAACGGCACTTATACCGTTGATATTTTTGAGCCAAATTACGATGTAGAACGCCCAGCAGTAAGCCTGCTTTACGAAAACGACGAAGAGCAAAAGGCGTACGGTATTTATGTTCAAGACCAAATGGATATTACCGACAAATTTAAGCTATTAGTGGGCCTAAGGTTTGACAGCGTTGACCAAGATATTTTAGAAACCAACAGCGGCGTGTTTTCGACCAGCTCTGAAAGCCAAGTAAGCCCTCGTGTTGGCGTAGTGTACGAGCTAAATAACGCTCTCACTTTTTACAGCAGTTACTCAGAAGGCTTTTTGCCACTGAGCGGCACAGATGCAAGCGGCGACCCCTTTGGCTTTGAATACAGTGACTCGTTTGAGGTTGGCGCTAAGTTTGAATACTTAGGCATAAACGGTACTGTGGCATTTTTTGATGCGTCTAAAAGTAATATGTTAGTGGCAGACCCTGTAAACGTTGGTTTTTCAGCGCCTATTGGTAAAGCCGATAGTAAAGGGTTTGAGCTTGATTTAAATACCTATATTACTGATGCAACGGCGTTTAACTTATCGTACGCCTATATAGATGCCACCACAGCAAACGACATTATTAATGCCGATTGGGGCGTGCCAATTGAAAAAGGCAGCCCGCTGGTAAATGTACCAAAAAATAACTTAAACCTTACGCTTAGCCACCAAACAGCATTAATGGGCAAAGAGCTTGAGTTTGGTGCAAGTTACCAATACACCAGCAGCCGTTTAGGTGATGCCGCCGATTTAAGTTTTAGGCTACCAAGCTACCAATTAGTAGGCGTGTTTGGCAACGTTAACTTAACCGAGCAAACCGAGCTTAATATAAGTGTTAATAACATTTTTGATGAAGATTACGCCGAAAGCAGCTACAACGCTTTATGGGTTTATCCTGGTGCGCCAACTCAATTTAAAATGTCGCTAGCGTATAATTTTTAATAGCTAGCAAATTAAAGTTTTCATCCTAAAGCGTCTTAATGTAGTGGTTAAGGCGCTTTATATTTTTAAGCGCTTTTCTATAAAGAATGCATAAGTTTATTAAGCCAACCATCGGCCTTTGAAGGTTTGTATATCATCACAATGCTTTCACAGTAGAGACTGTTAACCCCCTTTACAGTTAATTTTGTAAGCCCTAAATCGTCAATTACAAAGTTAGGTAAATACGCCAACGCCAAGCCACTTTGAACCACCTCTATTAATGCACTGTAATCGCTACATCTAAATACAATATTGCGCGGTGCAATATCATCTTGCCAGCCGTCGGAGCCTACTCCTTGCTCAAGGCCGCACAGGGGTGAAAACAAAGGGCATGCAAAAGCAAGCTCTAGTAATTGATTTTTATTAAGTGTTAAAGAGCCAGTTTGTACTAGCTGATGCGAAGCATGCGCAGCCACACTAAACCCAGTATTAAATACATCAACCGCCACTAAATTAGCGTGTGAGCTATTATTTAGTGCCTCGCGAGTTACTAGCGCAATATGCGCAGCGCCTGATGCAACTTGGCTTATGGCTTCACCTTCAAACACATTATTAATACGTACCGAACAGGGCAGGTTGCTAAGAGGGGTAAGTAACTTTTTTAAACCACTTTCAAGTAAAATGGCAGGGCCTGCAATAACCGCATTAAATTTATGATTATTGCTTTTAAAGCGGCTAGTAAGCTGCTGGTAATTATGAACTAAATCGCTACTGTGCTTAACAAACTCTTTGCCTTTATCATTAAGTACCAAGGTTTTGCCCACACGATTAAACAGCTCCGTGGCTAAATTTGCCTCAACCTTTTTTAGCGTTTTAGACAGCGCCCCTGGGGTAATATTAAAATGCTTAGCGGTTGTGTGCAGGTTTTGCGAACTCGCCATATGAATTACTTTTTCAATGTCATCTAAATGCATAGCGCCAAACCATATTGATTAAAAGGAAACAACTAACAACTTATTATCGATTATTTATACATAAAAATCAGCTTATAGTGACGTTATATTTATTTTTGAGCATTAACATGAAACACATACTGCTAATTTTTATTTTATTATCGAGTGCAGCGCACTCAAATACACCTCAACACAAATCACACAGCTATAATGGCTTTCATGGCATGGCGCTTATATTAGCCGGCGATAAAGTACTTGCCAGCCACATGCCGTTATACGCCCCCCCACACAACTACCAAATAGTGTACGAAGTAACTACCAATGACACCCACCTTAAAATAATCAAAAATGCACTAAACGAATCACAAAAAAAACAAACTCAGATCACCATTTTACCAACCAAATTTGATTTAAATTTATTAATAAATAAGCTGACACCCACATTAACTACCACTGTGTTTAATGGCCATTTTGAGCGCGGAGGTACGGCTTTGTTTTCGACAAAGCTGGCCTTTAAAAATCCGTTATATGTTAAAAAGATCGCTATAACACAACCTGAAAAAGAAGAGTTTGATTTAATAAAGGTTTCAGCAGAGCAGGGGGTGGTAATTCATAAAATACAAAGTAAACCAAGCTATGACTCACTCAGTTTAGTAGCACTAACTAACGGAAAATATAATGGCAAGTTAATGTGTGATGCACCAGTAACCACAGCGCTTGCAAGTAAGTTAAAGACCTGTTTTAAAAGCGTACCAAGCTATTTAGAAACTCGCGATTTTGAAGTTAATTAAAAAATCATAGCAGCGCTTTAGCTTAAAAAGCGCTGCTATATAAATTACTTAACGTTAAGAGCATATACATTTGCCTGAACGTATTCGCCGTTTAACAATTTTATTTGCGTTAAAATGCGTGAGTACGCATCGCCTTCAAATTCATCGAGCACATGCCAGTGATCTTTTAAATTAGTTGAGCTAAACACATAGCCTTTTATCTCTTGACCTGTTTCGTCTAATACCAGTGCAGGAAAGCCCATTTTGGCGCCCCAGCCCTCGTTAATTAAATTGCCAACCACACTGCCTTGCTCAAATGTACCGCCAATATTGGCAAGAATATGCTCGTTCGGATGCCCTGGGCACAAGGTACCATAAACAAATAACGCTTCTAACACGTAAACTCCTAAATAAGGCTAATGATTATGTTTAACTAAGCTAAAGCTTAACTAAATATGAAAAAATTCCGAGTGAAATTTTACTCTTACAATGACACCCATCCTTATTTTTGCACTTTACGCAATAAGCATCTACTTTTTTAATTGGTTCATCAAAAGCTAGGTGCTACATGGCTATTGCAAGAAAACGCCAAATCAGTTTGGCAGATACAAAATATTATCACTGTATTTCGCGCTGTGTACGTCATGCTTATTTATGCGGCGAGGATTCATTAACGGGTAAATCCTACGAACATCGAAGGAGCTGGGTAGAGCAAAAGCTATTTAGCCTCGCTAAAATATTTTGTATTGATATATGTGCTTACGCAGTTATGAGCAATCACACCCATATTGTGCTTTATGTTGATGATAAAAAAGCAAATAGGTTAAATGACAAAGCTATATTGCTACGCTGGCATAAGCTATGTAAAGGCACACCACTTACACAAAAATTTTTACAAGGTGAGAAGCTTAGCAGTACAGAGCGATACTTTTTAAGCCAAACTATTATTCAATACAGAGAAAGGTTATCTAGCATTAGCTGGTTTATGCGCGTTTTAAACGAACATATTGCCCGCAAAGCTAATAAAGAAGATAAATGCACTGGCCGATTTTGGGAAGGGCGGTTTAAATCACAAGCTCTCCTTGATGAAGCAGCCCTTGCAGCTTGTATGGCTTACGTTGATTTAAACCCAATAAGGGCAAAAGTAGCTAAAACCCCCGAGTGCTCAAACTTCACCAGCGTGCAAAAGCGTATTCAGGGCGCTAAAAATGCAAAGCAACCCAAACAACTTTTAAAATTTGCAGGTAAGCCCCGTAAATTTATGCCTAAAGGTTTACCGTTCGAGCTTAAATGTTACCTCGAATTAGTTGAGCTCACAGGGCGCATTATTCGCGATGACAAACCAGGTTTTATTGAAAACACACAGCTCCCTTTATTAGAAAGAGTAAACATATCGCCAGAGAATTGGTTAAAACTCACTAAAGACTTTACACGCGTATTTCATGGCGCTGTAGGTAAGCCGCAATCACATGTAAATTACTGCGAGCATTTAAATAAAAAGCGACGAGTTAATTTTAGTAATTGCGAAAAGCTACTAGCCTAAAAAAACCTTCTTTCATTTAAAAAACAGCCTAAATGCTGGTTTCAGCGTGCCCTCAATTTAGTTAACTACATAAATAGCAGCACATTTTTAAAATAACCGCAGTATATGCCTTGAGCTTACATATTTTTAAATTAGCCATTTAATTAAGTCGATTTTTTTAAATAATTAAAGTGGGTGTCATCTTAAATAAATTATATTCTTGTGAAGAATTTAAGATGGGTGTCATTTTAATTGAGTTTATATTTCATATAAAACAGCCTCGCTACAAGAATTAAAAGTAAGGCAATTTTGCCAGCAGCTTAATAAGCTTTAGCTTGCTAATAAAAGCGGCTGGTAGGGCAGTTAGTGTGTTTAAGCTTGCTCGCTAAAATTGGCTTGGTATTTTTTGGTTAATATCAAAACAATAACGGCTAGTAATAAAGGCACAAACGACGCCCATAAAACGGTGTGCCAACCGTACGCACTTAATAACCCACCTGATGAAAAAGAGCCTACCGCCATTAAGCCAAACACTATAAAGTCACTAAACGATTGAGCACGGTTTTTTTCTTCTGCCTTGTGCGTTTCTAGCACTAATGCGGATGCCCCTAAAAAGCCAAAGTTCCAACCTATGCCTAACAAAATTAATAGCGCGTAAAAGTGATATACACCTTCACCTAAAAAGCCTATAGCTGCTGAAATTGCAGTTAAAATAATACCAAAAACAGAAATACGAGCAGCCTCAAAACGTGCAATGAGCTTACCGGTAAAAAAGCTAAGTCCATACATAGCAATAACATGCCACTGCATTCCTAAGTTTGCTGACTCTTGGCTATGCCCGTGCATATGCATTGCCAAAGGTGCCGATGTCATTAAAAAGTTCATCACCATATACGATGCTACACCACAAATAACCGCGCTTATAAATCGTGGTTGCAAAGCAATTGTTCTCAATGGTCTTCCTGAATATGCTTGATTTGCTAAAGGCTTAGCCAATTTAACGCCAAACAAAATAACACCAGCGAGAGCCGCGACAATGGCTTGCGCAATAAATGTGGCAGCAAACATTTTGTCTGACCACAGGTGCATGGTATGCGTTACTAACTGCGAGCCAATAATACCTGCAGCTACGCCACCGGCCATTACCATAGAAAGCGCTTGCGGGCGTTTATTTTCGGGCACGCCATCGGTTGCAGCAAACCGAAATGACAAAGCTACTGCCGCATAAGCGCCGCCCAATAGCGCAGATAAACAGTACAGCCAAAAGCTGTCTATATACAACGCAATAGTCGCTAATAGTCCGGTTAAAACACCCGTGCCAGTGCCTGCCATAAAGGCTGCACGCCGGCCATATTTTCGTGCTAATTCACCGGCGGGTAAAACACACAACGCCATTCCTAAAACAAAAATAGAAACAGGTAAAGTGGCTAAAAGTGCAGTAGGAGCAAGCAAGCTGCCCACTACCGCACCTGTTGCATATAGCACAACGCTATTAGCCCCAGAAAGTGCCTGAGCTAACATTAAACGCCATAAGTTAGCTGTTTGAACTTGAGGGTCGCTTTGCTCAAGCCTATCTGAGTCTATAGCGCTTAATTTTTCCATGATTTCACTTTCCTAAAAGTATTCAAGGCGCTTAAAAGCAATTTATGGTTGAGGTATTTAAATGTCTAACGCCACTAAAAAGCGCGATACCATGTTGTAAGCAGCAACCGTTGCTACCGCTTCTACTGTTTGCGTTTCGCCAAATAGTGCTTTTAAACGTTCAATAACGTCGCCATCAACATTTACTTTAGTGGTTGATTGCTCAGTAAGCTCAAGCAAAGCCAGCTCCTGCTCAGAGAATAACTCAGCATTTACTACCACACTTTTAAGAGCCGTTGCTTTTTCATCGCTACCGCCAGCCTGTATGTATGCAGGGTAGTGCACATTCCATTCAAAATCGGCTTTGTTTAATACCGCTACACGCAGCATAATAAGTTCGCGATACTCAAGCGATAAGCCAAAGTTTGCTCTAACGCGCCCTAACAGCTCATTCCAGCCTTTAGCTAAAGGAAAGCTTTTTAGTAGTACTCTATCTATGCCTATTAGTTCACCGTTTGGACGACGACCTTGCATTTCGGCTAGTAGTTCGCCTGGGGCTTGCTCGCCATCTTGCCATGGCGTTACTCTTACTTGTGACATAATGTTTACTCCTAATTAAACGCCACTTTAGTCATTAAAGTGGCTAACTTGGAGCGAAAGCTTACGGGGAATGAACGTACTTAACCACAGAGATTATCTTTTACCATGGTAAATATTTTCTTTACTGCTGTATTTTATCAAAGTACTCCTGAGCTTTAATCTCTTTTAGCCCGCGGGTTTTCTACCTCTTTAAACAGCCATTCTTTAAATGCGTGTATTCTTGGCAGTTCAGCACATTCGGGGCGGTAAATAACGTAATACGCCAAGGGTGATTCAAAATAAATATTAGGGAACAACCTGACTAATCGCCCTGCGGCTAGATCATCTTTAGCCATAACACTGCGTGCTAACGCCACGCCGTTACCATCAATAGCTGATTGCAATACAGCCGCTGAGTTATTTATTTGAATGCTTTTAGTGGTTAAAGGGCCTGTTACTCCGGCTTTTTTTAACCACGCCGACCAAGACGGAAACCCCGTATGGTCGTCCATTGATTGATCGTGTATTAGGGTTTCGTTCAATAATTTATCTATGGTGTTTAAGCGGTTTGAGTCTTCTAAAAACTTAGGTGAGCATACCGGGTATACCTCTTCATCCATTAGTTTTTCTGCGCTTAAGCCTTGCCAAGTGCCTACACCAAAGCGTATGCCTATATCTATACGCTGCTCAGTAAAATCAACAGGTTTTAAATTAGTATTTAAATTTACACTGGTTTGCGAGCATATCTCTTGAAAGAAATGCAACCTAGGTAATAACCACTTGGCGGCAAATGCGGGGCTTACTGCCACTGTTAACGCGCCACTTATGGCGTTGTCTTTTAAAATGTCTAGCCCTTGGGCAAGTTTATCAAAGCCTTCGCGTATTAGTGGCAGGGCACTTTGCGCGGTTTCGGTGGTTACTAGCCGTGTTTTACCTGAGCTCATTCTATGAAACAGCGGCGTGTCGAGCCACTCTTCTAATGTTTTTACCAGCTGCCCAACGGCTGCAGGCGTTACATTTAGCTCTTCAGCTGCCGCTGAAAAACTTTGGTGCCTTGCGCTTGCTTCAAACGCTTTTAATGCATTGAGGTGTATAGGTGATTTCATACGATAAACTTTTTCTTTACTGGTGATTCAGATTATCTCGTTTGTTAAAGCAAGTAAATAAGTAAAAAATACCGCCCAAGCCTACCAGCAAGTTACTTGCTATTAGGCAACCCAATACTTTCTATTTATATAACAAATACAGCGCTTAGTGGCGCTTGGAGCAATAAACATGACTAAGCAATTTTTAGGTAAAAAATTACTCGTTATTGGTGGTACTAGCGGAATGGGTTTTGACACGGCTCGATTAATTTTAGAGCAAGGCGGCCACGTTGTTATTGTTGGCCACCGTAAAGAAAAAGCCCAAGCAGCAAAAGAGCAGTTATCAGCTTTAGGAACTGTTGAGGTGTTAACCGCTGATTTAACCAGCGACGAAGGCGTGCAAAACTTAATTAACACACTTTCACAAGACCACGCAGACGTGGATTTACTGGTAAATGCGGCCGGTGTGTTTTTCCCTAAACCATTTTTAGAGCACGAAGCGGCTGATTACGATCAGTACATGCAAATTAACCGCGCACTATTTTTTATTACACAAAAAGTAGCCGCTAATTTAGTGGCAGCAAAACGCGCAGGCGCCATTGTAAATGTGGGTTCTATGTGGGGTAAGCAAGCTATTGCAGCTACACCATCGTCAGCGTATTCAATGGCTAAAGCGGGCTTACATGCGCTAACTCAACATTTAGCAATGGAATTAGCCGCGCACAACATTCGCGTTAATGCAGTATCGCCAGCGGTTGTACAAACGCCAATTTACGAGGGTTTTATTCCTAAAGCACAAGTAAACGATGCCCTACAAGGCTTTAACAGTTTCCATCCAATTGGCCGTGTAGGTACCAGCGAAGATGTCGCCAATACCATTGCGTTTTTACTCAGCGACAAAGCCGCTTGGGTAACGGGTGCTGTATGGGATGTTGACGGCGGTGTAATGGCTGGTCGTAATTAATACGTAATTTTAAAGCCCTCGATGGGCGCAAATTTATAGAGCAATAATGTATGTTATTGCTCTTGTTTAATTTAGGTTGGATAAATGCGAGTCAATTCAGATTTTTCACAACAAGCTTCTATGCTAGCAAGTCAATATAGTTGGCAAACATCGCCTCAGGCGGGTGTTGAGCGGGTAATGCTCGACAGAATAGGCGCTGAAAAAGCCAGAGCAACTAGCGTAGTACGCTACGCGCCTGAGTCTACTTTTCCAAGCCATGCTCACCCAGGTGGTGAAGAAATATTGGTACTTTCGGGCACTTTTTCAGATGAGTCGGGCGACTACCCTCAAGGCTTTTATTTACGAAACCCGTCAGGGTCTTCACATGCACCTAAAAGTAAAAGTGGCGCAACCATTTTTGTAAAACTGTGGCAAATGTGCGTAACAGAAGCCACCTCTGTGCGCATAAATACACACGATCCGGCTACGTGGATAACCCAAAATAACCGCCTAATATGCCCGCTTTATCAAGATGATAACGAAGTAACTAAACTGGTAAAGTTAACCCCGCAACAGCCCCTATTTGATAACCTAAAAGCACATAATGCCTTAGAGCTATTTGTACTGGGCGGCAGCGTAATACACAACGAGGTAGAATATTCAAAAGGAAGCTGGCTAAGGCTGCCAAGCACGAGTAAAGCGTTAATATCTGCGGGAAATAACAGCGCTACAATTTACCTAAAAGTAGGTAATTTTAAAAACATAGGCTGTGGAGGCTAAATAATGCGTACAAAAATTGCGATTATAGGCGGTGGGCTAAGCGGCGTGTATGCAGCTTACCAGTTAGAGCAATGCGGCATTACCGATTACATATTGCTTGAAGCCAGAGACCAATTAGGTGGCCGTATTATGGACTTTACAAGCCTGTCGCAAGCGACAGCAAATAGCTTTGACCTTGGCCCAACGTGGTTTTGGCCAGAGTTTCAGCCGCAATTAAATACCATTATTAAAACCCTAAACCTAGAAACATTTGCCCAGTACGAGCAAGGCAATACCTTAGTAGAGCGCTCACATACACAGCCACCCACAGCAATGCCCGGTTATACGCATGCGCCTACGTCTATGCGGTTAAAAGGTGGCATGAGTACACTTATTAATGCCTTACATGCAAAGCTTAGCAACAAACAAATAGTAACTGGTGCTTTGGTAAAAACAATTACCCATCAACACGGTAATATTGAAGTTAACTTTAGCACCTCAAACACAACCGATAATAAAGTAAACGTTGAGCACGTAATGCTTGCGCTGCCGCCACGTTTAGCCGTAAACCAAATAACGTTTACCCCTGCATTGCCAAGCAATTTAGTATCGCAGTGGCAAAATACCGCAACCTGGATGGCACCCCACGCTAAGTATATTGCAGTGTACGATACGCCATTTTGGCGTAAGCAAACGCTCTCGGGCAGCGCCCGCAGCAGTGTTGGGCCAATGGCAGAAATACACGATGCATCAAACCCACAAGGCCAAGCCGCATTATTTGGCTTTATTGGCATACCCGCTGATGATCGAAAACACATTAGTAATGAAGATTTAATCACCCATTGCAGAGCGCAGTTAGTCAGGCTTTTTGGCACACAAGCCGCTACACCCAAAGCCGATATTATTAAAGACTGGGCGCAAGACCCACTCACCGCAACACATTTAGATACACATGCGGCTAATACGCATACCCCAGCACCTTACATAACCGCGCAAAATGGCCCGTGGTATCAAAATTTAGTCGGTATTGGCAGCGAATGGTCGGTGCAATTTCCAGGCTATGTAGCTGGTGCGGTTGATGCAGCAAGCATAGGCGTTGAGCTGTATTTAAAAAAAGTTAACGCATGATGTGTAGAGGCTGAGGTTTGAGCTTAGCGTTTTAATATAGCTCATAACGGCAGCTGATGGGCGGTTATGAGCGTTCAAGAAACAGCCATCATTATAGTGATTTAAACAGATTAACTTATTCGTTTTTAAACTTCCTAAATATCCACACATTCAGCCCAATTAGCAACATAACAATTAATGTTAGAATTGGAGGCTTTGATTGTAATGGTAAAAACTCAGCAGTTACCTCTGGAATCATGTGAACATACACTGCGACAAACATAATAGATAGCGCTAATAGTGATGAGCAATAAAATACTTTTCTTATTATATTTTTTGTTAGAACCTTGGATAAAGTAAGCACAATCAAAAACCCTAAACCTGCTGAAATTTCACCTAATTGACCAGCCCACCTAGCTATCTCGGGTAATGGCAGTCCACTCAAAGCTATTTGTTTAGTAAACATAGTATTGAACGGCTCAAAGAACTTTACTGTGCCAGCCATAATTAAAAAAATAGCTAACAAGCCGGTTAATAGCTTTTGCATGATGGCCGAAGGGTTCATCGCTGAATGGCGTAACGCCAGCCACATTAACCCGACAATAACGAATACACTCGATATTAGTGATACTTCTAGTAATAATTGTTTCCCCATTTCATTTTTCCTATATTTTATGGTGAATTATTTCTCTTCAGATTCTAATAATACTTTGCTAACAAAAAGCCGAACTGTTGGTGCAACTACAGCTAAAAGCAATAGTGCAGAAGGAATAACTTCTCCTATAGAGTATGACCATGCACTCATAAATGAGACATCGTCAGACACCATTTTCCTGGCCATAATAGCCGTCATGCCCAAAAGCATTGAAGGTAAAACCATTGAGGCTATTAGCGGATATTTAAATTTTTGAGGGAATTTTTTCATATTGGTCACACCTTGAATAATTTAGAGGGCATATTTTAAAGCCTTGCCCTTATTTCAAAAATAGCTATTATTGAAATTTATAAATTCATATTTGAATGATTAGATATTATGGATGCAAAAGAGCTCGGCAATTTATATTGGTTTTGCCTGTCAGTAGAGTGTGGTGGTTACGCCCCGGCTAGTCTTTTAGCTACAGCCTCTGCCCCGACGCTTTCTAGGGCTGTGAGTCAGTTAGAAGAAAAAGTAGGTGAGAAACTCATTCATCGACATGCCAAAAAATTCCAACTCACTAATGCAGGTGAAGAATATTACCGACGCTTTGCTCCTATTTTCAAACAAGTTGATGAACAATGGCTCAACCTTTCTAATACACAGGCAACATTAACGGGTGAGATTTATGTATCGTGTCCAGAGCCTTTCGCTGATTATTTTCTTCAGAATCTAGCAATCGAATTTATGACAGAACATCCCGGTGTTAAAATCCACATTAGTTTCTCTTCTGACACTGAAAACTATATTGATGAACGTATTGATCTCGCGATTGTTACTACACCGAGCAATATACCTACATTAATTCAAAAACCCTTATTTCAAACTGAGCTAGTCTTAGCTGCATCACCCAAATACCTTAAAGCTCAAGGTATTCCCAATAATATAGAGTCATTACTTGAACATAATTTACTTGCAGGAAATACTATACCTTTTTGGGAATTTAAGTACCAAGGTGTAACTACAAAGCTACCTGTAATGGCTAAGTATTCAATAAATAGCCTCCGTTTAATGATTAATGCAGTTAAAGCGGGCATAGGGATAGGCTTGATACCGAAAGAAGTGTTAGAATTTGAAAAAGACGCAGTGCTACAGAGGGTATTGCCCGATGTAGAGTGCCCGAAAGGCAAAGCTTATATTGTATGGAGTGATCGTCAGTTGATTGCTAGTAGGGTGGTCGCATTTAGAGAAAAAATAATTCAAAAAATGGATAAACCATCAGACTTATTTAAATCCATAGTGAGTTAGTTTTGCTAGAACAGATTAAGTGCTAAATACATTAAAAAGATAAGTCTAATAGACCGCTATTGGCTATTATAGTATTGATGACGTTGATAAAAATAAGCGCTTAAAGTCAGTACAACTTCTCATTTTGCTTCTGGCTCTAACAATATTTTCGTCACAAGGAGTTTAATCGTTGGTGCGACAACTAATAATAGCATTATTGCAAAAGGGATAATTTGCTCAATAGAGTTAATCCATGCACTGATAAACGAAGCCTCATCAGGCAGGGTTTTATAGGCCATCACCCCAGACGTTCCTAGCAACATTGAAGATGACACCATAGAAACAGTAAGTGGATATTGATACTTACGCGGAATTTTTTTCATGCTTGCTCCAAGGTGTCATTAAAATTCAGCTTACTGAATAGAAAGTAAATAGCTAAGTCCTAATACAGAAATAATACCAAAGCTTGCCATGGTCCATTTTCTTCTATCTTTCTCTGCTATAACGACAAAAAAAAATAACAGTGCTTGAGAGTAGATAGCTGTATAACCCTTAGCTATTAGCTCAAGATTTACTATGAAAAATCTTTCAAGATAATATTGTCTGCGTAGCTTTGGTAAGCACCTTCAATCATCTTAGCCATATCGTCTGGGAAGAGTAAAAAGTCGCCTTTTTCAAGAGAGTCTATAATGCCTTCAGAGACAGACTCAGCACTTGCTAAGTTATCAAAGCCAGCTCTTTTTCCCATATCTGTTTCAATTGGGCCTGGGTGAACACTAAGTACCTGAACGCCTTTTTCGGCAAATGCGTCTTTCAATCCTTGTGTGATTGAGTAGGATGCAGCTTTAGATGCCGAGTAAGTGGTTTCCTGAAGAAAGTTTTTCATCGATACCACAGAATTCAGTTGGACTAACGCACCTTTATTACGTTCAAGCGCTTTTGCAAAGGCGTTAGCGATACGCACTAAACCATAAACATTAACGTCTATTTCCCTAGCTAAAGACTCAAAAATATTCTCTGCTAAAGGTGTAGTCGACAGCATTATACCTGCGTTGTTAACTACAAGATCGACATCAGTAGCCTCAGCTGCCGCTTTGTTAACTGAGTCGGTGCTTGAAATATCCGTCTGGATAGTTGCTACTTTTTCACCGTATTGCTTTTCTAATGCTTTAGTTGACTCAGGATTGCGCACACCAAGATATACTTTTTTGGCACCGTGTTGCAGAAGTGACTCAACAATGGCTTTACCTATGCCACGATTTGCGCCGGTAACGAAAGCTACTTTGTCTTTAATGATAAAACTCATTTGATATTCCTTTGGTTTAGTATCCGTTGCGATTGCTAAAGTTTTATCGCAACGGAAAATTGATTAGGCTGTAATACAGTATTTACTATAACTGTGCAGTTATAACTCGTTACTTTTTAGTCCATTCAAATTTATTAAACATTGAATCTACTGGTGTTTCAGCAATGTGGTTTACATAGTTGCTGATCACTTTTTGTGATAACCCAAGAATGATTTCTAATACTTGTTGCTGCGCGTAACCTGCGGCAAAGAAAGCATCGACTTGTTCAGGTGTTACGTTGCCGCGTTGGCGTACGATAGCTAGCGTGAAATCTTGAAGCGCTTGTAGTTTCTCTGTTGGCATCGCTTCTTGGTTACGTAACGCCTCAGTTAAAGCGGCATCAACTTTCATTGAGTGTGCAATACCAGTATGAGCTGGCACACAATAATGACACTCATGCTCAACGTTAATTGTTTGCCACACTACAGTTAATTCTTCTGCGTTGAATGATGTTGCTGTAAATAACTGATGTAGCTGTGTATAAGCTTTTAATATTTCTGGTGATTCAGCCATTGCTGCATATAAGCCAGGAACAACACCCATTTGCTTTTTAGCGCCCTCTAAAATTGCTTTGCTTTTTTCTGGTGCTGTTTCTACTGTGTGTAATGTAAATTTGCTCATTTTTAATCTCCAATGACATAGGTTGTTTAGGGGTTGTCCCTATATAAAAAGGGAATAAATCTTGAAGCCCCTTAGTTGATGGAGTGAACTATATACCCACCTGAACGATCGTTCAAGCTATATTTGAGCGATCGTTCAATTATTTTAAATATGTAAATATAATCTATTGTATTTAAATGGATATTTGTCTTGAAATATTTTTGCTTTATTAGAAGTCACCTCTGCTGAGTTTAACTTTACCTAAAGATAAAATATAACTATAATTGAACGACTGTTCATTTAATGTTTTTAGGTGAAGTTATGGCAAAGACCACAACATTTGATCGCCAAGAAGTGATAGATAAGGCAACCAATCTTTATTGGAAGAAAGGCTTTCATGCAACATCAATGCGAAACTTGCAAGACGCGGTAGACCTTCGCCCCGGTAGCATATACTCAGCATTTGGTAATAAAGATGGTTTATTTAAGGAAGCCTTAGCTAACTATGCTGATATGAGCCTGTCACTATTACAGCAATGTAAAGACGAACATGATTCGCCACTTCATGCACTAAAAGCCTTTATGAAGTTAATAATAGTAGAGTCACAAAATAGTGCTCCAAATGGCATTTGTATGCTGTCAAAAACTATTTCAGAATTAACAGATGAGAATCAAGATTTAATTGATGTAACGAAAGCACATCTAGTTAATATATCCTCAGCATTGGTCAAATTAATTGAAGAAGCACAGACATTAGGTGAGGTGGATAAAAATAAAAATGCTGAAGATCTTGCTACCCATGTACAAATTCAAATAACAGGTTTACGTACTTTTGCTAAAATTAATAAAGACAAAAATAAGGTTAGTGCCATGATAGACGATATTTTTACGCATTATCCTTTTTAATAGGAGTTAAGGGTTAATCATATAGGTCTAAAGGATCAAACCTTGGCGGCCTACAACATGCTCCTGATCCTCTGAAAATGGCACTCTCTAGCTACTCAACAACATTAAATACTGTAATAATTGGCAAAGTATTTTACTGTGTCGGATGGCGCTTCGCTTATCCGACCTACACTGGCATATACCTAACAGCTCAAGTTAATCCCCCAAATTATTAATTCTCTTCACCGCCTTACATTTAACAGCAAAGCCATTTACACATTTGAGCGGGTTGACTCTATAAACCCTTTTACATAATCAAGCTGTAAGTCGTCATCGCGCACGCCTACATTCACGCTTTTTTGCAGCCCTTTATTACCTATGCGGATGCCTTTTATGCCTAAACGGCTTTCGTGCGATGACACTAGCCACTCGGGTAATGCTGCCACGCCACGATTGGCAGACACTAATTGCAGCATCATTTCGGTGCTTTCTATGGGTACTCTGCGTCTGGGTTGCACGTTAGCGGGGTCTAAAAATCGGGTATATACATCTAAGCGGTTGTAGCCTACAGGCACGGTATAAAGTATTTGGTCTTCGAGGTCTTGCGCTGTAACAAACGCTTTGTTGTATAACGGGTTTTGCTCGCTCACGACAATACATAAATTGTAGTTAAACACAGACCTAAAGTTTAAGCCCTCTGTATTGACGGGGTCGGGGGTTATTAGCACATCTATTTCGTTGGCTTTTAGCGCTGCTATGCCATCAAATCTAAAGGCACTTTTTATTTCTACGTCTACCTCTGGCCATGCTTTTAAAAATTGCTGAATTTTGCCCATTAACCATTGCTCACACGGGTGGCATTCCATGCCTATACGCATGATTCCTCGCCGGCCTTGGGCAAACTCTTGCAGTACGCGCTCGGCGTGCTCAAATTCGGTGACCATTTTGTCTGCAAGTGAAAGTAAATAAAGCCCCGCCTGAGAATACACCAGCGTATTGCCTTTACGGTGCCACAGTTTTACGCCAAATCGGCGCTCTAATTTAGCAATAGTATGGCTCACAGCCGACTGGCTTAAGTTTAAACTCTCGGCCGCGGCGGTCACGCTTTTAAGGCGTTTAACCTCTTTAATAATGTGTAGATGATTACGCTCAAGCATTATGATTTATATTCATTCCAAAACCAGTTTTTACCATTGGTGTTCATAATGGTGTTTTGGTAATATTATCACATTACATACTCAAGTCTATGCACTTTGCTGTTGTGCTATGTATACACACCAGCAAAACGCCTAGCATTTAACGTATAACCGGGAGACACAGCTTATGTTTAGCGACTCTATCTATACCTTTATATTAATAGGTATAGGGGGCACACTAGTGTTAGATATTTACGCGGGGTTACTCGCTAAGTTTTTTGATTTACCTGCCACAAATTGGCGATTAGTCGGGCGCTGGGTAGGTCATATGAAGTCGGGGCAATTTTATCAGCCTGCACTACCTAAGGCCGAAAAAATACCGGGTGAGCTTACCATTGGTTGGGTTGTACATTACCTAATTGGCATAGCGTACGGGTTAATATTAATGGTGTGTGTAAACACGCAGTGGCTTGATTTGCCAACCATACTACCTGCATTACTTGTTTCATGGTTTGGCATAGTTGCCCCCTTTTTTATTATGATGCCAGGCATGGGGGCGGGTATGGCCGGTGCAAAAACACCTAACCCCACCGTTACGCGCATAAAAAGCTTTGTAGGGCACACCATATTTGGCTTAGGCATGTTTTTAACCGCACTGGTTTTAGCATAATTTTAAGTAGGAAAGCAGACTATGAACATTTTAAATTTAAGCACCTATTCTACGCATATAAAAATAGTGGGCTTATTAGCTATTGTTATTTCAATAGCTGCGTGGAGCACAGATTTATTAGGCATTGTGTATGCGTGCCCCTATTGTAGAGTGCAGCGCTCAGTAATAGGCCTGTTAGGCTTATTATTAATAACGCCTGCGGTTACACACTGGATAGGCAAATATTTCTCTTTAGTAATTGGTTTTTTTGGCGCTACAGTGGCTGCTAATCAGCACTTTATGGGCTGGAAAAAAATATCAGCAGGCACCTTTGAATTTAAAGATAACCTGTTAGTTGACCCATTTATTTTATCGGCCTGTGCACTAACAGGTATTATTGGGCTCACTTATTTAGCAATAACAGCCGCAAAGTTACCTGCTAAAACGGCTTAACATTTAGTACCGTAGCTAAAACAAACAAGGCGCACTTTTTATTAAAAGTGCGCCTTGTTTTTTTATATATAAATTTAATTTAGTTACGTTAAATCTGTTTTTTCTATGCGCTTAAAGCAATCTACTTATTACCACCTATCTAAAAATAACTCACAGGCTTCTAAAAGCTTTTCCCGTGCAATGCCGTCTCTTGATTGAATAGAAAGGCCATTAATAAAGGTATCTAAAATTAGCATAAATTGCTCTACGGGCATTTCTTGTTGCCACTCTTGCTGGGCTGTTCCGCGCTCTATGCATTTTACAAGCGCTTTACGAATGTCGTTGCGTACCGACAGCGCCATTTGCTCAACTTCTTTATTTTCGTCGCCGCAATTTAAGCCAGATAAAACAATCATGCAACCCGATGGTTGCTTAGTTGAGGTTTGCATATGAATGGTTTTAAACACCATGTTTTTAATCGCTGCTTTTGCAGGAACCGACT
This sequence comes from Pseudoalteromonas sp. 2CM41L, assembly GCF_023161905.1. NCBI lineage: Bacteria > Pseudomonadati > Pseudomonadota > Gammaproteobacteria > Alteromonadales > Pseudoalteromonadaceae > Pseudoalteromonas > Pseudoalteromonas sp. 2CM41L. The sequence goes on from NZ_JALNTN010000001.1 coordinate 172,890, forward strand.
CGTTTTCTAGCTCCGAAAAGGTCTCTCCACAGGTGCTGGTATAAAGTGCTAAACATTCACTGTATAGAGCTTGCTTTGAGCCAAATGCTGCGTAAAAACTCGCAGATGAAATATTGCCTAACACTTTGCGTAGCTCAGCTAAAGAAGTGGATTCGTAGCCTTTTTGCCAAAATAAATCCATTGCACTTTTTATTGCATCTTCACGGTTAAACTGGCGTGGGCGTCCGGTTCGGGCCATATAAATTACCTCAAGTAAGTAAATTTTAAATAAGTGTATTGTTAGTTAAAACACTCAAGCCCGAAATACTAAGTATTGTCGGGCATTGTGCTGATCATATCATAAGTTTTAAATACAGTTGCTGTGCTAAGCACCTAAGCGAGTAAAGTATTGCTCTACATCTAATGCTGCTTTACACCCAGAACCTGCAGATGTAATTGCCTGCCTATAATGGTTATCGCTTACATCACCTGCGGCAAATACGCCGGGAATATTCGTTAATGTTTCACCATTTTCAAACCCAGAATACACATTAATGTAGCCATCGCGCATATCAAGCTGATCTTTAAAAATATGTGTATTAGGCTGATGCCCAATGGCAATAAACACGCCATTAACGCTCAGTGTTTCTCTATTGTGCTCCGCTAACGTTGATTTAATAGTAATTCCTGTAACGCCGTTAGCGTCACCCACTATTTCATCAACCTGGTTATTCCACTTAATAGTTACTTTACCTTGCGCTACTTTATCAAATAGGCGCTGTTGTAAAACCTTTTCGGCACTGAGTGAATCACGACGGTGAATAAGCGTAACGTGCGAGGCAATATTAGCTAAATATAAAGCCTCTTCTACAGCGGTATTACCACCGCCAACCACAGCTACGCTTTGGTTTTTATAAAAAAAGCCATCGCAGGTTGCACATGCCGATACACCCTTACCTTTAAACTCGGTCTCGCTTGGTAGGCCAAGGTACTTTGCCGATGCGCCCATAGAAATAATTAACGCATCAGCTGTGTAAGTCTGCTGACCTTTAAGCACAAACGGTCTTTGCTGCAGGTCAACATGTGTAATGTAGTCATGCACTATTTCGGTATCAAAATTTTCAGCATGCTCTTTAAACTGCCTCATCAGTTGTGGCCCCTGAATACCCGTTGGGTATCCTGGCCAATTTTCAACATCAGTTGTTGTTGTGAGTTGCCCACCCACTTCAAGGCCAGTAATTAATAATGGCTCAAGGTTTGCTCTAGCTGCATAAATAGCGGCAGTGTAACCAGCAGGCCCTGAACCCAAAATTATCAACTTTCGATGTGTGCTCATTTATCACCTCTTTGGCGTACTAATCTTTTAAAATTAGCGCTTGTAGCTCTGGCGCAGGCATCATACCTACAGAGCGATTCATTTCTTTACCGTTTTTAAATACAACAACAGTAGGAATACTTCTTACCGCTAATTTGGCTGCAACTGATGGAAAATCATCAATATTAAGCTCACCCATAATAATATTTTCATCAGCGAGGTTATCGGCTACTTGCTCGTAAATAGGCGACATCATTTGGCATGGAGCACACCACTCAGCCCATAGTCTTACAACTAATTTGGCGTCTTTTTTGTTTAGCGATTCGAAGTTTTCATCATTTAATTTAATTACTTGGTTAGTCATTTTTGGCTCCTAGTTAAAAATAAAATCGACCCACAGTGACACACCTATATTTCGCCTAACAGGTTATTTATATATGCAAACTACGCATAATAAATATCAGAGCTATAAACGTGTTTTAAAAAGATGCTATTTAAAATAAGAGGAACAAACTCTTAAAAATATCAACTTAAAACACATTACCCAGAACACTTGTGGATCGATTGATCCGAAATTTACACCCAAGAATAACGAGTGTCAACAACTTATAGAACAGTCATTCCACAAATAAGTAAAGTTAACACTCAAAAAGCCGCACTCATAAATTAATTTGAAGCGACTTTGTTTTTATTTTTTAAATTAAAGCAATAGGTTATAAAGTAAAAAAACAACGCAGCTAGGAGCTGAAATTTAAAATAATTAATTTATGGTTTTTGAGAAAAGAGTAGGGAAGGTGAGCAATATACATTCTGAGGTTGTGAGTTTTTCTTAAATAATTTGAATAATAAATGCGATTTAAAAGCATAATAATGAACGCACATTGTATTTATTATGCTATTTGAAGGTTTAGAGGCCTACAACGGCGCTGCGCCTTTCCATTAAAGTTACATTGCGCCATACGCCATGCAGTTGGCCTAATTTTTCTCGGTTTCCAACTTGCCTAAAACCATTACGAGTATGTAGTGTAATGCTGCTTATGTTTTCAGGGAATATACTGGCTTGTAGCATCCATATACCGTTTTTTTCTGATTCTTTAATGAGTGCACAAAGTAATGCGTGCCCCAAGCCTTTACCTTGGGCTTGGGCTTGGTTTGCAACATATACACTTACCTCGGCAACGCCCGAGTAAACCTCACGGCTTGAAACCGCAGATAACCCAGCCCAGCCAAGCACCTTTTCATCCTCAACTGCAACAAGACGGCAACAGTTGAGCATAGAACTATTCCATTGTTCCCAATTTTTAGCTTTAGTTTGAAAAGTCGCATTGCCGGTATCAATACCTTGCTGGTAAATGTTTTGAACGGCTAAAAAATCGTTTTTTGCAAATGCTCTTATGATCACAGTATTTCCTTACAACTATTATTACTCTCTAAAATTAGCGGCTTACTTATAAATGAGTTAACGGCTAATTTTAATAACCGCTAACATATCGTCTTCGTCCTCATCGAGGCCCACTTCCTCAAACCCAAAACTTGTATAAAAGTTTTTAGCAACAGGATTTTGCGGGTTATAACAAATCTCGATTTGTTCAAGCTTGGGAGTTGCTTTAATCTCTTCAATTGCCATAGCCAGTGCTTTGCGCCCAATGCCTTTATTTTGATAATACCAACTCCATTAAGTATGTGTTCTAAATTTTACGCCGAAAAAACAATTCAGTTCTAGGCGTAAATTGATGTAAATGGTTGTTCCCTTTACGAAATTTAAAACAAAGAAATGGGTTGTTTTAGCAAGTAAAATAGAGCAGCTATTTATTGGAGTTGGTATAAGTTTGATCTACCATAAAGCGCCAAATAGAAACCTTTTTAGGGGTTTCTTGAACCCACATAAAAAAGCCTACAGGTATACTATTTAAGTAAATCGCTTTACAGGTATACCCGCTATTGTAGTGCGCCTCAACTAACGACCACATATTACACGCTACGTATTCTTCTTGCGTTTTAGTAACATCCAATTCGCATATGGCTTCATAGTTATCGGCGGTGATGTCTTCCAGTGACAGATTCATGTTTTTCCTTTAGAACAACTTTGTGCAATTAGTAAGCTATCAGTGTATGTACCTATAATAAATCAAATGAAGATATTGATTTTTATATACCCAATATTAGCCAAATTAATAATCTACAAGTCTATTTAAAACAAAAAGGCCGCAGTAAATAAATACTGCGGCCTTTGCTTTTAGCTAAACTTTTTTAAACTAGCTACGTTTAATAAGCGCCTGCGCTGTAAATAAGCTCATAGCTGTGGCTGTAAATCTCAAGGATGTTACCAAACGGGTCTTCCATGTAGATCATGCGGTATGGCTTTTCGCCAGGGTAATAGTAACGTGGCTCTGGCATACGTTTTTTACCACCTGCAGCAACAATGCGATCCGCTAAGCCTTCTACATCTGGGTCTTGTACACAGAAATGAAAGATACCGGTTTTCCAGTATTCAAAGTTGTCTTTAGGGTTTTCTTGGTCTTTAAATTCAAAAATTTCTACACCAATACGGTCGCCTGTTGAAAGGTGCGCTATTTTAAATTTTTCCCAATTTGGACCAAATACATCGGTGCACATTTCGCCAATGGGGCTGTTATCTTCAGTGATCACGGTAGGCTCCATTATGGTGTACCAGCCCATCACCTTAGTGTAAAACTCTACGGCTTTTTCAACATCTGGTACTGAAATACCAATGTGCGAAAAACTACGTGGATATGTATGACTCATAATGCTTCCTCTTTAACTGTGATTAGTTGATGGAGTTAGTTTACGAACCCGTACTTATTAAGTAAAATTATCATTAATCATCATTTTGAGTACGTTTTGTAATGATAAACCCGACATGGTTAAACACGTTTTGTACGTTGGTTGAGGTAAATCATTTTACCCAAACCGCCGAACGCTTATTTATGACCCAATCAGGCGTAAGCCAGCATATTAAAAAGCTAGAGCAGCAAGTAAACTGCGCGCTATTAGAGCGCCACGGCAAACAATTTACCCTTACCGTACATGGGCAAAATTTGTATCAGCAAGGCAGTTTGTTATTAAAAGAATGGCAATTTTTAGAACAACAATTAAAAGATGACTCGCCTTACAGCGGCCTAGTAAAAATACAATCGCCAGGTAGCTGTGGGCTACAATTTTATAGCCAATTATTAGCATTACAGGCTGAGCATACCGAGCTTAATATTGATTATCGCTTTGCACCTAATACCAGTGTAGAGCAAGCGGTGGCAAACCACAGTGCCGACATAGGCTTTTTAACCCAAGCCCCCACGCTTAGCGAAGTTACCAGCCACAAAATTGGCCAAGAAGCTTTATTATTAGTAACTCCAGCACATATTAAAAACCCAACATGGGAGGTTTTATGTGAGCTTGGCTTTATTGGCCACCCCGATGCAAAACACCATGCGCAGCTATTACTTAGCGAAAACTACAGTGAGTTTGAACATGTTGAGCAAATTAAGCGCACGGGGTTTTCTAACCAAATAAGTTTAATACTCGAACCGGTAAGTTTAGGGCTAGGTTTTACTGTTTTACCTGCTTATGCGGTGGGCGCATTTAATAAACCAGCACTTATAAAAACGCACCATTTAGCTAATCCAATCAGCGAAAGTATTTATGTGTGTCATCATCGAAACAGGCCAATGGCAAAGCGCATGCACACGGTAATTGAGGCGATAAAAGCGGGGGAATAGTTTTTTAAAAAGGCAGTACAGCCAGCTTTAATTTACTGTACTGCCTTTTTGGGTTTTAGCGTGTTTAAACCTTAGACATATAGGCGCTTACATACGCCTTATTTTTAAATACCAACCACAAAGTAAGCGCTAAAAGGCCAATACTTAGCTGAATAACACCTAAGTTTTTAATTAATGTTTGTGCATTAAGCGATACAAGCGCCATGCCTATTGCGCCTGCAATCATAGAGCAAAACTGAATAACGGCCACAGCAGAGCCCGTGTCCGTTGTTTGTTGCTCTAACATTAAATTAGTACCGGGCACGCGGGTAATAATAACGGTTAGGGTGGCTATTGCTGCTAATGCACCAAATACCCAAGGCGATAAGCCGCCTATAAAAATGGTACCTATACCGCATGCTGTTAGGGTTAAAAAACTCGCAGTAATTATTTTTTTTACCGATACACGTTTAGAAAGCCGCATATAAATTGTTGGCCCAAACGAGGCGCACACAGCATTCGCTGCAAAGGCGTAACTAAAAGTTTGTTCAGACAAACCAAAACCGTTGATATATACATAAGAGCCCGCCGCTAAAAACGACATTAACGCCATAGGCACAATAGTAAAAACAGCCAATAGCGATAAAAATGGCGGGTTTTTAACTACTACAGCTAATCGCCCCCACGACTGAAAAACAGAGCCGGCGTAGCGTGTATGTAAGGTTTCGCGGTAAAAAAAGGTAAATAACATAGCCACCGAGCCAAACACGGCTAAAGCAGCAAACATCATATGCCAATTAGCAATTTTTAATAGCAATGCGCCCAGCACAGGCGCCACCATAGGGGCAATAATAACCAGCGACATAATAGTGGCGATAATTTTTTCTCGCTCGCGGCCATCGTACAAATCTTTTACTATTGCCGTGGCTACAACCGTTACTGCACTTCCGCCAAAGGCTTGTAATAAACGCGCGCCTATAAGCATTTCTACAAAATTAGATAACGCACAAAGCACACTGCCTATTACGTATATTCCAAGGCCCATAAGCAAAATAGGTTTACGGCCAAATTTTTCACTTAATGGGCCCCAAAACAATAATCCTATGGCGTAGGCTGCAAAATATACGCTAAGTGTTAAGTTAACCATGGCTTGGTTAGTATTTAGTTTCTCTACCATAGTAGGTAAAGCAGGAAGATATAAATCGGTAGTTAAAGGGGGAAATGCACTAGGGCGTGTTGTTCTTTGATGGTTGAATTTGCAGCAGTATGTTTGGTTTTTAGGCAAGGCGGAGCCTATGAAGTGTGGTTATTCCCCATAAATAGGCGATAACGCAGCATAAATGCCAAACATGCGCTGCCCTTCGGGTTCTGCCTAGGGGCGATAAACTCTTTGTTACTCGGTTTTTACTTAGCCCACTAGGTTACAAACCTCGCGCCGCGATTTAATCGCCCCTAGATTGAACAAATTTCAATCCGCAAAGATCAACACGCCCTAAAATAACAAAAAAATTAACGTGCCAGTTTTGCCTAATACAGGCTGCTCTACTTTCAAACTAAACTCCAAAAAAAACAAAATAACTGACTAATACACAATCTTGCTTATAAATAACGTGGTAAATGCAAAGCACGACTGCACTCATTACCTACTTAATAGACTCCTTTTGTATGCTCCACGTTATAAGCAGATTTTATATACTCTTAGCCCATGTGTATATTGCTCATTTTTTATGTTCGTTTTTTATAGCTGGCTATTACTTTACCAGTAATAGCCAGCGAGTTTAATTTATGCTGTACGCTTAGGCTTTTGCTTAATAGCGAGTATGGTTTGCTTAGCTTGCAAATACACTTTGTGCACCGCAAAGGTTAATAAACTCATAAGTACCATTAAGCACAACGTTGGCCAAAGCGACTGGGTATGATAACCAAACACGCCCATAAGCCAGCAAATTAGCACCCATTGAATAATGTAAAGGGCCGTTACATGTTTGCTCGCATATAAAAGAGCGCGTGTAATAGGGCCATTAAATTTATTGGCAATGGCATATTCTATTAAGGCTAATGCACATAAATTTAAACCAACTAAATAAATAATACCGCCGCCATTTAAGTGAAAAAAGTTACCAAACTGGCCTTTAAAATCAATAAATAACCACACTGAACCAATCACTAATAATGCGGCCCCTAACTTTGCACACACATTAAATAAATACGCTGCATTATGCTGGCTATTTATATATACACGCCCAAGCACGTAGCCGGTTAATATAGCGCTTATCCACGGAAATACCGGAAAATAAACTTGGTAGTTATTAGCAAAAAACAAATCGCTAATATAAGGCGAAAGCGCAAACTGCTGCCCCCTAACAAACTGGCTTACAAGTGCAATAGCCACGGCTAAACATGCAATCCATGTGGTTTTCCAGCGGGCAATATTAAGCGTACCAAACAGCACTAAGCTCACCCCAGCAAGTTGTAAAATATCACCGGTTAACATCATAAATTGTAATTGCCCAGCACTGAGCGGGCTTTGCCAGCCATAGGCATTTATAAATGCCTCGGGCATGGTATTAAATACCTCAATGGGTAGCCAAAATTTTGCCGCATTCATTAAATACGCAAGGAGTAAAAGCTGTATACCACGCTTAATTAATAACATGGGGGTTTGCCTGCGCGAAAGCGCCATAGACAGCCCCATTGCCACCAAAAACGAGGCGGTGCCTTTGCCAAGTATATGAATAACAGCACCAAATAGGCTCTCACTTTGAAGCGTTGTGCTCGAGTACATCCATAGGGTGTGTACCAAAATCATAATAAAAACGCTCGCACCTCGGGCAAGGTCTATCGTTTTAAGACGTGTGTTCATTGGTTTTAATATCCTTTTTAGGGCAGGTTTGGCATTTGCTGTAACCAGCTAAATAATAACGACAGCACGTTAAGCGGTCGGCCGTTAATTTAAATGGGGTGTTTAAATTAAAGTGATTGCTGATTAAATTGTGTAGCTGCTGATGGCAATGTGTAGTGTGATCAGCGCTTGCTAAATGTAAGCTATGGGCGCGCTCAAATGCACTGTTAAGGGTGTCGATTAATAAGCGCCCTTGCTCTTTTTTTCCCAGCGCATAATTGGTATTTATCCACTTTCCTACACAGCTAATAAACTCAATAAGTGTATTGTTTTGCTCAGCTTTACTTAATATAGGCGCACCGCTGAGGTTAAACCCTCGGCTATAAGCGCCATTAATTTTAAGCTGTAATTGCATGGGACTATGCGCGTTGTGTTTACACGTATACCAATAACAATAGGCATAAATAGTTTGCCAACAAAGCTGCAAATATAAGTGCCGGCTAATAAATTGCGTAGGCGCATGAGGGTAATGCGCCTTGCAATAAATCGCTAATTTGCGCACTAAATGTAAGCTTGGGTGAGCCGCAGTAGCTGGCTCACTTGGGCAAAATAAAAAGTGCGCAAGGGTTACTGGCTTAGCCATACAACTTTGCCGATACCGGGTTATTTAAACTTCCGGCAAACTGTAAACTGCCTGCTGGGTCGGTTAAATCAACCATTTGCTTATTATTGCCAAGCTGCAAGCGGTTTAAGCAAGAGTGTGCAAATTCATCACTAAAAAAGTCATACTCTTTAAAACGCGCATTTAAGGCAGGGTTAGCCTGTTGATACGCTTTAACACTTTGCGCAACGCCGTGCCAAAAGTCGTGCTCGGTAATGCGTTCTTCTCTTACTAAAATAGCCACTAGGTATCTAAAAAAGCAGTCAAATACATCGGTAAATATGCTCAGTAACTCAAGCTCTTTTGGCATAGCAATATGAATACGCGACACTTCCTCAGGTAAAGGTTCAGTGCTATTAAGCAGCGCGACTTCTTCGCCTATGTCTTTCATGTAAGCGCCCACAGGGACTGAATTTTTAAGTTTTAAAATAAGGTTTTCGCCGTGCGGCATAAACACTAATTTATGGGCATAAAAACAATGCACTAACGGGATAAGATAGGCGTTAAAATAGTGTTGCAGCCAAGCGTGTGTGCTTAAACCACTTTGATCTATTAATGCACCTGCCATACTTTTACCGTTGTTATCTAGGTGCAGTAGTGCGGCCATGGTGGTGAGCTGCTCATTATTTTGTAAGTTATGGTTTGGGTTTTCGCGCCATAAACAGGCAAACATTTTACGATACGGTGTATCGCCCAACGCGCTTTGCTCAAAGGTATGATGCGCATACCCTAAGGTAGCGTACTCTCTTAGTGCAGTAAAATTGCACGCACTGAGCGTGGGGTCGTAGTTTACTTTATTAAATACCCAATCATTTATAGCCGGGGTTACCGCCATATAAGCACGCGAAAGCCCACGCATAAAACCCATATTTAAAATAGACAGCGCCACTTTTAAATACGGCTTATGCGGGTGCGAGCAGTTATATAAGGTGCGAATAGATTGCTGCGCTTGATATAAATCGTCGCCTTCACCTAAGTAAACTAAACGCTTATTGGCAAACTCGTTGGCAAACACCACACTTAATTTATGTTGGTATTGCCACGGGTGGGCAGGCATAAATAGGTAGTCGTAGGGGTTTAGGTTTTGCGTTTTTAGCGCTTTGTTAAACGCATCACGGGTAGTTAAATCAAGCTCACCACTAATATGACTTGGGTAATCACTAAAGTATTCACTATAAGCAAAATCACATACTGTTTTGTGCGCCGCTAACCACAGCACTTTAAACGGTTTACCCACCTCTGGCGCATAGCGTAAAAAGTCGGTTTTGCTAAAACCAATTCGGCCATTATTAGCCACAAACGCAGGGTGGCCTTCGCTCATTGCAGCCTCTATTTGTTGCAGCCCTAATTGCGCAAGTTCGGCTGCGCTAAGCGTGTTGTTTTCGCGTTTATAACAGGCACTGGCAAGTGTGGCGTTAAGCTCTTCAAGGTAAGTGGCTAAACGCTCGCTAGTTAAACCCAGCGCAGGGCCTTGCACGCTAAAAAAGTGCAGTACATCAAGCGCTACTTGCTCGTTGTTAAGGTTATAAAAGCATAAGCTTGGCTCGTCTATATCTATGTGATTAAGCGCCATAGCACGGCCATCAAATATAAAATAACCCCCTTCAATATTTACTTTAAAACCTTGTGGGGTTTGCTCTGCGACCAATAAGCGCTCGTGTACCAGCTCGCTAATGGCTTTACTTTGTAAGTGCCTGTTAGCCCACTGCCAGTGGTCAAACTTTATATAGTCGGTGTTTATTGGCGTTTGCGCTTTGTGATGTAAATTAACATGCGTTTCAAATGCAGCTTTATTACAAAACCCAAGGTAGGCGTTTTTATCACCCAGGGTTATTTGCTTAGTATGCACAAAGCCTAAACGCTTATTTAAGGTATGAATTTTACTATTGGCAATATCGGGCTCTACTACTACGCGTGCATCGGCATTATGAGTAAAAATACTGTGCAATACGCACTGCATTATTTCAAAACTAAAATGGCGTTTAGGCTGTGTATTTGGGGCAAGTAAAATATGCATGCCGGTATCGTTTGGCAGTACCTCATAGGCAGCTGCGAGTAGCTTGTCGTGCTTTGGGCTGTAAAGCTCAACTAAGGCAAGCAGCTCATTATTTTGCTCAATAACATAGGCATGATGGTGCGGGTTGTTAATTATATCTTGGTAGGCGCTACACATTTGCTCGGGGGGGTGTTTACTCATACCCCAAAAATGGGCGTAAGGTAGTGTAAGCCACTGGCAAATTATGGGCATATCGCTTTGCTGTAGTAACCGCATAGTCACATTACCTGTGTGTTGTAACGTGGTTACAAAAGATGAAAAATACATAAAAACTCCTAAATCTTTTTAATTATTAAGTGGCTGTGTGTGCAGCTTGACCAACAAATTTAACGCGCCATAGCAAAATAGCGCCAAGGCTTGCAAAGCCAATGGCAGCAAAGTAAAAAGGCACGGTGGTATTAAAATATTCCACACTCATACCCACTAATAACGACGCTAAAATAACGCCAATATTTTGCGCAACATGCACTTTGGCAAAATCACTGCCGTAGTGAGCAGGCTCGCTTTTAGCAAATAGCATCACTTCTAATAAAACCATGACTTGAAACAGCGCTATACCGTATAAAACGCGAGAGCTAACCACTAACCACACCGACTCTTGCGCCTGTAAATAAAGCCCAATAGCGCCAAAAATAAGCGCGCACGAAAACGTACTGGTGCGGCTAAGCGTAGGAAAAGGTAAGTGCTGCCGAAAGTGGTTAAACAACAGCATAAGTAGGGCTGCAAAAGCAGGAATGGCGTACACAAGCGCACTTTGGAATGCACTGCTTTGTGCGCTCATTCCTTGCCAATGGGTAGTAAAAAACGGCCTAATTAAAAACGCACTAAAGTAAACAACCACGCTTATAAAGCAAAATTGCCAAATAAAATACGGTGTACGAGTACGTGGTTTTTCGCTTTCAATCGCTTGCTGATAAATACCTAACTTTAAGCTCACCATTAAATAGGCGCACAGCAGCACTTGTATAACATCGCCCGCAGCACTTAATAACAATGCATAACGCGGTGTATTTATACTAAAAAAGTACCCGCCCACTAACGCGCCGCCAATAGCACCAAAGTGCATAAGTACCGAAAACAAGCCAATAATAGAAAGGTGCTTACTTTGTTGCTCTAAACGCAGTGCAAACGGGTAAATAAGCAGGTAACTGGCTTTAAGCACCAACATAAGCTGATAATAAAACCAAAATTCCCACACGTTAGTTGCAAAATAACAAAGTAAACCAAAGCAGGCGGCAATCACTTGCGTTACAAGCCAAAGAGCCAGCTCGTGGTATTTTTTGGCAACCTTTGCCCACAGGGGCAGCGCGAGCATAACGGTAATACAACAGTTAGCTACGAATACCCCAATAAGTGTGGGATTACTTACAGAAAATTCGCTGGCAAAAAATTGCGGATAAAACGGCAGTAATAAGGTGTCGCACACTACCGAAATAACCGTAAGCAAAATAAGCGCTAAACGTAAACTCATGCGGCGTTACTCTTTTGCTGTGAATGGGTTTCTACATCGCTTAAATCAAAACACTGAAAAGCAATTTTTTGTTCAACCTGATACGGCGCATAACCGAGTATTTCGCGCAAAATTATACTGTTGCGATAACACGCCATGCCTAAATCGGGGGTTACAAAGCCATGAGTGTGCTGCTCTGCATTTTGTACAAATATACGTTTTTGTTCACTATCTACCGCATACTCGCGGCTAACTAAATAGCGGCCTTGTTCATCTTCTGGTAGTTGCTGTGCAATGGGGTTTAAAAAAGCAGGGCGCTTGTATTTAAAGCCCGTGGCACAAATTAAGTAATCGGTTTTTATTTCAAAGGCTTCATTTAGCTCTTGATGATAAAACTCAGTGACTAAGCGACCAGCACTTTTACGTGTATTAGTAAGCTTGCTGTTAGTTTTAAATGTGGTAGAAATGGGCCCATCTAGGCTTTGCTCGTAAAGGGTGTCAAAAATGTCATTAATTAAATCGCCATTAATGCCTTTAAATAAGTTTTTTTGATTTTGATTAAGCCAATCTCGTTGCTCAGTTTTTAAATTATAAAAGTAATCAACATACTCAGGAGAGGTCATCTCAAGGGTGAGTTTAGTGTATTCCAGCGGAAAATAACGCGGCGAACGCGCAATCCAATCTAGTTGTAAACCTTGTGGCACTGCTTGTTGTAATAAGGTGTGATAAATTTCAGCCGCACTTTGCCCAGCTCCTACAACCGTAACGCGTTTAGCCGTTTTTAGCTCATCAAGGCGGTGGCAAAAATCGCTACTGTGCAGTACGTTATTTGAATTACTTTGCACTGCGCAATCAGGAATATATGGAGCAGGGCCGGTGCCAAGCACTAAGTGGCGCGTAACATAGTGTTGCTCTCCATTTGGGGTTTTACAGGTAACGGTATAGCACTCACTTTGCTGGCAAAATTCAACCTGAGTTACACTTTGCTCAAAGCTTACGTTGCTAAGCTGCGAGCACACCCACTGGCAATAGAGGTTGTACTCTTTACGCAGTAAAAAAAAGCTCTCGCGAATATAAAATGGGTATAAGCGATTATTAAGCTTGGCATAATTTAAAAAACTGTACTTGCTGGTAGGGTCTGCAAGGGTCACCAAGTCAGACATAAACGGCGTTTGCAAAGTAACACCTTCTAGCATCATTCCGGGGTGCCAATCAAATTGGCTACGCTGCTCTAAAAATAAGCTTTTCACGTCCTCCAGTGGCTCACTTAAACACGCTAACGACAAATTAAATGGGCCAAGGCCAATGGCTATAAAATCATAAGGTTGGTTACTCATTATTTTTGCTCCTTATACGTTTGCCACGCAATAGTGCTAATTTGTTCAAGCACGGCGCGCACATCGCTCAATTGGCACTGGGCATTAAGTAACGTAAATTTAAGGTAATGTCGGCCGTTAATTTTGGTGCGCGCAATCATGGCTTCACCAGTATTTAAGAATGTTTGGCGTACGTGCAGGTTTAGGGTGTCGAGTAAATCGGGGTTATGTTTTAGCTCCTCTGGTGCAAAGCGAAATACCAATGCGCTGAGCTCTGGGTAATTTATAACTTCAAAATCTGGGTGGTCGTTAAGTACAATGTGGGTTTGACGAGCAAGGCCAATTACTTTATCAAACGCTCGACCAAGTGGCGCTTCACCCATGGTGCGCAGTGTTAACCAAAGCTTTAGGGCATCAAAACGGCGTGTGGTCTGTAAGCTTTTATCAACTAAATTTGGCGTACCATTGCCGGCCTCAGCAAGCGGGTTTAGATAGTCGGCGTAAAGGGTAATATGGCTAAAATGGCGTTTGTCACTTAATAAAAAAGCACTGCAGCTAACCGGTTGCATAAACGATTTATGGTAATCAATGGTAATTGAATCTACTTGTTCTATGCCGTTTAAAGCACTTCGGTGATGCTCACTCACCAATAAACCACCGCCGTATGCGCCGTCAACATGGCACCAAAGCTGCTCTTTTTTAGCAAGTTTTGCTATGTCTTCAACAGGGTCAATTGAGCCAAAATCGGTTGTACCTGCGGTAATTACCACAGCGATAGGTAAATCGCCCTTAGCTTTAGAATCCGCAATTGCGTGGTTAAGTGCGTCCATATCCATTTGCATTTTATTGTTTGTAGCCACGGGCACTACCGTGTTATAGCCAAGGCCCAGTAATGCCGCTGCCTTTTGAATACTAAAATGCGCAACCTCAGAGCAATAAATACGAAAACGTGAGGCTACTTCAGGCAAGCCTTGCAGTTTTACTTCATGATTAGGTGCATAGCGGCTCACTGCGACTTCGCGAGCAACAAGCATGGCCATTAAGTTCGATTGCGTACCACCACTGGTAAAAACACCATCAGCAGTGCTAGGTAATTTTGCTTTTTCACAGCTCCAATCTATTAATTTTTGTTCAATAAGGGTCGCGCCAGCGCTTTGATCCCAGGTGTCTACCGAGGTATTGATTGCGCCAATGATGTGCTCTGCTACAACTGCAGGGTACGTAACGGGGCAATTTAAATGCGCCATATAACGCGGATGATGAAAATAAACAGCGTGATCTAAATACACACTTTTAAGCTCGTTTAATACGGCAGGAAAATCAGCAAGAGGTTTGGCTAAATCTACATCATTTACAGTAGCGGCAAGCGTATTAACCGCCACGCCAGAAAACGGCTTTTGCGCTTTAGCCATAGCTTGTTGTACAGCCGAAAGCCCCTGCAACGACGCTATTTGGTAGTTAATAAACTGATCGAGATTAAATTGAGGAGGTAACCCGTTTTGCTCAAATATTGCTTTATTTTCGACAGGGCTGAGCTGCGCCGATTGTAATTGTGACATATTCGCTCCTTGGTTGTACTTGTATTGGGGCTGAGGATCTTAATAGTAACAATTTGCATTTACAATAATGATTAAGGGTTAGATATAGGTTTATTTTCGCAATTAGGAGTGACTGATTAGTTATAAGGAATTACTTTTAAAACTAACAAAGTGTATAAAATGAGCTATGAGAAGGTGCCAAAATGCGCTAAATAATGACAGTTTGTAAAATAGTGCGACGGTTTAAATATAAGAATTGAGAAATGGGGGGTAGCTAAAAGCTAACGTATTATAAGTGGGCAGTACCACTATAAGAAGTAAGCCCCCTTTACAACTCGGTTAAACCTTAAGTGCTAAAGAGGGATATAAAAGTAAAAATGCAGCTTAATTGATATCTTCAAGCTTATTTTTTAAATCCACTAGATCGGTGGCTACGGTGGTTGGCTGAATTTCCCACGGATCAAAAATAGAATCCTCAGAGCGTTTTATCCATGCTCCGCGCATACCATGCGAAATAGCGCCGGTAATATCAAACGGGTTACTCGAAATAAGCCACGTGTTTGCGCCCGTTGAATTTGTTTCGCGTAAGAAATGGCTGTAAACACCTGGGTTTGGCTTAAATGTTTTCATATCGTCAGCACTTACTACACCTTCAAAAAGCTCACTAATACCTGCAGTTTCGAGCAATTTATTAACCGCATCAGCAGCGCCATTTGAAAATGCAAACAACCGGTAGTTTTGTGCTTTAAGTTGCTCAAGCCCTTTTTTAACATCGTCAAAGGCCGGTAAAATTTTATACTGCTCAAGCAATTGCTGCTTTTGATCATCATTAAGCTGCGTTTTGTGCGCTAAACACGCGTAATCGAGGGCATGTTTGGTACATAACGAAAACGGTATATAGTTTTGCATTAACCCACGCCTAAACGAATACTCTAATTGTTTTTCGCGCCATGTATTTGAAAAGTTTTGCGCGTTATCGCCTATCATATCTTCAAGTAAAGACAGCACGCCGTGAGTGTTTATAAGCGTACCGTATACGTCAAATGCGAGTGTGGTTGCCATGTTTGCTCCCAATAATTTTAAGATACTTGTAAGTTAATCGTTTTGAGCTTAACTTACTTTGAACGGTTGCTCAAATTAATAAAGTTTACAACACGATTGCAGCGCCTATTATTTAAAAACGATACAAATTAAAGGACTAAATAACATAGTATGAAAATATATTTTTTAATTTACGACAAAGTTGAAGAGCTGGATTTAGTTGGTTCTTGGGAACTAATAGGTCTGCTGGCAGAAAAGGGGTTATGTGAAAAACCCAAATTAATATCGCTAAATTCTATGACTCCCTCAGGTGAGCACGGCATGCGTTTTAGTGCCGATTATCATTTTACTGACCCAGTGCAGCCCGATGTATTATTTGTACCTGGCGGTAGTGGTGCACGTATAGCAATGGAAGACCTTGACGTTATTAATTACCTTAAAAAAACAGCTGAAAACTGCGACAGTGTTTTATCTATTTGCACTGGTATGTATTTAATGCAAAAAGCGGGGCTATTTAAGCATAAAAAAGTAACCACCCACTGGGCTTTTCTAGATCACCTTAAAAAAGATAACACTGTAACCGTAGTTGAAGAACGCTTTGTAAAAGATGGCAATATTTGGTCTTGTGCAGGTGTTTCAGCAGGTATGGATATGTGCCTTGCTTTTATTGCTGATTATTTTGGTGATGATGTTGCCTCCACCATACAGTTAGACGCAGAATACTATCCGTCACCAATTATTTATGGTGACGCGCATGAAAATAGCGCCACATCTAATTACATTAAAAAGCTGCGTTAAAGCCCACTTTATAACTTTATGTTGGGCTTTGCTGCTCTTAACCCAACATACGCTTTGTAAACCCCCATTACACTTTGATTAAAAAACCAAAGGCGCTTGCACTGTACTGATTAAAATTAATAAAACTTATAGGTATCAAGCGCTAAAATATCCAGTTCAATATCACTAAAGAGTTTTTCAACTTGCTTGCCGCCTGCGCCCAAAGCAGCAAAGAGTGGTAAAAAATGCTCTTGGGTAGGGTGGTTAAATAACACATGGGGTGCATCGGCTAAGTAATTTAAAAGTGCGGGTGTGTCTTGCGCTAAAAGCGCGTGTTCAACCCATTGGGTAAACGCTTTTACCCTTTGTACACGGTTAGGTGTAGCAGGGGTTTTAAACACTTCTCGTAGGTTGTGGCTAATGCCGCCAGAGCCAATAATTAATATATTATCATCGCGAAGTGGGGCAAGTAACTGCCCATATTCATACATGGCTTTTGCGCCTAGTTGAGTATTTATAGATACTTGTACAATAGGAATATTTGCCTGCGGGTACATTAAGCGCAGTGGTATCCATACTCCATGATCCCAGCCTTGGCGTTCATCAAGTATTGCTGTAATGCCTTTATTTTTAAATAGCGTTGCAATATTACCCGCAAGCTCAGGATGTCCTGGAGCTGGGTATTTAATGTTATACATATGCGCAGGAAAATTGTAAAAGTCGTGAATGGTTTCAGGCGCTTGCCCTGCGGTTATTACAATATTATGAGCCGCTTCATCGTGGGCCATATCAAAGTGCGCCGAAAAAATAACAATAGCGCGTGGCGTGTTGAGTGACTTGCCAAGCGCTTTTAAAAAGTCGGACGTTGGCGATTGCTGTACGGCCATAATAGGTGAACCGTGAGAGATAAATAGTGCAGGTTGAGCCATGGTAATACCTAAGGGTTTTATTAATATACCCTTATTTTATTGGCTTTTATTTTGTTAATAAATAAAGCGCCCATTGAGATATTATAAATACAGTATTGTTAAACTGATTTTTATTTGCTCCCTCGTTAAAAAGCCGATGCGTAAACATCGGCTTTTAAATTAACACTAAATAAGCAATAAAGGCGTGTTAGTAGTTAATTGCGCCACCATCAACGTTAATACATTGTCCGGTCATAAAATCGCTGTCTTCACTGGCTAAAAAGTAAATAGGGCCAAGTAAGTCTTCAGGCTCCATTGCACGTTTAATTACTCGTGAGCCTAGTGTGCTATTTTTAGCTTTATCAAACTGTGCGTTATTTTTAACGCCTTCGCTTTCGGTTAAGCCAACTAATAGGCAATTAACTAAAATATTATCGTTAGCAAGCTCAGTGGCCAACGCACGTGTTTGCCCAACAACCGCGCCTTTAGATGCCACATAATGGCAAAACATAGGTGCACCGCGTAAAAATGTACCCGATGCAATGTTAATGATTTTACCACGACCTAATTTACGCATGCTAGGCAACACTGCTTTGGTACACTGAAAAGGCCCACGTGCATTTACGCGCATAACTAAATCCCATTCGTCTTCAGATATTTCCCAAAATGGTTTAAGCTCAAGCGCAGCAAATATAGCAGCATTGTTAACTAATATTTCAACCGGGCCAAATTCAGCTTCGGTTTGTTTTACCATGGCATCTAACGATTCACTATTCGTTACATCTACTTTGCAGCCTATTGCTTGGCCGCCAGCGGCAATAATTTCAGCTACAGCTGCGCTTGGGTCGGCTAAATCAGCAAGCACAACTTTAGCGCCTTGTTGAGCTAAACCTTTTGCATAAGCAGCGCCAATACCTTGTGCTGCACCAGTAACGATGGCTACTTTGTTGTTTAATCTTTTCATGGCTTTATCTCTTAGTCATTAATAAAAATATAAGCGTGCTTATTCACGTACAGCGATACTGCATTATTAATAAACCCGACTTGGCGTTAGAATGGATAAAAAGAAGCGTGATTGCTGCAGTAGCACGTATTAACTCCATTTTGTTGTAAATAAATAGTTATTTACGCAAAAAAATGTGTTTATAACGCTATAAAAACTCACTAACTGTGCAAAAATGCGATGTGTGGACTTTAACTGTTTTTATAAACATAATTAATACGATCTTTATTTAAAAATTATAAACAAGGCATTGCTAATAATGGATAAGCTAACCACCATGAAGACTTTTGTAAGTGTTGTACAAGAGGGGTCTTTTTCTAAAGCTGCCGATAAGCTCGACATATCGCCGCAACTTGTGAGCAAGTATGTGTCTGCGCTAGAAGAGGGACTTGCTACCCGATTACTGCACCGCACCACGCGTAAAGTAAGCACTACCGAGGCGGGAGATCACTATTTTACCCGCTGTTTACAGGTGCTAGACGATATAGACGACATGGAAAATTCGCTCGATAACCTAAACGAAAATGTCTCTGGTGTGCTCAGTATTAGTGCCCCTATGTCGTTTGGGGTAAAGCACTTAGCACCGCTATTGGTTGAGTTTCAAAAGCGTTATCCAAATTTAAAATTAGATCTAAACCTTACCGACCAGTTTGTTGATATTGTTGAGCAAGGTATTGATATAGCGCTGCGCATTGGGGTTTTAAAAAGCTCATCACTTATTGCTAAAAAAATAGCGCCTATTAGGTTAGCGGTGTTTGCCTCTCCTTCTTATTTAGCGCAGCACGGCACGCCTACTACCTTAGAAGAGCTGCAATCGCATAACTATTTACGCTACGCACACACCGAGCCTACCAAAAAGCTACGTGGAGCGAACGAGCTTAAAAACGAGTTAAAGCTTGAAAGTAACCTAGTTGCTAACAATGGCGACCTGCTACTCAATGCCGCTATAGCAGGGGGCGGTATTGCCATGCAGCCAACATTTATAGCTGGTGAGGCGCTGGCACAGGGTAAAGTAGTACGTATATTAAAAGACTACGAGCCTGAGCCAATAGGGCTTTATATGGTGTACGCAAACAGGCAGTTTTTACCCAGTAAAGTGCGCGCGTTTGTTGATTTTGCGAGCAATTATTACACCGATACACCTTATTGGGATTTAGGAGAGTGAGATGTCAATCACCAACCAATTAGCGTTATTTGTTGATGTAGTACAGCAAGGCTCATTTGCAAAAGCCGCGGTGCTGCACGATATGGACAACTCATCGCTTTCAAAGCAAATTAAAAAGCTAGAAAGCAGTTTAGGTATTCAGTTACTTAATCGTTCTACGCGCTCGTTTTCGCTTACCTCCGCAGGGGAGGAAATACTCCAGCAAGCGCATATTTTAATTGATACGCTCAGTGATATTCATAGCATTGCCGACTCCTACCAAGCAAAACCTAAAGGTATTTTGCGCATTACCTCGGGCATGTTTTTTGGGCAGCAGTATGTGCAGCCTGCCATTAATTTATTTATGCAAAAATACCCTGAGGTAAAAATAACCCTCATGCTTGATGATAAGCGCAACGATATTATTGCCGATCATTACGATTTAGCATTTAGAATTGGCAAATTGAATGACTCCAATCTAATGGCAAAAAAAATATCTGATATGCACTTTGCTTTGGTTGCCTCTAATGACTTTATTGCACGCCATGGTATGCCAAGCACACCCGAAGAACTTATCGCCTTACCTGCAGTGGTTTATGGCAATGGCGATGTAAGCCTAGATCAAATAAAATTAAGCACTCAGCCTCATGGTGATGAATACAAAACTCACAAAATGAAAGGCAACTATAAGGTAAGCGATGTACGCGCCATGCTTGATGCCACAAAAGCGAGTTTAGGGTATGTGATGCTAGATTTATTTAACCTAGAAAAACCCATAGACGAAATGGGGCTAGTGCCGCTATTAACTAATTATAAGCTTAGCGCATCGGGCACAGGTATTTATGCGCTGTATCCTCACCGTAAACAAACGCCACTAGTGAGCGAATTTATAAAAACTGTACAAGAGTATATTGGCAGCCCTGCATTTTGGGTAAAACATATTCCTAATTACAACCAGTTATATAAATAATAGCCACAAAAAAGCCCCGTTAGGGGCTTGGGTATACTCAAAAAAACTATATTAGCTAAAGGGCTTAAAAGCCTTCTAACACCACTTTACCTTTAGCGGTTTGCGATTCAAGGTACTGATGCGCTTTGCGTAAATTGGCTGCGTTAATTTTACCTAAGTGCTCACCTACCGTGGTTTTAATTTGCCCTTGGTCAATCATCGTGGCTACGTTGTTTAAAATAACGTGTTGCTCTTGCATGTCGTCGGTTTTAAATAACGAGCGAGTAAACATAAGCTCCCAATGTACCGACACGCTTTTGTTTTTAAATGGCACAATATTAAGTGTTTCAGGGTCATCAATAAGGGCAAATTGACCTTGTGGCTTCACTACTTTTTCAATTTCAGGTAAGTGCTGCTCTGTATTGTTTAAGCTAACAACGTAATCCACTTCGCTTAAGTTTTTAGCTGCAAATTCTTCACTCAACGGGTTACGGTGATTAACAATAGTGTCGGCACCTAAATCTTCTAACCACGATATTGTTTCAGCACGAGAAGCACTGGCAATAATATTTAATTTAGTGCGCTGCTTTAATAGCTGCACCATTATTGAGCCCACACCACCGGCGGCACCAATAACTAAAATGCTTTTAGAATCATCGTTTTTAGCTACATTTAAACGGTCAAACAATAATTCCCACGCAGTAATGCTGGTAAGCGGCAATGCTGCGGCTTCGCCATACGAAAGCGAACTTGGCATATGGCCAACAATACGCTCGTCAACTAACTGAAACTGCGCGTTACTGCCTGAGCGCGTAATGTCGCCTGCGTACCATACTTTGTCGCCTGGCTTAAAAAGCGATACGTTTTCGCCAACCGATTTAACAACCCCAGTTGCATCCCAACCAATTACTTTATACTCGCCCTCAGCTGCTGGCATTGCTTGGCGAATTTTAAAATCAACCGGATTAACCGATACCGCTTTAACTTCTACTAAAATATCGTGGCCGTGTGCTGTTGGCGTTTCAAGTTCAATGTCTTGTAATGATAATTCGTTTTCGATAGGTAAACTTTTTTGATATCCAATTGCTTTCATGGGAGTTGCCTCGTTAGCTAGTTAATACTCTGTGTTGATGAGGCTATTTTGGCTTTATCAAGAGTATTAAAAAAGAGACAAAAAGCCCAATTATTATGGAAATAAAACTCCATAATAAAATAGGTAAATAATTAAAATTTCATTGCACATAGCTGTTATCGTTTTAAATTAGAAACGCCTGTTTAACTGTAACGGGGGTTTACAGTTAGGTTATATTTAGCTCAGTTAATTTATTCCACACACTTTCGCCACCGGGGTGCAAAGCCGCATGATATCTATACGCATAGTAAGTTATTGGCACGCAGTGGTGCTCACTCCCTACAACTACCAAGGTATTATTTTTAAGCTCGTTTAATATAACGTAGTCGGGCAACCAGGCAATACCATTGCCCGCTAGAGCGTGCACTTTTAAAAGCTCAGTCATGGATGAAACAAACACCTTTTTAAGCTTAGCGCCCGATATAATAGGCTCTAACTGCCGCCCCATGTAGGAGTCGAGGCTGTAGGCTAAATGCGGTATAGGCGCTGCGCTTTCTAGGTTATATAAGGCTTTGCCTTGCTCGTCACAGGCGCTAACAGGTAACAACTTAGCATTACCTATTTTTTGATGACTAAACGGCGGCAGTTTAAGGCGTTCGTTATCAAAGGCAATAAGTAAGTCGCATTCACCTTGCTCTAGCGCTTCGGTGGCTTTATCTACGTCTATAGCCTCTAAATTAAGTACAATGTCGCGCTCATCTTGTGTTTGAAAGTTAGCGAGTTGTAAGGTTAAAAAACTCGCTAAAGAATGTGCGGCCGCTACCTTTACAGAATAATTTTGCTGCACCGACAACTCCTCAAGCATGCTAACCGAGGTATTCATTTGGTTAACTAAATTACGCGCCGTTATATGAAATATTTTACCGCTTGGGGTAAGAGTAATAGGCAAGTTTTCTCGGTCGATTAGGGCTGCGCCAAGGGCATCTTCAAGGGCTTTTATACGCCGACTAAATGCAGGTTGCGTAATATGCCTAAGCTTTGCCGCTTGCGAAAAGCTTTTTGTGTGCGAGAGCGTTAAAAAATCTTCTAACCATTTACTTTCAATATTCATAGCGACCACTTAGTTATGCAGTTTGTGCATGGGCGGTAAAATAATAGCATTATTCAAACTAAATAAAACACTATAAATTAAGCCTATAAACTCAATAACCGGAATGCAATCATGCTTAGAACTCTTGGCGTATTAGGTGGAATGGGGCCTTTGGCTACCGCCTCATTTATGAATCAGGTAATTGCGCTATCGCCCGCTAAAAATGATCAAGAGCATATACCTATGTTTATAAGGAATATCCCGCAAATTCCTGACAGAACAAAATTTTTAATGGGTCTTGAAGATGAAAACCCATTTTTTGAGCTTAAAAAAGGCTTTAAAGAGCTAACAAGCTTAGGTGTAAGTTGTATTGTTATTCCGTGTAATACCGCGCATTACTGGTACGACGCGCTCACTAAAAATGCCGATGTACACACCATTAGCATTGTAAAAAGCGTTATAAAACAAGTAAAAACCACGGGCAAACAAAAGGTTGGTATTTTAGCCACTACCGCTACGCTTAATATGGGCATTTACCAAAATGCGTTTAAGCAGCACAATATTGATTTTGTTGAACCAAACACTCAACAACAAGCAACCATAATGGATGGCATAACCGCCGTAAAAGCGGGCGATTTAAATAAAGGTCGCCACTTGTTAAGCAAGGCATACGACTTAATGCTTGCTCAAGGTGCTGACTGCGTGTTGTTTGGCTGTACCGAAATACCGCTTGTGTTAAATGAACAAGCCAAACACTCGCCAGACACCTGCCTAGATACCATTGCTATTTTAGCGCAAGAGTGCGTTAACTGGGCATATGCTAACGCCCATCAATCAACGCTTTCAAGTGTGGCATAGAAAATATCAGTTTAAACTAGAGCTAATTAATTTAGCTCTTTTGCAAAGCGTTTTCGATAGCGCTTTGTAAGCTTTGCAGCGCGTATTTGGTCACTTATTAAAGTAAAAATAGCCGAGGCATTTGCTTTAACGCGTTTGCCTTGGCCCACTCGGCGAATTTGCCTTTTTACCAGCGCCATAGTGGCAAGCCCAGCAAGGGTTTTGTCTTTAAAAGTAACGCGCGGCATAAGCAGGTTTTGCGTTGGCTGTGTTTGCCAGCTATTAACTAAATCTGGCTGATAGGCCAGTGCTGTGGCCATACCAACGAGCGCTACGCCTGAGCTAATTACTTTATTTGCCACATCTAACCGGCTAATGCCACCGGTGGTCATAATGGGTATGGTTGATTGCTCGCTAATTGCTTTGGCAAACTCTAAAAAGTACGCCTCACGTGCAAGTGTACGTTCATCGCCTGTTTGTCCTTGCATAGCTGGTGCTTCGTAACTTCCGCCCGAAAGCTCTACAAAATCAAGCTTTAATGCACTAAGCATATTAACAACTGCTTGCGCATCATGCGGTTCAAAGCCGCCGCGCTGAAAATCGGCTGAGTTTAACTTAACCGATACCGAAAAACCGGCGCTGCATTGCGCTTTAATACTGCGTGTTATTTCAAGTAATAATCGCGCGCGATTCTCAAGGCTACCGCCCCATTCGTCATCACGCTTATTAGTTAGTGGAGATAAAAACTGCGCTAATAAATAGCCATGTGCAGCGTGTATTTGCACGCCATTAAAACCTGCTTTTTCGGCCTGTTGCGCTGTATGGGTAAAACGAGTGATAACATCACTAATCTCGCTTTTATCCATAGCTGTTGGCTGGGCAAATAAGTGAGAGTGCTTACCCATATTAAGCGCAATATCAGAGGCACTTAGCGCTTTACCACCCATTTTTTTAAATACTTGGCGGCCAGGATGATTAATTTGCATCACAATTTTACAGTCGTTTTGCTGCCCTAAACGAGCAAGCTCTGCAAAAGGCGCTATATCGGTTTTCTGCTCAAGGGCAAGGCCGCCTGGCCCTGTCATTGCAAGGTGGTCAACCATAACATTGCCGGTAATAATTAACCCGCAACCGCCTTTTGCCCATTCGTTGTATACATTTTTAAGCACTTGCGATGGCGTTAGGTCGGCCTCTGCGAGGTTCTCTTCCATAGCGGCTTTTACTACTCGGTTTTTAAGCGTTAAACCGCTTGGTAGGGTAAAGGGCGTAAATACAACAGATTGTTCAAACTCAGACATACATATAAACCATAAATTGACATTACAGGCACTATAACCTTAAAGTCAGCTTTAAGGTCAACCCGCTTTTTTATAGTAGAGACAATAATGAAAATAGGTGAACTAGCTAAGCACTCAGGTATTGCAGCAAGCACCATACGGTATTACGAAAGTATAGGGCTGCTGCCACACGGCACGCGAAATAACAACGGGTATAGGCAATACGACAAAGTCAGTGTAGAGCAGCTTAAAATGATTAAGTTTGCACAAAGTTTAGGGTTTTCGCTTGAAGAAATCCCCTCCCTACGTAAGCCTAATGAGGAGCTAGATCACAACGCCATTATTGAGCGCCTTGGTGAAAAACAACATGAAGCTAATGCACTAATTGAGCAGCTACAGCGTAAGTCTGAGCGTATTGCTAATTTAATTACACTGCTTAATGCAAACTGGTCTAATGGAGAGTGTATTGGCGATGAAAAAATAAATGAGTTATTGAATGAGGTGGAGTATTAAAGGCGTAAGCGAGTACATGCGAGCTTTAGTTGTATTAGTTTTGCGGCGCTTTACCATGAAAATTGATATAAAGCTTTTGTAAGTTGGCAGGCACTAGAGGCCAACCAACCGCAATAGTATGAGAACTTGCGCCCCAAAATAATGTTTCTACGTAATATGCGTCTATGTATTCAATTACTTTTGCCTCAGCGTTTACTAGCTTTTCAGCCATAAAACTTAAATAACGCTGGGCTTGCTCCACATAGCCAAGAGCAAAAGCGTGTGTTGTGGCTTTAGAAAACGCCTCCATTTTAAACGTGGTTTCGTCTTTATCATATATGCTCAGCAACGCTTTAACTTCAGGGAATTGAGCAGTAATTTCGTGCAATAACTTATAAATTACAACATCCGTTTTCATCACTTGAACTCCGCGCTTAAAAGTCCAAAGCATTTTAGGTCGTGAAACTGCCCTTTCCAAAAACCACTTTGTCGCCTTGTGCCTTCTTCACAAAAGCCAAGCTTTATTAAAAGCGCCTCTGATGCGTTATTTCCTGGTACTGTGTCGGCTTGTATTCGATTTATAGCACCGCAACTTAGCAACCCATCAAAGGCAGCTTTTATAATCATATGAATAGCCTCAAAAGCATAGCCTTTACCCCAATACTGGCTATTAAGGTCGTAACCAATAAATGCGTGCTTCATTGGTACTGACCAACTATTAAAACCACAAGTACCTATTAACTCATCAGTATTTTTTAAACGGATAGCCCAGCGGATCCCTTCTTCATTTTTATACCGAATATTGAAAAATTCGATTAACTTATCGGCCTGAGAAACTTGAGTAAAGGGCGCCAGATCATAGTATTTAGTAACACCTTGGTCTGAAAAAAGAGCAAAAATAGCGTCTCTATCCTCATAACTAATAGGGGTTAACGCTAACCTTTGCGAATTGAGTAAGGGAAAAACCATTAACCTTCCTTTTAATGTATAAAACAGTAGAGATAAATCGAATTTAATCTAGCTCTAATTGGGCTTTTTCTACGCTGTCGTTTGGTAACTCTTTTTGAACCGATACACCTAGCTCTTTAAATTCTGAAGCTTGTTTAATTAAGTTACCTTTACCACGGTAAAGCTGTGAAAAGGCTTTATCGTAGCTTTCTTTTGCGCGGTCTAGTTGTTTGCCAACACCTTCCATACTCGTTAAAAAGCCATTGAGCTTGTTGTAAAAGCGCTCTGCACGATTAGCCAGCTCTTTAGAGTATTTGGTTTGCTCTTCGAAGCGCCACAGCTGTTTAACAATATTAAGGCTTGTAAGCAGAGTAGTTGGTGTAGCAACTAAAATGTTTTTTTCGATAGCTTGTTGGTAAATATCGCTTTGATATTTAAGCGCCTCTACAAATGCAGATTCTATAGGCACAAACATAATAACTACTTCAGGCGAATTTATACCAGGGAGACGATCGTACGATTTACTGGCAAGCTCGTTAATACGCGCGGTAACAGCATTTACATGCTCTTTAATTGCTTGGCTAGCCTCTAGCTCGTTTTCGGCATTAACGTAGCGGGTATAAGCATTTAGCGATGTTTTAGCGTCAATCACTAAGTGGCGGCCCTGAGGTAAATACACCACTACGTCGGGGCGCAGTCGACCGTCTTCGGTATTAAACGATACTTCGCGTTTGTAGTCGGTACCCGCACGCAGGCCTGCGCTGTCGAGTACGTTTTCGAGCATTAGTTCGCCCCAATTACCTTGGGTCTTTTTTTGCCCTTGTAAGGCATTACTAAGTTTATCGGCTTGCTCGGTAATAGCTTGGCTTTTAGCTTGCAAGTGCAGTAGCTCAGTTTTAAGGGCTGCACGTTGTTTTAAGTCTTCAACGTGAATCGATTCCATTTTATCTCTAAAGCCTTTTAGCTCCCCTTGAACTGGCTTTAATAGTTGCTCAATGCTTTCTTGATTTAGGGTTTTAAAGCTTTGCGATTTTTCTTCTAAAATTTTATTAGCTAGGTTTTCAAACTCTTTTTTAAGCACATTTTTGCTTTGCTCTATTTGTGCAAGCTGCTCGGTAAAGTTTTGCTGCTTTTGCTCAAGCGTAGTTCGCATATTATTAAGCTCAATATCGCGCTGGTTATATTGCTCTCGCAAGGCACTAAGTTCGCCTTCGGCTTTACGCCAAAAATGGTTGTATTGAACACTTTGTTTTTCTTGCTCGCTAAAGCGAGTTTTAAAATGCTGCGCTTCATCGCGTTGCTCTTGATGTGATTGCTCGAGCAGCTCGTGCTCATCAAATAAGGCCGTGTATTGCAGCTGTTTATTGTCGTACTGGTTTTGTAATAACGATAACTGTTGCTGTTGCTCGCTAATGTGTTGTTTTAATTTATTTCGAGAAGGGAGCGACACTAGGCCATATAGTACTAGCCCTGTTGCAAGCCCTGCGCTGGCACTTAACCAATCTATATGCGTTAATAGCTGAGTAAACATAAAATAAACTTATAAAATTTAGAGACATGCCATCATAACGAATAAAGGTAGTGGGGGGTAGAGGCGTAACATTTACTAAAGGCATAAAAAAAGCCAGCTAAAAGGGCTGGCTCAATCATTACTAAATTTAGTAACCAATCAGGGAAATCAACATGAAGCTTGTGATAACTGCAATTAATCAACAAGCGTAATAGTAGACGCCACTCATTAAATTAAGTTCACATAAAAATATAAATAATTATAAAAACTAAATGTGGGCATAAAAAAAGCCAGCTCCTTTTAAGCTGGCTCAATCATTACTAAAATTAGTAATTAAACGGGGTAAATCAACATGAAGCTTGTGTTAACTGCAATTAATCAACAAGCATAATAGTAGACGCCGCACATTAAATTAAGTTCACATAAAAATATAAATAATTTAAAAATTAAAATGTGGGCATAAAAAAAGCCAGCTTAAAAGGAGCTGGCTCAATCATTACTAAATTTAGTAACCAATCAGGGAAATCAACATGAAGCTTGTGATAACTGCAATTATTCAACAAGCATAATAGTAGACGCACCCTTTTAAATTTAGTTCAAACTATTTATAAAAAATGCAATTTAAGGAGTTAATTACAGGCATAAAAAAAGCCAGCTAAAAGGGCTGGCTCAATCATTACTAAATTTAGTAACCAATCAGGGGAAATCAACATGAAGCTTGTGATAACTGCAATTATTCAACAAGCAATATAATAGACGCCGTTTGGTTAAATTAGTTCACATGCTAAGTAAAAAAATTAGCTTTTTATAAGTGATAACATTTGCTGCTCATCAAACGAAGTAAAGCTCATTGATTTATCGGTAAATAATGCATCAACAAGCGCTTGCTTATCTTGCTGCATTTTAAATACCTTTTGCTCTATTGAATTGCTCATAATTAATTTATAAACAAACACTGGATTTGTTTGGCCAATACGATAAGCACGATCGGTGGCTTGTTTTTCAACAGCCGGGTTCCACCATGGATCAAAGTGAATAACGGTATCGGCTTGAGTTAAGTTAAGCCCAGTACCGCCTGCTTTTAAACTGATTAAAAACACCGAGGTTTTGCCACTGGTAAACTCGTCAATAACTTTGTCGCGATGACGCGTTTGCCCAGTTAGCATACTAAATTTGATATTTATATCGTTTAAACGCTCTGCAATTAAATCGAGCGCAGAGGTAAATTGACTAAAAATAATCACTTTACGACCAAGGCTTAGCATTAACGGTAAATGCGTAGTTAGCCATTCTAATTTTGCTGAACCTGCTTGTGTTTCTGGCTCAATTAATTTTGGATGACAACAAATTTGCCTTAGCTTTAGTAGCGCTTCTAAAAATGCGAGCTTACTTTTTTGTGCGCCTTGCTCAGCAAATAAGTCGATGAGCTTTTCTTCTAGGGCGCGCGTAATACCTTGGTACATATCTTTTTGCTTAGGTTCAAACTCAAACTCTTTTAACAGCTCTGTTTTTTGTGGCAGCTCTTGAGCTACCTGCGCTTTTGTGCGGCGTAATATAAACGGCATAATAAGCGCTTTTAGTTGCTCAGCTCGCTCTGAATCGGCTTCGCGCTCAATAGGTGTTTGAAAGTGCTGTTTAAAGTGGGCTTGCGAGCCAAGTAATGAAGGCATTGCAAAGTCGAGTAACGACTTAAGCTCAAACAAATTATTTTCGATAGGCGTACCGCTTAAACATAACTTAAAGTCGGCATTTAAACGCTTAACTAAGCGCGAGACCTGTGCAGTATCGTTTTTAATATATTGCGCTTCGTCTAAAATAATATTTTCAAAGTAAAGTGGCGAGTAGTAAGCAATATCACGCTTTAATAATGGGTAAGTAGTTAAAATACACTGCGCTTGCGCTAAATGTTGTAAAGGCTCATTACGTTGCGAGCCAAAAATAGTGGTTACTTTAAGACTTTTAGCAAATTTGGTTATTTCGTTTTGCCAATTACTTACCAGACTTGTAGGGCACACTATAAGAGTAGGCCCCGCTTGCGGGCGATTAAAACTGCTGGCCAAAAAGGCAATAACTTGTAGCGTTTTGCCAAGCCCCATGTCATCAGCTAGTATGCCGCCTAATTTGTGGCGCTTTAAAAAGCTAAGCCAATCAACGCCTTGTTGCTGGTATTCACGTAGTGTTACCGAGTCATTTAAACCGTGTAAGGGCACCACTGGCATTGCCTGCTCGGTGTTGTTTAACTCATCAAGATAACGCTCCAATGAGTCATCATGAAGGTCTATAGTAACTGCGGTATGCTTTACCAGCTCAGGTAAATAAGAAAGCGGGATATTAAATTCATCGCGTGTTTTAACAAATTCAAACCGTTGTTTAAATTCGGTCAGTAAATTAATGGCGGCTTTACTAATAACACCAAATTGACGCCCAACAGGATAGTAATAAAACAGCTCACTTTGACGATTTAACGATTGATACGTGGCATCATCGGTATTAAAAAGTACAGCGGCTTTGGCATCACTTAATTGCACTTTACAATGCATTTGGTGACCTGCAGCACGGTTTACATCGAGTGTAACGTGCCCTTGGGGGTCGGCTACATTTACTTTAGTTTGAGTTACCTGCCAGCCACGCTTTTTAAAGCCAGGGAATACTTCGTAAACAAGCCAATGTAAATGTATAGGTGATTGTTTATTAAATATAAACTCACTTTGTAAACCCCCTTTACAAAACTCAAAACCTAAATTTACTAACTCATTTGTTACTGTGTTTTCAAATGCACTATTTATTAAACTCGCGGGTGCTGTTCCCGCTAAATAATTTTTATTTTTATATTTAAATAATAGCGAAACTTTAAGCCCTTGCTCATCCATAGTGGCTTTTAAAACAGCATTACCAAGTTGCTTAACATTGACTTGTTCGTTATTCGGATGCGGAATAACACCGGCCCCAAAATTGTCGGCAAGTTGTTTATAAATGCGATCAAAATTAGCATCGTGAAGTGCGGGAATTGATTGTAAATGTGCTATTTCGTCGGCGCTAAGCTGTGTTCTGATCCGGCCGACTTTAAAGTGATCGAGGTCTAAATAAGCGGGCGGCGTGGTTTTTATCAATGCCCAATTTTTACTGTGTTCAAGCTCAATAATTAATTGCGATAACTCGTTTTGTTGCTGCCAATTAAAGTTAAGCGATTGCCCAGTTTGCGCTTTAATAGCAACACGAGAGCGTTGTAAAAATAAACGGTCGGTGGCAATTAATTGTTGTAAAGCGCTAAAGCCCCATTGACCTTTTAGCTCTAAATTACCCACTGCATTTTGTGAGCGAATCCAACTAAAGAGTCTAAAGTCACTTTCGAGCAAATCGTTTGGCGTTACAAAGCTATTTAATTGTTGCTCAGTTAAATTGCGCCCTAGCGTGTAATTATTATTTTTGTCGTAATTGGCAATTTTTGGCGTTAAAAATACTTTATTGTTTTCAATGTCTAATACAAATAAAAGAACTTGCGAAGGGGCTTTAGTATCAACACTTTTAAGTGCTGTCAGTTCACTAAACCAATCGTTAATAAAGTAGTCTTCTCCGTATTCACCTGAGTGCTCTATTTTAAGTTTAAATAATACAGCGGCTAAGTGCCTACATTTGGTTTTAGCATTACAGGTACAATGCGTATCAACAGAGTAACCAGTAGGTACTTTACTGATCTCAATGCGTTGGTTAAATGCTGATCCGTTGTCGCCTTGTACCGTTGAATCAATAACAGCAAAATCACTGCTGTGCTCTAACCAACTAATTTGGCCGTTTTTATAATACTCTTTGCCTTTATCGAGCACGTTGGGCCTAAACAGCTTTTTTATAAAGCGCTCAGAAAGAGGGAACAAGGTTGCCTGCTCATTTTTTATTTCTTCAAAAATAGCCAGTAAATCATTTTTTGATAAGTTAGCAGACATGTCACTCTAAGTATTAAATTTTTAAAATAATTCTGCCAGTATATTCTTTAACTGCGCACAGCAAAAGCAATATTAACGTTATATAAACTGGTTGGAGCTGCTAGGTTAGTAAAAAATCGGTTTATACGTACTTTATGGCACTTTATCTGCCAATATGAGAATAGGTAAACAGCAAACACACATGTTACAAACAATTTATTAACAACGCAGGGGCTTTACAGATCAGTTTTTTACTAACAAATTAAGATCCAGCATCAAATAGTCGTAAAAACTAAATTCAGTTAGTAAAAATGTGATCTTTAGAGCAAAAATGAGGGGTTTATGAGTTATAAATAGCAAAAAAGATCAGGATTTTACTAAGTAAAAAGCCCATCAGATCAGAATTTAACTAACCTAACAGGCTTTTAAGATCACTATTTTACTAAGTAATAAGGGGCTAATTAAACGCGCTTAACAACTTAGTAAGTTGTTCTAAGCGTTTGTCAGTCAATACTTTATTATCTATTTTAATAGATACGTCACCACTTTTTAAATTACGTTGTACGTTTATAAAGTTGTTTTCAAATACAGCTTCACGTTTAGCAACCACGCTAGGCTCGGTAGTTAAACGTTTAGTAATTGCCATAGCGCGTTTGTCGTCGCTTGTAATGGCGTTAATCTCATCGTCTGTATGTAATTCGCTAACTAGGGCATTAAACGCCTGCTCGTCGCGCTCCTTTGCACTAACAAGCTTTTTAGCGACTTCTCTGCCTACGTGATTAGCCGTTGGGTAAAGTGAAATTACATCAGCGGGGATTTGCTCGTACGCTTTAATGGCATCTGCAATTGCGGTGTGCGATACACCTTCAATAGCGGCAATTTCGCGATAAGAGCCTTTTTTACCTTGCTCAATAAGATCGTTCTTAGTTTGTTGATAAGCTTGCCCTAGCTCCCAAAGGCTTGGGGCTATGTACTGATCTGAAGATACAGCTAAAATTTTAGCGTCTTGATCGGTAAAATCAGGAGAGCTTAAAACTAAATAATCGGCATTACCTAAAATACATGCCTTTCGACGGCGTGAACCGGCAAGTACTAAGTTAGTATTTCCCTGATCCCAAAGTAAAGCAGGGTGTTGATTACGTCCATCTTCACTGATTGCAGGTAAAATATCAGAAACCGACTTTTCGTTTAATAGCGCTTGTACACGGCGGTTTTTACCGTAAACCGTGGTGCTAGATTCAATATCTGCATGAGCAATAACTTTACACACTAAAGTTATTTCGCGTGTAGGGTCGCTTGGCGCAGGCATTCTTATTACATCACCAGCGCTTGCTTGCTCAAGTAATGCATCGAGGCTGCTATTGCCTACGGCAGTTGCAAATGGATCTAAGCGGGTGTCGTTTTTACGTTTTGTAGCCATTTTTATATAACATCCTTACTTAGTGTTGTTAAGTGACGATTGGGTTGACTCCCAATTAGAACGAATAAGCATTTCTAATTCGTCCACAACATCTTTAATATTTTCTTGCGCGCGCAATAAAGACTCGCGACTTGCTAAACTATCCGATGCTTTTTGATCAAATATGGTATTAAAAGACGATGAACTAGCCGTAATTGCCGAGCTGTGATTAATTGGGTAGCTCATTACTTGGCGGCCAAACGCACTACGTACATCTTTAACAATATCGCGCTGTGAATGATTACCCTTAACGTAATTAGTCACTAAAAACTGCATAAAGTCCCAACCTTCATGACCAAGTGCCGCTACTGTGTGGTAAATCTCACCTAAACGCTTTAAATATTTATTGTTAGCATCAAAATCTACAGCTTCTGGATGAACCGGAATAAGCATCGCCGTAGAGGCCATTAAAGCATTATAAAACATAAAGTTAAGAGTAGGAGCGGTATCGATTAAAATAATATCGAATTCGTCTTTAACCGGCTCAATAACCTTTTCTAAAAGCTTATGATAATGACGTGTTTGTTCGTAATTAGAGGTGTCTTTTAAAAGTGTTGCGGTCTCGTGTTCAAAGTAAAAGTCATCCATACCTGAGGGTAAAACACGAATATTTGGAATATGCGTAGTCACAAAAGCACTAGAAACAAACTCTGGCCAGGTTTCGCCTTCGTCTAAATCAATACAATCACGCATTAAGTCGCCTACCGTAACAGGGTCGTGATCGTTAGAAGGGAAAAAGCTAGAAGACGAACCTTGAGGATCTAAATCAATAATACCAATACGATAACGTTTGATATTAGTCGTCGCCAACGCTGCAGCAATATTAACCATACTGGTTGTTTTACCACAGCCACCTTTAAGTGAATTAATAACAATAACTTGGAGTTTATCGTTAGTAGTGCGGTGATCTGGCTGAATATCCATGATATCGGCCATCGCAAAAATATTAACTAACGTGTACGCATAGTGCCCATTTGCACCACGCTTAATATTTAAATCATCAAAGTCACCATTGTCATGACGACGTTTTAAGGTACGATTATTACACCCTAATAAATCTGCTGCCGCTTTTTGGGTGTAAGTTCTTAATTCTTTTTCTTCTGATTTAAGATGAGCGCGATAGTGTTGTATGCGTCCTTTTAAAGATTTTTCAGCAACTTCGGCTGTTGCTTTTAAAAGCCGGTAAGTACTTAGCGCGTTATTATTGATAGACATACTTTCTTCCTCAAAGTTAGGCAGTTAGTATAATGTCCATTCAAATAGCTGTAAACAACTATTTAAGGCGACATGCATTTTAATAACAAGACATTTAAAAATATTTTTACACCTTTAAGATTGCTTAGTATAAATAAAGAAGTTTAAAGGTGGTTAAATATATAAGGTAATAAAGGTTAAGGGTGTATAATGGCTATATAACTATATGATATTTATAAATAATGTTAAAAAAAGCAGATCACCTTTATACTTGGTTAAGATCAGATCTTTATCTACATGCAGATCAGCTTTTTACTAAGCCTTATTTAAATATTAAAGTTATGCACAACTTACTCAATAAGTTATGTACAAAATGACTGTGTGAGATCAGTTTTTTACCAAGTAAATTAGAAAGTTATACACTTAAGCTTACGAAGAACAGGGCGTTTAATTGGTATAGATCTGATCTGTAGTAAGTACAGATCAGATCTATGCTAACTAGAAGTGTTGTTATCCACAGCAGGTATTTATTTTACTAACGTTTGTCGTGTAAAAAGTTTAAAAATAGCGCTTTTAATGGACAAAAAATAAATTGAGTTAGTAAAAATTTAGCTTGAGAAGCTTATCTTAGTAAAATAGTGATCTGAAATTAAGCTTATCACTCCCTACTTAGTATAATAATGATCCGTTACGTTTATTTATACTCGGATCAGTTTTATACTAACTTAAACATTTAACTTTTGTTGCTTAATGTGTTGTTATTAGCTGTCGCAATAAAAAATGGAAATCAGAACAATGAGCCGAAAGGTCAACATCTCGGTAGATAACTTGCCCGATACACTTAGGGGCCAAATACACGGGGTGGAAAGTGCAATAGATAACGAAAGTTTAGCACTATTTACAGATAACAAAGATGTGCGAATTTCTATCGAAAATGCCGCTCATGGGTTACGTGCTTATTCAAACACGTTTAACCACTATGATTTATGGGGGCGTTTTGTACGTTCTGGGCATAAAAAATTGCCATTGGAAGAAGCACCTAAAAAAACAATTATTACGCGTAAAATATCCGAAAAAGTAGATGGTATTTTATATGACGGCGAAATAAAAATTACACCGGCCGTTGTAAGCACGCGTAAAGATGGCGAAGACGTAGAATATTTAGTGTGGCCATCGGATAGAGAAGAAAAAGTTGAGCGCGCGTTAATTCGCCTTGCATCGAAAGGTAAAATCGTAAAAATCAATTTTAAGTCCGGTATTCAATATGCCGTGGTTTTTTCGATGAACGAATTAGCCCAAGAACTTAAAGCGGTTGGCCAATCAATGCCATACCCACAAATTAAAGAATCATTAGAAGCACTTCAAGGTTCTAAACTTTCATTTAAATACTCGGCTACTGATACTAAAAATACAGATATTGATGACTCTTTTTATGAGTCAAATATGAACTTTTTATCATCTCTTCACTTTAGTGGTAAAAAAGGCCAAGGCGGCAACGTTAAATGTGTTGCATGTTTAAATGCATTTGTTCATAACATGATTGATAACCTTGAATACAAAGGGTATTACTTTAACAGTGCGCAAGAGCTAAAACGTGGTTTATCGCGTTGGATGATGCTGCGTTTATATCACCTTTGGCGTTATGCCGCGCCTGGTAAAACGTATCATTTTAGATTGCTATCTATTATGGAAAAATACGGCTCTATTTATTCAACCGACGATATCACAGAAAACAAACTAAAAGCATTACGCCGTGATATGACCACAACAATGAAAGACTTGATTGAGAAAGGAGCTATTTCGGAATACAGCATTACTAATGTAAAAGATGATAAAACCGGTAATATCATTGATTACACCTATGAAATGCATCCTTCTGATCAGTTTTGTGATGAGATACTCACGCTCAACAAGCACAATAAGCGTATTGAGATTCAAGGTGGTAAACGAATTGTCGAAAACGCAGTTTTAATTGATGAAGATAAAATAGAAGAAATAGTCGAAAAATAACAACGGTTAAAATACTAGACTACTTACCAAAAAGGCCACACTGTGTGGCCTTTTTAACATAATTAATTATCTACTTGTTCTAAGTAAAGCCTATCCACTAAAAAATCATACTCTTTTTTCCTCGGGTGAGACTGTGGTTTTTGATAATCTGGCAAAGTACCTAACTTAACATCGGGCTGTGGGTTAATTAAAATAAACGGCAATGCTGCACTTACGTGATACCTATTTTCTGCGGTATACCTAACATTAACTTGGGGACTTACTCGGGTAGGGCGGCGAATTCTTAACTTTTCTTTTTCACCTAAACTAGCTACTCGCATTTGCTCTTGTGCAACGAGGGACTGCCATTTTTGTTGGTCGATCATTCTTGGATTTCTATAACCGGCGGATTTGTCGAGCATTTCAAGCGCCATTTTTTTAGTTAGAGTTTTAGTGGCATGCTTATGCATCCAAGTAAATCTCACTGAAAAAGGGGACTCACTTTGAAAATGAATTTTTCGATAGGCTGCAAGAGTGATTAAATTTGGAACCGCGTTATGAACAGCTTCAAATCGAGCATCGTTATTATCGATAGCCAAAACACACTCCTTAAAAGCAGCCTTAGCTTTATTAACTTGTT
The DNA here is from genome assembly GCF_023161905.1 of Pseudoalteromonas sp. 2CM41L. Lineage (NCBI taxonomy): Bacteria > Pseudomonadati > Pseudomonadota > Gammaproteobacteria > Alteromonadales > Pseudoalteromonadaceae > Pseudoalteromonas > Pseudoalteromonas sp. 2CM41L. The sequence goes on from NZ_JALNTN010000001.1 coordinate 210,013, forward strand.
GTATTCGGCTAGTTAATGCTGCGACATCTGCATTTTTTAGAACCAAAAGCCCAGGATGACGCTTGAGTACTCTACTACTTAAACTTTCTTTTTTATAAATATCAGTAAACGAATTTAAAATTGCCCTATGAGCAATTTCGCCGGTTAATTTTTTTACAGGAATTGACTCGGGAATAATATTTTCATCAACACTATTTATATCTGGTAGCTGATAATACTCAGCCTTTGAATATTCACAGACACGTAATTCATCAATCAATAACGATGTTAATTCATTCATTAAATCAAACTGACTTCTTATTTGTACTTTAGAAACCATAACCACCCTGAGAACACATCTTACTTATGTAATTATTAAGTTTAACCCTTTGCTTTGTTTTTTTAAAGTTTATTTATTTACTAAAGTTAAGATTACGTTTAATTAAAATTAAGTATGATGTGTTCTTTTACGTTGTTTGCTTATGCTTGTGAGATATTTGCATATAACAGAAAGAACTAACGAACCCAGGCGTGATCAATACACTTATGTTTATTTAAAAATTTGTTGTAACGCAGGTAAATGCTAGGGCGATGTATACTTTTATATATTATCGCTCTGTGTAAAATAGTTATTGAGCCTTTAGTTTAAGGCCAGCAATCAATTTTTTGGTTCGACACTTTAGATAGTGTTGGGCACTCATTGTATAATTGCTTATAAGTGATACTTGTAATACAGCGCTAGGCTCCTGTAAGGGGGAAGGCTGCTCCGTGAAAATGAACTCTATACAACTTAATATTTTAAGTAGTCGTTCATACAGACTGTTTTTAGTAGCCCTAATTAGAGTACTGGCATCGTCTAACAACCTGATCACAGTTGTACAGAATAAAGTGGACTTATTATTATAGCTTTACATAACCCTGAATCACTTAGCACACACTCAAGATAAATTCTAGCCACTTGGTTGATTTAATTAAATTACCACTGTAAAGCTAAGATTACATTTAACCGACTTTAAGTATGATGTGTTCCTAGCGAAACCGTTAACTTTAAGGCTTTGAATTCAATTTGGTTTGGGATGGTTAAAAAAACGCCTTCATATATTTAACTTATTGTATTTAAATAAAAATAGTGAAATTAAAACACGCTTAAAACTAAGCATGAACAGCCTCAAAATCACAAATAACCTTATATATATTTAACTCATAACAAATTAGTTGGTAAATAGTGAATATAGTCCTTGAACTTAGGGCCATGCATACGTTAATTTCTTTATATCAGGTAAAGTAGGAATGAGGAAAGAACATGCAATCGTGGAACCCAAATAGCTGGAGAGAACTGCCAATACTGCAGCAGCCACAGTACCCAGATCAAGAAGAACTGAAAACAGTAGAAAGCCAGTTAAAGAGTGCTCCGCCACTTGTTTTTGCAGAAGAAACAAGAAGCCTCTTTAAACAATTAGAAGATGTATGTGAAGGTCGTGCATTTTTACTTCAAGGTGGCGACTGTGCCGAATCATTTAGCGACTTTAATGCCGCTAATATTCGCGATACATTTAAAACCATTTTACAAATGGCAGTTGTTTTAACATACGGCGGTAAATGCCCAGTTGTTAAAATTGCACGTATGGCAGGCCAATACGCTAAACCACGCTCTGCAGATTTAGAAACTATTGACGGTGTATCTTTACCATCTTACCGTGGTGATATTGTAAATAGCTTTGAGTTTACAGAAGAAGCGCGTATTCCCGATCCACAACGTTTAATGAAGGCATACCACAACAGTGCAGCTACATTAAACTTACTTCGTGCATTTGCACAAGGTGGCTTAGCAGATTTACACCAAGTGAATCGCTGGAATATGGGCTTTGTAGCCGCTAATCCGCAAAAAGAGCGATTCCAACAGCTTGCTGACAAAATTCAAGACGCACTTGAATTTATGGAAGTATGTGGCATTAATTCTACTATTGCGCCAAGCCTTAAAGAAACCGACTTATACACGTCTCACGAAGCGTTATTGCTAGGCTATGAAGAAGCACTAACTCGTCGCGATCACCTATCTGGTGACTGGTACGACTGTTCTGCGCACTTTGTATGGATTGGTGAGCGTACGCGTCAATTAGACCATGCACACATTGAGTTTTTCAAAGGTATTAAAAACCCTATTGGTGTTAAAGTTGGCCCAGGAATGGACCCAGATGACCTAATTCGTTTAATTGATGCTGTAAACCCAGATAACATTCCAGGCCGTTTAACGCTAATTACACGTATGGGTGCCGACGTACTGCCAGAAAAACTTCCAGCACTTGTAAGACGCGTTCAGCAAGAAGGCCGTAAAGTTATTTGGAGCTCGGATCCAATGCACGGTAACACTGAAAAAGCGACATCAGGCTATAAAACGCGTAGCTTTGATAATATCATGCGCGAAATTAGCCAGTTTTTTGCTGTACACAAAGCTGAAGGTTCATACGCAGGTGGTATCCACTTAGAAATGACTGGCCAGCACGTTACAGAGTGTACCGGTGGTGCATACGGTTTATCTGATGATGACCTAGCGCAACGTTACAAAACACAATGTGACCCGCGTCTAAATGCAGACCAAGTATTAGAAGTAGGCTTTTTAGTAGCTGACTTATTAAAAGACGCTCGTAAATAATAAATAAAAAATTAAAGCCGCATATAGCGGCTTTTTTTAGCAAAACAGTAAATTAGTTTGTTAGTACTTACGTCGCTCAAGGTTACTGTCTATTAAGATTTTTGCAGATATTTCCTCTACAGAATGATGGGTAGAATTAAAGTATGCAATTTTATGTCGCTTATAAAGCATTTCAACTTCACGCACTTCAATTCGGCATTGTCTTATTGATGCGTATTTAGAATTTGCCATACGGCGGTGTCTAATTGCAGCCAAACGCTCAGGGTCAATAGTTAACCCAAATAACTTATGTTTGTAAGGGAGTAAACATTTAGGTAGTCCCTCACTCTCTAAGTCGTCTTCAGTTATTGGGTAATTTGCAGCCTTTATGCCGTACTGTAGGGCTAAGTACAAGCTTGTTGGTGTTTTACCGCTTCTGCTAACACCTACTAAAATAATATCGGCTTCAGAAAAGTTTTTAATATTTCCGCCATCATCATTCATAAGGGCATAGTTAACCGCATCTATTCTAAAGTCATAACTTTTTTCATGAATAGAGTGGGTACGATGCATTTTTGGCACTGGCGCAACATTAAGCTCTTTTTCTATTTTTTCACTGTAAGTAGACAAAAAATCATACGCGATTGCATCGGCCGATTTAATAATTTCACTTAAGTTGTGATTTACGAAGGTAAAGAATACAAATGGCTTCTCACCTTCTTTTGCAGCAGTTGCGTTTATTAACGCTTTAATTTCATTTGCTTTTTCTTCTGTTTCTACAAAAGGAATAGTTTTATGATTAAATTCAACCGGAAATAACGACAAAGTCGCGTGACCAAACACTTCGGAGGTAATAGCAGTGCCGTCTGATATATAAAAAGCAGTTCTCATAGTTAACCTTTTTATTACGTTTAATCCCTAAAATGGCTTACTCACGGTTTACGTGAGGTCTAATGCCAGTGTAGAATGAAGGTGACCTTTATAAAAGGTTTTCTTTCTTAACTCTCACAGTTACAACTACAATTTGTTTTTTGGAGAAAGACCCGTGCAAGAATACGTTCTCTGGTATCAAGAGCTTGGTATGCAAGATGTTCCTCGTGTTGGCGGCAAAAATGCCTCACTGGGTGAAATGATTTCAAACCTCGCTAACGCAGGTGTACAGGTTCCGGGTGGTTTTGCCACTACAGCCGACGCTTTCAATGAGTTTTTAGAGCAATCTGGACTCAATGCAAAAATTCACGACATTTTAGATACGCTTGATGTTGATGATGTAAATACACTCGCTAAAGTCGGTGCCGATATCCGTCAATGGATTATCGATACCCCATTCCAACCTAACCTAGACCAAGCCATTCGCGACGCATACAGCCAACTTCATGGCGATACTTCAGCCGATGTATCATTTGCAGTACGCTCATCAGCCACCGCTGAAGATATGCCAGATGCATCATTCGCAGGCCAACAAGAAACCTTCCTTAACGTTCGTGGTATCGACTCAGTAATGGTCGCTATTAAACACGTATTTGCTTCTTTATTTAACGACCGCGCCATATCGTACCGTGTTCACCAAGGTTACGATCATCGTGGTGTTGCACTATCTGCTGGTATTCAGCGTATGGTACGTTCAGATAAATCAGCATCAGGCGTTATGTTTAGTATTGATACAGAGTCTGGTTTTGAAGACGTTGTATTTGTTACTTCAAGCTACGGTTTGGGTGAAATGGTTGTACAGGGCGCAGTAAACCCTGATGAATTTTATGTTCATAAACCAACATTACAAAAAGGGTTGCCATCAGTAGTACGTCGTAATATTGGCTCAAAAGCCATTCAAATGATTTACTCAACAGATGAGGCACACGGCAAACAAGTAGAAATTGTTGACGTAGAGCCAAGCCTTTCAAACAAATTTTCAATTACAGATGAAGAAGTGCAAGAACTTGCAAAACAAGCTGTAATTATCGAAAAGCACTACGGTCGTCCTATGGATATCGAATGGGCAAAAGACGGAAACGATGGCAAATTGTACATAGTACAAGCGCGCCCAGAAACCGTTCGCTCAAACGAAGATGCCAATATTATGGAGCGTTTTCAATTAAATGGCACAAGCAATGTCATTGCTGAAGGCCGCGCAATTGGTCATAAAATTGGTAGTGGTGTTGTTCGTGTACTTGATTCAATTAAAGAAATGGACCAAGTACAAGAAGGCGACATTTTAGTTACCGACATGACCGATCCAGATTGGGAACCTATCATGAAGCGCGCCGCGGCTATTGTTACAAACCGTGGTGGGCGTACGTGTCACGCAGCAATCATTGCCCGTGAACTTGGTATTCCTGCGGTAGTTGGCTGTGGTAACGCAACCGATTTAATTAAAGCAGGCCAAGAAGTAACGGTATCATGTGCTGAAGGCGATACAGGTTACATCTACGAAGGTATTTTAGATTTTGAAATACTGACGTCGCGCGTTGATAAAATGCCAGAACTGCCAATGAAAGTGATGATGAACGTAGGTAATCCAGACCGCGCGTTTGACTTTGCACGTTTACCACATGCAGGTGTTGGCCTTGCCCGTGTTGAATTTGTAATAAACCGCATGATTGGTGTTCACCCTAAAGCGCTATTAAATTTTGATGCCCAATCACCTGCGTTACAAGCTGAAATTACCGACATTATTGCCGGATACGAATCACCGGTAGAGTTTTATATCTCTAAATTAGTAGAAGGTATTTCAACGCTAGGCTGTGCCTTTGCACCAGAGCGTGTAATTGTGCGTATGTCTGATTTTAAATCAAACGAATATGCAAACTTAGTAGGTGGTGAGCAGTACGAACCTGAAGAAGAAAACCCAATGATTGGTTTTCGTGGTGCTGCACGTTATATCTCTGAAGACTTCCGTGATTGTTTTGCCCTTGAATGTGAAGCAATTAAACGCGTAAGAAACACCATGGGTATGACCAACATTGAAATCATGATCCCATTCGTACGTACCCTTGAAGAGGGTAAACGTGTTATCGAATTACTAGAAGAGCATGGCCTTAAACGTGGTGAAAATGGTCTAAAAGTTATCATGATGTGCGAGCTTCCTTCAAATGCATTACTTGCGGATGAATTTTTAGAGATGTTCGATGGTTTTTCTATCGGCTCTAACGATTTAACTCAGCTAACACTTGGTCTTGACCGTGACTCAGGCCTAATCGCACATTTATTTGATGAGCGTAATCCTGCGATTAAAAAGCTACTTTCTATGGCAATTAAAACCGCTAAAGAAAAGGGCAAGTATGTAGGTATTTGTGGTCAAGGTCCTTCAGATCATGAAGACTTTGCAGCATGGTTAGTAGAGCAGGGCATTGATTCTGTTTCACTAAATCCAGATACAGTACTAGAAACATGGTTATACCTAGCAGACAAACTTGCTAAATAATCATCAGTACCCGTAACAAATAAAAATGCCAGCAATTATGCTGGCATTTTTGTATCTGGGCTAAATTACCGTGCTAATTTTTTATCTAAATAATTACACGATTTAGTTAAGGCTTTTTGGCAAAGCTTTAAATAATGCCTGGCTTTTGGGTAATAAAACGAAAAACACAGTAACCCCGCCATAAAAAATATTAGTGACGGGCCTGGCACTACAGCAAAAAATAGCCCAAGCAAAATAAACAACACACCTATGATCTGTAATAGTAATTTTTTCATATAAACCTCTACACATTGGTTTAACTTGATTATAAATACAGAACCTCAAATTACGATAAAAAGAGTGTTACAAACTGTAAAATCTTCAATTTCTATTAGCCATCACCATGATATAATTACACAAATGCCTTAAATTATCGCCGTCATGATAGCAACAATTACACAGCAAGATGCAGCGACCGAGCTTGTCGCAAACTACTTAAGTACACTTAAAAATCAGGGGTTTAGTGGAGACACCGATGCAAGCTATGCAACGCGTTTAACCGCCTCTACCGATAACAGTATTTATCAGCAAATCCCGCAAGGTGTTATTTTTCCTAAAACCGAAAAAGACATTCAACTGGCATTGCAAACAGCATCTCGCGACCCATTTTTGTCGCTTACTTTTGGCCCTCGTGGTGGTGGTACAGGTACTAATGGGCAATCACTCACACCAGGAATAGTGGTTGATTTGTCTCGCTACATGCGCGAAATACTCGAAATTAATGTTGAAGAAGGTTGGGTTAGAGTACAAACAGGTGTAATTAAAGATCAATTAAACGACTTTTTAAAACCGTACGGCTTTTTCTTCTCACCCGACTTATCAACCAGTAACCGAGCAACCATTGGCGGAATGATCAGTACAGATGCATCAGGTCAAGGTTCATTAGTGTACGGTAAAACCAGCGACCATGTTTTAGGACTTACTACCTATTTAGTCGATGGCAGCCCAATGGTGACATCACCAATAGACATAGAAAAAGCCAAAGTAATAGCCGAGCAAGAATCATTAATCGGTAGCCTTTACAAAACAGTATTGGAAATTTCTTTAAATGAACGCCAAGCAATTTTAGAAAAATTTCCACGCTTAAATCGCTTTTTAACCGGCTACGACCTAGAGCATGTGCTAAGTGATGACTTACAAACTTTTGATATGAGTAGGCTAATTACCGGAGCAGAAGGCTCACTAGGTATAGTTACTGAAGCTAAATTAAACCTAACTCCCATAGCCGAATTTAAAACACTGATAAATATTAAATACGACAGTTTTGATTCGGCACTTCGCCACTCTCCCTTTTTAGTTGATGCGCGTGCAACATCGGTAGAAACAGTCGATAGCAAAGTATTAAACCTGGCTCGCGAAGATATTATTTGGCATTCAGTATCGGACTTAATAACCGATGTACCAAATAAAGATATGCAAGGACTCAACATGGTTGAGTTTAATGCAGTATCACCTGAAGATATAAAAGACAAAGTAAACACACTTTGCACATTATTAGATGAGTGCGTAGAAAATCAAACCAATGGTGTTATTGGCTATCAATTAACCAGCAGTAAAAGTGACATTTTAAAAATTTATGCAATGCGTAAAAAATCTGTCGGATTACTCGGTAATGTTAAAGGCAGCCAAAAGCCATTGGCCTTTGCTGAAGATACCGCCGTACCACCAGAAAACTTAGCCGACTATATTGTAGAATTTAGAGCGTTACTCGATAGCCATAATTTACAATACGGTATGTTCGGCCATGTTGATGCGGGTGTTTTACATGTACGCCCGGCGCTAGATATGTGCGACCCAGAACAAGAAAAACTGCTTCGTAAAATTTCAGACGAAGTTGTAAAACTCACCGCTAAATACGGCGGCTTAATGTGGGGCGAACATGGTAAAGGTTACCGAAGTGAATACGGCCCTGAGTTTTTTGGCGAGCATTTATTTAAACAACTACGTAAAATAAAAACAGCGTTCGACCCTAATAATAGAATAAACCCTGGTAAAATATGTACTCCCATAGAAAGTGAGGACTCACTAGTTAGTGTAGATGGGCAAAAACGTTCGTATTTCGATAAGCAAATTTCTATCGATGTAAAAACAAGTTTTAACAATGCAATGACCTGTAATGGTAACGGCATTTGTTTTAACTACGACGAAAATTCTCCCATGTGTCCTTCATATAAAGTAACCGGCGACCGCAGGCATTCGCCAAAAGGCCGCGCAACATTAATGCGAGAATGGTTACGACTTCAAGAGTCTAAAAATGTAGATTTACTCGAAGTAGAAAAAGAGCTTAACAAAGGCGAAGTTATTACCTGGTGGGAGCGTTTTGTTCATAGCCGTGAAAAAAACAAAGGTGTTTACGATTTTTCTCACGAAGTAAAAGAGTCAATGGATGAATGTTTAGCGTGTAAAGCGTGTACAACATCTTGCCCTATAAAAGTGGATGTACCTACTTTTAGAGCACGCTTTTTAAATTATTATCACAGTTATTACGCGCGCCCACTTAAAGATTATTTAGTCGCTAACATTGAAAGTTCGGCGCCTGTAATGTCTAAATTTGCACGCGTGATCAACCCAATTGTTAAAACAAACTTAGTAAGTAGTTTAATTAAAAAAACAGTAGGGTATGTAGATACCCCCCAATTAAGTGTGCCTTCACTTGAAAAACGTGTCGCAAAAGCACATAAATTCAATTTTGAATTATTAAATTCACTTTCAAGTGATGAACAAAATGACTATGTGCTAATAGTGCAAGACCCGTTTACCAGCTTTTACGAAGCCGAGTTAGTGCAAAGTTTTATAACACTTATCACCGCGCTGGGTAAAAAGCCGATGCTATTACCGTTTAAACCTAATGGTAAAGCCCAACACGTAAAAGGTTTTTTGCATGAGTTTAAAGTAACCGCAAAAAATGGCGCAGAGTTTTTAAATAAACTCGCTGATATTAATTCGCCTTTGGTTGGTTTAGATGCATCGTTAGTTATGTGTTATCGCGATGAATACAAAACCATTTTAGAAAATAATCGCGGCGAGTTTCATGTACAACTTGCCCATGAATGGTTACAAACTCAATCGTTTAAATCATTATCGGCTAAACAAAAAACTGATACTGAATTTACATTACTAAGCCACTGTACAGAAACAACCGCTTTACCAAAAGCAGCAAGCGTATGGAAAACAATTTTTACTGATATTGGTTTAACCCTAAACACAACCAATACCGGGTGTTGTGGCATGGCCGGTACTTATGGCCATGAAGCACAAAACCAAGAAAATTCCCGTGCACTGTACGAAATGAGTTGGAAACCAATAGTAGATAAAAATAAACCAGAGCAACTTTTATCTACCGGTTTTTCGTGTCGCAGCCAAGTAAAACGTTTTGAGCAATTTAAACCAAAGCACCCAATTGAGTTGCTCGCTCAGGTACTTAGCTAGTAAAAGTTAAAAATAAAAAAGGCGTAACTTAAAAATAAGTTACGCCTTTTTTATTAATACCAATTCGCTTAGTTAAGTGATTTATTTTAAAGCTAAAAAACGTGTTTATAGCAAAACAATATATTCGTTAATTTTTCTAAACGCTATTTAGATTTTTTAACGAAGCTATCTGCAATAGGCTTTGTACTTATACCATGTATAAACACGCTAAATAAAATAGTGGTCATTGCAATAGTGGCAATATCGTATTTATTTTCTATTTGCGTGTCTATTACCATTAAAGTAAAAACAATAGATGCCAAACCGCGTGGCCCAAACCATGCAAAAGTAAAACGTTCCTTCCAATTAAGTGCTGTAAATTGTAACGATAACATAACCGGAATTATTCTAATTAATGTAGTGCTTAGTAAGGCGTACACAATTATATTTGTATTTAATTTGGGTATTACTAAATACGCACAAACAAATCCAAATAAACACCAAATCATTAACGAAGTAAAATCAGCAATGTGCTCTGAATCTTCTATTAGCTCAGCGCGAATGTCAGTTTTAGAAAATTTATCAAATAACAAACCTGCTATAAACACCGCTATAAACCCGCTGCCATGTAAATATTGTGTGATAGAAAACACCGCCATCGCAAAACCTAAAAGTAAAAATGGGCTGGTGCTTTTTGCAAAGTAATGGCGCTGCATTGCAAAATTTAATGCCGGAATAAATATCGCTATAGAAAAACCAGCAATCAATAATGCTAAGCCAAGCTCTCTTGAAAACACACCTAATGTATGTGAAGCAGTAATAGCAGAGTCAGGGTTTTTAGCTAATAAAATAAAAATTAAAAATACGGGTACACATAAGCCATCGTTTAATCCACTTTCGGTATTTATACCTTCCCTGATTTTTTCGGGCACTTGTGTACTTTGCAATAACCCTTTACTCAAAGCTGCATCGGTTGGTGTAAGTATAATTGCCAGCAGTGCCGATTGAATTAACGACAACTCTGCAAATAAAAATAAGCTAACACCAATACCGCACAATAAAGTTAAGGGTAGGGCAACGAATAGTAATAGGCTAGGGTATTGAAAACTATGCCTCAATACACCTAACTTAGATTTAGCCGCATCAGAAAATAAAAATATACTTAGTGTTAGCTCTATCAGTGGTAATAAATAATCTATTCCTGTTTTTAGTTTTTCGCCTTCATTAGGAAGTAAAAACGCCAAAAACATGCCGCCAATAACAAAAAACATAGGGCCTGTTATTTCTGTGCGCTCTAACTGCCTTATTGAAATTGAATAAACTAAAAATAAAAAACCAATAAATGCTATTACTAAGTATTCCATTAAATTTTCCTTTTAACGCCTGATTTTGCTCGCTCTTTAATATTTGTTTGAATGTAAATTTGATCGGTTGTCGCAATTTTAGAATGGCCTAAATCTTCCGATAAATGTTTTAGCGGTCGAGTTTGCGCATCATGTGTTGCACCCGTGTGACGAAGCCAATGGGCAGTGGCCGCTTCAAGTTGTTCTGCATCATCTTTAAACCCGTCATCAAGTAACGATTGCTGAGCTAAATCAAAACTTTGCTGCACTAAACGCCTAATTTGCCTAACGGTCATCCCACCTTGGCCACGAATTTTATGCACCAATGGCTCAGATTCATCAACGCGAGGTAGGGCGGGTAACCCTCTGTATAATCGGTAACGTTTTAAATACTCAACAAAATCATCACTTAACGTAACATCTCGTAGCTTATTACCTTTACCCATAATTCGTAAAAACCAAAAACCGTCATTATCTTGCCAAAAGTGTGACATAACTGGCGACCACTGCGGGCGCTCTGATAATTCTGATATACGTAAATATAGCCCTTTTAAACACGCGAGCGTAAATAGGTTACGTTCAAGCTCTGGTTTTTTTTCACATAAATCGCGTGTTACGCCAAATACATATTCCCATTGTATGTCACTTAAAGTGTCTGGGATCTGAATTTGAGATTGAACTACCAAATAGGGGCTATTTTTTTTCACTACAGGCACAAAGTTAGCAAACGTTTTTTCTTCTAAAATAGAAAACTTATAAAATACATTTAGCGCAGTAAACATAGCCGCTAATGTTTGCTGGCTCGCAATTGACTCTTTTAATATAAAAGGGCGCCAATTTTGATTTAATCGACGAATGCCTTGTTCATCTTTGTAACGCCATTGCACCGAAGTTGATGCCCATTTTTTATCTGGCTCAGCCATAAAATCAACATACGCTTCAATGTCTTCGCGCTTTAAACTAAATACAGATTTTTCGGCAATTAGCCAAGACCACAAATAAAATCGTTCAAGCTCATTACGAAAACGATTAAATGTTGCCTCAGATTTTCGGCCGTACACATATAAAAATTGGTATAAAAATTTAAGATCGTCCTTTGATTCAGTTACAGTCAAGCCAACTTGCTGTATAAAGGATGCAAGTTCTGGGTATTCTGAGTTTAGAGTACCGTCGTCAAGATGAGCAATTTGGTATCTTAATTGTTTTAACGTATCAACTAAAGCAACAAGCATAATGTATAAATATTCAATAAAATAATAGACTTACAGCTTAACGTTAAAGTCCGATACTGTCTAGTATTGGACATAGTGAAAGTGTATTTATTTAAACATTGTTGTGTATTGGTATGAATCTTATTAAGGAAAGTTTTATGAAAAAATTTATAGTTTTAGGCCTACTTACAATAAGTGTATTACTAACAGGTTGTGCTACTACAGGCAGTGCTTCGCCTAGCGAAAAACGCGCTTTAGTACAAAGCATGAAAAACAATACCCTCGACAAATTATACGCACAAAAACCCGATGTTAAAAAACAAATTGCCAATTCTGCCGGTTACGCCGTATTTGATAACGCAAACGTAAATGTCGTTTTAGCTAGTTTTGGTGGCGGGTACGGTGTAGTAAAAAATAACTTAACGGGTAAATCAACCTACATGAATATGGGTGAAGCCGGTTTAGGGCTTGGTTTAGGTGTTAAAGATTTTAACGTTGTTATGGTTTTTCATAACCAAGCGGCTGTAAATAGATTTATTGAACACGGTTGGGCCTTTGGCGGAAACGCAGATGCAGCAGCAAAATACGAAGATAAAGGTGGAGCACTGGTTGCAGAAGCCATTGCCGACCAAGTTACCGTATATTCTTTAACCGAAAATGGCCTTGCACTTCAAGCAGTACTAAAAGGCACTAAATTTTGGGTAGATTCTGAGCTAAATTAACACCTAATTACTCTCCTAAAAGCGGGCTGGTTTGTATAATCACGCTCGCTTTCTTATAAACCAGTTAATTTAACATAACGTAATTTATGAGCTATGATTGATAAGTTGTAAATTCTTTTACAACCTTGTATATTTTTAATACTGTTAATTATCTAAAGGAATAAAAAGTGACTACTTTCAAAATATTGATGTTTTTCATATTTTTCACCCTATCCATAAGTAATGCGTTTGCAAATAGCTCAACATCTTCATATTTAAAAAATGAAATCAATGAAGCCCATAAAGCTTATTTGTTTAATGATACTGCCACCGGTTTATATGCATTAAACTCACTAGCTCGTTTATTAAAGTATATTGGCCCAGATGAACTTTCAATAGAAGGAACAAATTTAAACCTTGCTTTAACTTACTTCCGAATTGGGCTATTACATGAAAAAAATGGTGATGAACTACTTAAAGATAAATATTTTTCACAAGCAATAGTTTTAGTCCCAAATTCAGAGGAAATTCTAACTAATGACTTTCGCTCTCTAGTTAATAAACTTGATAAAAATTTTAGTGAATAAAATTTTTATAGATAAGAATTAGTCGATACTAAAAATTTTTTTATAGAAATGAAACCGTGAAATTTTATTTCACCAAAACGTTATATAAATAATAAAGCTAGTTATTTAGGTATTAATAATTAGCTTTTTTAATTAAAAATTACACCATATCTTATGACGCTAATCTATATTAGTAGAGCAATACATCAGCAATCAAATTAAGCTCAAACTACTTTTTGACAAAGATTATTTTATAAATTTTTATTTATGAGATTAGATATATTTCCTTATCGAATCTTCCTTTACTTATAAACAGTACCTAACTTATTGTTATTTCTAATTCATACATTTATTTAATCATTAATTTCTTATCAAATGCCTCAGCCAACTTTTCAGTTTCACTAAAAACAGTATTCCAATATTTAATACGTGTGTCTGCATCAAGATCGGTAAAGTCATTTCTGTCTGGAATTTTTCCGTAAGGTAAGCCGGCTATAAATTCTTTTGATGGGGAGATCATCACCACGTTATCGTAATTTTGTGGTGCTACTTTACGTTTTAAATTTTTATCAAACCACCCTGCTTTTGGCTCGCTATTAAAATGGGGATATAAAATTAAGCCTGGGTTATTAATTTTTAAATCAAAGTGGTAGTCAATTATTCCGCCATCGCGATAAATACCGGGTGGCGAGCCTGCAATATTCTTTATGCCTTGCATAACAAGTGGTATAGAGCCCGATGCGAGTAAGGCATCTTTTAAATTTGTTTGGCTAAGTGGTATGTTTTGCGTTTTAAAATTGTAGGTGTCGGAAATTGATAAGTCACTTGTTGCTGGGCCAAAAATAAATCGCTCGTACTGCGAGCCTAATAATCTTCGGTTAACCCGATTAAGCATATAACTTTTTGATAAACCTAAAAGCTGAATTAATTTATTTTCACTCGCAATAAACCCATTCGATTTTGCCACTATAAAATGCGCTTTAAATACAGGGTTATTTATAATTTCGGTTACGCCCTGCTCCCCAAATACATCATCTAATAATGCGCGGGCTTTTAGTGTAATTTCAGCAGGTGTTGGTTTATTACTAGAATAGCGCGTTTGCGAATACGATTTTGCTAAACGCTCAATGGCAGCAACGGGGTCGTTTTGTGCAAAACAGGCTGATCGAAATGCGCCAGCAGATGAACCAATTAAGTTGAGTGGTTGGGTTCGGTTTTTAAAAAATTCACCAAAAATATATTTGTCTAAGCCAAATAATGTAAACCACTTAGGCCCGCCACTTGCTCCTAAAAAAGTGGTAAATAACTCGGGTTTAAAGCCCTGCTCGTTAATAATTTTTGCTGCTGTTTTACCTGCGTGAATGTCGATCATTAAATCAGTTTACCTTGTTATTCTTATATTTTAGTGCTGTTCACACAACTCAAAATTGAATAATTATGCAAAATTAAAAAGCGGTTTTATGTTGCCATAAAACCGCTTTTTATCGTTAAAATTGCTTAAAATACGGGAATCAATCCCAAATGCCGCTTTCGCATTTACCCTGTACTTTTACGTCTTTTACTTTAAATTCGGGCTCTATGCCTTTTTCTCTTTGTGTGTTGTAGTCGCGATTAACAGACAAAATAGTTGGCGTGAGCAATATAATAGCGATTACGTTAACCACTGTCATTAACCCTAATGCTATATCGGCTAAATCCCAGACTTCTTTTAGAGATGCCGATGCGCCCCACAGCATCATTGATAAATAAAGTAATGTATAAATTGTGCGCCCTACTTTGTTATCGAGCTTAAATAAATGCAGGTTACTTTCGGCGTAAGCATAGTTGGCCACTACCGAGGTAAAAGCAAATAAGGTTATGGCTGCAGCAACAAAATACACACCGCCTTTTGCTAAATGTGCGGTCATGGCGCTTTGGGTTAAACGTATGCCTTCCATTTCGCCGCTTATATCTACATCGGCCAATAAAATAACTACCGCGGTACAGCTACAAAGTACAATTGTATCGAAAAACACGCCAAGCATTTGTATATACCCTTGTGTAACTGGGTGATTAGGCATTGGGCTAGCGCTTGCTGCAGCATGCGGCACACTACCTGCGCCGGCTTCGTTAGAATATAATCCGCGTTGAATACCGTTTTTAATGGCAGCGCCCATTGCTCCTGCGCCTGCTTCTTGTAAACCAAACGCTGATAAAAACACATCTTTAAGCATGGCAGGCACTTGCGGTAAATTCATAATCGTAATAATAACCGCCGCGGCTACAAATAATATGCCCATTAGTGGCACTACTCGCTCAGCAAAGCGGGCAATGGCTTTAAAGCCACCTAATATAATTGAGCCTGCTAATACGGTAATAACTAATCCAGAATAAAAGGTAGGTACTTGAAAAGCATAGTTAAGGGCGTCGGTTATGGTATTGGTTTGCATTGCACTAAAGGTAAAGCCATAACCTAAAAATAAACACGCGGCAAATACAATAGCAAAGGCACGGCTGCCCAAACCTTGTTGAATATAATAGGCGGGGCCGCCTCTAAATTCGCCACTACTATCGCGTACTTTATACACTTGCCCTAATACACTTTCGGCAAAGCCGGTTGCCATGCCGAGTATGGCTATAACCCACATCCAAAATATGGCGCCGCTTCCGCCTAGTGAAATTGCAACAGCGACCCCAGCTAAGTTACCTGTACCTACACGGGCACACAAGCCAGTACACAATGCTTGAAATGATGAAATGTCGTCTTTTTTACACTTGCTACTGCCTTTTAACAGGCTAAACATGTGTTTAAATTTTACTATTTGAATTGCTTTTAAACGTACCGAAAACCAAATACCTGCAAACAGTAGTATGTAGATTAGTATTTGGCCTTCTCCCCATAATAGGCCATTTACACTTTTTACTACGGTATCGAACATGGGCTAATCCTTTTGTATTTATTATATTTTTACTCAGCGCGCAGTTGAGTAATTGGCATTTAATAATGCATGTTAGCCATAGATTAAGGCAGCTAAGCTGCCTTAGGATGTTGACTTAGTGGTAGGTTATTTACTTTGCAGGTGTATGCCAGCAATCATGCATCTAACCGAACCTCCCGCCGACTCTATGGTTGGTATAGGTAACGGAACAAGTTTAGCTGTTTTTTGTATTGCTGCTTTTTGCTCGGTTGTAAGTGCATTAAACGCCGTTTGTGAGAGTGCTAAAATACGACCATTTGTACCTTGTAACTCTATTGCGTTGCCGCAAAAGCTACTTATTTGCTCATTAGATAAGTTTATTACTTCTAAATGGCTTTGTATAAAATGGCTAGTTAATTGTTTGTGCTGACTATTTGGCACCATATTTAAGCTGATCATGGCAAACTCTGTGGCTACACACATTAATACATTAGTATGATAAACCGCAGTGCCTTGCTCATCGTAGGCGTTAAATACAACAGGTTTTAGCTTTAATTGCTCGCACACTGTATTAACCACGGTTTTAGTAGTGCGCTTAGATTCTACTGCATAAGCAAGCTTATGGGGGTGGTCAATAACAAGCGATCCTGTGCCTTCTAAAAATGCATTTTCTTTCGCTAAAAATGAATAATCAGTCACAGACAACACTTTATAGTGATTAGTCAAAAAATCAATAATATCTTTTCGATATTCTAACCTTCTGTTTTCTGCGTACATTGGGTACATAACTAGCTCGCCACTTTGATGGGTAGAAAACCAATTATTTGGAAATACAGAGTCGGGCGTGTGTGTATGTTCGTCTTCAAAAAGATGAACCGTTACGCCCTCGTTTTGTAATAATTTAACCGCATTAGTGACTTCGTCAAAGGCAAGCTGACTCTGATTTTGTGAGTTACAGGTACTTTGAAACGTGTTGTCTAACATGGTTTGTGGGTTAGATGTAAAGTGATGCGGGCGCACCATCACCACCGCTGTCGGTGCTTGCTTTATGTGGCTCATGCGACTTGCTCTTGCTTAGGTGTTTTAGATGTTTGTGTACTATTAAGTACCGAAAATAAATTACGTGGATCGGCTTGTTGTGTAATTAAATCAAGTAGTTCAAACTCAGCCGCAGCCACCAGCGCATCTTTAATATACACCAGCGCCGTAAAGTCTTCGCTTGCAAAGCCTACCCCATCAAAAATAGTAAGCTCGTTGTTACTTGTACGCCCAGGTGTTTGTTTATTAATTACTTTATGAAACTCTGTTACGGCAAAGGTTTCGCTCATTTGCTGTATTTCGCCCTCTATTCTGGTTTGCGGTTCGTACTCTACAAACACATTTGCGCGCGTTAATAATTGTGAATCAAGCTCTGTTTTACCAGGGCAATCCCCACCAATGGCATTTAAATGCACGCCCTGGGGGATCATATCGCTGGTTAAAATAGTGGCATTTTTTTTATCGGCTGTGCACGTGGTAACAATGTGCGCGCCTTGTACGGCCTCTTCTGCGCTATTGCATAGAGTTACATTTAAGCCGTAACCACTTAAGTTGTTGTAGGCTTTTTGTGAGGCATTTTTATCAATATCGTATAAACGAATGTGAGTAATGCCTAATACGGCTTTAAAAGCTAATGCCTGAAACTCAGACTGTGCACCATTACCAATTAATGTAAGTGTTGTTGAGTGCTTAGGCGCTAAATATTTTGCCACAAGCGCCGATGTAGCCGCTGTGCGTAAAGCTGTTAGTAAGCACATTTCGCTGATCATGACCGGATAGCCGCTATCAACATCCGACAAAATACCAAATGCGGCCACGGTTTG
The DNA here is from genome assembly GCF_023161905.1 of Pseudoalteromonas sp. 2CM41L. Lineage (NCBI taxonomy): Bacteria > Pseudomonadati > Pseudomonadota > Gammaproteobacteria > Alteromonadales > Pseudoalteromonadaceae > Pseudoalteromonas > Pseudoalteromonas sp. 2CM41L. Next base: position 228,072 of record NZ_JALNTN010000001.1, read on the forward strand.
AAGTTCCTTAAAGGTGTTTTTTGGATGACCATTTACATATTTACAGCTAAACATTTTACCGTCGCTTACGGGCATAAGCTCTATTACGCCATCAGGAGAGTGCGCCGCATAACGTGGCGATTTATCAAATTCGTCCCAGCGAGCAAAGTCGTGTTCTAATCTTTGAGTAAGCTCAAGCAATACGTTTTCTATTCCGACTTTATTTATAAGTTTGGCCATTGCCTGTACGCTAACAAATGGAACACCTTGTTTAGGTTGTGCGATAAAATGACTCATAAATACCTCTTTAATGACTAAATAAATTAATTGAAATAAGTTTATAGGCCAGAGGTGTTACTTAAAATACCAAAAGTTTATACAAATAATAGTATTTTTTAGCAAATTGCTATGCAATAAAGTACAAATTTAGTAATTTGTAATAAACACATAACCCAAGGCGTTTTATGACCCCTTACATTTACGACTCATTAGATAACGCATTAATAGCCGAATTACGAAAAGATGGCCGCGCTTCTATTTCAGCCCTAGCCGATGTTTTAAAGGTGTCGCGCGGGACAGTGCAAAACCGCTTAGACCGTTTAGTCTCATCCGGCGCTATATTAGGCTTTACGGTGCGTGTACACGAACACATAGAAACCGAAGCTGTAAGAGCAATAATGATGGTGGAAGTGGTGGGTAAATCTACATCGCAGGTAATTAAAACCATGCGCGGCATACCAGAGCTGACAAAGTTACATACAACCAATGGCGCTTGGGATTTAGTGGCTGAAATACAGGCGGCAAATTTAGGTGAGTTTGATGGCGTACTCAGGCAAGTACGCGAAATAGAAGGCATTTTAAATAGCGAAACCAGTATATTATTGTCATCTACTTAGGTTTATTAACGCTATGTTTTACTTAAAGTGTTTTGGGCAATACTCGGTTTATGTATTAGGTATTGGAGTAGGCAATGAATAAGCTTTCTATTCGGTATTATTCGCAAGATATAAAGCGCCACCAGCACAATTACCATCAACTCGTTTTACCCCTACACGGGGAAATTTTTATAACGTTAAATAATGACTTTAAAACAACGGTGAGTACGGGCAGTTGTATCGTTATAGAGAAAAACGTAGTGCATGCCTTTACGGCCGATGAAGCCGCGCGTTTTATTGTGGCAGATTTAGACGCGCTCCCTGAAAACCTTATTAACCTTTTATGCCCTAAAATCTCAATAGATAGCCGTTTATTAAGTTACTTACAGTTTATAGAGCAGCAACTGCTCGTTGTGAGCGATGAAAAGCTTACTAATTCAACTTTTGATTTATTTTACTTATTACTTTGTGAGCAAAGCAGCCACAGTAATATTGATAAGCGAATAGATAATGTAATAACCACTGTTAAGCAAAATTTAGCCTACCCCTACACGTTAAAAGAGCTGGCTGATATAGCCTGTTTAAGCGTTACGCAATTTAAAACCGTGTTTAAAAAAAGTACCACTATGAGTGCGCTGCAATATTTAACTATGTTGCGAATGCAGCACGCTCGCGCCCTTTTAACCCATTCAGACTTACCGATTGCTTTAGTAGGCGAGCGCATTGGTTATAGCGATGCCTCTGCGTTTAGCCGCCGGTTTAATGTATATTTTGGACAGCCACCTAAAGCGTTTGCAAAGCAGTAATGTAGATAACCTAAACACGAGATAATAAAGCAAGCTCAAGCAGAGCGTAGGTTAAATAGCGTCAGAGCAAACAATAACACCGTCTTTTTAGCACATTTTTAAAAGCCTATATTGATACACTCAGTACCTAGTATTTACGGAGGGTAATTAATGGCAACACACATAGGGTTTTTAGCAATATTTTCGTGGGGGCTTTTAGCATTACTAGGTAATTTAACCAAAGCGATCCCGGCTTTTCAGTTACTTTTTATGTGCTTTGCACTTTCTTTTATTATTTTATTAGTAAAACGCTTTGCTACAAAACAGCCATTATTAACCCCTCCTAAGCTTTCTAAAAAACAAATGATAATAGGTGTTACCGGCTTATTTGGTTTTCACTTTTGTTATTTTATGGCTTTAAAATACGGCCCTTTAATAGAGGTAAGCTTAATTGTGTACCTTTGGCCATTATTACTGGGTGTATTTGTGGCTACCCCTGGGTCTAAATTTAAAGCAATATTAGGCGGATTATTGGGGTTTTTAGGCACGCTTAGTTTAATTACCGATGGCAGTGGGTTATCTATCAATAGTGAGTATTACTTAGGGTATTTTTTTGCAGGATGCTGCGCAGTACTGTGGTCTAGTTATTCTTATTTAATGTCGCAATTTAATAGCCAAGTAGATGACATAGGCTGGCTTTCGCTTATTGTGGCTGTGCTTGCCCTTTGTGCACATTTTTATTTTGAAACAACCGTTACTAGTTTGTCTGTTTCACAATGGCTAGGCGCTATTTTATTAGGGTTAGGCCCAGTGGGAGGTGCATTTTATTTATGGGATCATGGTTTAAAATTTGGTAACCGATCGCTATTAGCCTCGTTAAGTTTTTTAACGCCGGTGCTTTCTACTTTTATTTTAATACTCGCCTCGCAGGCTCCCTTTAGTTGGTCAGTGTTTATTGCTTTAGCGCTTATTTTAATAGGCGCGGTAATTAGCAATAAAAAGCCATCGATAAGTTTAAATAAAGCAGAGCTTTAATTTTGCCACTGCACTTTACCAACGCTTAAACTTAAGTAGTAATTTAAGTTTAAGCGTTAATACACAGCTACATAGCGTAGCTGTGTGCGTAATCTACTATACGTGCGTTTTGGCTTTTTAAATAAGCGCGGCCCGCTTTTACACCTAGCTTATGATCAAAGCGTAAGTCGTCGTTTGAGCTACCTAATAATTTACTGTGCAGCTTTTCGTCTGCAAAAATTTGTATAATTTCTACATCACTAGGCGGGTTGGCAATAAACGTTAGCTCGTCTAGGTATGCTTGCTCGTGTTGAATCAAGTAATCAAGTGTTTTTGGGCAGTAGCCTGATGCACATGCAAATGTTCTAAGCTTTTGAACCCATGCTGTTTGCGCCTGAAAATGCTCATCAACGGTTCTAATTACTACGATTTTTCGTGCGCCACGGTTATAAGCTTCGCGTACAGGCAAGGGCGCAGCTAAGCCGCCATCTAAATAAAAATCTTCACTCGATTGCTCTGCAGCTAAATGCGCTTCGTTTGCCGCTTTTGTACCTAACCAAGGAGTAAGTTTAACGCCTTGTTTATACAAAAAAGGTAACGCGCTCGATGCTTTTAACAAATCTCGCCATTGCTTACCCTCGCCTGTAGGTGAAAGGTAATAGGCTTTTCTGTCGCGTGCATTGGTTGCCGTTATAAGCAGCTCTCGCTCGCCTAAGCTGGTTTTTGCTGTTTTAAAATCAAGAGCTCTGTTTACTTCGGTGGTTTTTTCAAAGTACCAGTCTAAATCAACAATGTGCTTGCCCATTAAACCACGCCCTAGTTGAAAAAAGCGTTTGTTACGAGAAAGCCCTCTAATTAAGCGTTTAGCGTAACCTTTTTGACGTGCTAAATAGCTTGTTAAATTTTGCGAGCCGGCAGAGGTGCCAATAAATAAATCAAATGGGTCATAGTTTTGCTCTAACCATGCATCTAATACACCGGCAGTGAATATCCCTCGTTGTCCGCCACCTTCAGCTATCAGAGCAACTTTTGGCTGAGCTGTATGAGTAACTGAATTAGCCGATGCGGTTGTTAGAGCGTTCACGGTGTACCTTCCTTTAATTTAATGATGTTTGGTTAATAACTACATTGTAAAAAATAATAGTGATGTCTTAAAATTGATTGTTTAAATCAGTTTGATTGAAAAAACAGAACGATAAATAATGCAAAATGGGCCTTATCCTTGGCAACCTAAATATGTTTAATTATCGAAATTGTTTGTTCAGACATCACTTAAAGTTAATAAGTTTGTATTCACTTTTAATGATGTCTACATAGTAGCAAGGCTTGTGTGTACGCTTGCTTAACTAAACACTTCCTTTTTTAATTAATGCTTTATTTCCATTAAAATTTCTAGGGCTCGGTGGCGTTTTTCGCTGTCGTAAACATCGTTGGTAAATATAAACTCATCCACTTCTAGCTCTTTCGCTATCATTTGTAATTTATGTTTTATACTCACATGCCCGCCAACAACGCTTAAGCTTAAAAAGTTTTCTACGTGGGCGCGCTCTTGCTCACTCCATAAACCTTCCATACTCTCTACCGGTGGCTTTAGCCATAGCTCTTTGCCGCGTATTAATTCAAGCACGCGTTGCTTTGAGGTGGTAGATAGGTACTGCGCTTCTTCATCGGTTTCTGCTGCTACCAGCGGTAAAGCAAGCATTACATAGGGTTTATCGAGTACATTTGAGGCTTTAAATTCTCGCTTATATAGCGCAATGGCATCGTGTACAAAACGTGGTGCAAAGTGCCCTGCAAATACATAAGGCAACCCTTTTTGCGCAGCCAATTGGGCGCTAAACAAACTTGAGCCTAATAACCAAAGCGGTACGTTTGTGTCCTCCCCCGGAATAGCACGTATAGGGTGTGTGCCATTGTATGGGCCTAATAATGTTTGCAGCTCTGTTACCTCCCCCGGGAAGTTTTCTGCGCGGCTCATATCATTATTTAGCGCACGGCTGGTTACTGGATCACTACCAGGGGCGCGGCCAAGGCCTAAATCTATTCGTCCAGGGTATAAACTCTCTAACGTACCAAATTGCTCAGCCACAACTAAGGGCGAATGATTCGGCAGCATTATTCCGCCAGAGCCAACCCGTATACGCTGAGTTTTACCTGCAATGTGACCTACTAATATTGAGGTGGCAGCACAAATTATACCGGGCATATTGTGATGCTCGGCTAGCCAAAAGCGATTAAACCCTAATTGGTCGGCGCGCTGGGCGTATTTAGTGGTTTTATTGAGCGTATGAGAAACGCTGTCCCCTTTGATCATGGGGGCAAGCTCTAATAACGAAAAGGGAATGGAAGATAACAAAATAGCAGCTCCTTAAAATGCATGCTAACAATGGGCTTCATCATCAGCATAAAACACTTAAATGGGTCTGCTATTTATTCAATTCAAGTTAGGTAACGGATAAAAGCAAAATAGCGTTAGGCTGTTTTGCTCTAAGGTATTTATGCAAGCTCAGGGCTTTGCTGGCGCTCTTTTTTATAACCCTCTGAGTCTACGCCTTTTTTCCAATAGCCAGAGGAAACTATATTACTACGCGGTATATTACAGTCCTGGGTAAGTAAGGTTTTTGCTTTACGTACTAACCCTGCCTCTAATGCCATAAATACAATAGGTGGCTCGTTTGTGTGTGGCAAATTGTTAAGCGCGCTGAGCATATCGGTATCCGGTGTATCTGTAATTAACCAATTAACATCGCGCTGCGTTTGTAAATCAATAATGTCTTGCTCTGTAGGGGCATGCACAAACGCGTCAATTTTTGCGCTGGCGGGTAACTGCTGCATGTACCCTTTTATTGCATTAACTGAGGTTAAATCGCCTAGTAATACATAATGCGGATGCTGGTAATTATCAAGCTTTTTAGGACCTGGGCCCGCTATGCCAACCTCGTCACCTACTTTTGCAGTTATAGCCCATTGCGTAGCCGGACCTTGGTGCATGTTTATTACAAAGTCGAGCGTTAACGCGCCCGTTGCATCATCAACATCTCTTATTGTGTAAGAGCGCATACACGCGGTTTTTAAATTAAAATCAACTTTACCATTTTGGGGAATAAGCACTTTTACATAGCTGCCAATATGTGCTTGTGTTAAATCCGAAAACTCATCTGAGCCTACAACAATGCGCTGTAAATGCGGTGTTATTTGTTCAGTACTTAGTACCGTAGCTTTGCGAACTTGTTTACCCATTTAAAATCACCTCGTTTAACAAAATAGTTAACTGCTTTTTAAAGCAAGCATTGCACAACGCCCCATTGGTTGATAAAATCAACTATAACAAATTAATTGATATTGTCAACCATTAGAGAGCTTATGAACACGCTTTTATCAAATACCCTATTTGAGCTGATGCAAAATTACCGCGTAACAATACGTGAGGCTATTAACGCAGGCGACCTTGGTATTAATGCTATGCACGTGCGTTGTATACACATTATTGCCAGTACATCTAACTGTACCGCTAACGACATTGTGACTAAAACACAGCGCGACAAAGCCCAAATTGCCCGCTTAATTAAAGATCTTATTGCCTTAAATCTTATTAATAAGCAAGCAAGTGAGCACGACAAACGTTGCTTTATTTTGTCGCTCACCGAACAAGGCAACACACTTTTTGATAAGTTATTAGCCTCTGAGCAGCAAATAAATGATCAAATGTGTAAAAACTTAAACCCGCAGCAAATCAAAGACTTTTTAGATACCGCGCAACAAATGATCAAAAACATGGCGTGATCTGTCTTTCATTTCTTGGCATAACTTACACAAAACGCATATACTGTACGCTTATACAGTATATGCGTTTTAGGTTGTGTTATGTTTGTTATTCCCGTTTATATAGAAGCCGGTGTGTGTGGGTTTGAATCGCCCGCGGCGCAATACGCCGAGCTCGGTGTTTCTCTTGATGAGCTATTAATAAAGCACCCCGACGCCACCTTTATTGGTATTGCCTCGGGTAATTCCATGCAAGAGGTGGGGATTTTTGAAGGCGACTTACTGCTTGTAGACCGTGCTGAGCAAGCCGATAACGGCGATGTTATTGTTGCCAACTTAAATGGCTTATTTGTGTGTAAGCTATTAGATAAAACCAATGCGCGGTTACTCTCTGCATCGCCTTTACATAAGCCGGTACAACTAACCTCAGCTGATGAGTTTCAGTTAGAGGGAGTGGTTACACTATCGATTAGAATGCACCGCCCAAGCCCTGAGCTATTAAAATGTACGCCTTAGTCGATGCCGTTGCATTTTATGCCAGTGCCGAAAAAGTGTTCGACCCCGCTATTCGCTCTAAACCTGTGGTGGTTTTAACTAATAACGATGGCTGCGTATGTGCGGTATGCCCGATAGCTCGGCGCTTAAACATTCCTAAATTTGGCCCTTATTTTAAAGTTAAGCACCTGCTTGAGCAACACAAGGTGGTTGTACGTTCGAGTAACTATGAGTTGTACGCCGATTTAAGCGCCAAAATGATGAACGTAATTGGCCGCTTTTGCGACACACAATACATATACAGTATTGATGAATCGTTTTTGCACTTTAATGGCTACACCCCCCTTATACAAAACTGGCACGAGTACGGGCATACAATAAGGCGCACCGTTTGGCGCGAAACTAAACTCCCTGTGGGTGTTGGTTTTGGCCCAACCCCTACTTTGGCAAAAGCCGCTAACCATGCAGCTAAAAAGCTAAGCGGGTTTGATGGGGTGGCCGTTATACATAACGAGCAAAGCCGCCAAGCAATTTTACAAAGAATGAGCTGCGCCGATGTATGGGGCATAGGTAAGCGCCTAGCTAAAAAGCTTAATATAATGAACATACATACCGCGTGGGATCTGGCACAGCAAAACCCTAAAACCATGCGCCGCGCGTTTAGTGTGGTAGTAGAGCGTACCGTAAGTGAGCTAAATGGTATAGCGTGCTTAACATGGGACGATGTACGCCAAGATAAGCGAGAAATATATTCTACTCGCAGCTTTGGTGAGCGGATCAGTGAGCCAACTGCACTTAAAACCGCCCTTATTAACCACGTAACCACGGTTGCCAGTAAACTACGAGGGCAGCGCTCATTAGCAAAACAGCTTTATATATTTGCCGCCACTGGCAAACACGAAGACCGCTATTGTAAAAAGTCGTTTATATATAAATTTGCCACCCCCACTAACGATACCTGCGTAATGGCAAATGCAGTATCAGAAGTATTTACTCATATTTACCAGCCAGGTGTACGGTTTTATAAATGTGGTGTAGGCGCTTTAGAGCTTACCTCGGTGCAGTATCAGCAAACTGATTTATTTAGCCAAAGTGCCGATAACCCTAAATTAATGCAGTGTCTTGATACAATAAACAACCGCTACGGAAAAGGCATACTCACCCTAGCCAGCAGCAAACTAAATCAAGGCTGGCATATGAACAGAGATTACTTATCGCCCCAATACACAACGCGCTGGCACGATATACCGCAAATTCATTGCAAGTAAGTTAATCAACCTGTCTTGTAAATGTGCACTCTACTGCGGGGGTATTCTGCGTATATTCGAGCGTTGTAACACTGGTAAACTTAGTGCTTTGTCTGATGGTTTTTTCGTTATTGGGGTCAATACAGCGGCTCATTTTTAAGCTGTTATCAACACCATCACTTTTGTATTTATACGAGCTAGTTACAAAACAAAAATTTGGCTTTTTAGTTGTACGGGTGCCGTTGTGTAAACTTTCAAACGCAATATGCTCGCCTAATTTAAAACCCGCGTCTGGGTAAACTGGGTTAATTAAACTCAACTGACTATCCACACACAGTGGGGAGTTAGCAGTTACCACCTGGTAATCACCAAGCATTGTTTTTAATAACGGTATAAAACGGCTTTTATTACTCGGCGCAGCCAATGCAGATGCACTAATAAAGGTTGTCGAAATTAAAAAACAAAGTAAGGTTTTCATTAAGTGGGCGTATCCTCGTAATAAGTAACGTGCGGCGCTAACTTTTATAACTATAACAGAGATTTAATCTAAAAAAAGGACGCAGCACTTAGCATTATGTAATGCAGTGTTGTAGTTATGTTTTACGAGTAATAAAACAAAGTGGTTTATTTACTAAATAAATAAACCACTAAGAGTGACTTTACTGCCAGTATTTTGCAAATAATTGCGGATAGCTTTGTTTTAAAAACTTGGGTTTGTCTTTAAAGCGTTTACCTGCAGGTTGCTCGCCTGAGGGTACAAAAGGTAATTCGTCGTCGTTGCGCTCTTCAAATAATAAACCGGCTATTAAGTCGTATTCATCAATATAAGGGTAAGGTTGCTCATTTAAATAATACACAGGGGAGCACTGTGCAAGTGAGTCGGCATTGCTTAATGCGTTATTAAATACCGTCTCCCCGCGGGAGATGAGCCAGCACCTAAATTCGCTAAAACCGTATTCGTCGTTACAGCCAGCCATAACAAATGCGGCACCAAATAAATCCCAGGTAAAACATTTGCGCATGTGAATACCAAAAAATTTATCAAAAGCAATGAGCTGCTCGTCGGTTAAATCGCTCAATTTAGCTTTTAAGTTGTCGCTTACGCTTTGTGGGTCGAGCCCTAACTCAGGCGTGGTCACTAAATCCCAAAATTCCTGCTCTGTTAACGCTGTCATTATAAAATCTCTTTTACTCGGCCGACTTGACCATCTTCTAGGCGTACTTTAATACCATGCGGGTGATTAGGTGATTTAGTTAATAAACGCTCAACTACACCTTGAGTTAATGTGCCGCTGCGTTGATCTTCTTTTAATACAATATTTACGGTTGTACCTGGTGTGATTTGCGAGCGCGATGGAACAGCCATGCTTTACATCCTAAAAATAATTTTGGTAATTATAACGTCCATAGCTAGGCAAACCAATGTTAATCAACTAAAAACGCTATTTGCTTAGCCGCTACCGGTAAGCTTATTTTGCTAAGCTCAGCGTGAATAATATCGACTAGCTGAGAAAAATGCGCTTCGGTGTCGTTATAGGCTATATCATCTTCAAAATAGCAGCTTATTTTTAGTGACTTTGCTTCATTTTTTAAATCAATGGTGTGAGTTAAATAAGCAAAACCATCATGAGTCGCTTTTATTTGCTCACAGGCGTTGGTGAGGGCTTGGCGTATTTGTTTATCGCGCAATTTTTGTGTTTTAGTCATAAATTATTGTGTTTGTTCACTTTGCTGTTTTTTATACTCTTCAAAATTTTTATCTTGATTTTCAAGGCACTCGTAATATTCTTTATCAGCTTTATAATTACATTCATCAAGACGTGCTGATTGAATTTCGTGAAAGCGAGCGTCGGAGCTGCACCCTGCAAGTACCGAAAATCCCACAAACAGCAATGCGCTTTTAGTTATTTGACTGATTAACATTAGAATTCCTTACACTTTCGTTATCGAAAGCAACAATATTATTGTATATTAGCGTCATAAAAACCTGACTTTGCATAGGACCCATAATTATGATGTCGCAGTTACAAAAGCTGTTTCAGCGTATAGACAAAAGCAAGATATTTCAATCATTTGTTATAGCTGTCATTGTTGTTTCTGCCCTCACCGTAGGTGCTCATACATATTCTCTTCACCCCACTGTAGAATTTATTCTAAATTGGATGGATGTAGGGATCACAGCTTTCTTTTTAATCGAACTCATTATTCGCTTTATTGCAAGTAAAGGAATAAAAGACTTCTTTTCAAAGGGCTGGAATATATTCGATACCATTATTGTACTTGGCAGCTTATACCCAGCTGCAGGCTCAACCATGTTACTTGCCCGATTGCTGCGTATATTTAGGGTACTGCGTTTAGTATCTATGATCCCTGAGCTGCGTTTGCTTGTAAATTCGTTACTTAAAGCCATTCCGCAAATGGGCTATATAGCACTGCTTATGTTTGTTATTTTTTATATTTACGCAGCCATGGGCAGTATGATGTTTGCCGATATTAATCCGGTGCTTTGGCAAGATGTATCCATTTCAATGTTAACGCTATTTAGGATAGCTACCTTTGAAGATTGGACCGACATTATGTACGAAACCATGGCGGTATACGAACTGAGCTGGATTTACTACCTCACGTTTATCTTTTTAACTGCGTTTGTGTTTTTAAACATGATGGTAGGTGCCATTTTAGAAGTAATGAGCGAGGAGCACCGAAATGCCCGTGAGCTAAAAGCGGATAATAACTCACTTCCTGCAACGCAAGGACAAGTGGTTGAACTACAAGCGCAAATAGCTGAGCTAAAAACGTTATTAAGTAAAACCTCAGATATTACCAACTCCAATAAATAGCTGATCTATTTTACTTGCTAAAACTTAAAAAGCCCTTTGTATTGAGTTAATACAAAGGGCTTTTAGTTACTCACCTTGTTGTTCTTGCGTGCTTTCAAACGAAATAACATTATCAACCTTCATTTTAAATGCTTCAAAAAACGCATTTTTTAATACCGAAACCACGGCTTCAAAAGTAGATACATCAGCGTTATCTAACTGCCCGTCTATGGGCACCCGAGCAGCCACCAGCTTTGACTCGTCGTTTTCTAATAACGAGCTGAGTAAATCAATACTGCCTTCAAAAATAGCGGTAAATAGACCGTCATCATCTTTTTCTATATCTTCGCGCCACGAAAAAACACTTAAATCGTGCACACCCGCTTTTACATATCCATTTAAGTTATTATTGTTAGCGGCCAATTCCATTGCGCCATCTATTCCGCCGGCTTCAATGTCAAATGGGGTATACACTTTAAAAACAGTTTCGAGATTTTTAACCGAAAAACGCTGCACTTCAACATTAAAATCAAAATTAGCTTCATCGCTAAAGGGGTCTAATTTACCATTTAAAGACAGCTTAGCTTCGCCCATTAGCTGCCCTTCTACTTTTAAACTCGTAACTAAAGTTTTAGAGAGGTTTTGTGCATTGGTAATATTGTTAATGTTAGCGTTTATATTTGATACGTAAGTAGGCTGCTCTCCTTCGCTGGTGGCGTTAACTAAGGTTACTTTACCATTGTCTATACGTAGCGTATCAATTGAAAAAGGCACGAGATCATTAGCAAGGCCTACCCACGTGGTTTCATCTTTCACCTGTTGATTTTGTTCAGCGGTAGTTGGGTCTTTATCGTAAATAACAATTTCTGGGCGGGTAAAAGCCATGTTGGTGACAAAATTACCGTTTAATAAAGCAGACCACGCAAGCGAAAAATCAAGTGTATCAATAGACAGTAACGGCTTAGGCATCTGCGTGGCATCTACCGCGTAAATTTCTACCTCATCAACAGCGTAAGCTCCTCGGTATAAGTACAAATCAACATCACCCACATGCCCTGTTATGCCTTGGGTTTGTTCAAGCTGCTGATTTACATAATATTGAACCGCATAAGGGGCTAAAGCTCTGAGTAAAATTAACCCCAAGGCTGTAACCACTAAAGCATAAAACCATTTTTTGCGTGTATTTTTAAAAGTAGAAGCCATTATCTATCCTTATGTGAAGGCTTAGCATCTCGGCATAAGTAAAAAATACCTGCATAAGTGAATTAAGTACCCACAAAGCAGCTAAAACCGAGCGAATAAAGCTGTAATAGACTATTACGAGCAAAAGCTATACCAAAAAATGCAATGAGCCGAGTTAAGCAAGCTTACTGAGCCTTTCATATAGTCATTAATTTTATAACTGCTCCAACAGAGCATAGGGGATGGCAATATTAATATTTATTACGTTTTTCCTAGGTATTAATGAAGCACAAACTTATACGCTTTATATACAGTGCATTTATATACAGCGCGTTACAGCACCATTGAGCAAGCGTTGTAAATAGCAAAAACGAAAGCAAAACACGAAGGAAAAAATAAAGTAGCGTATGCAGTGCCGCTTAACTAAAAAAGGGGTTAGCAATACGCTAACCCCTTTTTAATATACACTTTTAAATGCAGAAATTATTCACCGTCTACAATGATGCGAAGCATACGACGAAGTGGCTCTGCAGCGCCCCATAACAGCTGATCGCCCACGGTAAATGCGCTAATGTATTTAGGACCCATTGCTAATTTACGAATACGACCAACAGGAATACTTAAAGTACCTGTTACTTTAACTGGGGTTAAGTCAGTTGCACTAATTTCGCGCTCATTTGGGATAACTTTAACCCACTCGTTATGCGAAGCTAAAATTTCTTCAATTTTTTCTACGCTAATGTCTTCACGTAATTTAATGGTCATTGCTTGGCTATGACAACGCATTGCACCAATACGTACACATAAACCATCAATTGGCACAGGCTGTTTAGAAGAGCCTAAAATTTTGTTCGCTTCAACCTGAGCTTTCCACTCTTCTTTAGACTGGCCACTTGGCATTGGTACGTCAATCCAAGGAATTAAGCTACCGGCTAGCGGCACGCCAAATTGGTCTTGTGGTAAATCGCTTGAAGCCATTTTTTCGCTCACTATTTTATCAATTTCTAAAATAGCTGAACTTGGGTTATCTAGTTGCTCGGCAACGCTTGAATGAATAGCGCCCATTTGTGCTATAAGCTCTTTCATATTACGAGCGCCGGCACCAGAGGCCGCTTGGTAAGTCATTGGGCTTACCCACTCAATTAGGTCTTGCTCAAACAAACCACCTAAAGCAAGTAGCATTAACGATACGGTACAGTTACCACCTACAAAAGTTTTTACGCCTTGCTCTAAACCTTGTTCAATGACATCTTTATTTACAGGGTCAAGTACAATAATGCTGTCATCAACCATACGAAGTGCAGAGGCTGCATCAATCCAGTAACCATCCCAACCCGATTCGCGTAATTTAGGGTAAACCGCTTTGGTATAATCACCACCTTGACAGGTAACAATAATATCCATTTTAGCAAGTTCATTTACATCACTTGCATCTAATAACGGTTTTGCGTCGCCAGCAATATCAGGGCCGAGTTGCCCAGCTTGTGAGGTGGTGAAAAAGGTGGTGTCGATATGTGCAAAATCACTTTGCTGTTGCATACGTTCTAATAACACAGAGCCAACCATGCCACGCCAACCGACTAATCCTACTTTTTTCATTGTTTTTTCCACTGTTTGATTCATAAAAGATGCCTTAATACATTAAAAATTAAAATTCATTGCGTGAGAATTAATTTTTATTAAAACCAATCATATTAAGTTATTAATCATTTATAGCGGCAAATTAATAGCGAGATAACAAGCCATAATTTTTTGTATGTAGCTGTTCTGCATCAAAAATTTATTACGCCGTTCGCGCTTTATTTAGCACACTAGAATGACTAGTTATTTAAGTTGATTAGTATAAAGCTAACCTAACACCCCAAGCGCCCTAAAACTAGTGAATAAAGCGAAACTTAAATATTTTTCATAGTCATAAAAAAGCCCTGTATTAAATACAGGGCTAATCGGTAGTTAGGTTTTATTATATCCCCCTTCCTTGGGAAGAAAATTAAAACTCGTAGCTGTAACTTAAATCAAACGTTACACCTTGCTCTTTTGAGCGCACTATAATGTCTGATTGTGTTACCTCTTGATCTTCATCGAGTAAGTTTTTAACTTTAAACTTAATCTTAGAATTAAAGTCAGGGTAATAAGTATAAACTAAATCAAGTGAGTGAAATGGCTGCTCATACGCGTCATCTCTATTAGCAACACCCGCTGCTAAAATTCGCTCACCAAATACGTTATAAACTAATGAACTGCTGTGCATGCCATCTAACGAATCGTAGTTTAATTGTAAATTAACTACATACTCAGAGTGGCCTGTCATACGTTTTTTAGGATTAGTTAATGTACCCGCCAGTGCTGGGTCAATAGACGCTTCAGAATCACTTAATGTGATATTACCGCTAGTAAATAGGCCTTCACTTACAAATGTTAAGTCTTGTAGCCATTCAGCTTCAATACCATAAACTTCTGCTGTTTCACCATTTATAAACGATGCTGAGTAATCTTCATCACCAATGTTTAAAACTGTTTCAATTGGCGCTGTAATATCTTTATAAAACGCCGCTACGCTAAATGAATTACCGGCTTGTCCGTAATATTCATAACGTAAGTCGTAGTTTTTAATTGGGCTACTTTTTATACCTGTACGACCAAACGTTCTAATGTCGGTCAAAGGGTCGTAATACGTAACAGGCACTACTTCACGAAAATCAGGACGAACTACTGTTTCACCATAACCTAAGCGCACTTGGTAATCATCGCCACCTACATAGGTAACAGACAGTGCCGGGTACCAATCATCGGTAATAACAGAGCCTGCTTGAATTTTATCTGGATCGTAAAAGGTATTTAAATCGTCTTCATCAAAAATAAGGCTCGATGTACCGATAGAAGATTGTTTAAATTCCTCATAACGAATACCACCGCTTATTCTTATCCATTGATCATAAAACACATCGAAAGACGCATAACCTGCATCCACCTTTTGCGCAGCAATGTAATCATCGGCATCAGGGGCTGTTGGCTCATTAAAGTCAACTAACACAGCGTTATTATCAATAAAGTCGTCAGTTAAAAAACCACTATTATTAAGCGCATCAGTGCTACCGTCGTTTATTGAAATACCTGAGCCGCCACTGTTGTTTATAGCAAAGCTTGAGGTATTAAATATTCGAGCTCTGTCAGAAAAATCGTAACCAACTTTAAACTCAACTTCCATAGACTCAAAGCTAAGCGGCAGCGTTAAGTTACCACCGTACGATTTAACACGCTCTTCCATATTGGTGTATGACATAATTACACGGTTATCATCCCCTGTAATAGTTGAGCCGGCATAGCTGCCATCACTATTATAAGTGTCACGAAACTCAAAATCGGCACTGGTAGGTATATCAGTCGTTGCTTTAGCTTCGGTGTACTGCCAATCGGCACCAATACCAAAATAATCTAAAAAGGTATGTTGCCCCATAACTTGAGTAATGTTTAATTGGCGTTCTTCGTAATTAAACTCATGATTACGGTTTGCAATCCCATCACCCGCAATACTAAACGTAGAACTCCCCGCAGGGCTTTGCGAAATAGCAATTTCAGACTCATCTTCATTATCAATAATATAAAGCTGTTGAGCTGAAATACTGTGCGTACCTAAACGGTATGACAAGCTTAATGAACCGTTATAACTTTCGGTTTCAGTTGTCACTTGCGAATTTTTGACTGTGTTGTAACACGAGTTACTCACATCTTCACTGGTCGCTAACGACGTTGTACAATCAACATTGCCTTCTTCGTTTTCTAAATCTTGGGTGATAACTGAGCTAAAACGTTCTTCAAAATCCCATTCGTTTTTGTAAGCACCTGCCAGTAAAAACCCAACCTTGCCGCCAAAATAGCTCTCTTCAAAGCTATCACCATAATGGGCTTTAATATTATAACGCGGGTCTAACGACTCTTCTTTTAACTCATAATCGCGAGGAAGCGACTTTAAAAGTGCGTTATTAACAGCGGTTGCTTGTTCTGCACGCGTTAAATCGCCATCTTCAAAGCCTTCACTACTAACAATATTGCCAATACTAAAATCACCACGGTATGTTGAAATAGCCTGTGATAACTCACTTGGAATGCCATTTTCGTTACGATTGTAGGTAAAGCCATCACTTGATGCCGTATCGTAACCTGCACCCACTTCTATGCCTGCTGTAAATTCACTCGGTGCGGTTTTAGTTCTAATATCTATATTACCGCCCCCAAACGCTGCTGGCATGTCTGGAGAGTAAGCTTTTTGAACGGCCATACTTTCAATTATACTTGCAGGGAAAATATCCAGCGGAATAACGTTACGGGTTAAATCTGGGCTTGGGATGTAAGCGCCATTTAAACGCGCACTAGAGTAACGCTCACCAAGGCCCCTAACGTAAATAAACTTACCATCAACAAGCGTTAGGCCTGTTACTCGACGAAGCGCAGATGCTGCATCGCTGTCGCCCGTGCGTGATAATTGTTCAGAGCCTAAAATATCGGCAACAAAGGCTTGGTTTTTACGTTCTTCTACAACTGCCGCAGCGCTCCCTTGTAAACGCGTACCTACAGCAACAACTTCTTCTATTTCTTGTTCGTTTGTTAACTGTTCATCGGCTTGTGCAGCAATTAAGCTAGTCGAATGAGCGACTAAACCTAAACCAATTGCCCAGGTAATTTGATTGAGTCTATGCTTTTTAGACATGAGATAATCCTAATCAGGTTATACAAAAGAGGCGCCTGACGCTTAAATAACAAGCCACAAGGCGCCTTTAATCAGAGGTTATAATGGTGTGCTATTTAGTCAGCATTTGCTGCTGTAACAGCCGCTTCAACCCATTTATACCAGCTAGAGTCTGTATCCTGATCCGATACCGCACCAATGTAGTTTACGCTTTCAAAAAATGAATCGCTTGTGCTTAAGTCTGTTGCAGTAACCGTTACTTCTGCAGCTGCTGTGTTCGTTGCAAAACCGTTATCTGCAAGTACTGCAACATCATCAGTTAAGATTTGGTTAGCACCGTCATTTTCAAACCACGCTGTTTTTGTTTGACCTTCTAATGGGCCGCTTGCAAACGTATCTGTATCTGTAAAGTTTGCAGAACACGCCATTACAGAGCTTGTGAATGAGATTTTATCTGCTTGTGCTTCACCGTCGCCTGAGAACTCAATACATTGCGTGTTAGTTGCGTTTTGCTTAACGATAACAGTGTTGTAAATGCTTGAATTAAATTGGTCATCAAACTTGTAAGCTTGTGAAGGGTCGTCATCACGTACCGAGTTACCATCGGTAGTTACAACCGTTACATTGGCAACCGTTGGGTTAGATGGAGACACTTGCTCGGTAGAAGAACCTTTAACACCATCAGACTCAAAGCCATTGTTACCCATGTTAACTACAGTGCCGTCATTTAGTGTCACAGTACCGTGTTGAATAAATAAGTACTGAGCTTTACCTTGCCAACCTGCGTCAAAGTCAAACGAATCATCTTGTGTATCTGTTACCGCTACGTGTTTAAGCGTTGTAGCACCACCAAAAATTTCAATACCGTCATCAAAACCTTGGTGAATGTGTAGGTAATCAAACTCAGAACCAGAGCCAACTGCATTTAGTGTTAGTGAATTCAAATCATCGCCTTCACCACCAACGCGAGGGCCTGAACCTGCGTACCAAATTTTAGCCCATTTAATATTACCGCTAGAGTCTGCATTATCGTTACCACCAAAGTAGCTTGTAATACCTTCAGAGGCTACGTTACACGTACCACCGTCACGCTCTGCATCAGTACATTGGTCAGTAATGCCGTTACCATTAATGATGATACCGCCCCAATCTGCGTAGCGTGCGCCTTCGCCTGCTGTATCAAAACGGTCAAACGCGTTTGCCGAAGTAAATACAACCGGCTTTTCTTCAGTACCTACCGCTTGAATTTTTGCACCACGTGCAATGCGTACAATTGCTTCACCTGAGCCAAATGCTAAAACGGCACCTGGTTCAACAGTCATTGTTGGACCATTTGATGGTACTTCAAAGCCATCTACAGTGCTGCCGTCTTCGCCAATTTGTAATGCATCTTCAAAAACGTGAACACCGCCATCAGGTAGCTCAGCGAAAGTAATGTTGCTTGTGATAGAAATTGTTTTGCTTGCAAACGAGTCGTTGTATAAACAATCAATGCCACTTACTACGCCTGTTACCGTACCTGCATCTGATTCGTAGCTTGCACAAACAGCTTCTTCTTCAGTTGTTGAACCAGTTGTATTGTTTGAATTATTAACACTGTTATCTGTTGACGAGCTGTTATCGTTTACAGTAGGTGTAATTTCGATATCGCCGCCACAGCCAGCTAGTGTCATTGCAGTTGCTACTAGGCTGACCTTAAATAAATCAGATAATTTCATTGTTCACTCCGTTAAA
Organism: Pseudoalteromonas sp. 2CM41L; assembly: GCF_023161905.1. NCBI lineage: Bacteria > Pseudomonadati > Pseudomonadota > Gammaproteobacteria > Alteromonadales > Pseudoalteromonadaceae > Pseudoalteromonas > Pseudoalteromonas sp. 2CM41L. Next base: position 246,651 of record NZ_JALNTN010000001.1, read on the forward strand.
GTATTTAATTATTTTGTTAGTGCATTAAGTAAAAACTTAAGTCACTTTAAGGCACGATACTCATGCATTAAGGTGACCTGAGTTATCGGATGCAAATAAGATACTGTAGAGATATGACAAACCAGTTACAGTTTAGTAACCATAAGATGACAATAGTAATTAATTTAAATTCAACAACTTAAATATTTTAACAACGAAAAAAACCGCCCTAAGGCGGTTTTGGTGTTGCGATTATGAAATAGGTAAACGCTTTATTATTTGTAAAATAGCGTTAAGGTATAAAGTTAAAGTAACGCGGCTTTAAGTGTTTGCGCATGCACTTTTTCACGCTTAACATATTTAATCCACTGCTTTGCTAAACGTTGTGATTTATCATGCTTTTGGGCTTGTTCAAACGCTAAAATAGACGCATCAAAATTTTGCATATTGTACTGTGCCATACCTAGCGCAACGTAAGCGTTTGATTCAAAATCAAGGCCGCCTTTATCAAGCGCCTTACGCGCAGCATCAGCCGCTTCTTCGTATTGCTCAGTGTTAACAAACACTTCTGCTAGGCGTTGATCGTACTTACCATGCTCTGATAGGTCAGCCGCTTTTGCAAAGTAGCTAATCGATTTTTCATCTTCTTTAGCTTGAATCATGGCCTCTGCAATAAAGGCATAGTTTTTCGCTGATTTTTCTACAATGCCTTTTTCTATCGCATCACTCATTGTTTTAGCTGCTTTGTATGCCAGGCCGTTATAAAGGTAAGTTTGCGATAACTGTCGTAAATCAGACTTGGTTTTTAAAAAGCCTTGTTGATACGCCGCTTCGATTACTGCTAGTTGCTCTTTTTCTTTGCCGGTTTCTCCGTACATACCAGCTAGCTGAACCCAATACTCTGGTTTATTGTAAAGTTTAACCATGCGCTCAAGCACTGCCACTACTTTATCTGTTTGATTAAGTGAGTAATACATAGCGCGCTGTAGTACCAGCCAGTTTTCTTTAGGGGTTTTACCTTCGCTGTCGCTAAGAGCAATAACTTGATTAATGTACTCAAGCCCCTTTGGGTATTCTTTTAACTGGTAGTAAGTTTGCGCTCTAAGTAAGTAATACCCTTCTGTAATAGGTTTGGTATTTATTTCATCCCACTTATCTAAAAACGCGATAACTTTTTTATACTCGCCGTTGGCCATTGCAAGCTGCGCTAGGCTAAACGTGGTACTTAAACGTAATGATTCAGGAATAGCCTCCTCGGCTACCACTTTTTCAAACGAGGCAATGGCTTTTGGTAAATCATTTTCGTTGTAATAAATAAAGCCATAAAAGTTATGCATCATCGCAATTTCGTACGAGTTCATACTTGAAGCTCGCTCTTGAATGCTATCAAGTGCTTCAAGGCCGGCTTTTACATCGCCATCGTCAGCGAGCTTTTGCGCACGAGCAAGCTGGCTATAAACCTTTTCGCGCAGTGCGGGTACACGCTTTGTTTTTTGCTCTTGCTCTGCATGGGCAGTTGCTACGTTTAGCCCCGGCACAAGGCTTAGCGTACTTGGCACAACAATACTTGCACTGATCGCGGCAGTGCAAAATAATGCCAGTTTTAAATTTTTAGCTGTAGGTAGTAATTTCATAATCGCCTCGCTATTTCATCCAATTAAGATAAGTTAACCATTAATTTGGAAAGATATTTTGTTTTGAACACCCGCCACTTCAACGGCTTCACCATTTACTACGCGCGGTTTATATTTAAATTTAAGTGCGGCATCCATCGCTGCTCTATCAAACAGTGACTCAGGAACCGCTTTTACTACTTGCGGGTCACGTACAGTACCTTGCTTAGTTACTGTAAATTCAACAATTACATAGCCTTCAATACCACGCGACAAAGCACGACGCGGATACACTGGAGCTACTTTTACAATGGGTAGGTATTCACCATCACTTGTTTCAAGCGCTAAGCCACCCGCTAGGTCAACGTCGCTGCCTACATCCGCGCCAAAATCAAAATTATTGCTGGCCGCGTTTGCATCATTATTTTGCATTTGCGGCGACTCCATAGGCGGTGGTGGCTCTTTTGGTGTAGGTGGCTTTTGCGGTTTACGTTCTTTCTTTTGCACTGTTTCTTCTTTTTTCAAACGTACAAAATCTAAAACGTTTCCTTTTACTGGCTCCGACATGGCACCTTCACCACCGGTGATCAGTGCCTGCATGCCTAAAAACAGCATAAAGGTCACTGCACCCGCTACTATTAATGCTACTAAATATCGCAACATGGCTAACCCTTAAGACGCATCTTGTGCAGCAATTGAAACATCAAACGCACCTGCAGCACGCGACGCATCCATTACTTTGATTAACATATCAGTGGTGGCTTTTTTATCAGCTTGAATAACCACGCTCCCTTGTGGGTTTTCTGCTTTTAAGCGTTCGATATTGGCTTGCACTGCACGTACATCGATTTGACGTTTATTAATCCAAATCTCGCCTGTATCAGAAATAGCCACTAAAATATTAGCGCGTTCTTTTTTAACCGCTGTTGCGGCTTCTGGGCGGTTTACATCAATACCGGCTTCTTTAACAAACGAGGCGGTAACGATGAAGAAAATAAGCATGATAAATACAACGTCTAACATTGGGGTCATGTTAATTTCTTCAGCTTCGTCTTCTTGTAATAGGTTTCCTAACGGGGCTCTCATTTTTATTCTCCTAGGATGAGCGACTCTATAAGCCGCTTATCAAAATGTTACTTAATGGTCTAAAACCATGCTGTCTTCAAGTAGTTCAACTTCGCGCTTGGCTCTGCGCTGTAAAAACGTAGAGGCAAATACACCCGAAAGTGCACCAACCATACCTGCCATGGTTGGAATAGTTGCTTTAGAAACACCTGATGCCATAGAGCGCGCACTACCCGTACCGGTAATTGCCATTACATCAAATACTTCAATCATTCCCGTTACTGTGCCTAACAGGCCAAGTAGCGGACACAATGCAACCATTACATTTATCAGTGCTAAGTTGGTGTCTAAACGCATTGAAGCACGTGAAATCATCGCCTGGCGTATTTGCTCAGCATTCCAGCTATTGCGCTCTGCACGGTTTTTCCACTGTGCTTTTACGTTTTGCTTGTAACTACGAAAACCTTTGAAAAAATAAATAAATCGCTCGAGTATCAATAACCACATCGCGAAGATTAACACCCCGATGACCAAGAGGACTTGGCCACCAGTGTCGAGAAAATCACGGATAGCATTGATTGAGTCAATCAATAGCACCATGGTTTATGCTCCCTTCTCGCTTCGCTGTGCGATAATACCTGCGCTTTGCTCTTGAATAGTAAGCAAAATATTTTTAGCGCGTGTATTAAGTAGGGTGTATAAAAATACCGTAGGAATCGCCACAACTAAGCCTAGCACCGTTGTTACCAATGCTTGCGAAATACCACCAGCCATTAGTTTAGGGTCGCCTGTACCAAATAATGTGATTGCTTGGAAGGTGTTGATCATACCGGTTACTGTACCTAGTAAACCTAGCAGCGGCGCCACCACCGAGATGATTTTAATAAGCGTTAAATTACGCGTTACTTTTGGCATTTCACGTAAAATAGCTTCGCTTAATTTAAGCTCTAACGTGTCGTGGGCAACATCAGGGAACTGATCTTTAACTTTCATCACGCGGCCAAGTGGGTTGTCATCGCGTGCTACATCATCTTTAAGTTGACGACGAATTTTACCGCCCATAATCAGTAGTGAGAAAAAACGTTCAAGTGAGATAAGTAAAGCAATAACACCTACACCTAAAATAACGTAACCGACTGTGCCACCTTGGTGTACGCGCTCTTCGGTATCTGGTGCTTGCACTAATAAACCTAAAATTGAGCCACCCGTTGGGTCAAGTGCAAACTGCACAATACCATTTTTTGCATTTTGTAACTCTTCTGCAGTTGCAGTAAAACGTGCTACAGGCTGGCGATTTAACTCGCTTAAGGTATTTGTTACTGGGTTAAATTCTAGGTATTTACCGTTAGAGATTAAGTTAAAAGCACCTACACGTACCACTTCTTGTTGTGCTTTTTCACCACCTTGTACAATTACATCGGTAGTAAAGCGGCTTACTTTACCTTGCTCTGTCATTTCGCGTTGTAGCTCAAACCATACTTTTTCAATATCTTCGATAGAGGCAAGCTTTGAAGTAGAGCCCATTTTTTGTGCTAGCTCATCCATAAATGTGCTACGACCCGCAATTTCAGCTGATACCACAGAGGTAGCGAACTTATTGCTAGAATCACCAGCAACTTGCTGAAGCACACCAAATAGCTCTTTTAAAGAACCCATTCGTTTAGACAGTGTATCTGTTAAGTTAGCAAGTTTAATTTCGTTTTCTTCAAACTGTGTTTCTAAGCGCTCAGACTCAGCAAGCATTTGATTACGTTTTGCTTGTGTGTTGTTAAGCATTTGCACTTGTTCGTTTTGGCGCGCCATAAATTCTTGTTCGCGTTGCTTGTTTTGCGCGCTTTGAGCCGATTTGCCTTCTTCAAGTGTTTTTAATAGTGAGTCTAAGTCCATAGGCTCAGCTGCCACACTAGCGCCTGCAAAGCTTAGGCTTGCAGCAAAAAGGGCCATTTTTGTCATTTGAGTAAACAGTTTCATCTTCAACCTCTTATTCTGCTGCGTGTACTGGCAGAGTTAACATATCTGGGGCAAGTTGCTTACGTGCGATACGTAAACCTTTGTTGATTTGGCTAATTGTTGAGTCTGGTAAAGTAAAAAACGATTTTGTTTCTTCATCCCAGCTGCCAGCTTGCTTACCATCACGTGTTAAATAAATAAGCTCTAAGCGGCCAATGCGTAAAAAGTCTACTTCACGCTCTTTACCGTCTACCGTTAGCAGTGAGGTGTAGGCTTCAATAGTGCGTCCGTAATCAACTTCTACTTGATATGCTTCTAATACGCGGCGGAATTTTTCGCTTGAGTTAATATCTGCACGGTCCATCATGGCGTTTAAAGAGCTAATACGCTTAGTGCGCTCTTCTTGCAAAAATGGCACATCAAGTGCTACAAATTGCTCAAGCCCTTCAATCATGCGCAGCATTAGTGGTGTGATCTGACGCTCAATAATAGAGACCTGATCCATTGAAAGGTTAAGTGACTCCATTTCTTCAATTTGGTTATTTAACTGTTTAGTTAATTGCGCGTTATAAACAGTTAAACCATCAATTTCTTTATTAAGGGTTTTAAACTGTTGAAGACGTCCTTGCATTGAATCAGCAATCTTGTCTATTTTTGTTTGTGATTGCGCAGCTGATTTATTTATTTCACTGCTTTTATCGATAACCTTTTCTAAATCATTGGCATGTACTGCAGCACTTGCTGCTACAATACCAGCTAAGATCAATGGTTTAACGCCTTTCATCGCATACACCTTTACTCGTTAATTAGCGGATTTGCTAGTTTGTTGTTTTAGCCTAAACTGACTTGTTTTAGGCTAAAGATTTTCAATGAGTGAAATTGTATAGATGAATAATGACAGGCATGTTGCGCAAAAAAGTCTATTTTGTTACAGCTGTAACATTTGCGTCTTATATCGGAGTGTTTATATGCAAAGCGTGTATTAAAGCAGCAAATACACGCATTTTGGCTAGTTGTTAAGCTAATAAAGCGTTAATTGTGTTTAGTGTTTGCTGGTGATCGGTGTAATTTATTTTAATTGCAATGGCTTTATTATCAGTTATTAATACTAACGAAGGAAAGCCTTGTATTGGCAAACTTGCACTAAATGCTAACTCATCATGTAATTTTTGATTCAAATCCTCTGAGCAAAGTTCCTCGCAAAACTGTTGTTTATCTAGCCCGATTTTTTCAGCTAAGGTAATTAGAGTACTTTCATCAGATGGGTTTTGGGCATGTAGATAATAAGCATGTTGAATTGCCTCTATCATTTGTGGCTCTTTATTATGCGCTCTGGCAATAATCGCCGCTCTGCAGGCTGGGTAAGTAGAGCGCCTTGGCTGACAAACCTGCCAAAAATCAAAATTAAACTGTGTGCCCAACATCGCACTAATTTTATGCCACGTGCTTTGGAGCATGGCGCGCATATTTTCTGGCATGGGCTCTAGGCTATCTGGAGCAAGCCCCCCTACTTTGTATTCTATAGTCAGCTGCGAAGCTAATGCGGCTTTTAGTTTTAACCACGTCGGTTTATATCCCCAGCACCAACTGCACATAGGGTCGTGTACATATATAAGTTTAGTTTGAGTCATAGTGTTCCTGTGTGATTTGATACAACTTTGTTACGCCCTTGCTCTTTAGCTAGGTACAGGTATTCGTCTGCTTGTTTAAGTGCACGGCTGTAATGATCCACATTATCAACCTGTGCCACACCAATACTACAGGTAATAAATACCCGTTTATTATCGCTGGTTAAAATAGCTTGTTTTGCGACACATTGTCTAAAATCATCGGCTAATTTTGTAGCCACTGGGGCTGTTTCTTTAGGTAAAATCACCACAAACTCTTCGCCTCCATAACGGGCTTTAACTGCGGAATTTGGAAATTGTGAATCAAGTAATTTGGTAAATTCTATCAACACTGTATCGCCAAAATCATGACCATAGGTGTCGTTTAGTCGTTTAAAATAATCTAAATCAAGTAATAAAATAGAAAACGGCAGGTAGTTTTCGGGCGTTTTAGCGGCTAATTTTAAAAAGTGAGCGGTGATGAAACGCCTGTTCGCGCCACCCGTTAACTGATCTGTATAAGCATCTTGCGTTTGCGCAAGGGTTATATCAGCAATTGCCAGGTGACTTTTATGCCTGAAATATTCACCTATAAACGAAAAAATAAACACCAGTGTAAAAGAGGCTAAAAAACGAGACTTTTCAATACCGCCATAGTTAACTTGGCCAAAATCAGGCCCGTATAAAATAACACTGCAACACAGTAATAAGCCTAAGCCAAGCCTGCAGCCATGCTTTACACCTAAAGAGGCAAAACACACTACAGGGTAAAACATTAGCCAATAAAGCGCGGTATTTTCTTTTCCGCCTGTATACGTAAGGGCCACACACATAATAAACACTATACACATACTTATAAGTGCAACCATTTCCAGCTTGGCTGTTTTTATAAAATAAAAAGTGCCGCTAATAAGGGTAATATTAACCGCGATTAACGACGCGGTAAGAATAGGCGAATACACCGTGTAGTTAAACACCACCAACATAGAGATAACAATAATAGCAATGGCTATCATGGTGAATAGTGAAAATGCTTGGCGCTGTTTATCTGAGCTATACACCTTATCTATGTTAATAAGGCTTAACCAACTTTGCCCTGTAACCGGTTTTTTTGGCATATTTTAAACTCTAAACTTTTGAACCATTTGCTCTAAATCACTAAATTGTTGTTTAAGTTTAGTACATTCATTGAGGGTGTTTTTTAAATTTTCTTGGCTTTGTACCGATAACTCACTCATGCTTGTAATGTCTGCGTCGAGCACTTTAACAAGGTCGTTTTGCTCAACAGTGGCATTGGCAACACTATGATTAGCATTGCTAATTTGTTTTATTGACTCTATTATTTGGCCCATTAACACGTTCACACCTTCAGCGTGCTCTACGCTTTTTTCACTGTCTTGAATGCTTGTTTTCATCAGCTCTACCGCTTGGTTTGAGCCTCTTTGTAGTTGCCCTACGGTATCTTCAATCTCTTGGGTTGATTGCTGAGTACGATGAGCTAATTGGCGTACCTCATCAGCAACAACAGCAAAACCGCGCCCAGCTTCGCCTGCTCTTGCAGCTTCAATTGCCGCATTTAATGCAAGTAAGTTGGTTTGCTCGCTCACACCTTTTATCACCTCAAGCACTTGCCCAATGCTAATTGTATGCGCGTTAAGGCTATTAATAGTGTGTTGCGCTTGTTCCATATTGGCTGATAACTGATGAATACTATTAACGCTGTGCAATAAGGTTTGCTGGTTTTGTGTTGAATGCTCATCTGCATTTTTAGCAATTACAGAAGCGTCACTGGCGTTATTAGCAATAGCCATAGCCGATTGTGAAAAATTATTAACCGCCATGGCAACACTATCAGTACGTTTTGTTTGGTCATGGTGCATGGCTAGTGAAGAATGTGTCTGCGACACCACGCTGGCTATTACGCTATCGAGTTGTTCGGTCGTTAATTTAACGTGTTCTATAGAGTGCTGAATTTTTTCAATAAAAATGTTAAACGAGTGACTAATTTGGCCAAACTCATCATTGTTTTCAACCTTTAAACGTTTGGTTAAATCGCCTTCGCCTTTTGCAATATCTTCTAGTGCATCATTTAGGCGCGCCATAGGTTGCATTAAGTAACGCAGTAAAAATTGCATAAACACAATAATGGCTACAATTCCCACTAACATATAAATAAGCGCGTTAACACCAAAGCGAGACACCTCTGCATAGGCTTGGTTTTTATTAATAACTACACCTAAGTACCAGTCAACATTGTCTATGCCACGTATTTTAGTAAACGATATCAACTGCGGCTCACCCGCTATATCATATTGTGTAAATTCGCTATTAAGCTCAGTAGATTGGCCAAATAATTCGGAGGTGTTTTTTAAATTAAGTTCGCTATTAGGATGGCTTAGCACTTGGCCATTTTTATCTACTAAAAAAGCATACCCTAACCCTAAAAAATCAATATCGTTAATTATTTCAGTCACTGCGTGCATGTCTATATCTGCACCCGCTACACCACTAAAGCGGGCATTGCTTTGAATGGGCACAACTGCAGATATAGTCAGCTCGTTGGTGGTTACATCAATATACGGTGTGGTAAATGCGGTATAGCTTTTATTTTCAACTAACTTATACCAAGGTCGCGAGGTGGCATCAAAATCAGAAGGTAACACAATGCTTTGATCGTTAAGTATAAATAAACCACTTGGTTTACCTATATACGTGTTTTTAAAGCCACCAGCGTATTTAGCAGTATTAAGCTGGGCAAGGGTTAACTGTTTTGGATCACTATTTTGGTGAGTTTGCGCAATCGATTTTACTATGGTGAGTTTGGCGTTAAGCCAGCTTGCAATGTTTTGTGAGGTAGATTCTGAATTTTGCTTAAGGACTAAATCGAGCTGCTGTTGCGTTTGGTTTCGCATGGCGATGTAATTATTTATAGCAAATAAACCCAGTACAATAACCAGTACCATAGATGCTGCAATAGTCACTTTTGAGGTGAATTTAAGTGAGTTAAGCATGACTGCCCTTTTTTATTTTTTTGTTATTAATTATATTTTTAGCAAAAATTTAAAGGTATGTCGTCGTTAATGAGGTAGATAAGCAGGTTATGTACTTAAAATAAGAATAAAGAACCAGCTCTATTCGGTATATAGTTGTAACAACTCTATTTTTTTAAAAACAAACCCGCACTTGGAACGTTCCTATAAAATGGTAATAAAAAAGCGACTGAATACGTATTCAGTCGCTCTTTCATCTGGGAGTATTTACCACTTTTTAGCTAAACGAACCACGTTTAAGCCATACCAAGCAATAAATACATAACACACTAGCGGAACAAAAAAGCTTTGCTGAATATTAACAACATCAGCAATGTAACCTTGTAATAAAGGCACCAAGGCACCCCCTACTATTGCCAAACACAACCAACCAGAGCCTTTACTGGTTAATGAGCCTAAGCGCTCTATCGCTACAGAAAATATAGTCGGGAACATAATTGAGTTAAATAAACCAATGGCCAGTACCGCGTACAGGGCTACATTGCCTTGCGTAAATATAGTCACAAGTAATAAGGCAATTACCATGCAGGCATTAAATGCCAATGCTTTAGATGGCGCTATTTTTTGTAGTGCAGCAGAGCCAATAAAGCGGCCAACCATTGCTCCGCCCCAATAGTAGCTGATCAGTGCAGCAGCAGCGTGCTCTTCAAGCCCAGCTATATGTGCTTCGCCAAAAAAGTTAACTAAAAAACTACCAATAGCCACTTCACCACCGACATAACAAAATATAGCAAATACGCCCATTGTTAAATGAGGTGCCTGTGTTAGTGAGCGAGTTTCAGTAACCGGGTTATTTTCTTCTTTATGGCCTTCTATTTCAGGAAGTTTAATAAAGGCAAATACGATAGCAATAATAAGTAAGGCCGCTGCTAACATTAAATAAGGTACTTTTACAGACTCAGCAGTAGCAGCACTTGCTGCTAATGTACCTGCGGTACCAAAAAACAGGATACCTCCAACATACGGGCCTACGGTTGTCCCTAAGGCATTAAGTGCTTGCGCTAAATTTAGCCTAGATGAGGCGGTTTTTTCTGGCCCTAAAGCAGCTACATACGGGTTCGCAGAAACCTGCAAAACAGTTACACCAGCAGCCAGTACAAATAAAGCACCTAAAAACAACCAGTATTCATGCACCACCACCGCAGGGTAGAACAACATACAGCCAATTGAGGCAACCACTAGGCCGGTTAGTATGCCTTTTTTATAACCTAATTGTTTAACCAAAATTCCAGCTGGAATAGAGACAATAAAATAGGCGCCAAAAAAGCAAAACTGTACGAGCATTGCTTCAAAGTAAGTTAGGTCAAAAACGCCTTTCAGACGAGGGATTAGTACGTCGTTTAAAACGGTAATAAAACCCCATAAAAAAAACAGTGTGGTCATTGCAGTCAGCGGTAACAGGTAATTTTTATTTTGTTGCTCTTTGACCGCAAATGATTGATTGGTATTTATTTCACTCACGTCATTTTCACTCCATTAACAAGTTGAAAATGATTTTACACGTTTGCGACACATTATAAGTACAAAATAATTGGAACGTTACAATTAATCACATTCATTTAATAAGGACTGTTTCATCCTTTGGGTTTCGCCGCTATTTTTAAATTTGTATAAAGCAGTATTAATATCTTCTAATACAGTGAGCCAGTGTGGTGTTTTTTTACTTATCGCAAAATATAAAGGGTTATATTGAATTGCCTTGCTTTCTGGTTCAATAGCACTAAGTAGGGTCTGTTTTTCGCTATCGGGTAAAGCTGCATATTTTACCGAGTAAAGTAACACAGCGGGGTCGCCTATAATTAAATCTACACGCTTTGCCGCAAGTAACTTTACCAGCTGTAAATCATCAACGGCATTAATGATGATAAATTCGTTGTTATCCATCATGGCATCAAACTCAGGGGTATTTTGATACCCTCTTACAACACCAATACGCGAGCCTTTAAGCGACTTTAAATTGCCATTAAACCTGTCGGGCTCGCCTTTGCGTTTTAAAAAACCTATGTTACCGCCTTCAAACGAATTAGAAAGCCCTAAAAGCTTACGGCGTGTTTTACCTTCTATGTAATCAGATGGCGCGGTGTCTTCAATATAATACTCTGGCATTAACACATCGGCTTTACCTAGCTCTACAGAACGAACAGCTCTCGCCCAAGGAACAAACTCTATATAAGCACTATAACCAGCGCTATGTAGAATCGCCGTACTAAATTGATATACCCAGCCTTTGTTACACAGCTTATTACCTATGTACGGCGGCCAGTCTAATGTAACCACATGAATTGTTTGATTGCTGTTTGGCGTGCTAAATAGGTAACCCGATTTATAGCGCTCACCTATTACAGTGTGACGAGTATCATCTTGCATGTAGGTCACAGGAACCTCAGCAAAACAATAAGATGAAAAGAGTATGAGGATTAAAAATAAACGCATAATTAAATTTCATTTACAATATGTTCCTAAAGTGTAGAACTTAGTACATAAAGTAAAAGAAATTTTAATTAAAATTACAGCAGTGGGTGCTTAAGCTTTTACCCACTTCATTTTATTATTGGTATCGCGAGAATTAATAATAGTTGAGTCGCTGCTCTCTACCCCACCAAGTTTGGCTAAACGGTCGTAAAGTACCACATTGCAGGTGGCCGCAAGGTTCATACAACCAATTGTAGGTACGTAAACCACTTCATCGCACCATTTTAAAACCTCTTTTGGTACTGAGCCGTCTTCTGGCCCAAATACATAAAATGCGTTTTCAGGGTGTTTAAAATCAGGTAACGCCGTGGCGCCTTCAATCAGCTCAATAACCACAACCTTTGCGCCTTCAGGTTTTACACTGAGTAGGTTATCAGTGCCGGTAAGTGCAATACGCTCAACAACATTTTTAGTGTCGGTATGAAACTTTTTAGCATTTAAGTAGCGACTACCGGTAAAAAATACTTGTTTAGCGTCATAGCAACCCGCAGCACGTAAAACGCCGCCAACATTTGTCGGGCTTTTAGGATTAATTAAACCTATTACAGCCTTAAGCTCGCTCATTAGTCGCAATCCTTTGTTGGCCACTCAGCAATGTATAAATCAAAGTCATCGAGCTTTACGTCACAGTCTTTTACGGTTTTATCTTTAACAGAAATACCAAGCGCATGCATTTGGGTTTTGTCACCCTGATTTAATAGCGGATGCCAAGAGGCTAAACCTCGCCCCTCGTGAAGACGGCGATAACTACAGCTTTGCGGCATAAAAAAGATATCTTTAAGGTTGGCTTTGGTCAGTTTAACGCAAGAAGGGACAAGCGTTTGGCGGTTTTCGTATTCGCTACAACCACAGGTATTGTTATCAAGGTATTGGCAAACAATGTTGGTGAAAATAAGCTCTTCGCCTTCACGTAGTTGGTCGGTGGCGGTAAATTCGTCTTCATCTTCACTGTCAATAAAGGTATTTAAACAGCATTTTCCGCAACCATCACAAATCGCTTCCCATTCGTTTTGGTTCATATCGGCTAAGCTTTTTTTAAGCCAAAACTGTGTATTTGCTAACTCTTGATCAAACATAATTTACTCGCGCCCCTAAAGAGCGCGCATTCTAACGTATTGCTACAGCGTGCGCAAAGCCCGTGCCTTTATTTGTACGGGCTTTGTGCGTTTTGCTATTTACTGGCAGCAACCCAACGTTTAATTTTTTCCTCTAAAATAGGCATCGGCAAGGCGCCATCAATCAATATTTGCGTATGAAACGCTTTAATATCAAACTTATCACCTAACTCTTTTTTAGAGTAGTCACGTAATTGTTGAATTTTAAATTGCCCCAATTTGTACGACAGTGCTTGGCCAGGCCATGCAATATAACGCTCAACTTCTGCTATCACATCGCTTTTAGCCATTGACGAATTTGCCAGCATGTAATCGATACCTTGCTGTCGAGTCCAGCCTTTTGCATGAAAGCCTGTATCAAGCACTAAGCGCATTGCTCTAAGTTGCTCATCGGCCAAACGCCCGTACCACATATAAGGGTCGGTAAATAAGCCCAGCTCTTTTCCTAGGCTTTCTGCGTACAACGCCCAGCCCTCGGCAAATACCGTGTAGCCGCCAAATTTTCTAAAATCTGGAAGGCCATCTATTTCTTGCTGTAAAGCAATTTGAAAGTGATGGCCTGGCGCGGCTTCGTGTATAGAGAGTGTTTCTAATAAAAATTTTGGCTGCGCTTTAAGGTTATAAGTATTGATGTAAAAAATACCTGGTCGAGAGCCATCAGGTGCCGGCGCTGCATAAGATGCACCCGCTGCAGATTGAGCTCGATAAGGTTCAACCCCTTTTACAACATAAGGGGCTTTAGGCGCAACATCGAACAGTAAAGGGACGCGCGCATCTATTTTTTGTTTTATATCTTCATACGCTGCAATTAATGCCTCTGGCGTATCGTAATAAAATTGGTCCGAATCACGTAAGTGCTGAAAAAATTCATCTAAGGTGCCGTTAAAACCTACCTCGTGTTTTACTTTTTTCATCTGACTTAAAATACGCGAAACTTCACTTAAACCAATCTCATGTATTTCATCTGCAGAAAGGCTCAACGTGGTATTTTTTTTAATTTGATATTCATACCAAGCTTTACCATTAGGCAAGTCGCTATAGCCTACCGTTTCTCGGCTTTGAGGAATGTATTGATTGGCTAAAAAGTCGCTCATACTTATATATGCAGGCACTAATTGCTGCATAATAAGTGCTTTATATTGCGCCGTTATTTGCTGCTTTTGCTGTGCAGTAAATGAGGCTGGTAAGTTTTTAATTGGCCCCCAAAATAACGAATCCTCTGCATTTTTAACCACATGCGCAGCAAATTGTGGCTGAAGCTTTTTAGCTAATGGTTTTGGTAAGGTAATGCCCGCTTTAATCCCTTTCGCCATCGCGCGCTCTACACTGCTGAGCCACGTAATAAAGCCTTCGCTTCGTTTTATAAAATTATTGTAATCTTCTACGGTATTAAATGGCTGCGCACTTTGTCCCGAGCCAAAACCTGCAAAGGTATTATGCGCTCCCGCCATTTGGTTAATAGGCAGCATATAGCTTGGAAATTGCATTCCCTCTAAATTAAGTGCCAGGTCTCTTTGTAATATTTCATAGCTGAGTAACGCTTGCCCTGTTAACTGCGCCTTATCAATAAGTGTTAAACGTTGTTGATACTTTTTGTAAAACGCGGCTTTTTTTGCCCTATTCTTTTGGGTAATAGCGGGGGTAAACTTATCATTAAATTCACTGCGACCACTATAAGTTGCATTAATAGGTTTAAAGCTGAGTAACTCGTTGTAGTACTGTGCTACAAGTACATCTAATTGCTGCTCATAAGAGAGCTCTGAAACAATAGCTGCAGGTGCGTTTGACGTGTTTAGCTGTGCACTATTGCCAGTGTTATTACTGGTTTGTGTGTTCATACAGCCACTTAAAGCAAACATAACGCCACTGGCAACTAAGGCTAATTTAATTGATTTCATGGTAATCCTTTTTAGTATCGTCAGCCGATTATGCGCACTTAACCTGCGTTAATAAAGAAATTACGATAAGTGGCGATTAACCTATTATATTTACACTTTTATATTAGGTTGTTACATTTCAATTAATTAAACCGCCACCAGAAGAAAAAACAATGAAAAAAAAGCTACTCAGCGCCTCCGTTGCACTTATGTGTTTAGGAAGCTTTAACGCGCAAGCCCTTACTTATATATCTGCTAAAGCCATGGTAGATGTTCAAACAGGCGAGGTTATTCAATCGCCGCTGATCACCATTGATAATGGGGTGATCACTGATGTTACACAAAACAAAAAGCCGAGCATCAGCAAAAACGATCAGCATATTGATTTACCCGAGCTCACTTTAATGCCGGGCCTTATGGATATGCATGTACATTTGACCAGCGATCCTACGGTATCTCGAAGTGAGCGTTTAAGTCAGTCGGTACCGCGCATGGCCATTAAAGCCGCGCACTTTTCTAAAAAAACATTGCTTGCTGGTTTCACTACCCTCAGAAATGTAGGGGCCGAGGGCTATAGCGTGATTGCAGTGCGTGATGGTATTAACGCCGGAGATATTGTAGGCCCGCGTATTTGGGCAGCTGGCCCTTCGCTTGGGATCACAGGCGGACATTGCGATAATAACCGTTTACCACCAGAGCTAAAATACACTTCAACAGGGGTAGCCGATGGCCCATGGGCTGCACGAGTAAAAGTACGAGAAAACATAAAGTATGGCGCTAATGCCATTAAGTTTTGCGCCACGGGGGGCGTTTTTTCTAAAGGTACAAAAGTGGGTGTACAGCAGTATTCATTTGAAGAAATGAAAGCCATTGTAGATGAAGCCCACATGCGTGATTTACCTGTAGCCGCTCACGCACATGGCACAAGTGGTATTAAAACAGCTATAAAAGCCGGCGTAGATAGTATTGAACATGCCAGCTTTTTAGATGATGAAGCCATCGCACTTGCTAAAAAACATGGCACGTGGTTATCAATGGACATTTATAATACAGAATACACACTGAGTTTTGGTGAGCAAAATGGGGTAGATGAAGAAAACCTCAATAAAGAACGTCAAGTGTCTAAAAAGCAACGCGACAGCTTTAACCGCGCAGTAAAAGCCGGTGTAAATATGGTATTTGGTACCGATGCTGCTATTTACCCTCATGGCGATAACGCCAAACAATTTAGCCGTATGGTTAAATTTGGCATGAGCGAACTACAAGCAATACAGGCTGCCACCATTAACAGTGCAAAGCTATTAAAAATGGATAATAAACTGGGTCAGCTAAAATCAGGGTTTGCAGCCGACATTATTGCCGTAAAAGGTAATCCACTTAAAAATATCTCTGTGCTTGAGCGCATTCCTTTTGTTATGAAAGCAGGCGTTGTTTATAAAAAATAGTCACTAATTAATGTATTATTTTACAAAAGCATGAAAGCTTACACTTTCATGCTTTTTATTTACCGCATTAATTTAACCTTAAATTTACTTTTTAGAACAATAACTCACCTACTACGCAATTAATTTCACTTTTTTAGAATTTTTTATTCACTTAACGAATAATAACTATTACTATTCGCACACTTTATGGAATGCGAATAATTATCAATATGAAAAAGTTCAAATACTCTCTTGTTACACTTGCGTGTTTAAACGCATCATTAGTGGTTGCTGCAACAACGGCTGAAAAAGACATTGAGCGCATCAGCGTTTACGAAAAGCAAAACCAAGTTGTAATGAGCTCAGGCCTTGCAACTAAATCAGACATGTCGTTAATGGAAACACCGGCACCGGTTGTTATTATTGACCGTGAACTTATAGAGTCACAAGGTGTAGACAGCCTACAAGAGCTTGTACGTAATGTAAGTGGTTTAACTCAAGCCGGTAATAACTACGGTATAGGCGACAATTTAGTCATTCGTGGTCTTGATGCTAATTACACTTACGATGGTATGTATGGCGGTGCAGGCTTAGGTAATACCTTTAACCCAACTCGTTCACTCACTAATGTTGAGTCGGTTGAAGTACTTAAAGGCCCTGCTACCGGTTTATATGGTATAGGCAGTGCTGGTGGTGTTATTAATCTGATTGAAAAAAAGCCTGAGTTTGAAGAAAAACATAAAATATCTGCCGAACTTGGCCAATGGGATAGTTATTCACTTGCCTTTGATAGCACCAATGCGATTACCGATGACCTAGCGTATCGCGTAATGGCTAAAACGGCCTCAAGCGATGGCTTTCGTGATTTAAAAGAAGACCGCGACGAAATTTATACCTCGCTTAAATACATACTAAGCGACAAGCAAGATATCATGCTCTCTGCTGCCTATATTAAAGACTCAATTGCAGTAGATTCTATTGGCCACCCTATTCGAATTTATAATGCAGAAACCGCCAATGGTTTAACTGCAGGTGAAGTAACTGGCGCAGATTTAGTAAATGACCCATCTGGTAATGGTGTTCAATTAACTGCGGCTCAACAAACACAATTGGCAGATTCGCTTTCATCAACCGATGGCCTTACCCCGTACGATTTTGGTACTAACGGTATTATCTCTCCTATGGCGGATGATAATGAAGGTGAAGAGCTTCGCTTTAAGCTAACCCATAATTACTTTATTACAGATGATTTATTTTTAAATCAGCAGTTACAGTACCGTAACTACACATCAAGCTTTGCTCGTCAAACTGGTGCGTTTAATTATGTGTATTCAACACGCGATGGCATTATAAATAACGACCCGCGTGCCCCGTTAGTTGAAGACGGTGTGCTTTACCCATTTGCAGCGCGACGCCAAGAATACCGCCAAGTAGAAGCTGATGAAAAGTCATGGCAGTATTTCTTAGATTTACGCTATGACTTTATGTTAGGCGACGTAGATAACGAATTACTGGTTAATGCAAACTACGAAGACAGAGACATTCGCTTTAAACAGTATTCTATTTACGATGCAGACAAAGTTATTTACGACAGCGAAGGAAATGTACTTTACCAAGGCACGCTGCCATATATTTATGATATGCGCTCGCCAAATTGGCCAACAGGCAGTTTTGATGACTACGACCCGCTAAAAACCAGTGACTACAACAAAAAAGTACAAGCGTGGGGCTTAGGTATTCAACACGTAGGGTATATTACTGAGCAGCTTACAACTCGAGTTGGTGTTGCTTATAATCGCATTAAGCAAACATATGAGCACTATGGTGTAGATGAGCGTTATAGCTCAAGCCGCGCTGAGCCAACGCCTGAAGCAAACACATCAGACAGTGGCTTAACTTATAACTTAGGCGCAACGTATCAGCCTACTGAAAACTTTTCCGTGTTTATTAACCACGCGAAAGGCCGTACTGCCTACAGTGTATTAGGCTCAGTAGCAGGTACAGAGGCCGACCGTGAAGACTCTGAGTCTATCAGTAACGATTTAGGCTTTAGATTTAAAGCATTTGATGATCAGCTTTTAGCATCACTGGTGGTATTTGAAAGCGCGCGTACAAACCTTGAATACACAAACCCACTGTATGAAGCCGGTGTGTCTGGGCCTGATGTAGTAGAGAGCTACTACGATGGTGAAGAGCAAACCAAAGGCGTTGAACTCGATTTAAATGCGCACTTAAACGAGCAATGGAAAGTAAATGTAAACGGCGTATACCAAGATGCCCGCGATAAATCTAACCCAAATAGCAGCAGTTACGATACACGCCAAAAAGGCGTACCGTATGTAACGGCAAGTACGTGGGTTACCTACTATGCCGATATGTTTAACCTACCTGAAGCTGTTAACATCAGTGGCGGTGTTACTTTTGTAGATAACAGAAGCACAAACTCTAGCTCGTTTAGTATTCCTGATGGCTATGTACCAAGCTACACGGTGTACGACGCAGCAGTTTCGTACACCACTGATAAATGGCACATGCAGCTTAATTTAAACAATTTGTTTAATAAAAGGTACTACTCTAAAGCCATGTTTTTAGGTGGTATGCCAGGCGAAGAGCGCAACGCTAAGCTCAGCTTTAGCTACACACTTTAACCCTGCCTAAGCAATTAATTTACTCCTACAAAAAGTAGGAGTAAATTAAACCTAATCTTGATTTAATACTCTACAAAAGATACCAGGCTAAACGTTGCTATAATTTATAAGCGTGCTAGCATTACTTTCTGAATTTACTGAAACTTAAAAAGCTATGAGTCTATCTGAAAAAAACTTAGCCTTTGTTATGCACTGTGGTGAAATGGGCAGCCGTTGGGGTTTCAATCGTACGATTGGCCAAATGTGCGGTTTGCTGATCATCACCAAAGAGCCCATGACCGCAAATGAGATTGCCGATGCGCTAAGTATCTCGCGTGGCAATGTAAGCATGGGAATTAAAGAGCTCCAGTCATGGCAATTAATTAAAGTGCATCATATCCCTGGTGATCGTAAAGAATATTACGCCCCAGCGGGTGAAATTTGGGATATGGCTAATCGCGTATTTGAAGAACGTAAAAAGCGTGAAATAGACCCTACCCTAAGTTTGCTGCGTGATAACCTTTTAGACGAAGCAAACAACGAAGAAGAGCGCTATGCACAAAAGCAAATGGGCGAAATCCACAACCTACTCGAAACGGTTACTAAGTGGTCTTCAGAGTTACAACGCTTAAGCCCAGAGCAGCTTAACAAGCTAATGAAGCTTGGTTCAGGAATTGGCAAGGTTATCGATTTAAAAGATAAAATATTTAAAAAAGAACATGATTAAACAAATAAAAAAAGCCGCTTAGCGGCTTTTTTTATCACACAACAGCGTATAAATTATATTTTTGGATAACCAATTCTATCTGATAGATAGCCCACGCTGGTGGCAAAGTAATATGAGCGGTTCCAGTGCATAAACACTTTGTAGTTATCATACGCTAAGTACATACGCCCATTAATGTCATCGGGCATTACCAGTGCAGCGCGTACATCAACATTAGGTAAGTCAGACCCGTCAGCTTTGCGTACACCCAGTGCTTGCCAGTCTGCAAGCGAGCGCTCTGAGTCGTTCCAATATTCTAACCATTGCTTACGTGTTTTAGTGCCACGTTTTAGCACGTATTTACTGTCAAAATTTTCAGGTAATTTTACCTGGCGACCCCAAGTTAGTGAGTCATTCCAACCTTCTTGTTTTAAATAATTGGCAATCGATGCAAATGCATCCTCTTTTGTGGTCCAAATATCTTTACGGCCGTCGTTATTGTAATCAACAGCGTAGGCGTTAAAAGAGGTAGGCATAAACTGAGTTTGCCCCATTGCTCCAGCCCAAGAGCCTTTAAATTTATCAAGCGTAATATGGCCTGACTTTAAAATATCTAATGCTGCCCAAAGCTGGCGCTTATAAAGTGCTTCACGACGACCATCAAAGGCAAGCGTCACTAGCGATGAAATAACATTATGGCCACCTTGTATTGTGCCAAAGTTACTTTCAAGGCCCCATAATGCCACTATAAAGCGTGCTTGTACGCCAAACTCTTTTGCAACTTGTTCAAGTACATCTTTATTTTCTGCGTAGAGTTTACGTGCACGATCAATTTTCCATTGCGGTACACGTTTTGGTAAGTAGGTTTCGAGGGTTTCTTTAACCTCTGGCTGGTTTTTATCAGCCGATACAACTTTTTCTTTGTATGAGGCAGTCGCAAATGCATCATCTATTAACTTGCTATCGTACCCTTTAGCAATGGCCTCTTGTTTTAAGTCACTTAAATAAGTTTGAAATTCGGCCTGCGTTTTAGCAACTACAGAGCCACTTAAACACACTGAGCATAAAATTACGGCTAACTTTTTAATCACTATCAACTCCGTTTTCTTTTCGTAATTGGCTAAGTAAATTTTCTTCCGGCGGTGGAATTTGCAAATAGTAACCCTTGTCTGGGTCAGCTAACGCTGCTTTTACTGTTTCAAGGTCGGCACCGCCTAAATGATCACGCTTTGCTAAATTGATAATCATTACATAAATAGGTTGACCAAACATAGCCAGTAAAGGTTCAGGCACTTTACTAAAATCATCTCTTTTTTCAACAAATAAGAAGGTATCCGCTTTTTTCTTACTTTTATATACCGCAGTGAGCATAATGGCCCTATTTAATCTTGCTTAACATTGCCGCACACTATAACATGAGAGTAATAATAAGTTAGAAAAATTAGATTAGAAATTTCATTAAAGGCCTTATTCAGCCTACGTTTATCTAAAATTAATTTCTAATCAGACAAATCAATTGAGCGTGTATGTCGGAACAAATTTTTGAGCTAAAAGGGAACCTTTTCACGTTGTCAGTATTGCATCTTTATAGCACTGATATCGCCCTTCTAGCAGAACAGTTGTATGTAAAAATAGCCCAAGCTCCTCGTTTTTTTGAAGGAGCGCCTATTGTTGTTAATTTAGAAGAAATTAAAAACAGCTCACTTGATTTTGTACATTTAAAATCTCTCATTGAGCGTATGAGCTTTAATGCTGTAGGTGTTTGTAATGGCTCAGATGAGCAACACACGCAAGCTAAAGCCGCTGGCCTGTCTGTACTAAATTACTCGCAAGATGCTAAAAGTGCACCCGTTAAACAAGAGGCGCCAAATACCTCTATTGTTGAAAAAAACGTGTACCTACCTGCGCAAGTAATTAATGGCACGGTACGCTCAGGGCAGCAAGTTTATGCAAAAGACAGAGACTTAATTGTACTTGGTGCAGTTAGCCATGGTGCAGAAGTAATAGCCGATGGTAATGTGCATATTTATGGCACCTTACGCGGGCGCGCTATTGCAGGTGCTAAAGGGATTAAAGACGCCTGCATTTATTGCCAAAAGCTCGAAGCCGAATTGGTTTCAATTGATGGCAATTACTGGATCAGCGACTCATTACAAGGTGAGCACTGGGGCAATGCAGTACAAATACAACAAAAAAACGAATCATTAGAAATTTCAGCTTTGGTTAAAGGATAAATCTCATGGCAAAAGTAATTGTCGTTACCTCTGGTAAAGGCGGTGTTGGTAAAACAACATCAAGTGCTGCAATAGGCACCGGTTTAGCTTTAAAAGGCTATAAAACAGTTATTATCGATTTTGATATTGGCTTACGTAATCTAGATTTAATTATGGGGTGTGAGCGCCGCGTAGTATACGATTTTGTAAACGTAATAAACGGCGAAGCCAACCTAAATCAAGCGCTTATTAAAGATAAACGCGTTGAAAAATTATTTTTACTACCCGCATCACAAACACGTGATAAAGACGCCCTTACCCGTGAAGGCGTAGAGCGCGTTTTAAACGAACTAAAAGAAGACTTTGACTACATTGTGTGTGATTCACCTGCAGGTATTGAAGCCGGCGCAATGATGGCGATGTACTTTGCTGATGAAGCAATTGTAACAACAAACCCTGAAGTATCTTCGGTTCGAGATTCAGACAGAATTTTAGGTATTTTACACAGCAAATCAAAACGTGCTGAAGAAGGCCTAGAAAATATTAAAGAACACTTATTATTAACACGCTACAACCCTGAGCGAGTTGAAAAGGGTGAAATGTTATCGGTAGAAGATGTTAAAGATATTCTGTCGATTCCTTTACTTGGTGTTATCCCTGAGTCGCAAGCGGTATTAAGTGCGTCTAATTCAGGCCAGCCAGTAATACTTGATGGTGATTCAGATGCAGGGCAAGCATACGCTGATGCAATCAATCGCTTACTCGGTGAAACAGTCGATTTTCGCTTCTTAGATGTTGAGAAAAAAGGCTTATTTAAACGGATTTTTGGAGGTTAATGTGTCTTTACTTGACTACTTCCGCTCAGAAAAGAAAAATAGCGCGTCATTAGCAAAAGAGCGATTGCAGATCATTGTCGCGCACGAGCGTTCGCAACGCGGAACACCGGATTACTTACCACAATTAAAACAAGATATTTTAGATGTGATCCGTAAGTACGTAAATGTAAACACTGATGCAGTGCAGGTACAGTTTGATCAAAACGAAGATGATTTAGCGGTACTTGAACTCAACGTGACATTACCTGACGAAGAAAAAAAGTAGCACAACTAAAAGCGGCATTTAAAATGCCGCTTTTTGCTTTACACACTCACTACACGTATGTGGTGCATTGTGTTGTGTTTTAAATTTAAAAGTTTACACGTAAACCAAGTAAAAACTCATGACTTGCTGCACTGTCAATTTTAAAGCCATCAGTAAATGCATCTTGCCCCGTTTGCACATCACCAAATTCAATGTATTGATACTCTGTGTATAACGACATAGTTTTAGTTATTTGATAGTTAACCCCTGCACCAATATTCCATGTAAATTCAGTTGAATCGTCATCAGCATACGCATCGTAATAGCCATCAACATTTCCATCGAATGCGTCAAAGGCGCTAATGCCTGCACCACCTAACTTTGCAGAATAGCTGTTATCGGCAACCCCTAACCCCGCTTTAATATAAGGCGTAAAAGCCTTCAATTGTATAAGTGGTGGTTTTTAAATCCCCCTTTAATACATACTACTCACCTTCGCGTGCACCCACGCCAACTTTTGTATCGCTATAATCGGTATCATGATAGCTAATACGCGCCTCTACTCTAAATTGAGGATTGAACTGATAACCTAAACCAATACTGCCTACACTGCCCTCACCGGCATCAAATTCAGGTGGAAAATCGGCATCTACGGCAATATTGTTACCAATGGCTTGAGAGTCATTTGCTTGCGAACTATAGCCTACATGTGCAGTTCCATAAAATCCCTCTGCACTAGCTAAAGTAGGCGTGGTACACGCTAAAGCAATTGCGGCAACTATAGTTTTTTGTAATGTGTTCATTGTCATTCCTGATTTTTTTAACAGCCAAATTATTGGGCTGTAAGGCTAATGTTGAATTCGCAGTTAATATAACTTTTAGATACACAAGCGAATAGATACAATAACGGCACAATACAATTCCGACTTTCAGAACAATGATTAACTATTTACGACACATGGCTTTTTTTGCCAAAGTGGTTACTGGCGGTTCATTTCGTATTGCAGCTAAGGAGCTTGGCATAGCACCTTCACGTGTAAGCCATAGTGTTTCTGACTTAGAACAGTTTTTAGGCGTCACTTTATTACATATAACAACCCGTAAATTGTCGCTTACCCCTGAAGGTGAAAAATTTTACGCCCACGTAGAAAACATAACAAAACACGCAGAGGCAGGTTTGAACGAAATTAACTCTGTGGGTGATGAGCCTATAGGGTCTTTAAAAATATCGCTGCCCGCCTTTTTAGCAAGCTCCGAGATTTCAGCCGCGATAGCAGAATTTGTGCAAACCTACCCAAAAATCAACTTGTCTCTTAATTACACAGACCAAGTAATAAATATAATGGATGAAGGGCTCGATTTAAGTATTCGAGTTGGCTGGCTAGAAGACAGCTCACTCATGGCGCGCAAAATTGGAGAGAGTAAACGCTTTTTAGTTGCTTCAAGTAAGTACGCGAGTAAGCATCAACCCCCTACGCACCCAAACGATTTAAAACAGTGGGATTGGGTTCATTTTAGTATGCGCGGCAGCACTGTAGATTTTACCTCTCCAAATGGCGAAGTGGTGTGTATTTGTGAAAAGTCGCGCGTAAATGTAAATAGTGCGCTTGCAATAAGTCACTTTGTATCTGAAAACTTGGGTCTTGGCATATTACCCGAAAACCTAGTAAAAAAACAATTAGCACGAGAAGAGCTCATTCACATTTTACCTAACTGGCAACTTAAGCCGCTTGGTTATTACGCGGTATGGCCAAATAATGCACGCAGAGAAAACCTAACACTATCATTAGTACGCTTTTTAGCTAAGCGCGGTTTAGTAACCGCAGAGGATTAAGCAAGTACCCCTTAAGTGAATATGTTATTATGGACCTATTACTTTGCTTTATGCCTGCTATTACTTTGCTATGTTAAATCACGCTTCTTGTTTTACTTTATTTGATTGCTCCGTAGATTCTATACCGCTTCCAGATAAATTTACGTTTCCGTTTTACTACCAGCCTCATCCGTTATCTGTTTTAGCCGCAACACAATTGCAGCAGCAACTTGAAACGCATTTACCGTATAACGAAAATGACAGCAGCAATACAGCAACGAATGATGGCAAAATGTTTGGTGTACTGGTTGTACAAAACCAGCAACAACAACTTGGCTTTTTAGCGGCGTATTCAGGCCAGCTCGAAAATTTAAATACCGATATAAAATGCGTGCCTAATGTATCTACAATGGCACTGGAAGATGTGGGTTATTTAAAAGAAAGTAAAATAATTAACGACATAAATGCGCAAATACATGCCCTAGAAAATGCAAGTACATTGAATAAATTAACAGCGTCATTAAATGCCGATAGAGCCGCGTTTGAGCAGCAGTTACACGCTCAACAAAGCGTAATGCAAGCCAATAGAAAAACACGTAAAAAGGCGCGCAGTGCACTTGTAATTGAGCACAGCCAAGCAATAACGCCTGTGCAACAAGCAAGCTTGAATGAACTGGCCAAACAAAGCATAGAAGATAAAAAACACTATCAAAGCATAAAAGATCACTGGCATGATAAAATAACTCAGCAACAGCAGGCGCTTAATGCCCTACACGACGAAATAAAACAGTTAAAAAAACGCCGTAAAATCTTATCTAAAAACCTACAAAAGCAAGTGTTTGCACAGTACCAGTTTTTAAATGCAGAGCATGAAGTTAAAGATCTCAATGCCATATTTGCAGTATTGCCAGAGCATACTCCGCCATCAGGTGCGGGAGATTGCGCTGCGCCCAAGCTATTACAATACGCTTATCTTAATAACTTAAAGCCAGTGGCTATGGCTGAGTTTTGGTGGGGGGCCGCACCTAAATCGGCAATACGCCAACATAAAAACTATTACCCTTCTTGCTACAGTAAGTGCCAACCTATTTTATCGCACATGTTAAAAGGCCTCAGCATAGAAGATAACCCGCTACTCGTTAACCCTGCTGAAGGTAAAACGCTGCCGATAGTCTATCAAGACGATGATATTGTTATTGTAAACAAACCCAGCGAGTTTTTATCTGTACCAGGTGTCAATATTGAAGATTCTGTGTATTTACGTATTCAAACGCAATTTCCACACGCTACAGGCCCGTTAATTGTGCACAGACTAGATATGTCTACATCAGGTTTATTAGTGGTGGCGCTCAATAAACGAGCCCACAAAGCACTACAAAAGCAATTTATTGCCCGCACTATTGATAAACGTTACATTGCGCTGGTTGATGGTATTGTGCCTAAGGACAGTGGCAAGATAGAGCTACCATTGCGACTTGATTTTGACGATAAGCCACGCCAGCTTGTTTGTTATAAAAACGGCAAACCCGCACTTACTACATGGCAGGTGCTTGAACGTAAAAACAATATTACACGCCTACAGCTCTACCCTAAAACGGGACGCACTCACCAGTTAAGGGTACACTGCGCTCACCACTTAGGGCTGAATATGCCTATTATTGGTGACACACATTACGGTAAAAAAGCCAACAGGTTACACTTACATGCCGAGTATTTGGCGCTAGATCACCCCATTACACATAAGCGTTTAACGTTCAGCGTAGCGCCCGATTTTTAATACCAATTCGCATAATTAAGTCATCTATATTGAGGATGGAAAAACGTGTTGATTGCAAGGCAAAAAAATCGCTATTTAGTTGTTCTAAATGAGAATTTTTTAACGCAGATAGCGACACGTTTAGCCCCTAAAAATGATTAAATATTATTGCGAATTGGTATAACATAGCCTGTTAGCTTAAAAAGTGGGTTTAATTATCCCACTCCTTGAGAGCTTCTTTAACAAAACTGTAGCGCCAAGAATTAAGTAAATCAGGTTTAATATGATTTACCTTTTGCTCATCGGTGAGTTTCCAATTCCAGCTAATAAGCTGATTAATTTGCTTCTTAGAGGCCATTACATCCTCTGGTATACCCTGCTCTTTTGCTACTTTCGCAATTTTTTGTTTAATATCTTTAGCTACTTTTTTATAAGCCGGAAAATCAATTAAACGTTTAAGTACAGGTGGATGCTCATCAACCGGGAGTGCTTTGGCCTTTTCAATACACTTTAGTATTTCGACCCCTGAGCGGTTTACTTCCATTGACTCAACACCCGGAATTTGTCTCAGCGTATTTAAGCTCGAGGGCCCTCGTTTAGCTATTTCCGTCATGTTCTGCTCTTTAAGCACAAAGTTAAGCGCTAAATTTTTACGAATAGCTTTATTACGACGCCATACAGCTAATTCTTTTAATACCGCGAGCTCGTGTGGTTTTAGTTGCCATGCGTTTTTTATATCTTTGTAAAGTAGCTCATCTGGGGTTTGAAAGGCGCGTTTATTTGCAATTAACTCGCTCTCATTTATGACAATATCAAATAGCTCAGCTTTATTTATACGCTCTATTATTAGTTCAAAACAAGGCAGTAAATGAAACGTATCAGCGGCTGCATAATCGAGCTGCTTTTTAGTTAATGGGCGCTGTAGCCAATTAGTTCGCGATTCACTTTTGTCTATTTCTATGCCTAATAGCTCTTTTACCATTAGCGCAAAGCCCATACAGTTGCCTTCGCCTAAAAGCTGAAGAGCAAATTGTGTATCAAACAATGGAGCGGGTACAAAGCCTGCATATTTTTGAAATACTTCAATATCTTCTGAGGGTGAATGCAACACTTTCAGTACTGATGGATCTTGTAATATTTGCCAAAATTCAAATAACGAGAGTTCGGCAAGTGGATCTATAAGGGCAAGATGCTCACCATCATATACTTGAATAAGTGCAACTTCAGGGTACAAAGTACGGCGGCGCATAAACTCTGTGTCTATGGCTAAAATAGGCTTGTTTTTTATTTGCTCAACAAAGGTATTGAGTTGATTTTGTGTTTCGATCAATTGGTATTGCACTTAATCTCCTACAATAAAAAAGCCGGCTAATGCCGGCTTTTTTATAGTTTACTAATCTTTTAGGGCTCTTCTGAGAATTTTACCTACATTTGTTTTAGGTAACTCATCCTTAAACTCAACGAGTTTAGGCACCTTGTAATTAGTTAAATTATCACGACAGTGATTTATTATATCTTTTTCAGTTAAAGAAGGGTCTTTTTTAACAACAAAAACTTTAACTTGTTCGCCACTTACATCGTGCGGAATACCAATAGCCGCTACTTCTAGTACGCCGTCGTGCATGGCAACCACTTCTTCTATCTCATTTGGGAACACATTAAAGCCCGATACAATGATCATGTCTTTTTTGCGGTCAACAATATAGAAGAAACCTTCATCGTCGTATGTGGCAATATCGCCGGTAGCAAACCAGCCATCTTGCAAACATTCTGCGGTTGCATCTGGGCGGTTATAGTAACCTAGCATAACTTGTGGGCCTTTAACCCATAGCTCACCGGGTTCACCTTTTGCCGCTTCTTCTCCGTTTTCAAGCATTAGCTTAATTTCGGTATTAGGAGCAGGTAAACCAATAGAGCCATTATAAGCTTCTAAATCGTACGGGCTTACAGTTACAAGCGGTGCACACTCAGTTAAACCGTAACCTTCCATTAATTTAGAATTAGTCACTTTTTGCCATTTTTCAGCTACAGGACGTTGTACCGCCATACCGCCACCTAATGACATTTTTAAATGACTAAAATCAAGCTCTGCAAACCCTGGTGTATTAAGTAACCCGTTAAACAGGGTATTTACACCGGTAATAGCAGTAAATTTATGCTGATTAAGCTCTTTAACAAATGCTGGCATATCACGTGGGTTTGTAATTAATACATTCAAACCACCGTATTTCATAAACGTTAAGCAGTTAGCCGTTAACGCAAATATATGATAAAGCGGTAATGCAGTAACAACAACTTCAGTACCACGGTCTAATACTTTATCTAAACAGCCCGATACTTGCTCAAGGTTACCAACCATGTTGCCATGACTTAACATCGCCCCTTTAGATACGCCGGTTGTACCACCCGTGTATTGTAAAAAGGCCAGATCAGATAAGCTCATTTCTGGACGCGTATACTTTGCAGGGTCACCTGCTAACACATCTGAAAACTTAATTGTATTTGGCAGGTTGTAGCTGGGTACCATTTTTTTTATGTATTTAACCACAAAATTAACGATATGCTTTTTAATACCACCCACCATGTCGCCCACTTGGGTAACAACAATGTGTTTTACATCAGTTTTTGCAAGTGCTTTTTCAAGCGTGTCTGCAAAGTTAGCCAATATAAAAATAGCTGACGCGTCAGAGTCTTTTAATTGATGCTCAAGCTCTCGTACTGTGTAAAGTGGGTTTACGTTAACCACCACACACCCTGCACGTAAAATACCTAAAATAGCGATAGGCGTTTGTAACAAGTTAGGCATCATTACGGCAACTTTGTCGCCTTTTTTCAAACCTAAATCATTTTGAATATACGAGGCAACACGTTGTGTCGCTGTATCTATTTCATCATACGATAATGTTTTACCCATATTCGTAAATGCAGGTAAATCTTTGTAATCGGTAAAACTTTTTTCGAACACTTCGAGTAACGAGTTGTAATGCTCAGGATCGATTGTTTCAGGCATACCTTCTGGGTAGCGCTTAAGCCAGATTTTTTCCACTCTTAGCCCCTGTTTATAATTATATTTTTATTAACCTTAATCTAAGTAAGGCACTTTAACAATTGAGCAAATACTCTAATGCAGGAATAATCCCACATTTGGCGCTAATTTACAATTAACATGCACCATTTTGCAGCATAAAGGCTTGAATATGCTCAAAACATAACCCACTGCTTTGCATATGGCAATGATGCCCGCCATCTACATTAATTACCTTCAAGTTGTTGTAATAGCTAATATACTTGGCCAAATTTTGTTTTACAAACGAATAACCTTGGTTACCTAAAATTAATTGGCTTGGTGCAATTAATTGTTTTATTGCACCAATACATTGCGCTTCATCAAACCTAAAACCTGAGTGATTTTTAAGCTTAGGGTCTGTTGTTAACTCATACCCTAGTTCACTTTGCTTAATATTACGACTCATCAATAAGGTGATCAGTTCGTTATTTAAATCTGTTGTATTTGCACGCGCATCGATAATCGCTGATTGCGATTTATAAACGCGCTTTTTTTTATTGTAGGCGCGCTCTCTGTTCAGTATCGCCCCTTTTAATTGCTCACATACTTCATCACTGGGGGTTGTAACACAGCCAATCCCTTCAATAAAGGTAACTGAATGCACATACTCACTAAAACAACTAGCAAATAAACCAGCCACCATTGCGCCCATTGAATGGCCGACTAAATGTACCTTTTTTGCCCCTAAGCTCTTTATAAGTTGGTACACATCGTCAATATAATCAACAAAATAATAATGAGCGTCCTGTGCGCGCCAATCAGATAGCCCATGCCCAGCAAACTCAACACAATACCAAGTATGCTGCGGGTTAACTTTATCTAGCATAGGTGTAAAACTATTACTGTTATCTAGCCACCCATGCAAGGCTATAACCAGCTCATCGCCAGTGCCTTTTTGTAAGCCACGCAATGTTATATTTCTTGTTTTTATTTCAAATGGCTGCAACAGACACCTCTTTTTAACGTGCGACATTATTTATAACATACTAGTTGTCAGACCTCTAATACCAAAAGTTTTTATATTTTTTATATTTATAAAGACCACTTTATTTGTAAGGTTAACTTTTGAATTTTAATTATGTATTTAATTTCAACAACTTAAAATATTTTAAGTTTCATTAATTCAATAAATAATTACAAACAGAGCTTAAATACTCTTCAGGTAAGTAATGTATACCACTATATTCATTACACTATAATTAACATAACCTAAAAAAATGGTTGTATTGTTTTAGTGACAATTAGCCAAACCTGTTTATATACTTTGCTTTTTATTCTTACTTCATTTCATTATTATACAAGGGCGTATTGAACTTTGTGGATTGAAACTTGTTCAATCTACGGGCGGTTAAATCCTGTTACGAGGTTTGTAACCTTGTGGGCTGAGTAAAAACCTAGCAAAAAACTTAATCGCCTTAGAAAGAATTCTTGGGCAGCGCATATTTGGTATTTATGCTGCAAATTCAACACGCCGTAACCATATACAATTGTGGTGCTATTTAAACAGCACATTCATAGGGATAAAAATGAAAAACCAACTTAGCTTATTAGCGCTTTTATGTGCATCTACCAGTGTTTATGCTAGCGATGCACCTAAAAATGTAATTTATATGATTGGTGACGGGATGGGTCCTGCCTATACAACCGCTTATCGTTATTTTAAAGATGATCCAACCACCAAGCAGATTGAAACAACCGTATTTGATACTATTTTAACAGGCATGGCGCGTACTTACCCTGACGATCACACTTATGTTACCGACAGTGCTGCAGGTGCAACCGCACTGAGTAGCGGTCACAAAAGTTATAATGGTGCTATTGCAGTCGATACAGACAAAAAGCCCGTTAAAACCATGCTAGAAATAGCAAAAGAACGCGGTATGACAACAGCATTAGTAGCTACCTCGCAAATTAACCATGCCACCCCAGCTAGTTTTGCTACACATAACGAATCACGTCGAAATTACGATGCGATTGCTAATGAATACATAGATAACAAAATTGCCGGTAAACTCCCTGTTGATTTAATGCTAGGCGGCGGTACGCAGTATTTTATTAGAGAAGACCGTAACCTCGTGGATGAATTTAAAGCAGCTGGTTATCAATATAGCGATGATATAAAAAACCTTGGTCAGATCACACAAGTACCGGCACTTGGCTTATACGCCCCAATGGGCCTGCCGTTTGCGCTTGATGCTAATTCAAACCACTTAACGCAACTAACAGCTAAAGCATTTGATTTACTCGACGGCCAAAATAAAGACGGCTTTTTTGTCATGATTGAAGGCAGCCAAATTGATTGGTGTGGACATGCTAACGATGTAGCCTGTGCCATGGCCGAAATGGATGACTTTGCACAGTCGATTGAAAAAGCAAAAGCCTATATTGATAAAAACCCTGATACTTTATTAGTGGTTACTGCAGATCATTCAACTGGTGGGTTAACCCTCGGTGCGCACGGACAATATAAGTGGGATACAGAAGTTATTAAAGGCGTTAAAGCAACAGCCGTTGAGCTGACAAAGCAATTACTCGCTGCTGATGACCTAGAGCCTATTTGGCGCGCCAACACAGGTATTGAATATACACCGGCTAATAAAGTAAAACTTGAACAAGCGAAAAAAATGGGCGAAACAGCGCTTAATTTAGCCATTAAAAGTATTATTAGTGACGCCAGCTTTACTGGTTGGACAACAGGCGGACACACCGCTGTAGATGTACAAGTATTTGCCTACGGTAAAGGCAGTGAACACTTTAACGGTGCTCAAAATAATACAGATATTGCCGATAAACTAATTGGCTTTATTAAACAGTAGCTATAAGCTAACGCAAAAAGCCCGAACCTGTGTTCGGGCTTTTTATTTTTTACTATTACTGGGGCTAAGCGTATATATCGACGCCTATTAAATCTTGTACTTCGGCGCGACGCTCTAAATTTGCAAATTCTGTATATGTTGAAATTGCTTTACTCACCGTTGGGCTTGGTTGGTCATAAATAGTTTGGCTATACTTTGCGTTACGAGTGCTTTGACTAAAGTATTGATTAGCAAGCTCTACACCCGCTTTACTACTTTTTACATAATCTGTGTTTGTTTTTTGACTGGCGCTATCATCCGCTAAACCTTGTGGTTTAGAGGGTATAATTTTTGTAGAGGTAACCTTTGCAGGAATATCCCCCGTAAAAAAACCAGCACCAATTGGCAAAGTCATAGATAACTTCCAACAATAAACATATTAAAAATTATGATTTAAAAACACCCAATTTGCAACTCTTGTGCTTATTCGCGACCCGGTAGTTTTTTCCATGTTACGGTATCGCGCACATATTTAGGTTGCGCATCACTTGCTTTAACAACCTCGCCCTTTAAAAAGGCCGTATCTACATGGCTAAGCATATAGCGAGCATCTGGCAAAGTAATGGCTGTATTTATGGTTATATTGCTAACGTTTTTAAGTGCATCAGGGTAACTTTTAAATCCCGTGCCAACGGCAATCGCGTGTAACTCTTCACTGCTTATGTGCTCTTTGCTTAATAAATCAGGTTTTATAACACACTCTTCATTTACCAACTCCATGCGTGCGTTATTTACCTGGTATTGGGCAAAATAAATTTCTCCCATACGCGCATCTATAGCTGAATACACGACTGGCGCCTGCGTTTGTTCGTACGCTTGCTGGGCCATAATTGCCAAGGTTGATACACCCACTAATGGTAAATTGGCTGAATAAGCTAACCCTTGTGCAATAGCAACACTAATGCGTACACCGGTAAAGCTACCTGGCCCTTGGCCAAAGCCAATAACGTCTAAGTCTTTTAATTTACACTGTGCTTTATTAAGAAGCTCATCAACTAAAGGGAGTATTTTTTGACTA
The DNA here is from genome assembly GCF_023161905.1 of Pseudoalteromonas sp. 2CM41L. Classification (NCBI taxonomy): domain Bacteria; kingdom Pseudomonadati; phylum Pseudomonadota; class Gammaproteobacteria; order Alteromonadales; family Pseudoalteromonadaceae; genus Pseudoalteromonas; species Pseudoalteromonas sp. 2CM41L. The sequence continues at coordinate 279,938 of NZ_JALNTN010000001.1, forward strand.
TGTTGCTGTGGGCATTCTTCAAAATGATGAAATGTTTGCCCCTCAAAGTGTAAAACTATAGATAACGCTTCTGTTGAGGCGTCTAGGGCAAGAATATTACTTTTAATCATTTTAGTACTCTAGTTAATGTGTTTTAAAAATGTGTTTGCATCTTCTAAGCTTCGCGTGCGGCGCATCGGCGGTAAGCTTTTTAAAAATACTTGGCCATATTGGCGCGTTACTAATCGGTTGTCGCAAATAACCAGCACGCCTTTATCTTTGTTATCTCGTATTAAACGCCCCACGCCCTGCTTAAGCGCTATAACAGCTTGCGGTAACTGTATATGAGCAAACGGGTCTTTGCCTTGCATTTGGCAATCTTGCATTTTGGCTTGCAGTAATGGGTCATCCGGTGCTGCAAAAGGTAACTTGTCGATAATAACACAGCTTAGCGTGCTACCACGTACATCAACCCCTTCCCAGAACGAGGCAGTACCTAACAAGACCGCATTACCATGGCGCGTAAATTTTTCCAGTATTATACGCTTAGACATTTGCCCTTGCATATAAACTGGGTAGTCCATTTGTGTGGTTAACCCCTCAGCCACCAAATGCATCATTCGGTAACTTGTAAACAGCACAAAGCAACGCCCTTTAGCCGATTTAATCAGCTCTAGGGTTAATTTTATAATTGCATGAGGCATGTTCTCTGCGTGCGATTCAGGCAAATATCGTGGTAAGCATAAAAGCGCCTGATTAGGATAATCAAAGGGGCTATCAACCATCATACTTTGCGCAGGAGTAATACCTAAACTTGCATTAAAGTGATCAAGCTTATTATCAACCGATAACGTGGCTGAGGTAAATACAAACCCTGCACCGGTGTCTTTCATCATTTGAGCAAATTTAGCAGAGACATTAAGTGGCGTAATATTAACCGTTAAATAGCGCCGCGTGGTTTCGTACCAATAGCTAAAGCCCGTTTGTGCGGTATCAAAAACACGCTCTAACTGACCTTTAAACGCTAAAGTGCGCTCAAACGGGTGCTCTATTTTATCACTGCGCTCTAGGCACAGTTTTAATACCTGATAAACAAAGTCTAAATCGCTAATTACCCGATGCAGCGCTGCGCAAATTAATTTATCGCTGAGCTTTTCGCGCCAATCACCTCGGCTACCATCTACACCAAACTGTAAACGTAAATCAGCCACACTGGTTTCAAGCTTATTAAGGCTTTTGCCAAGCTGCAGCATATCGGGAATTTCTGCACGGTAAATAGCGCGTAAATCGTTAATTAAATCCACCAGCTTTTTAGTGCTAATACTTTCACCAAAGTAGTCACTAGCAATTTCGCTAAGCTGGTGTGCTTCGTCAAAAATATATGCGTCGGCGGTGGGCATAAGTTCGGCAAAACCGGAGTCTTTTACTGCCATATCAGCAAAAAATAAATGATGGTTTATAACCACTACATCCGCTTCGGCTGCATTTAAACGCGCTTTGCGTATATAACATGATTGAAAGTCTGGACACTCTTTGCCTAAACAATTATCGGCTGTCGAATTAACATAGGGCAGTACTTTGGCATCTTCTTCAATACCAATACAATCAGCTAAATCACCCGAGTGTGTTTCACTGGCAAATTTTGCAACCATAGCAAGTTGATGCATTACATCAGGATCGTCTGTTGGTACGTGGGCTACATGTTGGTTTAGCCTATAAGTACACAGATAATTAGCGCGCCCTTTTAATAATGCGGTTTTTTTAGATGCATTAAGTGCTTTTACTAGCTGAGGTAAATCGCGGTGGTATAACTGCTCTTGCAAGGCCTTAGAGCCTGTAGAGATAATTGTTTTACCTTTAGATTTAAGGGCAGGCGCTAAATAGGCAAACGTTTTACCTGTACCAGTGCCCGCTTCAACCACTAACTGCGTGCTATTTTTTAATGCATCGTTAACGGCAACGGCCATATCAATTTGAGGTTGGCGAGGCGTGTATCCATCTAAAGATAACGCTAACGGCCCGGTTGCACTAAACAGCTGTTTGATAATACCAGTCACTTTACAAAAAATAATAGCGAGATTTTACGTAAGCCTGGCTATAAGGGCAAGCCAATTGAAATTAGAATTTTGCAAAGGGGCTCACACCCCTTTACACGTTATTGTGCATTTATAGATAACGTGACATTGCTGGCATTGCTATACCCTTTTAAATCGATATACCAATTACCTGTTTGTGGCGCAGAAAACGAACAGGTTTCGCTATTGCCATTTTTATATGGCCTGCACAAGTACTCAGAATCACTAGAAGGAGTGCCAAAGTTTACATATAAATCAGCATCGCCACTGCCACCAGACATTGTTATATCTAATGATGCGTACTGCGTATTTAAACTTTGACTAAAGCGCTGCCAGCTCCCAGCAGAAACATTTATGTTTGTAATGCTCCGATTGATAGGCTCAATACTCCCCCCTTCATTGTAACTTCCGGTTAGGGATACATTTTCTATCGCATTCCATGCGTGTACCATCACATAGTAAACTCCTTCACTAGAGGGGTTAATATCGCAACGTTCATTACTACTTGAGGTAGTGCTTTTACAATCATAATCGTTCAGCGTAGGTGCTTGATTGTAGCGTACATATAAGTCTGCATCGCCTGTGCCCCCAGTCGTAATAAAATTTAAATTGCTCGCACTTTGTGGCACAGCTAATGTGTAAATAAACTGCTCTTTTGCAACCCCTGTGATCCCACTGAGTGTTTGCCCATTGGTTAATTGGTAATTAGTAGGGGGCGCGGTATCGCCGGCATTTTTAGCCATTTCGGCAACATAACTTACTGCCAACTTGGCGAATTTACTGGCATGTTGAGCATCAAACTGGTTATCGTTTTGGGTGTGAATAAGCGGGTTTATATCGCCCATTTTTGATTCAAAAGGCATAGAGGCTGCAAACCCTTGCTGATACCATGACGCATGATCAGAACACCCATAACCACACTGATCAAATCCATAATTTAATTGCGGTAAGTAGGTATCTAAAAGCGCTGCTAAAAACTGATTTTGTGCATTGTTAGTGTAATCAGTCATCATAACTATATCTTCAAGGCTGCCATTATTGCCTGTCATATCAAACTGCACCATGCCCACTACATTTTTACCCTGCGATTGGTAGCTGTTTGCAATATCACTTGAACCTCTAAGGCCGACTTCTTCCGCTGCAAACGCCATAATTTGAATCGTACGCTGTGGTTTGTAATTAGTTTGTACAATAGCGCGCAGCGCCTCTGATAGCACAGCAATGCCTGAGGCGTTATCATCAGCACCGGGTGAACGTCCATTACTTGGGTTTGACTGATTTATCGAATCAAGGTGGCCGCCAATAATAACAATTTCATCTGCTTTTTCATTGCCTTCAATTGTCACTATAACCGACGATTGCGCCCAATTATGCGGGTAAGTTGCAATGCTAATATCACTGCGACTTTGCGCTATTTGTTGCCAATATGTGTTTAACCAATTTGCAGCATCTATCCCTGTTTGTGAGGTGTAATAACGATTATTAAAACTGGTTAAAGAGTTAACAGTGCTATCGAGGTTAACGGTGCTAATTGATGACATTAAATTTTGTACTGTTTGTTCGTTATCAATAGAATAACTAAATGCTAATGTATTTTGTATAGTATGCGCCGCGGCTAATTGTGTTGCGTAACTGCTCGCCTCTTGCCATGAATCATGTGCCACAAACCCACCGCACCGATTATAATTGTGGTGCATAAATTCGCTTAGATTATTTACCTGATCAGCAGGTATATTTACCAAGTCTATATTTTCAAGCGCACTTTTTGAGCGCTGTGCAAAGGGCAATCTTTGTACTAATCCATGCTGGGTATACTCATAATGTGCCGCTGCAGTTGAATCTATACTTACCCACACTTTGTTTGTTTCACTTTGTGCTACAACGCCCATTGTAGTAAATAAGCTCAGCGCACTTAGTAGTTTAAAAGGTTTCATTGGTATTCCTTATAATTGGCAATACTGGTATCCATAAAATTAAAAAGGGGCACTAGGCCCCTGGTATCAATGTTTAATTAGCAGACACACTCAGTGTTACTCCGCTTGCATTACTGTACCCTCTTAAATCTAGGTACCAGGTACCTGATTGTGGGTTATCAAACGAACACGTTTCACTGTTGCCATTTTTATAAGGTCTACACAAATAAGTTGACGTACTCGACGCCGAACCATAATTTACATAAAGATCGGCATCGCCACTTCCACCAGAAATAGTAACGGTTAAATTACTATAGCCCGCTCCTAAGTCTTGAGTAAATCGAGCCCAGCTATTAGTTGAAACACTAATATTAGACTCGGTTCTGTTAATCGGTGTTACGCCTCCTGTTGAATTGTTAAAACTCCCAGTAAGCGATACATCAGCTATAGCATTCCATGCTTCTACCATTACATAGTAGGTGCCTGCTTGAACGTTCGAAATACTGCAGTTTTCAGTGCTTGAAGAGGTGGTACTTTTACAGTCATACGTATTCAGTGTGGGTTTACTTCCAAACATTACATATAAATCTGCATCGCCCGAGCCACCAGCGGTATTAAACTCAAGATCTGTTGCCCCCGCTGGTACATCGAGTGTAAAAAACATCTGCGATTTTGCAGAGCCGCTGATCCCCGTACGTGCCACTTTATTTGTTAACGCTTCATCCGTAGGCACAGGCGTGCTCGAGCAATCGCTCCCTGCACTTAGGTTTGAAGTAACTCCCACTGCCGCCAATGCAGCTTGTACATCGCTTGGGTTGTAATTTAAGTCACATGCAGCGTCCATAACGCCGTTACCAGCTAAATCCCAATTTGTACTCGCACTCCAATAAAGCTGATTTGCACGTGCCATGACTACAAATGCTTTTTTAGTATCCCAGCCGGATGTAGTAGCAAGGTTATAAAATGCTTTGTTAAATACACCCGAGCTATAGTGCACATCCATGCCAGAGGTATAACTACCTTGATTATCTATAGAGCGTCCATCCTGTGATGGGTTATTCATATAGCGGAGCGCGCCATTGCCTTTAAAAATATCTTGTCCAACTAACCAATCGTTAGTGCCTTTCATGTAATACTCAGCCGCTTCACCAGCCATATCTGAAAAAGCTTCATTTAAGCCACCAGACTTACCGCTGTAAATTAAGCCAGAATTCTGTTCGGTAAAGCCATGGCTTACCTCATGTGCTGATACATCAAGGCTTACGAGTGGGTAAAAAGTGCTTTGCCCATCGCCAAAGGTCATTGCACTGCCATCCCAAAATGCATTTTCATAATTACTTGAATAATGTACGCGCATTTTTAACTGAAAACTTAGCGGTGGCGATCCCACCCAGTCGTTATACATATTAAAAATAACGTTACCAAAATAATGAGCATCGTTAAGCGGCGAATAAGCCCCATTTATCTCTTTTACTGTATTCTCAGGGCAAGTAAATGAATGGGCAGCAGAGCCACTTGTGCCGCCATTGAGATTTATAGTTCTTACATTGGCATTATCCATAACACAGGTGTTACCAGATTGAGACACATCTAGGTTGCTAAAGTCAGTACCGTAAATGTATTTACCTGTTTTGAGATTCCCCCCTGGTCCCGTAGCATCAGCATGTTGTAAGTTATCGTAGCTGAGCAAAACCTCACCGGTATTAGCATCGATTATTTGATAAGGGCGTGATGGCGATTTGCCGTAGGTTACATACGATACTTCATACACCAAATGCGCCTTACTTTGTTGATCAACCCAAATCGCTAACCTTGATTTCTCATTGTGTTTTTTTAAACCTTTAGTTTTTGCAGCTATGCCTACATTTTGGCTTTGAAGCATGGCTTGTTTTACAGATAATTTAGCGCTTACATCGTTTATATCGCCTTCAATATCGTACACCGCAGCGCCATGGGCTTTTTTAAGCATGCCATTTTTAAATGAAAGGCTTAAAGTGTCACCAATTACTGGTAAACCTTGATATGTTTGCTGATATCGGCGAGTTACTTCACCGTTATTACTTATAAACTCTTTTAATACAACTAACTCGTTCCTTACACTTAACCCAATCAAGTCTTTAGGGCTAGTAGATAAAATGGATGCAGAATTTGATTGCATCATGTTATTTAAAGCCGTTTGTTGATTTAGGTATTTCTTGTTCGCAGCTACTGCATCTGTTGCTTGAACCAAGGTTAAAGCAGCAAAAGTTGCTAATGTGATTTTTGATAAATTCACGTTTACGCTCCGTCAAAATATTTAGTTTGTAGTGGATTTGTATTAACCGGAACTACTTGTACCCGATTAAGGATCAAGCTTATGTTACAAATTTGAGTTATGAAAATTAAACATTTAATTTACAAGTAAAGTATTAGGAAACGTAAGAACAACAGAAATTACAGCAGGTTAAAAAATACACAAAATCAGTAAAACCTTAAACAGATACAAATTGTATACATATATTTACACTAAATTACACTATTACACCCGCAAAATAGCCGCGTTTACTTTATTCAATTAACGGCATTAATTAGCCACTACGTTGCCTAGGCAACTTTGTATTAATCTCTTCATTACAAGCAATAACACCAGTAAATTTGCATTAACTATATGTCTCCTAAAGACATAAAAAAAGTGCTAAAAGCCCCATAAATACTGTGACACAGCCTAGTCACAGGAGTAATATACGGCTCGTTTAATTCGCTCTTTTTTGTTCTCTAAAATAAATTTAAGGTTAGCCAATGAATGCTTGGTATCTCATTTGTTTTCTCTCTGCTATCGCAATTTTTATTGCTTATGCAAACCAGTATGTTCTTAAAATGCAAACAACGATTGCTATAACAACGGGCTCGGTTGTTATATCGTTGTTATTAATTATTTCAGTTAAGTTATTAGGCGATACAACTGCATTAGAAATGACGCAAGTTGTAGCCAGTATTAATTTTAATGAATTGCTTTTAAAAGGCATGCTTGGATTTTTGTTATTTGCAGGTGCTTTAGAAATTAACCTGTTGGCACTGCGTAAACAACGATGGGAAATAACCGCTTTAGTTTTGTTCTCTACCGTAGTCTCTACTTTTTTAATTGGCTATTTAAGTTTTTATATTTTTGCCGCACTCGGCTGGCCCGTCCCTTTTATTTATTGTTTACTTTTTGGCGCCTTAATAAGCCCAACCGATCCAATTGCTGTACTGGCAATTATTAAACAATTACGCGCCCCTGAAGGTATTTCGGTACAGGTAGAAGGCGAGTCTTTATTTAACGATGGTATTGGTTTGGTAATTTTTACTACGCTGTTTTCTGTTGCATTTTTTGGCACCGATGCCAACCCAGCCGACATTGCAGAGCTGTTTTTTGTTGATGCCATAGGTGGAATCGTGTTTGGTTTAGCAATGGCCCTTGTGGGTCACTTTTTAATTATTAACTGTAAAGATGTAAATATACGCCTATTAATAACCTTAACCATTCCAACTGCGGGTTTTGCCGCTGCCAATGTATGGGAAATATCAGGCGCGCTTGCCATGGTAACCAGTGGTATTATTTTAGGTAATATTACTCGCGCAAAAGCAACCGAGCGCACAGGGCCTGAAAACACGCGCTATATTAAAGACTTTTGGCACGCCACCGACAGCTTTCTAAACGCTTTGTTGTTTTTGATTATTGGTATGCTGATTGTCACTATGCCAGTAACAATGGGTGAAATTGGCTTAGGCCTTGTTATGATCCCTGCTATTTTATTAGCACGTTTTATTAGTGTTGGTGCGCCATTTGTAATATTTAAGCGCTTTAAAAACTACGACAAACACAGCGTTAAAATTTTAACTTGGGGTGGTTTACGTGGCGGTTTAGCATTAGCTATGGCTGCAGCTATTCCTCGTGATCAAGTATTTATATCAGGCAGTGATCTGCATGATTTAATCGTTATTGTGACCTATGTTGTGGTTATATTTTCTATTATTGTGCAAGGTTTAACTATCTCTCCTCTCATTCAAAGTAGTATTAAATCAGCCGAGCAAAATCACTAAGTTTTCTTTATTAAACCCGCAGTCTATTCACTGCGGGTTAGTTATTTATGGGGGATTATTTTTAGCACGGTTTTATTTATTTTAAGCGTAATAAAAATAGTTTTAATTTTAAATGTTTTTTATAGGGCTAATTATGTCCAGTAAGTATACAAGTGTTTTTTCGTTATTTTATGGCATTACACGTCGCCACGTTTTTCTCTTTCCTTTGTTCTTACTCACTTTTTTATGTTTTTCTGCTTTTGCCTCAACGCCTGCTGAGCAAGCTAAGATTAAACAAATATCACAACTTGCAGAGTACGTAGGGGTTGATTACGTTGGCGCGGTGCAAAAAGGCGAGGTAGTCAGTAAAGACGAATTTCAAGAAATGTCTGAGTTTGCAAATTTAATAAGCACGCTAGCCACACAGTTAAGCAGTGCTAATAATCAATACAGTCATATAAAAATACAAGCTGGCGCCTTACATAACGCCATTATAAATAAACAAAGCGTACAAAGTGTTCGTGCTGCCAGCTCAAAGCTTAGGGAGTCTTTGCTTGAATTTATGCCGCAGCTTTCTTTACCTTCATCTTTATTACCCCTAAAACAAACAAAGGCACTTTTTGCAGAAAACTGCTCTATGTGCCATGGCATAAATGGACAAGGTGATGGACCACTTGCTAAAGGTTTAATACCACAGCCCACCAACTTTACGGATAAAGAGCGAGCCACAAATCGCACAATTATGGGATTATATGAAGCTGTATCCAATGGCATAGACGATACGCCAATGGTTGCTTTTAGCCAATTTAATGAGCAACAACGTTGGTCACTCGCCTTTTATGTAGGCAGTTTAGCTTTTCAAGATATAACTAAGCCGCAACACAATAACCAGACAATCAGCATTTCAGACATCATTAATCTTAATCCTGCGCAGCTTTCACAAAATCAATCCCCTGCCCAAGTTCAATTTATTAAGTGGCTACGCGGTAATCCAGAACACTTATTTAAAAACAAAGCTCAGCCACTTAGCGTTGCACGCTCGCAACTTATTGCAGCGCAAAATGCACATGCTAATGGTGAATATGCAAAAGCCAGCGAACTGGCTATCAGTGCCTATTTAGATGGCTTTGAGCTGATAGAAAATAACTTAAATGCATACGACGAAACTTTGCGTAAAAACATTGAAGTACAATTGGTGAACTTACGTAACACATTTAAAAATGAAAAAAGCACCGAGCTTGTCAGTGCGCAAGTTAATGCTGTACTTGCACAATTAACAAAAGCAAACAACCTACTTAATGACACCACACTCAGCGATGGCGCCTTGCTATCAGCCAGTTTAGTTATTTTGCTACGCGAAGGCCTAGAGGCACTATTAGTTGTTATAGCGCTAATGACGGTGCTTATAAAAACCAAACGCCAGGATGCGCTTAAATACGTTCATATTGGCTGGGTAATGGCCCTCATAGCAGGTGGTTTAACATGGGCAGCAGCGCAAACATTAATACAAATAAGTGGTGCCAGCCGCGAAGTAATGGAAGGGATAGGCGCCTTATTTGCAGCTATTATTTTGCTATATGTTGGGGTATGGATGCACAGTAAAACCAGTGCTCAGCAGTGGCAGGCATATATTCAGCAAAATATTAATACGCGATTAGAGTCTGGCACACTATGGGGGCTCGCGGGCCTCTCGTTTATAGCGGTATATCGTGAAGTGTTCGAGACGGTATTATTTTATCAGTCGTTATTAACGCAAAGCTCGCAAGCACAGTATTCATCGGTTGCGATGGGCTTTGCACTGGGTGTGGGTCTATTAGCGCTTATAGCATGGGTGTTAGTTAAATATTCGATTAAGTTACCTATTGCTAAGTTTTTTGCCTATACAACTTATTTATTATTTGTACTTGCCTTTGTATTAATGGGTAAAGCTGTCATTGCATTACAAGAGGCTGATATAGTCGCGATTAGTTCAATGCCGATAAGCTTTGATATTGCACTACTGGGTTTAAAATCTACGTGGCAAGGCTTTATAGCCCAACTTACCGTTGCTGTTATATTTAGCTTTTACATTATTAAAGCTAAAAAACGCTAGCAAACACATCCTTAATAGTAAAAAGTTGTACGTGGCTTTTACTATTAAGGGTTTAGCTCATGCCCACGTATCTAAATGTTTATTCCCTTCATCATCTACGGTGATTGCTTTTTCATTAGCTGCACTTGCACTTTTTTTGCCCTGCGCCTGCGCTAATCTTTTTTTGTTGAGCGTCTGCTTTTTTTCATTTTCAAGCTTAATTTTTTGCGCTTGTGGCATATTTTGCACACCTGCAATATGAAATGTACTTTTAGGCTCAAGCTCTAACCGCGAAATTTTCCCTAAAAAAGGGATCATTATATCCATACTCCCCTCCTTAACCTGTTTATTAAAAATTAGATAAATTGACCAACAAAGCCCAATTTGCCTACAATTTAAACATTAAAACAACTAAAAATACTGTTTAGCTCTCAATATTATCGGCAGTTATAAGATATGCTTTAATTTGGTAAAAAAAAACTTGCCTTAGCTAGGCGGTTTATGTTTTTATGAATGCGAAATTTATTGAAACAGATTAAAGCTTAACGCTCACTAAATAGCGGTAAGCAAAATAGGATACAAAAATGCGCTTAAACCTGACAACAGTACATCATCACCACCATTCACCGGAATAACCTGTCAGGTCTTTCGCTGAGAGGTTATTCCTAAAAGGAACCTCTGGCGATTCAAAACACATTGATTCATTTTCGCCCTGAGGTTCCCCTCGGGGTTTTTAGTTTTTAAATTAAAGGAAAATGAATAATGAGTAACACAAATCGTCTACGTATCGCCATCCAAAAAGGCGGTCGCCTGTCTAAAGATTGTCAAGATTTACTAAAGCAACTAGGTGTTAAATTAAACCTACGTGAGCAACGCTTAATTGCACACTCAACCAATATGCCAATTGACGTGCTTCGTGTGCGCGATGACGATATTCCGGGCTTAGTAATGGACGGTGTTTGTGATTTAGGTATTGTTGGCGAAAACGTACTAGTAGAAGTACAAGCCGAACGTGAACGCCAAGGTGTACCAAGCGAAGTTAGCAAACTAGCAAAACTAGACTTTGGTTACTGCCGCCTTGCACTTGCATGGCCACAAGAGCTTGGCCCACGTGATAAAAGCTGGTTTGAAGGCAAACGTATTGCAACAACCTACCCAGAAATTTTAACGCAGTGGTTAAAGCGCGAAGGCATTAATGCAAGTACTGTAATGCTTACAGGTTCAGTAGAAGTAGCCCCACGTGCCGGTCTTTCAGATGCAATTTGTGATTTAGTTTCTACCGGTGCAACGCTTGAAGCGAACGGCTTGATTCAAGGTGATACAATTTTAGAATCAAACGCGTGTTTAATTCAAAATAAAGACCTGCAAGATGAAGACAAACTAGCGCTAATCAATAAGCTTATGCCGCGCCTTCGTGGTGTTAAACAAGCTAAAGAAAGCAAATACATTATGCTACACGCGCCAAAAACTAAACTTGATGAAATTTGCGAAATTTTACCAGGCTCTGGCCAACCTACTCTACTTGCACTTGCTGGTAACGAAGAGTACGTAGCGCTTCACATGGTAAGCAGCGAAACATTATTTTGGGAAACAATGGAGCAGCTTAAAGCCCTAGGCGCTAACTCTATTTTAGTAATGCCAATTGAAAAAATGATGGAGTAAGTACCATGCTTCGTTGGAATGAGGAATCTTCACAAGTACAAGCAGCGGCGCTAATGCGCCCTGCGGTTTCTGCCAGCGCAAAGGTTGAAGCTATATGCCAAACAATTATGAGCGATGTGAAAGAGCAAGGTGATAAAGCCTTACTTGATATGGCTAAAAAGTTTGATAATAGAGCTAACCCTCGTTTACGTGTACCGCTTGATGAAATAAACGCATCAGAGCAAGCACTAAGCGCAGAGCTTAAATACGCAATTGACACCGCTTATGCAAACGTTAAACGTTTTCACGAAGCGCAATTGCCTAAAGATATTAAGTTATCAACCCAACCTGGCGTTGAATGTGAACTGAAATATCAGGCCATCGAAGCTGTGGGTATTTATGTACCAGGTGGCAGTGCTCCACTGCCATCATCGGTTATTATGCAAGGTGTACTTGCACAATTAAGTGGTGCTAAAACCGTCGTACTTGCCACCCCTGTACAAGGTGATGAAAGCATTAACCCTGCGATATTATATGCGGCTAAGTTATGTGGCATTACAACTTTAATTGAAAGTGGTGGCGCAGGTGCAATTGCCGCAATGGCCTACGGCACCGAATCAGTGCCTAAAGTGAACAAAATTTTTGGCCCAGGTAATAGCTTTGTAACGATGGCAAAACAGCTTGTTGCGCAAACGATCCCTGGAATGGCAATCGATATGCCAGCAGGCCCCTCTGAAGTACTAGTGATTGCAGATGAGCGTGCAAACCCAGAATTTATAGCTGCAGATTTACTCTCGCAAGCTGAGCACGGCGCAGACTCGCAAGTTATTTTATTATGTAACAGCGAAAGTATCATTGAGCAAACGCAGCAGGCGCTTACACGCCAGCTTGCTAAATTAAGCCGCAAAGAGACAGCCGAGCAAGCTCTGGCTAATTCATCACTTATTTTAGTCGACTCTGTTGAGCAAGCATTTGACGTATCAGCGCAATATGGCCCTGAGCACTTAATTTTGCAATTAGCAGATTCAACACCTTACTTAGATAAAGTAAAAAATGCAGGCTCGGTATTTGTTGGCGACTACACGCCAGAATCAGCGGGCGATTACGCATCGGGTACTAACCACGTGTTACCTACCTACGGTTACAGTGCAACCTATTCAAGTTTAAACTTACTTGATTTTTTCCGCACTTACACAGTACAAACTATAAGTAAAAGTGGCCTAACACAGCTGTCAAAAGCTATTTTGCCACTAGCAGATGCAGAAGGCCTTGATGCACACGCAAATGCGGTTTCAATTCGTTTAGAGGCAATTAAAAATGAGCAATGAGAGCGCACAAGCGACAAGCTTATTACCACAAAATATTGCAGCCCTTGCTGCCTATAGCTCTGCTAAAAGTGAAAAGCTAACAGGGACAACGTGGTTAAATGCCAATGAAAGCCCGTACGCTAAAAATATTGAACTGAGTATTGAAGATTTAAATCGCTACCCAGATCCACAACCGCAATTGGTTATTGACCGCTATGCTGCGTATGCAGAGCTTGAAAGCGAAAACGTATTAATGACGCGCGGCGCCGATGAAGGCATTGAGCTTTTAGTACGTACCTTTTGCGAACCTGCAAAAGACAGCATTGCGTTATTTTTGCCAACTTACGGTATGTACAAAGTAACCGCTGATACGCACAACGTTGCTATCAATGGCTTAACCCAAGCGCTATTACTTGATGGCAGTGTTAATGAAATAGTTGAGGCAGTGGACAGCTCAAAATTGGTGTTTATTTGTAATCCAAATAACCCAACCGGTAGCATAACCCCCCTTGAAAAAGTAAAGGCAATTGCAGCAGCGCTTACCGGTAAAGCTTTAGTTATTGTTGATGAAGCCTATATTGAATTTTGCCCTGAGCAAAGTGCTACAGCGCTGATTAACGAATATAGTAATGTAGTGGTACTGCGCACTTTATCTAAAGCGTTTGCACTTGCAGGGCTAAGAACCGGTTTTACACTTGCACAAGAAAGTGTACTTGCACCTATTCGCAAAGTGATTGCGCCGTATCCGGTATCGGGTGTGGTAGCAAGTATTGCAGCACAAGCCATAGCGCCTGATGCAATAACATCAATGCGCCGACAAGTAACTATTTTAAATAGTTTAAAAGCTAAACTTGTACAGTGGTTAAACGCATCCCCAGCTGCATTAAAAATTCTCACTGGTGAAGGTAACTTTGTTACCTTAAAATTAGCCGACAAAAACTACTTTAAAGTAGCACTTGAACAAGGCTTAGTGATGCGCGCGTTTACCCTATACGGTGAAGACGATTGGCTACGTATCTCCATTGGTAATGAGCAAGAACTTGAGCAAGTAAAAATTTGGTTAGATGGCCTTGATAAGCCAGCAACCTCACCTCTTTTATCAGGACAAGAAGTATCATGAGTAACCCCTATTTATTTATTGACCGTGACGGCACTATAATTGAAGAGCCAATCACCGACAAACAGGTAGACAGCCTAGAAAAATTAGCGTTTTTACCTGGTGTTATCCCGGCTTTATTACAGTTACAAGCCGCAGGGTACCGCTTAGTTATGGTATCTAACCAAGATGGCTTAGGCACAGACAGCTTCCCTACTGCTGACTTTGATATAGCACAAGATAAAATGATGGACATACTGCAAAGCCAAGGCATTAGCTTTGACGAGGTATTGATTTGTCCACACTTTGACGAGCAAAACTGTGATTGCCGTAAACCTAAAACAGGTTTATTAACTGAGCTTATGCGCTCAGGCAAAGTTGATTTAGCTCGCTCATACGTGATTGGCGATCGCCAAACCGATATTGGCCTTGCTCAAAACTTATGTTGTGAAGGCATTTTGTATGATGGCAGCTGGCCTGCCATTGTTACAAAGCTTACAACTGCCAACCGTGAAGGCCGTGTTACGCGTAACACCAAAGAAACCCAAATTGATGTAGCCATAAACCTAGATCAAACTAAAAACGGTAGCATTGAAACAGGCCTTGGCTTTTTTGATCATATGCTTGATCAAATTCGCACCCACGCCAACATTGGTTTAAATATTAAAGCGAAAGGCGATTTACACATAGACGAGCACCACCTTGTTGAAGACATAGGTATTGCCCTAGGTATTGCGCTTAAACAAGCGCTGGGTACTAAATCGCAAATAGCGCGCTATGGTTTTGCACTGCCAATGGATGAGTGTAAAGCAGAGGCACAAATCGATTTATCGGGCCGCGCTTCATTTGTATTAAACGCTAACTTTAGCCGTGAAAAAGCCGGCGATTTAGACGTACAAATGGTTGAGCACTTTTTCAAAAGCTTAAGCGATAATGCCGCTATTAGCCTTATTTTATCGGTGAGCGACGGTAACTGTCATCACCAAGTAGAAGGCTTATTTAAAGCGTTTTCACGTGCCCTTCGTATGGCAGTAGCACAAGACACGACCCAACAAACAGCCAGCTCTAAGGGATGTTTATGATTGCCATAATTAATACCGGGTGTGCCAATATAAATTCAGTTCGTTTTGCCTTTGAACGTTTAGGTCAAACGCCAACAGTCATTACCTCACCAGAGCAATTAGCTGGTTTTGAGCGTGCAATATTACCAGGCGTTGGACATGCATCTGTTGCCATGAAACGCCTTGTAGATAATGGCTGGCAACAAGCTATAAACGAATACCAGCGCCCACTTATGGGAATTTGCTTAGGTATGCAGTTACTGTGCGAAAGCACCGAAGAAGGTAACGTACAATGCTTAGGTAAAATACCAGGCCAAGTAAAAGCCCTTGATGTTGGCAATTTAACATCGCCTCATATGGGTTGGAATAACTTAAGCGTAAATAAAGAGCATGCACTTACCAAGGGCTTGACACAAGACGAGCAAGTGTACTTTGTACATAGCTTTGCGCACACCGTAAACGATGCAACACTTGTAAGCGGCGAATACGGCCAAACCTTTTCAGCCATAGTTGCAAAAGACAACTACGCAGGCATGCAATTTCACCCAGAGCGCAGTGCAAAAGTAGGCACACGTTTATTACAAAATTTTGTTGATTGGCAGTTATAAACGGCCCATTAACCAACAATAAAGAGATTATTTGTGATTATTCCAGCATTAGACGTATTACAAAATCAAATTGTTCGTTTATACCAAGGTAAGTACGACACCGCTCAGTTTTACCCTTTTGAGCTTGGCGCACGTTTAAAAGAATACGCCGACAGCGGCGCAGGTAAATTGCACCTTGTAGATTTAGAAGGCGCACGCGATCCAAGTAAAAAACAGTGGCAACATATCCAAGCTGCAACGAAAGCGCTTAACGTACCGTATCAAGTGGGCGGCGGTATTCGCTCAGAGCACGATGTAAGCGATTGGCTAAAAGCCGGTGCTAACCAAGTTGTTATTGGTTCTATGGCGGTAGAAAAGCGCGAGCAAGTAAAAGCCTGGATTGAACAATTTGGCGCCGAGCACTTTGTTATTGCCCTTGATGTAAATAAAACAGCCACGGGCTGGGCTCCTGCAACCCATGGTTGGTTAAGTGAATCTGAGTTTGGTTTACTTGAGCTTGTAGATTTTTATGTAAGCTTGGGTGTTATTGATTTTTTATGCACGGACATCAGTAAAGATGGCACCATGACGGGCCCATCGTTTGAGCTTTACGAAGATTTAACTCGCCATAACAGCAGCATTAAAGTGCAAGCTTCGGGTGGCGTGAGCTCACTTGATGACATTAAAAAGCTTAAAGAGCTTGGTGTAGGTGGCGTTATTTTAGGTAAGTCACTACTTGATGGCGCATTTAGTGTTGAGGAGGCGTTGGCATGTTATCAAAACGCATAATCCCGTGTTTAGATGTAAAAGACGGCCAAGTAGTAAAAGGCGTTAAATTTAAAGGCCACGAAATAGTGGGCGATATTTTAACAATGGCAAAAGCATACAGCGATGCCGGCGCCGATGAACTGGTTTTTTATGAAATCAGCGCAAGTGTTGAAAAACGCCTACTTGATGTAAATTGGGTAGAGAGCATTGCCCGCCACATCGATATTCCATTTTGTGTGGCTGGCGGTATTAAATCGGTAGCCGATGCAGCACGTGTACTAGAGCGTGGCGCTGACAAAATAAGTATTAACAGCCCCGCTATTGCCCGCCCTGAGCTTATAAAAGAGCTACATGATGAATTTGGTAAGCAATGTGTTGTTGTAGGTATTGATAGCTTTTACGATGAAGTGACCGGCGAATACTTAGTGTATCAATTAACCGGCGATCCTAATGCATCAAGCCGAACACGTTACAAAACCGAGGAATGGGTTAAACGCGTACAAGACTTAGGCGCAGGCGAAATTGTTTTAAACTGTATGAACCAAGATGGCGTACGTAATGGGTACGACAATGAGCAGCTGAGTAAAATGCGCGCATTATGTAATATTCCTTTAATCGCATCAGGCGGTGCAGGCAGTATGCAAGATTTTGTTGATGTATTTAAACAAAGCGAAGTCGATGGCGCATTGGCAGCAAGCGTTTTTCACAAAAATGTGATTAACATTGGCGAATTAAAACAATTTTTAACTGATAACCAAGTGGCAGCAAGACTATGCAAGTAACACAACAAAACCAAACTCAAGTAGATTTTGCTAAAAGCGAAATGATCCCTGCGATTGTTCAAGATGCTCGCTCTGGTGTTATTTTAATGCAAGGCTTTATGAACAGCGAAGCACTAAAGGTAACGCTTGAAAGTAACAAAGTAACCTTTTACTCGCGTTCAAAGTCACGTTTATGGACCAAAGGTGAGTCATCAGAAAACTACTTAAACGTAGTATCAGTGCATACCGATTGTGACTACGACTCAATTTTAGTACTGGCTAACCCAGAAGGCCCAACATGTCACTTAGGCACACAAAGCTGCTTTGGTGATGACGCAAAACCTAGCCTAAGCTTTTTAGCGCAATTAGAAGATGTGATTGTTGAGCGTAAAAACGACGACCCATCAAAAAGCTACACCGCTTCATTGTTTGCTAAAGACTTAAGCCGTAGCTGTCAAAAAGTAGGTGAAGAAGGCGTAGAAGTAGCGCTTGCTGCAATGAAACACGATAACGATGAGCTTACTAACGAATCGGCTGATTTAATTTACCACCTTACTGTATTACTACAACGCCAAGGCTTAGCCCTAGAAGACGTTGTAAAATGCCTGCAAGGTCGCCATAAATAATACAGCTGCTTTATTTTAGCGCATTTACAGGCCCATATTTTATGGGCCTTTTTACGTTATGGTATTTATTTTTTTACATAGGTTGCGTATGGTGCAGCTTATCGAATTCTTTTAGCGTTGCTTATGAATAAATCAATTATCACAGCCTTATCCTTATTGGTACTAACAGGCTGTGTAAGCCAAAAAGCCCCTGCGCCTAAAATAGTAAAAACGCAAAACGCATGTAGCCCACTAAACACATTACTTAATGCGCACACTAACGGCTTTAATGCAGTAAAAGCAAATAAAGTGGGAAATGATTTTATAAACCAGTGGCATGCTAATACTCATTTTATAGGCAATACCTGCACCATTACTCAACATAATAAACAGTTTAGTTATCAATGCACGAGTGAAAACAAACAAGCCCATGCCACAAATCTACATATACAAACAGTGGATAAAATACGTCAATGTGTAGCGTCACAAGGCTGGTACGAAAATACGAAAGAGTCAGCAACTTCAATGAGTAGTAACTTTGTTTTGGATGAAGCTCATCCAGTTATCACCTTATTTACCTCTCAAAGCAGAACGCGCTATATTACCCGTTTTGAAATTGCTCCACCGCTAGGAAATTAAATGCAAAAAACTACACACTCAAACACTAAGTTAAAAACAGACTGTTTAGGCATATGTGAGCGCCGCAGCGGTTATTGCACTGGCTGCGGGCGAACTAATGAAGAAATATTTGATTGGATCATCCTCAGCCAAGAAGAAAAAAACGCCATTTTAGCGCAGCCGCGAGCTGACTTAAAAAAGCCATAAATTTGCCACTTGCGTGTAACAGCCCCCCTTTAGTATTGCTAAAAACGGTAGGGGGTGAACATCATGGCAGCATTATTTGTAATAAACTTAGCGCGCTCCGCGCAGCGACTCGCAAATACTCAAACGCAACTGGCACGTGTTAACTTGCCATTTGAACGGATTGATGCCGTAGATGGCGCACAATTGAGTACACAACAAAAGTTCCTACATTACAGCCCGCAATTGAATAAACAGCAGTATCACTATCCGCTTAGCAATGGTCAAATCGGCTGCTATTTAAGCCACCGTAAAGCATGGCAAAAAATAGTTGATGAAAAACTAGATTACGCAATTGTGCTCGAGGATGACTTTTATATTGATGAGAGCATTCAAAATGCGATAAAAAATATTGAGCAGCTACAGCAGCCCTGGCAGCTTATTAAACTCGCCGCTTATGAAAACCGCACTCGCCCTATTGCCTATCAGCAAAACCTAAATAACCACCAGCAATTAGTCATACATAAAAAGCTAATGACCGGCTGTTGTGCTACGGCAATAAGCTATGAAGGGGCTAAGCAATTACTTAAAGCCACTGCTCAATTTGGCCGCCCTGTAGATTGCGACTTACAACATATTTGGGAAACCCGCGTAAATGGTTTTTCGCTTATGCCATACCCTGTTTCGCAAAATACAGACATACAGAGCGATATTGCAAGCTGCGCTACTAAAACCAAGGTTAAAAAAGCTTTTTTTAAACGTAAGTTTCAACAATTACACAGCGGCGTTTTAAATAAACTTTATACAAATGCATTTATAAAACAAACCAAGCAAATTAAACCTAATAAAAAAGGCGCTACAAAAGCACCTTCTTTACTCACGCAAGGTTCTTAATTTTATAACTATGCTTTATCGAGCGCTTGGCTTACATCGGCAATAATATCGGCAATGTTTTCAATACCGACTGATAGGCGAATTAAATCACGGCTCACACCTGCGTTTGCAAGCTCTTCATCATTTAATTGGCGGTGCGTGGTTGACGCTGGGTGACAAGCCAGCGATTTAGCATCGCCAATATTAACTAAACGCAAGATCATATTAAGCGCATCAATAAAGCGCGTGCCTGCTTCAAGGCCGCCCGCAATACCAAAACTTAAAATGCCTGAGGCTTTACCACTGGTGATTTTTTGGCTCATTGCATTATGTGGGCTTGATGTTAAACCAGCGTAGTTAACCCAAAGTACTTTAGGGTGATTTTCTAAGTATTCAGCCAGTTGCTGCGCGTTTTCGCAGTGACGATCCATTCGTAAACCTAAGGTTTCTAGGCCAATTAAAATGTCAGATGCGTTTTTGGGCGCAAGTGCTGCACCGGTATTTCTAAGTGGCACTACTCTACAACGACCAATAAAGGCTGCTTCTGCAAAGGCATCGGTATAGACCACATTGTGATACGACGGATCGGGCTCATTCATCATTGCAAAGCGTGTGGCATTGGCTTTCCAATCAAATTTACCTGAATCAACAATCATACCGCCAATAGCTGTACCGTGTCCGTTTATATACTTTGTCAGTGAATGAACCACTATATCGGCACCTAGCTCAAATGGGCGGCATAAATACGGGGTAGCCACAGTATTATCAACAATAAGTGGCACCCCTTTACTATGAGCAATATTAGCTAAACGCTCAATATCGACGATATTACCTGCCGGGTTACCAATGGACTCACAAAATACTGCGCGGGTATTATCATCAATCGCGTCTTCAAAGGCGCTAAAATCATCAGCCTTAATCATGCGTGCTTCAATACCTTGGCGCGGTAACGTATGAGCAAATAAGTTATATGTACCGCCATATACTTGGCTGGTGCTCACAATATTAGTGCCTACTTCACACAAGCATTGAATAGCATAGGTAATAGCTGCCATGCCCGAGGCTACCGCTAGCGCGCCAATGCCCCCTTCCATTGCAGCAATACGCTGTTCAAGTACGGCATTGGTTGGGTTCATTATGCGGGTATAAATATTGCCTGGTACTTTTAAGTCGAATAAATCAGCGCCATGCTGCGTATTATCAAACGTGTAAGATGAGGTATTATAAATAGGCACTGCTGCTGATTTAGTGGTTTCTTCAGACTCGTAACCATGGTGCAGTGCTAATGACTCTAGTTTCATAATTATTTCCTTCAATATTGTGATGATTAAACCTAGCATCATTAGCTAATAAAATGCACATGAATTAAATTAATGAATTATGAGTGTGAGGGGTATTAAAGTTTGCGGGATGAGTTTTACTCAATCTAGTGGGTGTTTTATTTAACTACGTAGGTTTTGTTTTATCTAAATACCAAAGCAGTAGCAGTAAAGCCTATCATATTAATGTGTAGCGTTATTTGGCTAAAGGGTTTAAATACTAAATGCGGTGGGCTGCTCAATTTACGCTATTTAAAGCTCAATGAGTTTTAGGTTAACACTTATAATAAATGTACTTATAACGCTTTAAAATCAAGTAACTGTAGCGCAGGCAGCGGTTTACTAAAGTAGTAACCTTGAATCAAATCGCAATTTAGCTCGGCTAGTAGTTTTTGTTGTGCTGATGTTTCTACGCCTTCAGCTACCACACTTAAGCCTAAGCTATGCGACATTGCAATTGTGGCTTTAACTAAGCTGTAGTCTTCTTGGTTTTCGGTAATACCACAAATAAAGCTGCGATCTATTTTTAATACCTCAAACGGATATTGCCTTAAATAGCTAAGCGATGAGTAGCCTGTGCCAAAGTCATCCATGGATAGTTTAATACCGAGCTTATTAAGTGCATGCAACGACTCTGTAATATTGGTTTGTACGCTCATTAACACGCCTTCGGTTATTTCAAGCTCGACATTTTTAGCACTTACTCCGGTTTTTTCTAACGTGCTTGCTATAAAACTTAGCAGCTCTGAATCTCTAAATTGGCTTGGTGATAAATTAATTGCCATGCTGTAGTTTTGTTGAGAGCTTGCCTGCCACTGCGTTAAAAATGCTAATGCCTGCTCAATAACAAACTTTCCAATAGGAATAATTAAACCTGTTTGCTCTGCTAACGGAATAAACTCATCGGGCATAACCTTACCAAGCACACTATTGTTCCAGCGTAATAGCGCCTCAGCCCCAATTATTTTAAGTGTTTTAGCATCGCATTTAGGTTGGAAATACAATTCAAATTCGTTTTTTTCAAGAGCAACATGCATCTGCGCTTCTATTGCTAACCGCCTTTTTATGGCGGTATTCATTTCGCTGGTAAAGCAGGCGTAGGTGTTTCTGCCAAGCGCTTTTGCTTGGTACATTGCGGTGTCTGCATGGCGTAATAAATCAGAGGCTGTTACCCCATTATCAGGGTACAAAGCCACGCCAATACTTAACGTTAATAACAATTCGCGGCCATCTATTTCAAAGGGGGTTCTAAAGCTTTTAAGTAAGCGTGTAACAATCGCATCTAGCTGTTTTTTACTGTGTAGCTCTGGTTGTAAAATAATGAATTCATCGCCCCCTAACCTGCCTACGGTCGCGTTTTCATTAACTATTTGGCTCAGTTTATTTGCGGCGCTGATAAGTAATGAATCGCCAATTTCATGCCCGAGTGTGTCGTTTACTTTTTTAAAGTCATCTAAGTCGATAAAAATAACAGCGGCTAAAGTATTTTTTTCGCTCGCAGTGCTAATCAGCTGAGTAAGTCGTTTTAAAGAATAAAAACGATTAGGAAGTAGCGTTAAGCTATCGTAATAGGCTTGTTTACGTATAAGTTTGTCTGACTCATGCTGCTCTGTTATGTCGCGAATTATCACCATGACTTGGTCTGAATGATGTAAATAACTCACTCGCGCTTCGAAATACAACACGCCTTTGGGTACTAAAAGTTCGTATTCAAAGCATACATTACCTTTGTGAATTAACAGCTCTTGAATATTGTCTTTAAACATTTTGGCTACAGTATAGGGCAATACGCTAAACATCGATTTATTTAAAAATTGCTCAGGTTGTAAATGTAAGTTGCTCAAATCATTTGCGTGGTAATCAACTATGGTGCCATCCGGTTTGAGTAAAAAGTACAAATCAGGAATGGCTTCAAATACTTTTTCGAGCATCTGCTGTTTATCCATAGCTTGCGCTTGTGCTTGTTTTACATCGCTCAAATCTATGTCGATGCAGTACATCTGTTTTACCCCATGCTGATTTGTAAACATAACATGGCTTGAAAACACAGTGACATTGCTGCCATTTTGATGCTGTAATGTAAGCTCAGCCGCGGGTATTTCGATATCGTTTATGAGCCACTCACGATGAGCATCTATAACCGCATCTTGCATTGGGGGCGGAATAATTAAATCTTCTAGTTTTTTTCCGGTTGCGTACTCTTTTGTATAGCCATAAAGCAGCTCACTGCCTTTATTCCAATAAATAACGCGGCGCTGCTCATCGTATCCTTGCACAGAAATACTGTGTATCGCATCAAATAACTGATGCAGCGGATCGTTAAGCACAATTGATGTGAGAGGATTTGAGTGGTTTTTAATGACTTCATTTATACGCAACCTAGAGTTGTTATTAACACAATAATAGGACGTACTTTTAAAATTAGCACTTTTAGGTTGGTTTCTAGGTGATATACCTTTGCATAAGATATAAAAAAAGGAGCCAAAGCTCCTTTTATTAAACGCTATTATGTTAATCAGCTTGCACATTAATTGGGTGCTCTACCCCCATCCATGCTTTAAATAAAGCGCGTTGAGATAAAGTAGCATTTTTATCAGCAACCACCTTTTTAGGTTTATCATAATCTTGCGATAAAACGAGGGTTGTTGATTGAAGTGCATCGCGACGAATAAAATCGATAGTGACTTTTTCACCCGCTTTAAATACTTCTAAGCTCGATTTTAAATCTTTTCCAACATGCTGCTTGTTAACCGCCACAATTTTATCGTCTGTTGTGAGGCCCGCCTGCCATGCTGCTCCACCTCTGCGAACATGGGTAAGCGTTAATAACTCACCGCTATTTTTTGCAGTGGCATCAATACTTGCTAGTGGCTTAGCGCTCTCAGGGCGAGTAAGCTTTAAGCCAACTTTACCTAATAAAGCATCAAAATCTATATTAGCTGGGGTGCTCACGTTATCGTGCCACCACGTTGTGTAGTCTTCACCTGTTAGCTCTTTCAATATTGCCAGTACATCTTGCTCAGTAAACCCTTGTGGTAACGTGTGCTTGTTGTATAAAGCGTTGTGTACTTGGCGGTAGTTAACTTTTGCCTGGGTTGTTTCTAATAAATGTATATCTAACAACATAGAAAGCAATGAGCCTTCTAAATATATATTGGTGCTGTAATTACGCGCGTGGTCGCCGCCTTGGTTTATCCATTTATCAAAGCTTGTTTCACTGGCACTTTGTACTTCTCGACCTGGTGTTTGTAAGTGGCGATTAATCGTTTTACTCATCACTTTAAAAAACTCATCGGTGGTTTCTATGCCTGAGCGCACTAATAGATGATCTTCAAAGTAGCTAGTAGAACCTTCCGAAATCCATAATAAATTTGAGTAGTTCATGTTGGTGTAATCATAAGGCGCCAGCCCTTTAGGGCGGTAAGCTTTTACATTCCAGGTATGAATAAATTCATGCGCGGCGGTACTTATAAAGCCTAAGTAGTCTTCGCGGCTACCAAAACGATTCCGTGGGCGCTGTATAATGGTTGAGTTTAAATGCTCAGTTGCCCCGCCAGCACCCGATGTAGCATGCACCATAAATACATAACGCTCATACGGGTAGCTATTCCAAATAACATTACCTGTGGTCACTAATTTTTTTAAATCAGTAAGCATTAGTTGCTCATCGTAGTTGCCTTCGCCCCATATAACTAACTCGTACTGGCGGCCATCTACTTCAAATTTATGAAGTTTGTTAATTCCTGTTTCTATTGGTGAGTCTACCAGTACATCGTAGTCTGCGGCTTTAAAACTGTGTTTATTACTCGCATTTTCCATACCTGATACAGAGCGCCACGCTTTAGGCACCTTTAAATCTACGGTAACTGGTTCTTGGCGAAACGATTCACTAAACATAAAAAAGCCAGATGCATCAATAAACGCATGGCTATCGTCTATGTGGCGTGCACGTTTACCTAACTCGTTTGCATATACTTGGTAATCAATATTCACGTGTGTTGGCTCAGCTAAATGCACTCGCCATGTGCTGTGATTAATTTTTTCCCATTTTAATGCATTGCCATTGTCGTCTGTGGCCGCAAAGTAACGTACCCCATTGGCTAAATTTAATATTTCGTAGCGACCAGTACGCCATGCAGGCAATTTAACATCGATATGCGATTGCGCCGACTTTGGAAACTCTACACTTACATTACCTAAATGATGTTGTGGCTGTGTAATACTTAAAGAATAATTTACATCGGCTAACGCAGGGGCTGCACAACAGGCCGCTAACATTGACAGGACTAAACGCTTTTTCATAATGACTCAAGGTTACTTATTATTTGAAATAAGCCTAACAAGGCATAAATTAAAAGTGAATTAAAAACGACAAACAACCTAATAGCTCAGTTTACATGCAGGGTCTAAGTAAAAATGCTAAGTTTTTAATTAGATAACTACACTTAATATGATTTTGTTGTAAACTGAAGGTAATGTAATTAATACGATGGCGGTATGCTTAGGTGTCTGAAAACTCTAACGCTGTAGATAAAAAGTTAAAGCAAGCAATTGAAGCAAGGATAGCCATTGAAAATGCGCGTAAGCTCCAAGTTGATACTTTATCAAATCTAACTGCAAAATTGTCTTTAAGCTGTAAAGGGCTTGATATTGAGCTTGATAATAAACTCGCCAAATTTAGAAGTTCGCTAAATAAAGGTGTCGGGTTTGAAATATTATCCCCTTTAATAGATGACATTTTATTGTTACTGCAAAACCAAGAGGCGTTACAAACAGCCCATCAGCGAGAGCTGTTTTCGAGCGTACAAACAGCCGGTAAGCTTTTACAAAAAACCAAAGGCTTACCAGATGATACCCGCCGCACTTTAAGACATTTACTCGACCACGAAATTAATAATGTACAGTCTACGCACGACTACATTCCGATATTAAATCAGCTTATTAACTTTTATCACCATGCTTTGCATAGCAAGCTTTCAACCACGGATGAAACAAGTACCAATGCTTCTCCTCGTATGGCTAAAAAGCTGTTAGAGCTTGCAAATGAGCTGGTATTAGAGGATGAATCGACAGAACAAATTAAACAAATAAAAAATGCAATTACCGAAAACGATAATTTAGAAACCCTGCTGCAAGCCGCTTTAAATATAATAAGCGTCGTGGTCAAAAATATCAGTAAAGAGCGCCAATCGGCACAAAGCTTTTTAGTCTCGCTTAACCAAACATTAGAAGAGTTGCACTCATCAATCGTATCTACCAGCCAGCACTCTAAATCAATGGGGGAAGAGTTCGATACACTAAATAAACGTATTGAAGGAAAAATAAAGCATTTAAACGAGCAAACCCAATCTGCTACGTCTATTTCCTCTTTAAAAGAATTAGTTGATAACGAGCTAAAATCACTCAGCCAAGACTTTATTGCTAAAGAGCAGCTAGAAAGAAAAGACCGCGAAACGCTGATTGCCAGCTTTGATGAAATTAACGAGCGAATCGGCAGCTTAGAAGGCAAACTAACCAAATATAAAAAACGCCTAAACGAGCAACGCTTTAAAAGCTTACTCGACAGCCTTACAAAACTTCCTAATAGAGCGGCTTTTGATGAACGTTACAATCACGAGCTTCACTTATTTAATGTCCAAGCCTCGGATGTTACCCTAGTGGTTATTGATGTGGATCACTTTAAGTCAATTAATGATAGATTTGGTCATACTGCAGGCGATATAACCTTACAAGTTATTGCAAAGGCGCTGCAAAAATCAGTGAGGCAGTCTGATTTTATAGCCCGCTACGGCGGAGAGGAATTTGTACTACTTATGCCTGGGCTTTCGTTGTTAAACGCAGCGCAGCCGCTTGAAAAACTGAGAAAAGTGATTAAAAATATTCCTTTTAAATTTAGAGAAAAAGAAATAGAAATCACTATTTCGTTAGGCGCTACACAATTTAAAAAAGGCGATACACCGCTCAAAGCATTCGACAGAGCAGATGACGCCCTTTATGAAGCAAAGAAAACGGGTCGGGATCGCCTTTGTATGAGTAAATAATGTCATAATTCTCAATTAGTTTGAGTGCTAAAGTAGATGACATGCAGTTTTTACATTTTAAACAGCAAGGAGAATGCCGATGTTAATACAGTTAAACCCGACTGGGGTTTTAGATTTACTGTCACAATTGGAAGTTGATTTATTAGAGCAATCTTCAGCCAGTGAACGTTATCGACTTTTTAGAAACTGTGCCTTAGCCGTCCTTAACGTAGGCAGCCACACAGATGCAAGTAATGAAATTTACGACAAATACCAAGACTTTGATATTCGTTTAGTCAGTCGCGAGCGCGGCATTAAAATTGAGTTAGAAAACCCTCCCGAAACCGCCTTTGTTGATGGCGAAATAATTACCGGTATTCACGAGCATATTTTTTCGGTGATCCGCGATATTTTATTTATTTGCCAAAAATACGAAAAAGATCTTAAAGAACAAAAAGCCATTACCCACATGGTATTTGATATGCTTAGAAACGCCGGGGCGCTGCGCGTTAACAGCGAACCAAATATGATTGTGTGTTGGGGTGGGCATTCAATTAACGAAATAGAATATAAATATACAAAACAAGTCGGTTACGAGCTTGGCTTACGTGGTTTAAATATATGCACTGGCTGCGGCCCGGGGGCAATGAAAGGCCCGATGAAAGGTGCCACTATTGGCCATGCTAAACAACGTATTAGTGAAAACCGTTATCTTGGTTTAACCGAGCCTAGTATAATTGCCGCAGAGCCACCAAACCCTATTGTAAATGAGCTGGTAATTTTACCCGACATTGAAAAGCGCCTTGAAGCATTTATTAGAACGGCGCATGCAATTATTATATTTCCAGGTGGTGCAGGTACTGCAGAAGAATTACTTTATTTATTAGGTATTTTGCTGCACCCAGATAACGAAAAACAGTGTTTGCCTGTTATTTTAACCGGCCCTAAGGAAAGCGAAGCGTACTTTAGCGAGTTATGTAAGTTTGTAGAGCTGACATTAGGCAAAGAAGCCCTTGATAAGTTTGAAGTAATCATTGATGATCCAGCGCTAGTAGGGCAAAAATTAAAATCAGCTATGGCAAATGTACGTAATTATCGTAAAAGCCAAGGCGATGCCTACTACTTTAACTGGACACTTAAAATCGATAACGATTTTCAGCAACCTTTTGCACCTACGCACGAAAACATGGCAAGTTTAGATTTGCACCTAGAACAGCCCAAGCAGCAATTAGCGGCTAACCTACGTAGAGCGTTTTCGGGGATTGTTGCTGGCAATGTTAAAGATGAAGGCCTACGCGCTATAAAAGCACATGGACCTTATGTGTTAAGTGGTGAGCCTGATTTAATGAAAGATATGGATAAACTATTACAAGCATTTGTAGACCAAGGTCGTATGAAGTTACCCGGTAGTAAGTATATCCCTTGTTATGAAATAAAAGCATGAGTTTGACTATTTGAAACCCCATTTACTTTTAATTGATGCGCTTAATTTAATTAGGCGCATTTACGCAGTTGACGCTAACCAAACACACCATAGTGAAGAACAGATGCTAAAGGCCAGTTGCGCGCGCGTAGCACATGCTTGCAAAAAGCTTTTACAGTCAACAAATGCCACTCACGCTATAGCTGTCTTTGATGGCGACAAAAGCTGGCGCTACCACTTTTATAAGCAATATAAACACTCTAGGGCCCCCATGCCCGACACGCTTAAAAATGCGCTGCACAACTTTAAAGAAGCTATAGAGCAAACGGGTATCGTTGTATTTGAACCGCTTAACGATGAAGCCGACGATATCATAGCCACCTTAGCCGACAAAGCTGCAAAAAATAAGATAAACAGTACCATTGTTTCTACAGATAAGGGTTTTTTACCTTTTTTGAACGACTATATTTGTGTGTACGATTATTTTAAAAAGAGCTACCTAGATTGCGTCAGCATTGAGCAGCGCTTTGGTATTGAGCAAAGTAAACTTATTGATTTTTGGGCCTTAGCGGGTGATAAAACTAACGATGTACCCGGCGTTAAAGGCATAGGGACTAAATCGGCTCAGCTTATTGTAAATACCTACGAAAGCATAGATAGCGCCATAGAAGATGATGCCCTATCAAGCAGTATTCAAAGAAAGCTAGTTGAGCAAAAAGACATGTATGTTATTTCTAAACAATTAGTAACTTTGCGAACAGATATACAGCTAGGTTTTAGTTTAAAGCAGTTAAGGTTGCATTAGTCGCATGTTGATAGCACTGTTTAAGCGCACAACATATACTCACTTTATTGTTGCGAGTGTGAGTTAAAAATGATTAAAAAGTTTATAAGATACTTAATATTAGGGTTAGGCTTGTATGCACTCATTGCGACTTTAGTGATCACCTTTTATAAAGATGACCCGCAAGCAATGATTTGGCAAGACCGTGAGGCTTTTAACGAGCGATACATAAGAAAGCTGTCAATTGATGAGGCGGTTACTTTAAACAGTGTACTCGATTATTTAGGAAGCCCCGATTTAACCTATGCCAAACGTAACAAAGACCAAGTATGGCAGATTGTTTTTTACCGTACTCAGCACCAAACTTCAGATGGCATAACCACGATGGATGAATGCACCGGCTTATTATTTAAAAATGGTGAGTTATTTTTATGGGGCCCCAGCGCCTATACAACTTATCAGGAAAAGATCAGGTGATGGCCAATGGATGAGCCCATTTCAAAACAGTTAGTGCGGTTACTGCATAACACACATCAAATACTAACAATTTATAGTGACAAAACGCAGTGGCAACATCTTTATCCGCTTGTTGTACAAACAGCCCAGCACTATCGCGTTTTGTATCAGCAACACCCGCACGCTTTACAAGCGCGTTTAAGCTTGTACAACAGCCACTACGACTTTGCTACAAACCTCGTTATTAACCAATGTGTTATTAGCACCGCACTGTGCGCTAGCCAGCAATTTGATGACGAACTAACCGAGCTTTATATTGGTGTTGCATTGGTAGAACATTGCTGCGTTGTAGCGCAGCATAATAAAATTGCGCAGCAGCAAATGCTTACACTCAGCGATAAAAAAATATGGCGTTTTCGCCATCAGCTAGCAGCAAAAGTGTTGGTCAGTGCACAGCACCCTACTCAAAATAGCGTGCGTATGTTGGCTAAACTAAATAAGTATAAGCAAGCGTTACTAAGTACTAGCGACATAATGCTATATGACAATGCCATAACCTTGTGCGCATTAAGTAATATTATCGCGATGAACATCACCTATACATCGAAAAAGAACCCATTAAATTTTTACAAAGCTTTGGGTGAATTGTATGTCAAAACAGCTAACCCATTTGCGCAAAGGTTAATTAAGGATTTAATAGCGCATATAGGCCCGCACCTGCCAGGCAGTAAAATTGTTTACAGCGACCAAGCAATGGTTTATCTAGCAAGTGATGAGGCTAATAAGCATATACTAATTAATGCCAATAATGAGAAAAAACTGGCGTGGTACAAGGTTAAAACCTCACTTAAAGATCAACCACTGCAATGGCTATGTACTGATAAACGGGTATTATTTTTAGCCTGGAACAATGAGCACCTGGTACGTAAAGCCCCGGCGCAGATAAGTTCAAAGGCCGAGTTAATAGCGTTAGTGAGTCATATAAAAGTAGCGCATGAATACAGTTTTAAAGGCTTAGATAAGTTACTGGCCCCTTTTAGTGAAATAACACAGAAGCTCTGCCAAGCCGTCAGGCCCTATAACAATCAGCACCAAGCCGCCAAAGACTTACGCCATAGCTTGTCGATGGTCGGCTACGATAATGCACCGGCGATTATTCAGCGGGTTATATTTGAGCAATTAGTGGATACATCACATCATCCACACAAACACATCGTACTGAATAAACTTAATAGCTTTATTAGTATTTTAGCTTTAATGGTATGTAATAACCCAAAACAGCAATTTGAACATATAGCCTTGCCCATCTATGGTTACGTGCATTATTTATTAACCCATTGCAGTGCACAGCTCTGTGCAAAAGTAACCATAAGTAGCGTGCCTAACCAAACCTATAGTGCCCCATTAGCAGCCTTTTTTGGAGTGGAAACGATTAATAATGAACATTTAAATACAGAATTAACACAACTACTGAGTGATAATCCATGGACCAAGCCCCTACTCGATGCTGAACAACAACCTAAAAAAGAGCTAAACGAGCAGCACAAATTATGGATTAGTTTAAAGGTCGTGGCGCAAACTATTTTTAAACCCGCTCTGCCTTTAACGCCTTGGCAAAAACAAACTTTAAATGCGCAGCTAAAAGCACAAGGCTTTAAATCTGAGGATGATTTTTTTGCGCAACTGCAAGGCTTATCGCTATATAACAGCATTTAAGTCACTTATGCTGACTATAAGCACAGGTTATACCCTGTATTTATAGTATAAACTGGCAAAATGGGCGATAAGTTGGTATAAATGCGCCCTCAAAATATATCCACATACGTCACATAAATGACCTAACAAGCAGTTACTATTATTAGTAATAATTTATGTGCGTTTTTTATTCTTTTAAAGGAAAAGTCAATGGCCAAACAAACCATCACAGTGATCAAAGGCGACGGCATCGGTCCGAGCATTATCGACTCAGCACTTGAAATATTAAAAGCCGCAGGTTGCGATTTTGATTATGAATTTGTTGATGCAGGCCTTGCTGCACTAGAAAAAACTGGCGAGCTACTTCCTCAAGAAACAATTGATACAATCGCTAAAAACAAAATCACTCTTAAAGGCCCACTAACGACGCCGGTAGGTGAAGGTTTTACGTCTATTAACGTAACATTACGTAAGCAGTTTGGTTTATACGCAAACGTACGCCCTGTTAAATCATTTGTTGGTACTAAAGCACGTTACGATGATATCGATATCATTACTATTCGTGAAAATACCCAAGGTATGTACTCAGGTTTAGGCCAAGTAGTAAGCGAAGACGGTAATGAAGCAGAAGCTAAATCTGTAATTACTCGCGAAGGCGCTGAGAAAATCATCACTTTTGCCTACGAGTTAGCAGTACGTGAAGGCCGTAAAAAAGTAACCGCAGTACACAAAGCAAATATCTTAAAATCTACCTCTGGCTTATTTTTAAAAGTTGCACGTGAAGTTGCTGAGCGTTACCCGCAAATTGAATCAACTGAAATGATTGTTGACGCAACATGTATGAAGCTAGTTATGACACCTGAAGAGTTTGACGTTGTAGTAACAACTAACTTATTTGGCGACATTTTATCTGATCTTTGTGCTGGTTTAGTTGGCGGTTTAGGTATGGCACCAGGGGCAAACATTGGTGAAGATGCTGCTATTTTTGAAGCCGTTCACGGTAGTGCACCAGATATTGCTGGCAAGAACCTAGCAAACCCTACTTCAGTAATTTTAGCGTCTATCCAAATGCTTGAGCACTTAGATATGGGCGACACGGCTGAGCGTATTCGAAGCGCTGTAGCTGATGTAATTAAATCAGGCGATCGCACAACTCGTGATTTGGGCGGCAGCCACGGTACAACTGATTTCACTCAATCAGTAATCGACCGTTTATAATTTTACAAGGTTAATCTTGTTTTAAGCCTAAAAAGCCAGCATATTGCTGGCTTTTTTGTATTTTAACCTTTGCTGATAACATCACTTGGCATAACTACGCTATTTATTTTAAATAGAATTTTTAATGCAGCGAGCATCACCTTTTATACCACTGGTGTTAAGTTATTAGACATTTAAGTCAAATGCTTTTACTTCACAAAATCATTAAACTTTATTGCTGGTACGCCGGTAAAATCCACTTATCACTAATAGCGCAATGAAATAACTTATTGCCCCACCACTTGATGACGATTCACTTTGCGCCTCTTGTACCGAGACTGTTAGCTCACTACTTATAACTTCATTGGTTTGACTGTCTGTGAGCACAAGTTTTACTGAATAACTACCTGCACCTTGGTAATTATGACTTGGGTTTTGCGTTGTACCTAGTGGGCTGCTATCGCCATAATCCCAGCTATATGTATAATTACCAGAACCACCTAATGGTGAGCTATTGTATTGTACCGCTAAGTTATTTGCCGTATAGCGTGTACTTAATTGCAGCGGTGCGTTAACACTCAAAGCATGTTGTTGGCTAACACTTATCCCTTGCGTATCAGTTACAATTAACGCGAGGGTGTAATCTCCAGAGTAGCTAAATTGGTAATCTAGGTTTTCAGTTTGCGATACGGGTTCACCATCTATAAGCCAACTCATGTTGTAAGGTGCTTCTCCGCCAGTTACGATTGCTTGAGCAGATAAAATCGCACCGTTTAACTGATACGTTAAATTTTCAATTTCTAGCGGCTTTGTGATGGTAATTTGTTTAGTTTGTGTTTGCGTAGTCGTCTCACCCGTTGCCGAAAAGGTAACGCTATAGGTGCCGTAATCGGCATAGGTATGTGTAGGACTTAGCTCAGTACTCGATTGCCCATCACCAAAGTCCCATAAAAATGTATCTGTGGGGGTTAACTTTAAACCGGCTACATTAAAGCTAACGGTTGCCTCGTTTACTGTTGTGGTTATTTGTTGTAGCGCATCATAGCTAAGCAAAAGCTCTGCTGTTTCACTTTCAGGGTGTTGGCTGACTATTTCAAAGTTAAACCCTTGGGGAGTAAGCACCACACCTGATTCAGCCTGCTGCGTAAAGCTGTAATCAAAATGATCATTAAACTCACTAATGGCAGCTAAGTCTTGATCGCCTAAACCTGCACTTTGCTGATATAAACTAAATGCAGCATCGCGTACTTGTATAGGTGTATCTGCAAGTGTGGTGCTACTTGTACCGCGATAAATTGGCTTTTGATCCGCATCAACCACTAAATTAAAACCACCCCCTGGGTGATCAGTTGTGTTGTTGTTATCAAATGCACTATCGCTATACCATAATAAAACTCCCGGTGAATATTGCTCTGCTTGTAAGCCGGCATCCACACCTCTGTGCGCACGTAGCTGTATATAATAGTGGGCTGGTTTAGCATAAATATAACTACTCACGCGGCTAAAACCATTTAACGCTAAGGTCGACTCTGACTGCTCTGCGTTATTTTGCCAAATCACAGTATTGTTGTGTGTTATTTTTAAATCATCGGCTACAAAACCATAATACTGTGTGTTTGTATCGGTAATATACTCAATACTTAATGTTATGGTTTGTCCCGCATATTGTGTTAAATCAAACTCATGCATTAAAAAACCATTAGGTTGCTGCGCATCTGCATGTAAAAACGAATCACCAGTTATATACGGGCCTATATCGCCATAATAAGGATTTGTCTCGATTGTATAATTACTAGCTAAAGGAGTTTGATTTACCTTTACTTGTACAAGGTCATAGTCGCGCTCAATACTGTAGTAAGCTAAAAAGCTAAGTGTCAGTGGTGTAGCCGCCTCAGGTAAGGTCACGGTTTGTGAGAGCGTGTGTGTTAGATTGTTACCTGTACCAGAGTAAAATTGAAAATCACCTTCAACCGGGGTTTTAAATTTTTCTAGCTGCTGCGCAAGTGTCACTTTAATTTGGCTTTGCTGCTGAGAAAGTGAGCTAGTATAAACTAGCGACTGCTGAGGCTGGCTGTTCACTTCCTCCATGGTTAAATTAAGCTGGTTCACCCAATTGCCTTGGTATCTGTTTTGTAAATACTCAAGCGCCTGTGCACTAAACATAACGGGCTGTGAACCCCTAGGCCCACCAACCCAGCTACCAGTAGACATTATTGACCAAGACGATACAGGCTCACCCACGGTATTTGACTGTAAATCGTACTCATCTGCTAAACCTAAGTCGTGACCAAATTCATGCGCAACGACACCTATGCTGGCATCTATTGGGTTTATCGTATAACCCGATAACTTAACGCTACTACCCGCAATACTGACAGGTTCACTGTTTTCATCAAATACGTAGTAGCGGTGAGACCAAATTGCATCAACGCCTAAATAGCCTCCACCGGATTCTTCACCAATACTGGAATGAAAAACCATAACATGGTCGATAATGCCGTTTGGCTCGTTGATAATGCCATCGCCGTCAATATCATCTAAATCTGTTAAATCATATTGCGTTAAATCAATATCAAATTGTGCAGTGGCTTTTTCTACTGCTTCTTTTATCAGTGCGGGGGCATTTATATCGCGTGTGTTGCCTACGCGCTCACCATAGGTTTTAGCATTACTATTTGCCCTAACCCACCCATATACTTGCCCGCTAAAAGTTAAGCTAGCGCCTGATGCGTCGTAATAATAATCGTATACGCTGCTAAGTGTTTCATTATTAGGGCCTACAAACCCACCCTCATTAAAAAGCAATTGTTGGTAATGCTCTTTTGTATAATTTTCGTAATACATATCGGTATCATCATCAACTAGCTGATTGTCATCGTGCTTTAAATCAGGAAAATCAATTAAGATAGCCAGTACTTTAACCTCATTTAGCGCGTTGCTAGGACTAGCCGCACTTGCATATTGCAGCTGCTTATTGGCTTGCTTAGCGGTTAAGCGGGCTTTCATAGTAGAAACAGGTTTTAACTGCGAAGGGTTAAGCCGTTCAATATTCGCTAAGTAGCTTTCAACCGTTGGCTTGTTAGTGGTTTGTTGGGTATCAGCGCGTTTATTTAACCAATACTCTATTCTTTGTTTGTTAATAATACCTGGGTCATGCGCACTGGTATTTGCTGCGTTAAGATTTAGGCTGCAAAGGAATAAGCCAAGCCATATTATTTTTTTCACTGTATCTTCCCCAGATAAATTATTGCTCTATCATACCTAATATATGCATTAAGCACAGCGCTCAAATCACCTATTTACCCATTATGGTTACTCGGTAAAATTAGCATAATTTCTTCATATTTTTTATATAACTACAAATAGCGTGCAACTTTTTAGTATTAAAACAAATTAATTTGAAATTTTAATCCAAAACAGCCCTTTCAAGGTTGACATAAGCACGTAAAACCCTTAAAAATAACCCCATATAGAATTTTTAATCTAAAGCAGCATTTTGCTTTTTATAAAGTGACAATTATGAAAAAACAACTTCACCTTTTAATCGTACTCGTAGTGGTCTTAGTGATAAGCCCAGCGGGGATGTATTAAAAAGTGAAATTGCTTTTTAAAAACCCTCGCACTACGCGGGGGTTTTTTTATGCATAAACAGCGCACAGAGGAATGAGGATGAGCAAACAAGAATATAATGGTTCTGAACTAGTTGTTCAGGCATTAAAAGAGTTGAAGGTTAAGTATATTTTTGGCTACCCAGGTGGATCGGTTTTAGATTTATACGATGCACTTTTTCAACAAGAAGATATTGAACATATTTTAGTGCGTCACGAACAAGCCGCAACCCATATGGCTGACGGTTATGCCCGTGCTACTGGCGAAGTTGGTGTTGTACTTGCTACCTCAGGCCCTGGCGCAACTAACTGTATTACAGGTATTGCCACCGCTTATATGGACTCAATCCCGATGGTGGTTTTATCGGGGCAAGTACCTACTAGCTTGATTGGTGACGATGCATTCCAAGAAACTGACATTGTTGGTTGTTCTCGCCCAGTTGTAAAACATAGTTTTAACTGCAGGAGCGCTGAAGAAATTCCGGCTATTTTGGCAAAAGCGTTTTACATTGCAAGTACTGGCCGCCCAGGACCCGTTGTTGTTGAGCTACCAAAAGATATGCTTAACCCTGCTATTAAGTTTGAGTACAACTTCCCTAAAACAACAGAGCTTAGAACCTACAGCCCAAATACAAAGGGCCACTCTAAACAAATTCGCAAAGCGGTTACCGCAATTTTAGAAGCTAAAAAACTGGTTATATACTCAGGTGGCGGTATTATTTTATCTAACACCTCTGAGCAATTAACCCGCTTAGTTGAATCGCTAAATGCACCTATCACTAATACATTAATGGGCTTAGGCGGTATTTCGGGTATTCACCCAAATTACGTGGGTATGCTGGGTATGCACGGCACGCTTGAAGCCAATAAAGCCATGGCAAATGCCGATGTAATTTTAGCACTGGGAGCGCGTTTTGATGACCGTGTAACCAATAATGTTAAAAAGTTTTGCCCTAATGCAACCATCGTTCACGTTGATGTAGACCCGAGCTCTATTTCTAAAACGATTAAAGCACACATTCCGGTTGTGGGCTGTTTAGCCACTGTGATGGAGCAACTGCAAGCTGGCATAGATAAAAGTAGCATTCAAATTGATCGCAGTGCACAAGAGGATTGGTGGCGACAAATTATTAGCTGGCGCGAGCAAAAGTGCCTAAGCTACAACACCGATGGGGATAAAATAAAGCCTCAAGCTGTTATAGAAGCAGTGTATAAAGCCACTAATGGTGACGCATATGTAAGCTCTGATGTGGGTCAGCACCAAATGTTTGCAGCGCAATATTATCCATTTAAAAACCCTCGCCAATGGATCAATTCAGGGGGCTTAGGCACCATGGGCTTTGGCTTACCAGCAGCTATGGGTGTTAAGCTTGCCTTTCCTGATAAAGAATCAGTGTGTGTAACCGGCGATGGCTCAATCCAAATGAATATTCAAGAGCTATCAACATGCTTACAGTACAACTTGGCTGTAAAAGTGGTTTCGCTAAATAACCGCTCATTAGGCATGGTACGCCAATGGCAAGATATGATTTACGGCGGTCGCCATTCATCTTCATATATGGACTCATTACCTGATTTTGTAAAACTTGTTGAAAGCTATGGCCATGTAGGCATAAAGGTAGATACTTTAGATGAGCTACAACCTGCTATAGATAAAGCCATGAGCATTAACGACCGTTTAGTATTTTTAGATATTAACGTTGATGAAAAAGAACATGTATATCCAATGCAAATTAAACTAGGTGGCATTGATGAGATGTGGTTACGTAAAGGAGTAAAAGCATAATGCGTCGTATATTATCTATTTTATTAGAAAACGAACCGGGAGCCTTATCTCGCATTGTTGGGCTTTTTTCACAGCGCGCCTACAACATAGATAGCTTAACAGTGGGCACCACTGATGATGAGTCACTGTCACGTATCACCATTACCACTATGGGTGATGATAGAATCGTTGAACAAATTACTAAACAAGTTAATAAATTAGTTGATGTACTTAAAATTATTGATTTGACCGAAATGAGTCACATCGAACGTGAATTATTACTTGTTAAAGTATTTGCCCAAGACGAAACCACCCGTGCAGCGGTTACACGCGTTGTAGATGTGTTCCAAGGTGCTATTTTAGATATGGGACGCCAAAGCTACAGCTTACAACTGGTAAGCAGCACAGACAAAATAGAATCGTTTTTAGACACCCTACGCCATGAAACCGACATTATTGAAGTGGTGCGCTCTGGTGCTGTAGGGATCGGCCGTGGTGATAAAGCATTAAAAGCGTAATTAATTAAAGCTTAAACGTTAAGCGTTTTATATTAAATCCCTGCTAAGCAATTAGCAGGGATTTTTTATGCTAAGCCTTGCCTTACAACGCCCTGCATTAATACCTAATTAGGCATGTGAGAATAAGCTTAGGTAAGCTCACTACTTTAATGCAGGCAAAAAAAAAGAGCTAAATAGCTCTTTTTTAAAAAATTCTGTAAAGCGCCAATTAAGGGTTTACTTGGTCTTTAAGACCTTTACCTGCTTTAAAGCTTGGGATAGTTGCCGCTGCGATTTGGATCTCAGCACCCGTTTGTGGGTTACGGCCAGTACGTGCTGCACGTTCTTTAACTGAGAAAGTACCAAAACCTACTAATGCAACTGAATTACCTTCTTTTAAAGAAGAAGTTACAGCGCCAGTAAACGCGTCAAGTGCACGTGTAGCAGCAGCTTTAGAGATTTCTGCATCAGTAGCGATTTTTTCAACTAATTGAGCTTTATTCATTGTTAGATTCCTATTCGTTATTATTTTGCCTTCGCAAAACCTATCTTTATGCATTTTTAAGGAGTTAGCAACAGCAAATTGCATTTTTTGCTTAAATACTTCGAAAATGCGTAAAATTTTAATAATTCTCGGTAAAATACAGCGTGTTGGGTTAACTAAAACTTAATTTAAGTACACAAAAGGCACACTTTAAATAACACACTGCTCTATATTTTTTCGATAACTAAGGTCACTTCCCCAACCTCGACACCAAACTTAACAATAGACGTTCGGTTTATCAAGCGCGATTGTGTAACCAGGTACATCCAATCATCAAAATTCACCTCAAGCGTACTACCGTCATAGGGTAAGGCCACATTATAGTTCCAATGAAACACACTACCTGCGCTTTTACCGGTTGCAATGCCAAGCACATCATCAGCACGTCCCACTAAGCTATTATCGTCATTAAGGGTGACATACCAAATACGCTTTTGTGTTTCACCATCGTCATACACAAAGTCTTCCTCTATAACGCCCTCGTTACCTTCCCAGCGAGCATTCATAGTGACAACAAGTTTACGTGTGAGTTCGCCTTTATAATCTTGCACAACGCCGTATGCTTTCAAATCGCCACTAAAAAACGCTTTAAAATCAAATTCTGGGTTGCTGCTATTGTAGTGCTCTACTTTTGGCGCGGAGCAGCTCACTAAAAATAATGCGGCCATTAAAATACATAACTGTTTAAATTTATTTATATTGCGCATGTTAAATCCCTAATAATTGTTTTCTAAGTGCTGGCTCTGAGGTGTTTGGGCTTAGCCAAATAGCTAAAAACTGATTGGCAAATTGCAAGTCACTAATTTCACCTAACTTTTTGTCATTATGATAAAAAGTAGCCTGACCGCTTGGTGATGTTTGTAAGCTTAACGACTCGCCTTTTTTAATGTCTGGCCAAAGAGTGAGCAATTTATCAGCATACTTAGCAGATAAGTCACTTTTACCTAAATGCTGCCATTGCTCTTTAGTGGCTTTAACAATGTCTTTTGCTGCAAAGTCTCGCAAATAGGTGAGCGTAAATTTAACGGGGTGCGCCCCCTGTTTGTAACTCCCTGAGCGGGTGTATAACGTTGCATCGTAAACATCCCAAAATAAATATTCCATGCGCGCCTCGCCCACTTTTTTAAAGTCAGTTTGCTCTTCGCTAAAGCTCAATGGGGTAAAAAAAGTAGCCATAATCATTGCGGCCGTTATTGCACATATTTTTGCGGTGATATTCATACAAGCTCCTGTTATTGCTTGCTAAAATTTATAATCGCTTTAATTTTTTGGTTAATAATAAGAATTAATGTAAAGGCAGCAGCCCAAAGTGCGCCGTACAGAAGCCAAAACATCCACACAGGTGAATAAATACTAAGCACGCCAAATTGAGCGCCTGAATAATAACTAATTGGCGCAAAGGCTAAGCACACTAAATAGGCTTGCCAAAGTTTTAGATTAGTAATAAACGCCATTGATGTGTTTAAGCAAAGCAATAATGCGGCCCATAGCAAGGCTAACCAAAGCGGAAAAGGGGATACTTTAAATTCCAAAAGGTTTAGCTGCACAGCAAGGTATTCACATAACAGCGCAATTGGTAAAGCTTTTACTAAAAGCAACGCGTCGAGCTTATGCTGCTTTGATAAAACAAACATAAGCACAACAATACCAGAGGTGTATAAAACAGATTGAGCTTCTAAAAACAGTGATAAAAACCACACTGTTTGAAAAAGCACAAAATTAATAATTAAGGGCAATTTCGTCATTTTGACTAGTAAAACGTGGTTTACGCGCCGTTAAATGAACGGTGCTGGTTGCTCGCGTTCTAAAAGCGCCTTCGCAGTAAGCAAAGTAAAATAACCATAATCTGTAAAAACGCTCATCAAACTTGTCACTGTCAAGGGTGTGCCAGTTATCAATAAAGCGTGTGCGCCAATCGGCTAGTGTTCTAGCATAATGCGCGCCTATGTCGCTTACAGTGTGAATAACCATATCGGTATTGTTCTTAATTTGCTCGCTCATCTCATTAATTGAAGGCAAACAACCACCGGGGAAAATATACTGCTGAATAAAGTCAGAGTTTTTTAAATAATGTTGATAACGTTGATCGCCAATAGTGATCGCTTGGATAAGCATTGCACCGTCTTCTTTCAGCAAACTATTACATTGCTTAAAAAAGCTTGGTAGGTATTCATGTCCTACTGCTTCTATCATCTCTATTGATACAAGCTTGTCGTATTGACCTTCTAATAAACGGTAATCAAGCTTGAGCAAAGTTATATTATTTTCAAGTCCTAACTGTTTAACCTTGTTTTCCACATAGGCATATTGCTCATCAGAAATCGTTGTTGTGGTCACATGGCAGTTGTAATGTGTGGCCGCGTGAATCGCAAACGCCCCCCAGCCTGTGCCAATTTCAATAACTGAATCGCCTTCGTTTATCTCTACCTGCTCACAAATTTGTTTAAGCTTGTTTTGTTGAGCGTCCTCAAGAGAGGCGTCTTTTGATGGATAAACAGCGCAGGAGTAGAGCATTTCCTCGCTTAAAAATGACTCGTATAAATCGTTACCTAAATCATAATGTGCAACAATATTCTTTTTCGACCCAGATTCTGAATTGCTGTTTTTGAGATGGTTAAAACGGTGGGCTAAGCCACTAAAAAACGAGAATTTTTTTTCAAAAGCATCTAGTTGTTTTTGGTTTATGGCAAAAATTTCGATGAGT
This sequence comes from Pseudoalteromonas sp. 2CM41L, assembly GCF_023161905.1. Classification (NCBI taxonomy): domain Bacteria; kingdom Pseudomonadati; phylum Pseudomonadota; class Gammaproteobacteria; order Alteromonadales; family Pseudoalteromonadaceae; genus Pseudoalteromonas; species Pseudoalteromonas sp. 2CM41L. Next base: position 321,529 of record NZ_JALNTN010000001.1, read on the forward strand.
TTGGTCAAGTTATCACACGACCATTGCCCAAGAATGTAAGACTCACCAGCACCTACACTGCCAGATAGCGCAAATGCTTTATACATGGCAGTGTCGTTAACGGTAATCGTGGTTTTTAAGTCTGAATGTTGTTGACCGAATACTGTTGAGCGACTGTTCTCAACTAACACTATTTGGCCTGTTTCAATACTTGCAAAGGCTTTGGTGACTAGCTTTTTATATAAGTTTGTAAACCAACCAGTTTGCTCTTGGCAGTTTATACTCGAGACTTTTTCCATCTTAAACCCTTTATAATTGTATCGCTACCCGCAACTAAGCTTGTTTAACTATACTAAGGTTTTCCTGAATGACCTAAAAAAGGAACCCTTTTAATAAACAACTTAAGTGCTTGCACATAAATACCTTTGAAAATAGACAAAGTCATCGCAGGAAATTTTTTTAATAATTTATTAACTTCTTGCTTCGTTAACTGACTTCGCTTTAATCGTAAAGACGCGTCGAATAACAACTCATCCCCACGTTTATTTTCTATATGAATTAATGTGTTATCGGCTGTATGTTGTACTTGCCAATGGTAGTCCATATCTAAATTCATAAAGGGTGATACGGAGAAAGCCTTCTTAAAGTTCACTTTTTTTTGTAAGGGCACCAAATAATAATGGCGCTCATTCCACGGCGTATTGCTTACCTCAGCCACCATATATTTAAAGTTATCGGTGCTATTACCGTAAAAGTAAAAATTTACAGGGCTGAAATAAATGCCCATACACCTAAGTTGGCCAAGCATATAAATATGCGAAAACGTCTCTTTAACACCTAGTTTTTCTATTTGGCACTGTGCACGTTCAATGATCTTTAATGGCTCTGAGTTTGACAGTGTGTTTAAATAATCGGCTTGATTAAAACGCAGTGCTTTAAACCCAAAAGTACCTAGCATAGGGTGAATGTTGTTAAGTAATAACGGATTTTTTAAATCTACCCACATCATATAAAGTGGGTATTTAAACTGATGGTTTTTTACCGCAAAGCGCCTGTGCCTTACATCGCCTAAGTATACAGCGCTATTCAAATTCAACACCTAATTGCTTAGCCACATCTACTCCACTGCGAACACCATCTTCATGGAAACCGTTATACCAATAAGCACCACAAAAATAGCTATTATTTTGGCCATCAACAGTGTGCTTGAGTTTTTGTGCGGCAATGGATGCTTCGTTAAAAACAGGGTGATGATAAGTAAACTCACGTAATATATTTGCTTTGTTAATCCCTTCTAAGTGATTAAGGGTTACACAAAATTGTGTATCTGAGTCTATACCTTGCAGTATATTCATTTGGTATGTAACAACCGCTGCTTTGTCGGTGTTTTCGTTTAGTAAGTAATTCCAGCTAGCCCAGGCGGCTTTTCTATCTGGCAGTAAGCTGGTATCTGTATGCAGTACTACCGAGTTTTCGGTATAAGGAATTGCACCTAATACAGCCTGTTCTTGCTCAGTCGCATCACCAAGTAATGCAAGAGCTTGATCTGAGTGACACGCAAATACCACTTTATCAAATTCAGCTTGTTCGCCATTTTCAAGAGTAATAATTACTTTATTATCTACACGCGTAACCGTCTCAATGTCGGTATTTAGTTTTATCCGCTCTGCAAAACCCTTTATAAGCGGCTTAATGTATTGCTTAGACCCACCAGGGATTACATACCACTGCGGCCTGTTTGTAACATCAAGTAAGCCATGGTTGTAAAAAAAGTTTACAAAAAACTCAACCCCTACATTTTGCATCTCTTTGATGCTGGTTGACCAAATTGCCGCCCCCATAGGTAAAATGTAATGGTATTTAAAAAAGTCATTAAAGCCGTGCGTATCTAATAACTGACCCAGCGTTTGATCTTTAGGGTAGTTTTGCTCGCTGTGCATTGCTTTACATAATTTATTAAACTTAACTATATCGCTCAACAAGCGCCAAAACTTAGGCCTAAATATATTTCTTTTTTGAGCAAATAAACTTGCAAAGGTGTGTCCGTTGTACTCAAAACCACTTGCTTGATTATGAACACTAAAGCTCATTTGTGTTTCTTGTCTGTCTACGCCAATGCGCGCGAGTAGTTTTTCAAAGTACGGGTAAGTGCGGTCATTAAATACTATAAAGCCCGTGTCTATTGCGCGTTTAACCCCAGCATCAGATATCTCTACTGTCGCGGTATGACCACCAATGTAATCGTTTTTTTCAAATACAGTAATATCGTAATGCTTATGCAGTAAATGAGCACAGGTTAAACCCGATACGCCAGAACCTATTATTGCTATTTTTTTCAACGGGCTAATCCTTTTGCTAAACGTAACCAAAGTGGTAACGGTAAAATACGTAATGCTTTTAAAATAAGCGTAAACCGATAAGGAAAATGAACTTCTTTACGGCGTTTATTGATCCCCTTAATCATATAATCGGCGGCCTCTGTTGCAGTAACAGCCATAGGCATTGGGAAATCGTTTTTATCAGTAAGGGGGGTTTTAACAAAACCAGGGTGCACTAACGTAACATCAACATCGTTTAAATCGATTGCTAAGCTTTTCGCTAAATAGCTTACCCCGGCTTTAGATGCGCCATAAGCCTCAGAGCGTGGCAGAGGTAAATACGTAACGCTTGAGCTAACAAGCACAAGTTGTCCGCCCGCACTAATTTTTGGTAATAGTGCCTCTAGGCAGTAGCCCATTGCCAGCAGGTTTACTGAAATAACTCGCTCAAACAAAGCGCTGTCAAAGTTACGGGCATCATCTACATACTCACAGTTACCAGCGTTAAGAATAACCTTATCAAAAGCACTAAACCCAAGGGTTGCTTGCTTTATGTCTTTAAGGTCTGTGGCATCAAACTGACACGCTTTAATATTGGTGTGCTTTTCAAGCTCAGCTAACTTTTCAAGGTTTCTACCGCAAGCAATTACCGTGTTACCTTGCTGAGCGTACTTTATTGCAAGCTGCTCGCCAATACCTGAGGTTGCACCTGTAATTAAAATATTCATCGCTACCCTGCTCGTTTATCTATGTAATTTATAACGCCACCTAAAATAGGAATATGCTTGTATAGCATCTCACCGACATTAAAATAGTCGCGGTGGTTAATAATTTTACCTTCTTTAAAAACCAGCTTACTGTGCCCTTCTACCGATATAGTTTTGCCAGAAGCCAGTTTTGGGTGGGCGTAATGCATAGTCCAATACAAAAATGCTTTGTCATCACACTCGTAGGTGTCACTAATATCAAACTGACAATGCTTAACATTACTATATAGATTAGAAAAATATCGGGTAAGCTCGCTTAGCCCGTGTATTTCGTGCATTGGGTCTTTAAATTTAATTTGCTCGCTGTAAATATCATTAAGCAAATGCAGGTTTGATTTATCGAGTTGTTGATATATTTCTACAAATTTTGCTACCGGTAATGCTGTTTCCATATCACCCCTTAAATGCAGCTATTGCACGTTCGCGAGCTGCTTTATGAACTACAATTGCCGGCCAGTAACATTGCTTATCAGCCCCTATTGACGCTAAATAAGCATGAGGAAAATGAATATGTTTATCTGGCACTTTTTCAAGCTCTGGTAAATATTTACGTATAAATTTACCATTAGGATCAAAGCGCTCACTTTGAGTGATAGGATTAAATACGCGAAAATAAGGCTGCGCGTCACAGCCAGTGCTTGCAGCCCACTGCCAACCGCCATTATTAGAGGCTAAATCGCCATCAATAAGGTGCTGCATAAAAAACTGCTCGCCTTCACGCCAATCAATTAATAAATGTTTGGTCAAAAAGCTGGCAACTACCATTCTTAAACGGTTATGCATCCAGCCGGTTTGAACTAACTGCCTCATCGCTGCATCAACGAGTGGGTAACCTGTTTTCCCCTCGCACCAGGCTTTAAACTCAGCCTCGTTTTTACGCCATTTAACGCCATTGTACTTTTCGTTAAAGTTATCACCACGAGAAAGCTTAGGAAATTGCGCAATTAAATGACGATAAAATTCGCGCCAAATAAGCTCGTTTACCCAAGTAAACGTTTTACTTTTAGATGTTGTTAAAATATCTGGGTAGCGGTTTTGAATATTAACCAGTAACTGCTTAGGGCTTATAATACCCAGAGCTAGATAAGGGCTTAAACCCGATGTGCCTTTAATGCTGGGTATATCACGATGATCGTCGTAGCTACTTAATTTGTCGCAAATAAAATTATCAACAATGGTTGCTAAGCTTTCATCATCAACTGGCCATTTTTCTGAGCTGCCATCACTTTTAATGGCCTGTGCGTTGTTATTTATCGGCTGTTTTTTTAAAGGCCACGGTAATAAGCTAAAGTAAGTATCTTGGTGTTGTTTAAGCCACTGTTTTTTAAATGGCGTAAACACTTTGTACATTTCGTTACTTTGGTTTTTAACACTGCCTACAGGCGCTATTACATCTCCCTCATAGAGGGTAAACGTAATATTTTTATCATCACACTTTGCAAGTATTTGCGCATCACGATTTACTTCATTTAACTCATACTCTTTATTAGCAATTACATGTTCTACTTGATGTTTATCGCAAAATGATAAAAGCGCACTTTCACAATCGTCAAAGTAAGGGGCGTCAAAAATATGCAGCTCTATTGCGTACTGTGCTAGCTGCTCGCGTATATAATTGAGGCGTCTTTTTAGTAAATCTATTTGAATGGGAGCGGCGTTGTGTTGTTGCCATTGCTTTTCGCAGATAAAAAAAATGGCCTGTTTAGCGCCATTATTTAGCGCTTCAATAAGCGCTTCGTTAGAAAAAAGGCGCAAATCGCGCCTAAACCAAAAAAGTGTATTCATTATATGCCGTAACGTAATTTTAGTTCATTAGGGTAAGGATTAAAAAACACCTGCTTTTCTAGGTATTCATTAGGGTGAACTTTCAGATGGTGTTTTAACAAAGTAAGCGGTACGTACAAAGGCACTAAACCTTGACGGTATTCGTCGATGGCATCGCGTAGCTCTTGCTTTTCAACCTTAGATAAGTCTTTTTTAAAGTAGCCCTGCAAGTGCATTAACGTGTTGCAGTTATTCCTGCGTGATGCAGGCTTTTTAAGGCCGTTCATCAACCCAAGAATGTACTCATCTGCTAAAGCGTTAATATCATCACCTTTATAAGTACCAAGTAAATTACCTAAGTCGCGGTAAGCTTGATAATTATGAGCCATCAATAAGTACTTATATTGCGAATGAAACTGGGTAAGCTTATGCACTGTTAGCGGCTCAGAAGCTAATAACTGCCACTGTTTGTAAGCGTACACGCGCATTACAAAGTTTTCGCGTAAATGCATGTCGTTTAAGCGGCCGTTTTCTTCACATGGCAGTAATGGATTGTGCTTCATTATTTGCTCAGCAAAAAAACCAACGCCTTCGGAGGTATTGCCGGTGCCCGCCTCGTTATAAATTTTAATTCTTTCCATACCGCAACTCGGGCTTTTCGCACAAAATACAAAACCACTTAGGTTTTTAGCTTGCTCTGTGGCTACTTTTTTACCGTATTCAGTTAGCTTAGGCCCAACATCGCCAGTGCCATCTGGTCGACATACTTTTATTGTATCGCCTACGCGTACTTGGCGTATGGTTGGCCTAGGAATAGGTAACCCTACGGCTACCTCTGGGCAAAAACGCGTGTACTCTACATGTTTTCCAAGTTCATCCATACAAAAGTTAGACTTTTTATGGCCTGTATCAAAACGTACTTTTTCGCCTGCTAAGCAGGCGCTAATACCTATTTTTATTGTGTCTGTTTGCATAAATTCTCTTAATAAATCAAGTTACCTATAGGATTAAGTAACTTACTGAGCCCTTTATTAAAATGTAGCGCACTACTGACTACTGTAAAGCATAAACAGCCATCTTTTGTAAGTGGGGTGTGCTGATGAGAGCCATCTTGCCAAATAAAGTCTCCTGGCACGTAACTGCCCTCTTCATCACTAAACTCACCACCAAGTAGCAAGGTTACTTCAAAACCAGTATGAGTATGCTCGGGGATTTCGCCCCCTGCGCCAATATGTAAAAGGCTTGAGCGCAATGGGCCATCATCAATAGCAACGCGAGAGCGAGCAAGCTTACCCACTTGCGTAAAACGCCCATGCGAAATGCGTGTTAAGGCGCGTGGTAATTCGTAGTTATGCTCATTAACTTGTACTGTTACCGGCTCAACTTCGTAAACTTCATCAATGCTAGCATCGGCGGTTATCAAATCTAGCAGATCAGCGTCAAAATCTGGCGCTTGTAAATCATTACTTAAATTTAATGTATCAGGGGCGTGTGACGCATCGCTAAATACATCCTTTGCATTAGCGGCTTCAAGTTTTGCCACTTTTGCTTGGCAAACTGGGCACATATCAACGTGTATAGATACCGCAACGCTTAACGATGCAGGTAACTGCGCTGAACAATATTGTGCTAGTAAAGATTCACTAGGGTGATGTTTAATCATGCTGATCTCCCATTTCATTACGTAATTTTTGCAAGGCTAAACGCAATCGTGATTTTACCGTGCCTACAGGAATATTTAATTGTTGAGCAAGTTGCTCTTGCGACATATCTTGGAAATAAACACCTCTAACTACCTCTCGCTGTGCGGTTGGTAGTTTGTCTAGGTAACGTTTAATTTGTTGATCTTCCAAGTGGTCGCTAAATTCGAGTGTTGTATCTTGAGATTCGTTAATAAGTGGCCAAATATCTTCGCTTATATTTTCTTCTTTATTACTTTTCATTTTACGAAGCATATCAAATGAGGCATTACGCATTACGGTATATACCCAAGTCGTCGCAGCCCCTTTATCGCTGTGATACAAATGCGCTTTACGCCACACTGAGGTTAGTGTTTCTTGTACAAGCTCCATTGCTTGTGCCTCAGAGCCAAATTGCTTAATTCCAAAGCGTTTAATTTTTGGCGAAAAGTATTCAAATAAGTAAGCAAACGCTCTTTTGTCTCGCGAAGTAGCTACATCAAGCAGAGCTTGCATAAGCTCTGCACTTGGCGTTTCTGGCATGGCAGTATATTTACCTGTATTAGGTTCACAACGTGGTGAGGGTTGTTGACTTACCATAATAATTAATCCCGTGTATGCTTTTGTATATATCTATACGCCAAGCAATTAAACGCAGATCACATTATTTTAGGCAAATTCATTGTTAATCACAGTATGGAGGAAGTTTAGTAAGTTAGCAAAGTTACTTTCGAACGCAAGTTGCTGTTTTTTATCGATAGATATAGGTAATAGTTCAAGCCAGCGCGCAGCTACCCAAGCTAAATTATCAAACTTGGTTTGCCTATATAAACTAGAAAGCTCTTTATTGTTTAAAAATATGTCCTGCAAAGAATCAGACAAACGTTGATTATCAGCCGAAATTTCACTGTGGAAGTCATTGTACCAATACGGCGTATTGCAATCGCTTAATAAGCCATGGCGCAATTCACTTTCATCTTGGTATACGTCATTTATTTGCACGCTTTTAGCAGCGTACACATCAATAAGTAGCATATTGCTAGGGTCTTGATCAAAGTCGATAATATCGACCAAACAGCCCTGAGCGCTAATATTAAATGGCGTGTCGTGCTGGTAGGTGCACAGTACAAAACCGACATTATTTTGTAGTGCGGTTTTTACCATGTTTAAATACCTAGGCTCAAATATACGCAAACGCGTATAGCCTTCTGGTAACACAAATATTGGTAATGGGAAAATCGCACGTTTCATAAAGTCTACTTCTTTAAATTACACTGCCTTTATTTACGTGCGCTTTTACTAAGTCGATCAGCTTACTCAAATCGAATTATTTACCTATTAATTAAAAGTTGATCCAACTTCCCATACTTTTTATTACTTGAACCATATAGTAAACACTAATCATGCTTACAACAGGTGCCAACATAAGTGCAAATAATCCTAATTCGTTACTCATCGTCTTATCCTTTTACACTTATTTAGCTTTAACTTGCGTAGTTACCGGCATTGTAGACTGCGTGGTAACGTCAGCTTGTTCTTGCGCTTGATTTACAAATTGCTCAAGTACTGCCTGGGCATCAAAACTAAGGCTCTGCGAAATTGATTGCTCAAGCTCTGCCGTTGCTTGATTAATATAGCTTGTTACGTTTTGCGTTATAATATCAGTTACATCTAGGTCCACTTCACTCGCATGTACTTGCGAAGAACCTAATACTAATAAACTTGCCATAGCGATTTTAATTGAATGTTTCATAATGGTATTCCTTGTTGTGTATATTGTTTAGACGCAATAACATAATCAAGGGTTGTGCCAACCGAAAAATAAAAATTAAATCATTGATATTTAAAGACTATATCAAAATCCATATAGCAACGCAGCATTCAGGCTTGGTTAATTTAACTAACCTTTTTAATTTTTTGACTAACTATTAGTAAATATTTTTAGTTCACTATTTGCAGTTTAAAACAACTGCTACCATTACTTTTTATTTTACGTATCGGGTTTAACTTTTTTACCTAACCGATAAGCATCAACCATACTTAGTAACCAAATGACCACCATTAAAGGAAGATATTTATATTCCCCAAGCTGAGCACATTCACCTGATGGATTACGGGCGGCTTGTAAAATGCCTGAAGCCGTCATCGGAATTTTACCTGCTAAAATTTCATTTGCGCTACATTGCGCTATAGCCAAAATATCACCCAATGTCATAAACAAAAGTAGCGTGAATACACCTGCAAAAATACAGCCTAATAAATGCTTTTTAAGCGAAAAATGCCCTGCCCCAGGATACACAATGGCAGTAAGTAAAACGGCTTTGAGCTCTTTTTTCATGATAAACGTGCCTTAATTAATTGAGACTATACGACCACACTATACCCGATTAATTCCCTTTAAAATCAATAAAAGTACGGTAACTAATTTATAGTAACAATGCTGACATTGAAACATTGAGCGTACACCTGTACACTCAAGTTTAATTAATAAGTGGTAGGACTAGTATGACTATAGAGGCACCCTATTCTCGCAAAGAAGAAAAACTCAATGTATTAAGCCATGCACTGGGAATATTTTTTGCTGTGTTTGTAATGTGGGATTTATTTAAACAAGCCACCAGCGTAAAAGCTTATATTAGTACCGCTGTATATGGGGCTAGTTTATTTGTATTGTTTTTATCATCCACACTTTATCACGCCAGTGTACAGCCAAAATTACGCGCTTTTTATAAAAAGTGCGATCACTGCGCTATTTACGTATTAATAGCAGGTACGTACACTCCATTTTTGTTGCTATCTCTTAATGGATTGTGGTCTTGGGGGACACTGAGTTTTATTTGGGCAGTCGCGCTTGGTGGCGTTGCTTATAAAGTGCTGGTTAAAAATGGTAATAAAAAAGTCTCGCTGGCTACCTACTTACTTATGGGCTGGTTTGCCCTTGCGATTGTATACCCACTTTATTTAAATATTGATGTAAAAGCACTGTACTGGTTACTGGCCGGTGGCATTTTTTATAGCTTAGGTACATTATTTTATAGCGCTAAAAGCACTCAATTTAGCCACGCAATTTGGCACCTCTTTGTAATAGCTGGGTGTGTGTGCCACTACATTTCAATTACTAATTACGTGTATTAATACATGTAATTAGTAATTTACTGCCACGCACATAAACCGCAATAATTTGGCTACCCTTCTATATAAAAACGCGATAAAAGCGCGTTGTAGCTTAAGCGATATCACCGCCTTAATTTAAGACGCTGTTATTTACGGCTTTGACTATAAGCCTATCACTTTACCTTGCTCGCCTAGTTAACTAGCTCGATAAACAGCGTGTAACATTTTCGGTACTCTTATCCATTTTTTACCCATTTTATTCACTTACTCTTTTCCTAGTTTAAAATAAATGCATTAAAATAAGTGACATAGCATCATATTTTGAATGTAACGCTATGGCATATCTATTGCTCCTTCAATATACATGGTCAGTAAAACCTTGGCCAAGCAAATACGTTAAAGGAGATACAAAGTGGGCGCATTCCAAGCTGACTCTACAATTGAGACAAGTGCTAGATTAGTAAGTTGCTACTTATACTCAATATTTTACAACCACACTCACTTTTACGTCTATTCCCGCCAAGCAAAGACATAGATAACACGCATTGCTGCGTTATCTACCATTAGGCTCTTTGCGATTACATGCAGTTAATCCAACTTAAACTTTACGTTAAAGGAGACGTTGATATGCCAACTAACCAATTTACGATGCAAGACCCTAGAAGCCAATATCAAATGGGACGGACCGAAAAAGACAGTGAACAACCAGACCCAGGCCTAGATGAAATTTTAAAACCTAAAGCAGATCACGGCGAAGATACCTATGTAGGTAGCGACAGATTAAAGGGTCGCAAGGCGTTGATCACCGGGGGCGACTCGGGCATTGGCAGATCGGTTGCCATTGCATTTGCCAGAGAAGGTGCCGATGTGGTTATTAATTACTTAGCCAGCGAAGAGGCCGATGCGAAAGAAACACTCGATATATTAAAAGCCAGCGGTAGCAAAGCTTGGGGAATTGCAGGCGATATCTCTGATGAGAGTTTTTGTAACGACCTTGTGGCGCAAAGCGTTGAAAACTTAGGCTCAATCGATATATTAGTGAATAATGCAGGTAAACAACAGTTTGTTGCCGAGCTAGACGATTTATCTACCGAGCAATTTTGCCAAACATATGCAACAAATGTATTTGCTATGTTTTGGATAACAAAAGCGGCGGTAAAACATATGCCACCGGGCGCTAGTATTATTAATACAACCTCTATCCAATGCTATCAACCCTCTGCTGGGCTTCTTGATTACGCATCGACTAAGGGCGCAATTACAAGCTTTACTAAAAGTTTAGCAAAAATGGTGATTAATAAAGGCATTCGGGTTAATGGGGTTGCTCCAGGGCCAATTTGGACCCCGCTTCAACAAAGTGGCGGCCAACCGGCTAAAAAATTGCCTGAATTTGGTGATAACGTGCCATTAGGTAGACCAGGCCAGCCTGCTGAACTAGCACCCACCTATGTATACTTAGCATCGCAAGAGTCAAGTTACATTACCGCTGAAATAATGGGTGTTACAGGTGGGCAGCATCTACCTTAATCATGATAGTTACTTATATCAGTTAATCTCAGCTTATTGATTTTATAAAATAATAGCGGCGTATATACGCCGCTATTTTTACCTAGCCTTTTTTCAATTATACCTAAATAAGCCCCACTAGGTATTGGTGAGGCTCTGGTTAACAGCACCTTAGACAGCATCTTAGCTTGGTACTAAAACCTGTGCTCGAGCAGCACTATTTAGCTCAGTGTGAGCAAGAGTGCGCGAGTTAGACACGCATAAATTAACTGCTTAAATAACTCAAGCAGATTAAGTGTTATCTTTTTTAGCACGTATACCGCGAATGAACTCTTCTAAATAAGGCGTAAATTCTAGCGCAAGTGCTATAAATAGCACCGTTGCCAAGTAAGTTATTGGTAAAGGAGAGTCTTTTAATTGAAGCGTAAAGTCAGGAGGAAAGCCGCCAGGTGTAAATAAAGCGGTAAATTGTTCCCAATGGCGCGCAATAATTAATACCAAAGCTAATAGGGGTATCATTTCTAAAAAACTGTGTATATGTTGCTCTACCGGCCCTACCCTTCGCTTACTTACCGCATAAGTTACATCCCACATTGCTGTAAGCTCATGCAGAAAAAACAACACAATACAAAGGGCAATAATCAAACTATTAACTTCAAAAATTAAAACGAGGATTAACGGAATGCCCACTTCGGCAAACATTAATAAATGAATAAATGACTCTTTAGCACCGCTGGTTGTAGAAATATTACTACGTCGATGACAAAACCAATCAGCAATGCCAGCAGCGAGCCACACAGGGATCACAAAATACATCAAAATCAATAAAGTTGGGTCAGTCATAGTTTGTTAGTCCTTAATATTTGGTTTTAATAACCCTCATGCTTAAAACTAAATATTTACACTTCATCAGCTTCTTCATTTATCACTAGCGATGTGAAAAACCATATTTTTCAAATAATTTATCAGTCACTTTTAAGATGGCTTGAGGATTACTTACGTTTTTACCTTAATGTAAATGAGATACCATTTTTAAACGCGCCCTTGAACGAGCATTTGGTATGCTCAATATCTATTTACAACTAATAAGTAGTTCAAGTGCTATGCCAAATCTCGACGCTTAATTGATTTAATGCCATTTTAGCTATAGGTAGGTGTAGAGGTGTTTTTTACTTTGCCGTATATATTTTTATTGTGTAAAAAATAGAAAATATATCGCTTATCATTGTAAGTTTTTCATTCACAAAGCTAGATAAGGAGGTTGTGGTAAAGGTAAAACTAGAAGCTGAATAACCCTATTTGTTGTAGATTTACGATAGCTAAAAACAAAAAAGTAAGCCGCATACTTGTAATAAAGCAGCCTTTAAAAGCTCTTTTACGATAATACGTTCATTACTGCCATCTACACTCGCGCATATTTACTTTGTCGTTTTTAAAGCTAACCCCTTCTAATAATAGCTTTTGGCGCTGCTCTTGGTATTTATCACTGCCTGCAGGGAATGATATTTTACCTTGGCTATTTACTACTCTGTGCCACGGTATAACAGAATCATCTGGCATTTGCTTTAAAAGGCGCCCTACTAAGCGTGAATTTTGCGGATAACCGGCAAGCGTTGCTACTTGCCCGTAACTTGCTACAAAACCTACAGGTATATTTGCAATAATGGTGTAAATGAGGGTTTCTTTATCAATATCAGCGGTCATTAACGTACGCCTCACTGAGTACTTTAAATTGCTCCCAAATAGAGCGCGCAACAGGGCCATGGTGTATTGCATCACGCCTAAATGCACGTACTTCTATGCCAAACTCATCTTCTCTGTCGTTTATCTGTATTTGCTGCAACAGCCCAGCTTCTATTTCAGGGGCGCAATAGTCTATGTTCATCATTGCCCAGCCGGCACCAGCAAGCAAAAACGACTTTAAATTGGTTACATCGTCAATCTTCATTAAGGCAGAGCCTTTTGAATACGAAAGCTTGTCGCTGTCTATGCTTAAGTCACTTTCAAACATAGCCAAACACGGGTAATTTTGTAGCTCGTTAAAGGTCATGTACTTAGGAAACGCATTAGTAGATGCAATAATTCCAATATTTAATTTACCAATTGGTAGGCTCTCTAAGTGCCCTGTTGCATGAAATAAGTCAAACCAGGGGCCTATGCCTAACTCCACTTGCCCACTATTTACTTGCTCTAAAGAGACAAAGCGTTTGCCACTGGTTAAATTAAACTCCGTACGCTTAAATAGTCTAAAAGTATTACTTATGATCTCGTTATAACTGTCTTTTTGACAAATTTGCTCATAGCAAATTCGATATTGAGGCTCGTTACCCAGTGCAAGCTCTTTAGCAAGCTGCGCTAGCTCATCATTTGCATGCAATAATTGTTGTGCTTCGCGATGAAAAACACGCCCTTTTTCAGTTAACTGTAATCGGTACTTGCTTCTATCGAGTAGTTCAAAGCCAATTTTTGCCTCTAAGTTTTTAATTGCTAAGGTAAGCGCAGGTTGAGTTTTATGTAATTTAAGCGCCGCGCCACTTAAACTTGCACTTTGTACAATGGCATCTAAAATTTGTAATTGATTCAGCTTCATACTGCGCTCAACATGATCATAAATAAAACTTATTATGTTTCTAAAATTTAATGAATTTTATTTTATATGGTTGCGGCGTATCCTGCACTTAATTATTTTGCCCATCATTGCCACGGAGAAGACATGAAACTCTTTCGTCTATGTATACTTACTACGACTTTACTTACCTTAATGGCCTGTTCTGAGCCAGAAAAGCAAGTAAAAGAAGAGCCCATTAGGCCTGTAAAGTTATTCAATATAGGACATGATTCGCAAACAAATGTGCGCAGTTTTCCTGCTGAAGTGGTTGCTAACCAAGGCTCGTACTTAGCATTTAGAGTCAATGGTGAACTGGTAGAGTTTCCGGTATTAGCAGGTGAAGAAGTTGAAAAAGGACAACTTTTAGCAAAGCTTGACCCAGAAGACTTTCAGTTACAGTACGATGATAGAAAAGCCCGTTATGAGCTTGCTAAATCACAACTTAGCCGCATTGAACAATTACTTGAAAAAAGAATCGCGAGTCAATCAGAGTACGATGAAGCATTAGCCAATATGCAAGTGGCAGAGTCTGCCTTTAAAATTGCCGAAACCAACCTAGAATACAGTGAGCTGCGCGCCCCATTTGCAGGGACTGTAGCCAAAGTATTTGTTAAAAACTTTGAAAACATTCAAGCCAAGCAAAACATTTTACGCCTAGAAACCCGCGATTTAATGGATGTGGAAATCCAAGTTCCTGAAAAAATAATAGCGCGCATTAAAAAAGGCAGTGACTACCACCCTACCGTTGTGTTTGACGGTTATGATAATAAAGAGTACACCCTTGATTTAAAAGAGTGGGACACGCAGGCCGATCCTACTACGCTTACCTACAAAGTTGTTTTTTCGCTACCAGTGCCTAAAGACTTTAACCTACTTGCAGGGATGACGGGCCGTGTATTTATCGATTTATCAAAAGTAACCAGCTCGCAAGTGGCTTACACTATTTTACCGGTAGAGTCGGTTTTTTCTGAAGCTAAAGAAAGCGTGTCGGATAACGCCTATGTGTGGATATATAACCCAGAAACCGGTGTTGTTAATAAACAAGCCGTTAAAGTGGGCCAAGTACACCGCGACGGCATTGAAGTGTTAAGCGGTATTAAAGAAGGCCAAATTGTAGTTTCTGCTGGCGTACACTCATTAGATGAAGGCATGAAAGTACGTCCATGGAATAAAGAGCGAGGCTTATAATTATGAGCTTTGCGCAACTCTCCATAGAGAAAAAAGTAATTAGCTGGATGTTTGCACTACTGCTGTTAATTGGCGGGAGTGTGTCGTACTTTGATTTAGGCCAACTAGAAGACCCAGAGTTTACGCTTAAAACCGCCATGGTTATTACTATGTATCCGGGTGCATCGCCACAACAAGTCGAGGAAGAAGTCACCTTTCCTATCGAAAATGCGATTCAGCAACTCCCCTACGTAGATTATGTGACCTCTATTTCATCAAATGGAAAGTCGCAAATATCGGTAGAAATGAAAAGCACCTACCGAAAAGAACAGCTGCGCCAAATTTGGGATGAAATGCGCCGTAAAATTAACGACTTAGCGCCTTCACTCCCGAGTGGCGTTTACCCAAGCACCATTTTAGATGACTTTGGTGATGTATACGGCGTTATGTATGCGGTTACCGGCGATGGCTACTCTTATGATGAACTTAAAGATTACACCGATTACTTAAAGCGTGAACTCGTACTGGTTAAAGGTGTGAGTAAAGTGACCATTGCTGGTGAGCAACAGCCTCAAGTAATGGTTGAAGTGTCTACCCGTAAATTAGCGCAACTCGGTATTGCCCCAAGCCATATTTTTGGTTTACTGCAATCGCAAAATACAGTCTCTAACGCAGGTAAAATTAGAGTGGGCGATGAGTCTATACGCTTTCACCCAACCGGCGAATTTAAAGATGTTAAAGAGCTCGAAACCCTACTTATATCAAAACCCGGTGCTAGCGAGCTTATTTACTTAGGTGATGTAGCCAAAGTATTTAGAGAATACGCAGAAGTACCCAGCAATGTTATTCGCTACAACTCAGAACAAGCGCTTTTAATTGGCGTTTCGTTTATGAATAGCGTGAACGTAGTAGATGTAGGTAAACGTATTGACGAGCACTTAGCAGAGCTTGAGTACCAGCGCCCACATGGCATACATGTAGAATCGGTGTATAACCAACCTAAAGAAGTAGAAAAATCGGTAGATGGCTTTATTGTCAGCCTAGTAGAGGCGATTGCCATTGTAATCGTGGTACTGCTTATATTTATGGGGTTAAAAAGTGGTATTTTAATTGGCGGTATTTTATTACTCACCGTTTTAGGCACCTTTATATTTATGAAGTTGTTCGCCATAGACCTGCAACGTATTTCTCTGGGTGCGCTTATTATTGCCCTTGGTATGCTGGTAGATAACGCCATAGTAGTAACCGAAGGCATATTAATAAATTTAAAGCGTGGCCAAACCAAGTTAAAAGCTGCAGTTAATATTGTAGAACAAACTAAATGGCCGCTACTAGGCGCTACAGTTATTGGTATTACTGCGTTTGCCCCTATTGGCTTAAGCTCTGATGCGACCGGTGAATTTGCGGGTAGCTTATTTTGGGTATTGTTTATATCGCTTTTACTAAGCTGGATCACCGCCATTACGCTTACGCCTTTTTTTGCAAATTTAATGTTTAAACAAGATGAGTTTAAAAAAGCTAAAAATGCTGAGGGCGAAGAGGAAGATGACGACCCATATCAAGGCTTTATTTTTACCGGCTATAAAGCACTTTTAGATGTATCTATGCATTATCGTAAAACCACGCTTGTGCTTATGGTCGTGCTTCTTTGCTCGGCTGTGGTTGGTTTTGGTGCGGTTAAACAATCGTTTTTCCCAGCCTCTAACACCCCTATGTTTTATGTAGATTACTGGCAGCAACAAGGCTCCGACATAAGAGCAACGCTAGAGGGAATTAAAAAGCTTGAAAACTACCTTCAAAAAGAAGAGCTAGTTGAAGAAATAACCAGTACTACAGGCCAAGGTGCTCCACGCTTTATGCTTACTTATGCACCGCAAAAGTCGTACTCGTCATACGGGCAGCTCATTATTAGAGTAAAAAACCGCGAGGCGGTGGCTGTAGTGATGCAAAAAGTGCGTGAATACTCGCAAAATACACCGCTTTCAGCTGAGCTTAAAATTAAGCCTATGGAAATTGGCCCCTCAACCGATGCTAAAATTGAAGCACGCTTTACAGGCCCCGATCCGGTAATACTTAGACGATTAGCCGCCCAGGCTGAAGAAGTTATCGCACAAGACGACGGCGCTTATAATATTCGTGATGATTGGCGCGCACGCACTAAAATGATTCGTCCACAATTTAACGAACAAAAAGCGCGCCGCTTAGGTATTAGTAAGTCAGACCTTGATGATGTTCTGCTTACTAGCCTTTCGGGCAAGCAAGTGGGTGTATATCGTGATGGTACGCAACTTCTGCCAATTATTGCTCGCTCACCGGCAAATGAGCGCCTAAATGTAGAAAGCGTTCACGATTTACAAATATACAGCCCTGTACTGGGTGTATTTGTGCCAGTAACACAGGTGGTTGACGAATTTGTGGTTGAATGGGAAGACAGCCTAATTATGCGCCGCGACCGAAAGCGCACAATAACGGTAATGGCCGATCACAACGTATTAGGCGATGAAACTGCCGCTAAGTTATTTGCACGCGTGCGCGGACCCGTAGAAGCAATAGAGCTACCGCGTGGCTATAAATTAGAATGGGGCGGCGAGTATGAGTCGTCATCGGATGCACAAGCCGCTATATTTGGTTCATTACCGCTGGGTTATTTAGCGATGTTTGCGGTAACCGTACTGCTGTTCAATTCACTTAAACAGCCTTTAGTTATTTGGGCTACAGTGCCACTTGCCATTATTGGTGTGAGTGCGGGCATGTTAATAATGAATGCGCCATTTAGCTTTATGGCACTACTTGGATTACTAAGTTTAAGCGGGATGCTGATTAAAAACGGCATAGTGTTGGTCGATCAAATAAATCTTGAGCTTCGCGATGGTAAATCGCCTTATCAAGCTGTGTTTGAATCTGGCGTTAGCCGTGTACGCCCTGTAGCCATGGCGGCTATTACCACCATTTTAGGTATGATCCCGCTGTTGTTTGACGTGTTCTTCCAGTCAATGGCGGTAACTATTATGTTTGGTTTAGGTTTTGCAACCATACTCACGCTTATTGTAGTGCCTGTGCTTTATACTGTTGTATTTAGAATAGACTACGAGCCTAGAAAGTAATTTAAAAGCCTTAAAGGACATTTAAAACGCAGCTTACCTCACAGTAGCTGCGTTTTTTATTATTTAAACCGAGGTTAAAGATGGACTTAATAAACTAGGTTGTATTTGTATTCTCTTTGGCTATTTTAGCTTTATAACCGACGAAAATGGCAATGTAGATTTAAACAACTACCGTTTCACGGGCGGTATTGCACTGGTAATAACAGGCATGTTTGACGGTACTTACGATTTAATTAAACGACTGCGCTCTAAAAACAGCGTATCTGCATTAGCCATTTATTTAGGGCTTTTTTTACTTTATATTGGCGTTGTGTTTTATAAATAACCCCTCAAATGACAGCAAAACAACTTTTTAGAATAATAATTACCGCTAGTTTACTATTCCCACCCCTATTTTTTATTGCTTGGGATGAAAATCTCGATCCCCCCTTTATTGCCAATACCGCTTATGATTTTTTAACACATAAGCTGCTTCCTGTTTTGTCAGTAATAATTAGTATTGCAGGGGGGATGTACGGATACAAAAAGTACAACGCATGCATAACATTTAAATCAAATTTTAAAGACTACTTAGAGGATGATGGGAAGCTTAGGGGCTGGCTGGGTATTTTGTTTATACCGGTTTTGGTTTATTTATGGCTGTGGGCTAGTTTTTGTATTTCAGTAAAGTTATGGACGTATTATTATAGCGACAATAGCTGGCAGCAAGAGTACCAGCTACTGGCTGTAGAGGCGTGTCCGAGTGATTACGAATACAGCTGCGCAAAACTGGTTGTGCTTGATTTACAAACTTACAGAAAGCGCTCTTTTAGGTGGTATTTAGATAAACCAGCATTAAAGCGGCTAAAAAATGAGAAAATAAACATCGTGGGCGTTAAAAGCCCACTAGGTAACGTCGTGCATCAAATACAATGGTAAGTGCGCACGCTATTTTTTTAAACTTAATGTGCCAGATGAACGCGCTTTACCGTTTGCTGGCTTTTTGTTGTTTGCGCTTTTGCTATCGCCTTGCGTATTTTTACTAGCTCCGCCTTTACCTACATAGGTGGTGGAGCGCTTTTGAAAAGGGGTGTTACTTCTTTGAGTGCGAGTGCCTCGCTCATTATTAAAGGCACGTGGGTTTTCCCCCTGAAAATCACGCTTTTTAGGCTCGCCTTTGTTATTGGCATTTTGCTTATTGGTATCAACCGAATGCTCTTGCGTTTTACCCGAATCGGCAATGGAGTCATTAATTTGCGCCATTTCTACGTCGGTTAAATGTCGCCACTGGCCTACTTTTAAGCCCTTTAACGTTACATTCATAATGCGGGTACGTTTAAGGGTTACAACTTCATAACCTAGGTATTCACACATACGGCGAATTTGGCGGTTTAAACCCTGCGTAAGCACAATTTTGAATTCTTGCGGAGCTGTTTGCGTCACTTTACATTTTTTTGTAACGGTATCTAAAATAGGAATACCGTTGGCCATTTTGCTCACAAATTGGCGATTGAGTGGTTTATCAACTGTCACCACGTATTCTTTTTCGTGGTTATTACCCGCTCGCAAAATTTTATTAACGATATCGCCTTCGTTAGTTAAAAAAATCAATCCTTCTGAAGGTCTATCTAAACGGCCGATAGGAAATATACGGGTGGGATAATTAACGGCTTTGACAATATTACTTTGAATTTTACTCTCGGTGGTACAGGTAATACCCACTGGCTTATTATACGCTATGTACACGCGTTTTGGTTTTTCGCGCAGCGGTTTTCCATCTACTAAAACAGTATCGGTATCAGCCACTTTTACGCCCATTTCAGGCGTATTACCATTAACTGTTACACGACCTTGCTCAATATATTTATCGGCTTCACGGCGTGAACAAAAACCTGTTTCACTAATAAATTTATTTAAACGTTTTAATTCGGTCATGGCACTGAATGGTCCTAATTTTAAAGGCGACTAGTGTAAACCACACGCCATTATTTTTCGCCCCTAATTTAAACCTTTACGCATTAATTTTTGCAATTTTTGCTTGAGTTAACCTGCGCCAAACATATTCCAGCGGCCCTTGCTCATAATAGCGACAATATAAAGCTGTAAACAATAGCTGCACGCTAACTAGGCCAGTCGCGATTATCCAATAGTCTATTCGGTTAAAACTTAATACCCACTGCGGATACAACACTTTATAAAGCAACAGCTGCATAAGTGTTTGGCATATATATAAGGTAAAAGCTAAGCGCCCCGCCTGCTGAATAAGCTGGCCCACATGAGCACGGTTATTACAAAATTTAACGATGAGATGAATATAAAATACAGCCATGAATAACGCGGCAAAGGTATTTATAAACTCTTGTAGGGCGAACCCCGCTCCCCCAGTAAACTTTGACGCATAAAGCCTCATGCCTGAAAAAATAAAGGCGCCAGCTATACAAACAATAAGGTGCGGCTTAGTTAAACCTTTACTAAAAACCTCATTTTTATATAAATATATGCCAATCAGCATTAGCCCTACGCACAGCCACATGATCATGATAGGAACAGCTACCAGCATTAATACATTCATACCTAGATTACTCAAAAAGTAATCGCTGTAATACGGGCTATATAAATCGATATACTGTGCTGAATCACGATAAACGACCTCATCTGGTGCACTAAAGAGCACCAACCCCGTGGCTACACAACCAATTAAAAGAAACTCCCCTGCCCTTTTTACAAGCAGTTGGTTATTACTTTGCAAATATTTTAGAACAAACCAGCCAGATACACCGTACAAAAATAAAATGTCGCCAGCCCAAAGTAAAAAACCATGTACCAAACCAAAAATGATAAGCCAATGCAATCGCGCTTTTAAAGGCGCTGTTGATTTAACTTTTTGCCATTGAATATAAAGCCCTGCCCCAAACAATAAGCTAAACAGCGTTCTAAATCGTCCATCAACAAAAAAAGTACTCACAGCATGGATAAGGGTGTCACTAAAAGGGGGGGTAGATAAAGGAATATAGCTATAATCCATTAAGCCAAACGCATAGCCATTCATATACACTAAGCAAAGTACAGCAATGCCGCGAATAAAGTCCATATTATAATTTCGCATAATGAGCGGTTACTGTCCTTTAACTATTATTTTTATAATTATCTGCCCAATCTACGGCTTGATTATATAACCCTGGCAGCACATCACTTTTAACATTAAGTAATATAACGGCTTTTTCTAATGTCCACCAGCTACCTGTTTCGTACGCTTGTACTACATTTAAAATATAATATAGGGTGTTTTTTTCGTTTAATAATGCCGCTTTAATATCATCAGGAAAAGGTAATTTTTCGACTAATAAACTCATAGGTTGATCGAGTATGGCATCTAGTAACGAAAACAAGCCGGTTAAAAACGCCTCACCCACCAACGATTTAGACACCTGCTTTGCTATTAGCTCACAAAAGCGTGCTCTAACTACACACACTTGCATTAGCTCTGCTGGCTTTTTACCCGCGGTGTGCGCGGTAACAATTAAACTTACAAACTTTTTTAAACGCTCATGCCCTAAATACACTAACGCCTGCTTAATAGATGATATTTTACTCTGAATAGGAAAAACACCGCTGTTAATTAGCCGCATAAGCTTATAAGCCAAGGCCGCATCGGCTTCAAATAACGCACTAATTTGCTTTATATCTGGGCTTGGTTTCATTACTTGCGCGTAAATAGCCACAACTAACGCATAGTTATAATCAATGTCTTGCTGTTCGTGCATTGTGGGCTTGGCAAAAAAGTAGCCTTGAAAGTAATCAAACCCCATTTTATGTGCTTGGTGATAATCGGCTTGGGTTTCTATTTTTTCTGCTAATATTTTTATTTTTTTATGCTGTTTTAGTTTTTCTACAATCTCAGCAATATCTGATAAAGGCGTTTGCGCAATATCAAACTTTACTAGCTTAATAAACTTTAAAAATCGCTCCCATTGCTCGTTATAAACAAAGTCGTCTAATGCGAGTTTATAGTTTTTATGAAAAAGCTCTCTGCAAAGCTGATAGTTATCGTCGGTGGGTTCAATGGTTTCTAATAGCTCAATGACCACATCTTTGCAGGGTAAAAAGTCACATAAATTGTGCTTTAAAGAGTCTGGGCCTATATTTATCAGTGCCGTTTTACCTGAGGTGATGTGGCGTGTGCCTAAATTAAGCTGGTTTTCCATTATTAGGCGAGCAGTTGCTTGACCTTCTTCTATATCGGGAAAAAAGTTTTCAGCACTATTACGAAATAAAAGCTCGTAAGCAACTACATTTTGCTTACGATTGAATATTGCTTGCCTTGCAACAAATACAGACACATTACCTACTTCTTATTTATATACTCAAACTAAGTAATTAATAGCGTAAATAGGTATAAATGTCACTTCTACTGCGTTTAATTTTAATGATTTAGCAATACATGCTTGAAATATAATCAGCAGCGACCGTTTCCCACGAAAAACGTGCTCCTTTAGCATTAGCTTTAATGTTACTCCATTGCTTAGGGTTTTGCTGTTTTAGCGTAAGGGTTTCAGTTAAGCATGTCATTAACCCATCAACTTGTTCATTCAACGAGCCGCCAGAAAATGCAAAGCCATTGTTGTTGTGGCTTACGGTGTCTTTTAAACCGCCAACACTGTGTACTAAACAAGGTTGCCCTGCGCGCATAGCAAGCATTTGACTAATTCCGCATGGCTCAAACGAGCTTGGCATTAAAAATAAATCCCCAAGCACATATAGGCTATCGCCAATACCTTGCCCATAACCTTTTAAAAACAATAAGTTTGCATTGCGTGCCATAGCCTTGGTAAAAATGCTTTCAAGGGCTTTGTCACCAGAGCCTAAAATAATAAGACGACCATTAAAACGGTTAATTATTTCACACACGTTATCAAGCGCTAATGCATTACCGTATTGTTGGCAAAGTAATAACACCTTTTGCTCGGTCAGCCTGCCAACACTTGTTACGAGGGGCCCATCTATTGGCGTGTTTTTAAACTGCAGCATGCGCTGATGCGCCACATAGTAGCTCGTTTCAAGCTGCTCATGTTTTGCCATCCAGTTAAATAAAGTATGTTCAATATGCTCATACAAAAGCGATAAAGTAACCTGCTCAGGGTTTTTCTCAGGGTATTCACAGCCATTTAATATTCCCACCATCTTGCCTTGAGCCGATTGATTTTGTAAATCAAGCTCTAAGCCTTCTCCACCAAAAAAACCTTGCTGATAATTACTCGGCTTTAGTACCTCGGTACTGTAAGTAGGTGAGACTAAATGAACTTTATCTGCCAAATTTATAGCACTGCGCATAGGATTAAAACAGTGTGGGTAACGAGGGTCACACAAATGTTGCCCGTTATAACCTAACGAAGGAAACCAAGCCTCTAAACTCGAGTCGTCGTGTTTAAAAGGCCTGATCCCTTGCAGTGCTAAATTATGAACTGTATAGGCAATATGTAAATTAGCGAGGGTATCGTAGCGTTTATCAAATTTTAATAATACGGCGACACACGCGCTATGCCAATCGTGTAAATGCAGTGCTTGAGGGCGCGTTATTAAACCCTGTAGCAGCGCTTCACATAAAGCGGCACTAAATAATGCATATTTTGTTGCATCAGTAGCAAAAGGTCGCCCGGGTTCGTCATTGCAATACACCGAACCCGATTGGCTAAACAATGGGTGCGAAATAACAAATTGATTAATGTGTGTGTTGTCATCACTTATTTTAAATAAAGATAATACCTGTGGCTGCGCTCTAAATATAACAGTGACATCACCTATATATTCACGTTGCAGTTGCTCAAACCCATAATCAGGAATAACAACATCTACGCTCACGCCTTGTGCTGCTAGTGCTTTTGGGGCATCTCTGACTACATCTGCTACCCCGCCCACTTTAGCGTTTGGTAGAGCATCGTTTTCTGCGGCAACCATTAATACATGCATTTATTTACTACTTCCTTAACCTTTGTTATTCGCATCCGATTTTAAGCGAACTTTTTATTTTCGTGTGCTTGACGTTCAAGCTTTTTAGCAAGTTCCGTGAGCATATCACGGGTGACTAATACGATGCCTTTTTTAGACACCCTAAAGCCGTTTTCTTCATCGGCTTTTCTATCGTAACCAATTTCAAGCCCTGCGGGTATTTCACAGCTTCGATCAATTATGGCTCGCTTAATTTTACAATGACGATTAATGAGAGCTCCGGGTAAAATAACCGATTGCTCTATTTCGCAAAATGAACGCACGTGCACGTTTGAAAACAGCAGTGATTTTCTAACCACGGAGCCCGATACAATACACCCTCCTGATACCGTTGAGTCTACCGCCATACCGCGTCTATCTTCATCATCAAAAATAAACTTAGCCGGTGGCAACTGCTCTTGATAGGTCCAAATAGGCCAGGTTGGATCGTATAAATCTAGCTGTGGCTCGGGCATTACCAATTCCATATTGGCTTCCCAAAACGAGTCTAACGTTCCTACATCGCGCCAATAAGGTTGCCCTTCTTGCATGGGATCTCTAAACGGAAACGCATACACACTGTGCTCTTCTATAATTGCCGGAATAATATCGTGCCCAAAGTCGCGGCCAGAACCTTCATTTTCAGCATCTTTTTTTAGCTGCTCAAATAAAAACTCAGTATTAAACACATAGTTGCCCATAGAGGCTAAGCAGGTACCTGGCTTACCAGGGACAGAGCTGGGGATCGAAGGCTTTTCATCGAAGCGACATACCCGATTTTTTTCATCAACGGTCATTACCCCAAAGGTATCTGCAGCCTCTTCAACAGGTACTTCAAGGCAACATACTGTCATGTCGGCGCCTTTTTGCACATGCTCGGCTAATAGAGCGCCGTAATCCATTCGATAAACGTGATCGCCTGACAAAATCATCACATATTTTGGCAGTTCGTGGCGAATAATATCCATGTTTTGAAAAACCGCATCGGCAGTTCCACAATACCACTCATCACCATTACGCTGAGATGCGGGTAAAATTTCAACCGACTCCCCCAGCTCTTTTTTAAAATGGCCCCAGGCGCGATTAACATGGCGAATTAAAGAGTGCGATTTATATTGTGTGGCTATGCCTACACGCCTCACACCCGAATTGATACAATTTGATAATGGAAAATCGATAATACGGTGCTTACCGCCAAAATAAACAGCGGGCTTTGCGCGCCAATCTGTCAATTCGTGTAAGCGTGAGCCGCGTCCACCAGCCAGTATTAACGCGTACGTATCTCGGGTTAAGCTACTTATGTAACGATTTGCATAACTAGGCATAATACTCTCTCCGTTTAGTCTGTGCTCTTAGTGGCATGGCTCGTAGTTGCGTGTAAGTCTGTTTCACTAATAGTTAGGGGGGTTAGGTGCCAAATATCTTCACTGTATTGGCTTATGGTTCTATCGCTTGAAAATATGCCGCTTGCGGCCGTATTTAAAATACTCATTTGCGTCCAATGCGTTTGGTCTTGATACGCAGCCTCTACCTGCTTTTGCGCTGTCACATAGCTTTCAAAGTCATGTGCAACCAACCACGGATCGTGAGGGCTTTTAATAGCATTAATAATATCGTCAAATAAATTAGGCTCAAACAGGTTAAATTGCCCGCTTTCGAGTAATTGCATTACATGGCTTAGGTCGCTGTTTTGCTCTATTAAATGTGAAGGGTTATATCGCGATTTAATATCATCAATTTGATGAGCCTGCGCACCAAACAAAAAGAAGTTATCAGCGCCAACAGCGTCTCTAATTTCAATATTCGCCCCATCTAACGTACCAATAGTAAGCGCACCATTCATCATAAACTTCATGTTACCAGTGCCTGATGCTTCTTTACCTGCGGTCGATACTTGCTCTGATAAATCGGTTGCAGGGCAAATAGTTTCCATTGCGGTTACATTATAATTTGGCAAAAACGCAACTCGTAAATAAGGCGCTGCAAGTGGGTCTTTATTAATAACCTCAGCTACGTTATTAATTAACTTAATTATTTTTTTAGCCATGTAATAACCAGGGGCAGCTTTACCCCCTAAAAGCACACAACGAGGTACTAAGTTTGTAGTATCGCCCCGGCGTATACGGTCATATAAATGAATAACATGAAGTACATTTAATAACTGGCGTTTGTATTCGTGAATACGTTTAACTTGTACGTCAAACATCATCTCTACATCAAAATCAACACCACAGCGCTCTTTCACCAAATCGACGAGACGTTGTTTGTTTTCGCGTTTAACATTTTGCCATTGCTGATGAAATGCGGTGTCGTCGAAGTAGCGGCGTAATTGGCTTATATCTGCAAAATCGCTAACCCATTTTGAGCCAATTTTTTCTGTAATTAAATGACTCAAGGCCGGGTTGCAGTGTGCTAACCAACGCCTTGGGGTAACCCCGTTGGTTTTATTATTAAACTTGTTAGGCCAAAGCTCATAAAAGGTTTTAAATAGCCCTTCTTTTAAAAGTTGGGTATGTAGCGCGGCCACACCATTTACCGAATAGCTGCCCACAATTGCTAAATAAGCCATGCGTATTTGCGGCACGTCGCCTTCTTCAATTAACGAAAGCGCACGCTGCTTACTTGCATCGCCTGGCCAATGCTGAGCCACTTGCGCTAAAAAGCGAGCGTTTATTTCATAAATAATTTCTAAAATTCGCGGCAATAGTTTTGCAAAAAGCGGCACTGACCATTTTTCTAATGCCTCTGGCAATAGCGTGTGGTTAGTGTAAGCCATTGTGCTGGTTGTAATTTCCCAAGCGTTATCCCAATCAAGCTCGTAGTCATCAACTAAAATGCGCATTAACTCTGCCACGGCAATACTTGGATGCGTATCATTTAATTGAAACACATGATGTGCAGCAAAGTCACTAAAGTCTTCGCCGTATTGTTCAACCCATTGCGATACAATATCTTGAATACTCGCTGATGATAAAAAGTACTGTTGACGTAATCTAAGCTCTTTACCATTTTCACTGCTGTCATTTGGGTAAAGCACCATTGTGATTTGTTCTGCTAGGTTTTTTTGCGCTACCGCTTCTGAATAACTCCCCGCATTAAACTCGGTTAAATTAAATTCGTCGGTCGCTTCTGATTTCCATAGCCTTAGCGTATTAACAATGTCGTTTTTATAACCAGGAATAGGCACATCATATGGCACAGCTAATACGTCGTGACAACCAACCCATTGACGGTGTTCGCGCCCATGTTTGTCGGTATAACTTTGTACGTGCCCAAAAAACTTCACTCGTTGTGATTGCTCAGGCGCGGCAAGCTCCCACGGGTGCCCCTCACGAAGCCAGTTATCGGGTTGCTCAACCTGGTGGCCATTTTTTAATGATTGGTTAAACATACCGTATTCGTAGCGAATACCGTAACCAACCACGGGAAGCGCAAGGCTTGCACAACTATCTAAAAAGCAGGCAGCTAAACGCCCAAGGCCACCATTACCTAGCCCTGCATCGTGCTCTGCCTGGGCTACGGTTTCAATTGTGGTGCAATACTCTTGCAGTGCACTGGAGACTTGTTCGTCTAAGTCGAGATTTAAAATTGCATTACCAAGTGCTCTACCCATTAAAAATTCTAGCGATAGGTAAGCGGTTTTACGGCGTTTTTCTTGCTTGATTTGTTGTTTGGTTTCTCTGCAACGTGCAACCAGCCGATCTCTGATTGTCAGCGCAAGCGCATGATATAAATACAGTTGCGACTCACCCACTTTGTCACGCCCTAAACTGTAATAAAAGTGCCGAGTTAAATCATCTTTTAAAGTGCTTTCATCAATTACAGGGCCTTCTTGCCACCCTTTTACCACACACACATTTTCGTCTTGCTTAGACATGACCATCGTCCTCTAAATTTGCACTAAAAACCCAGCTGCTTTGTGCTGAAATTTCGACTATTGCATCCTCTTTACTACTCACCGATGCGTTATGTACACTTGATAAAACCATCTCCCATTGCGCCGCGATAGGCGATGGGGGTAACTTACAAAAAACTGTTTTTTTACTCGCATTTAAAATGATTAATAAGGCGTATTTATTTTGCTTATCTAACAAGCTATACATTAAAAACTGGCGCTGTGGCTCGTGCCAATGCTCGTTGGTCATTTTTACGCCTTGCTCGGTAAACCATTTAACCGTAAAGCGCTCGTCAATATCTTCTGAAAACACACTGTGTTTAAACGCACTGTGACCACGCCTTATTTTTAGTGCATCGTCAATAAATCGGGTTAGTGAATGATTTAGCTGTGAGTCTTTCCATGCCAACCAGCTGGTGCGGTTATTTTGACAATACGCATTATTATTGCCCCCTTGCGAGTGACCCATTTCACTGCCTGAGGCAATCATAGGCACCCCTTTTGAGAGTATTAGCGTAAGTAAAAAGTTCTTTTGTTGCTGCCGCCTTAGGGCAATAATTTTGGCATCATTAGTAAACCCTTCAACACCACAATTGGTGGAATGATTAGCGCTGTGGCCATCGCGATTTTGCTCGCCATTCGCTTCATTATGTTTATGCTCATAACTCACCAAATCGGCAAGCGTAAAACCATCATGGCTGGTAATAAAATTAATACTGTTTAGCGGCCCGCGCTGGCTGTGCTCAAAAATATCAAATGAGCCATGAATACGTTTTGCTACATTTGCAATAACGCCTTCTTCGCTTTGCCAAAATCGGCGTATGACATCTCTGTATTGGTCATTCCACTCTCGCCAAGGTGCAGCAAAAGCCCCTAGCTGATAGCCACCTGGCCCTATATCCCAGGGCTCACTAATAAGCTTTACACGACTCAATACAGGGTCTTGTTCAATGGCTTGAAAAAACGCATGGGCGCTATTAAAACCATGGGCATTTCGGCCTAAAATGGTGGCTAAATCAAACCTAAATCCGTCTACTCCCATTACTTGCACCCAATAACGTAAGCTATCAAGTACCAGCTTTAAGGTTTTAGGATGATCAATATTAATGGTGTTACCGCAGCCGGTATCGTTTATATACACCTGAGGCTTATCAGCCACCGTTCGGTAATAAGCTAGGTTATCTAGCCCTCTGAGAGATAAAATCGGCCCATCGGCGCCCGCTTCTGCGGTGTGGTTATAAACCACATCTAAAATAACCTCTATATCCGCTTTATGAAGCTCGCTAACCATGCGCTTAAATTCGTTAATGTCATCATCAACTAAATAATCTTTATGCGGAGTAAAAAAGTTGAGTGTGTTGTAGCCCCAATAATTTTGCAGCCCTTTTGCCGTTAAAAACTGCTCACTTATAAAAGCATGTACAGGGAGCAGCTCTAGTGCGGTGACCCCTAAATTATGCAAATGCTCAATAAAGCTAGGGTGGCTTAAGCCTAAAAACTTACCTTGTAAATTTTTAGGGATATTAGGGTGTCGGCACGTGGCGCCTTTTACATGGCACTCATAAACAACGGTATTAGACCAGCTATGGTTTGGCTTTTTGTGTTTATAAGGCTGGCTATTAACAACCCGTGATTTAGGTATATCAATGGCATTATTAACGGTGCTTTTCGTGCCAATAGGCATTTGCCCATAGTGGCGCTCACTCCATGTGAATTCGCCAAATAAGTCTTTTGCATAAGGGTCAATCAGCAACTTGTGCTCGTTAAACAGCAGGCCTTTTTCAGGACTGTACTCCCCTTCTACGCGATACCCATATAATGCGCCTTCGGCTAATGGCGCTACATGGGCTGTCCATATACCGCCTTCGTTGATATGCATGGTTACTTTTAATATTTCAGAGTGCCCACTTTTATCAAATAAGCACACATAAGCTTGTGTTGCTTTAGGTGCGTACAAGCTAAAGTTAACGCCGCCACTGCTAATAGTTGCGCCAAGTGGATGTGGTTGCCCATGTGAAACCTCAAATCGATTACTCATCTTCAACCTTTTGTAAATAAATACTCGTTAACCCGCCCATTGCAATTTTAATGCTATGCGAAAAGCCATGAGCGCTTGCCTTAACGCTACTAACCGTGGCGTTTTTGTTTGCTGTTACTTTAATACCTGAGCCAAAAAAAGCGTCATCATCGGTGTTTAAAATAACCTTATATTTACCCGCTGCGGGTACCCCAATTTCATACTCTTGATAAGAAACAGGCGTAAAGTTTGCTACTACTACAATAAAGTCGTGGGCATTTTTAGCATAACGTACAAAACTAAATATACTTTGCTCATTATTGTTGTTATCTATCCATTCAAAACCCGCAGGGCTTGAGTCCAGTTCATACAGTGCAGGCGACTTTTTATAAACAGTATTAAGCGCTTGTACAGTGTTTTGTATACCGCGGTGGCTTTTATGCTCTAGCAAATGCCAATCAATAGAATGATTGTGATCCCACTCTTTTCGCTGTGCTATTTCGCCGCCCATAAACAGCAGCTTTTTGCCTGGGTGCGCCCACATAAATGCGTAATACGCACGTAGATTGGCAAATTTTTGCCAATCATCACCAGGCATTTTTTCAATTAATGAGCCTTTACCATGTACAACTTCGTCATGACTTAGCGGTAAAATATAATTTTCACTAAATGCGTACACCATAGAAAACGTCATTTCGTGATGATGATGCTGCCTATAAAGCGGGTCATGTTGCATGTAATGAAGGCTGTCGTTCATCCACCCCATATTCCATTTGTAGCCAAAACCTAAGCCATTGTGATCAACACTTTGAGTGACTCCCGGCCACGCGGTCGACTCTTCAGCCACCATCATAATGCCCTGATTATTTTTATAACTACGCAAATTTACCTGCTTTAAGCACTCAATAGCGCCTAGGTTTTCTCGCCCACCATAACAATTGGCAACCCATTCACCTTCTTTGCGGCTGTAATCTAAATAAAGCATTGAAGCCACCGCATCTACGCGCAGTCCATCTAGGCCAAATTGCTCTAGCCAATACATCGCATTAGAGATTAAAAAGCTTTTAACCTCCGGGCGGTCGTAATTATAAATATAGGTATTCCAATCAGGATGAAAGCCCTGTCGAATATCGGCATGTTCAAATAAATGCGTGCC
This sequence comes from Pseudoalteromonas sp. 2CM41L, assembly GCF_023161905.1. Classification (NCBI taxonomy): domain Bacteria; kingdom Pseudomonadati; phylum Pseudomonadota; class Gammaproteobacteria; order Alteromonadales; family Pseudoalteromonadaceae; genus Pseudoalteromonas; species Pseudoalteromonas sp. 2CM41L. The sequence goes on from NZ_JALNTN010000001.1 coordinate 352,567, forward strand.
GTCAAAGTGGTGTAAACCATGTGGATCACTAGGAAAATGCCCCGGCACCCAATCAAGTAGCACGCCTAAGTTTGCTTTGTGGCACTGCTGAACAAAGTATTTAAAACTGCTGTAATCACCAAAGCGACTAGTTGGTGCAAATAAACCCACCGGCTGGTAACCCCAAGAGCCATCAAACGGATATTCACTTATTGGCATTAATTGAATATGCGTAAAGCCCATTTCAAGCGTGTAATTAACCAGTTTGTCGGCAAGTTCGCTATAGCTTAAATAGCGGTTTTCCTCAGCCCTTTGCCATGAACCCAAGTGAACTTCGTAAATACTTACCGGCGCGTCTATATGGTTACGCTTTTGACGATTTTTAAGCTCGCTATCACTGAGCGAAATAGCCGCTGCTTGCTGTTGTAATACACTGGCCGTACCCGGAGCTTGCTGCATTTTAAAGGCAAACGGATCTGCTTTTTCAAGCACATCGCCTTGCTGTGTCACAATAGAAAATTTATAACAGGTATCGGGCTGAAGCCCTGCGATAAAAAGCTCCCACACACCACATGCAGGATGAAAGCGCATATAATGACGATTAGCTTGCCAAAGGTTAAACTCACCAATAACAGATACACTGGCTGCATTTGGCGCCCACACACAAAAACGCACTCCATCAACCCCTTGTTGATTAATAAAGTGTGCGCCTAAATGTTTATATGCATGCTCTAAACTGCCTTCGTTAAATAAATACATTGCATCCGTATCTAGGCTGCTTGCAAAGCTATATTCATCGTAAAAACATAATGCTGAGTTTGCATATTCAACGTAACACTTATAAGGTTGCGTGGGCATTTCGTTGCTTGTTGCAATGAATAAATCGCTACTGTTATAACGCTTAGCAATAACTTTTTTATCATTAATAATAATATTTACATTTTTAGCTGCGGGTAAATACACGCGTATTTCGTAGCCATTTTTATAAGCATGCGCCCCTAAAAAACTAAAAGGGTCTTTAAATCTGCCGCCTTGAAGTGCAGTTACCTGTGCGTCGTAATGGGTCTGTAATGAATCCTTTGGTGCGGTACTACTCATATCCTTTCCTTATTGAATTAACTGCAGCCAAGGTACTGGCATTATTTTTAAAAATAGCGTTGCTTGAATGAGTTAAAACACGGCGCCAATTTGGGTATTCGGTATTAGTACCGGGTATATTCACCGGATACGTTTGTTTATCTAAATCATCAAGCTGAAGTGCAAATAAACGGGTCTCACTGCGTGCAAGTGCTTTGGCAAGTTCACCGTAAACACACATAGCATCGCTAGTTTCGCTAAGTTGCTCTGCGCTATGTAACTGTATAAAACGCAGTAATCGTTGTTTTTCTTGTTGTCGTTCGTGCAATTGCTGTTGGTACTGCTGATCATCAATAAGCTGATACTGACGTTTAATATCTAAATCATCTGTTTGCCACCAGCCGCAAAATGGCGGTACGTCATGATTCGCTATCATAATTAAACAATGCTTAGGTAATTCGTGTAACGGTAAAAACTCACCATCATGTTGTTTTTCAAAATAAAATAAGCTATTTGAATAAATACCACTTGCAGCAAGTGCGTGTTTTACCTCGGGCGGGACTATGCCTAAGTCTTCACCTATTACTATGCACTGATTAAGGTGAGACTCTATTTTTAAAATAGCCAATAAGTGTTCGAAAGGGTAATAAACATAACAGCCATCTTGTGTATGGTTATTTTCAAAGCACCACCATAAGCGCCTTAGTGCCATAACGTGATCAATGCGCAAACCGCCAACGCCTTGCATGTTTGCGCTAATAAGTGAGCGATAAAAGGCAAAGTGATCATTTTTTAATTGTTGCGGGTTAAGCGCAGGCAGCCCCCAATTTTGCCCTGCTTGCGCCCAAGGGTCTGGCGGCGCGCCAACATTGGCATTATCACTAAAAAGTGATTGCTGAGATTGATACTCAACGCCATCACCTGCACAACCAACAGCAAGGTCATTAATTAAACCTATTGCCATGCCTTTATTTAAACAGTGCTGCTGACAATGGCTTAATTGTAATTTAGCCTGCCATTGTAAGTAGTAATCAAAGGTAGGATTGGCTGAATTTAGCGTAGTTAGGGTCTGGGCGTTTTGTTTGCAAAACTGGGCAAACTCATCGCGTCGTGAAGCGCTGGCATGTGCTTCAAAATGACTAAATAGCGCTTTAAATAATGCATATTTAACGGCGCTTACTTTTTCATAATTTATAAACTGTTCATTGCTGTTAAAAAGCGCTTTTACCTCATCACTGTGTAACAAAGCATCTAATTGTGGATTGTTTTTAGCATCAGCTGATAGTTCAACACAAATGTACAAAGGATTTAATAACGCACGGCTATTAGGGCTATAGGGACTGGCTCGCTCACTTTGCTGTGCAAACAGCAAATGTAACGGGTTGAGTAATATGTAGTCCATGTGCTGCTGAGCACATAAATCACATAGCTCTAGTAAATCATTAAAATCCCCTACACCTAGGCCTGCTTTGTTTTTAACTGTGTACAACTGCAGCGAAAGCCCAGTGCGCTTAGTATCATCTACTTGAAAAACTTTTTCTGGAGTGGCCCACAATTGAATCTCTTTGCTTTGCTCCCCTACACTAACCAGCGCCTGATGATAACCTACCGGAATAGCCCCTAACGGCACTGCTACTTCAATATAACGCACGCCATGTACATAGTAATCGCCAGTGATGGCCAAATTATGTAAATTAGCACGCTCATAGGTAACGTTTAACTTTGGCAACGTTATCGCAACAGGTAAATCACGTTGACGCTCATCTATGCGAATATAAAAAAGGTTATCAGTTAAATTCACTAAGCTGGTATCGGGTGCTAACTCTAACCAAGGCGCAACATCTAATTGATAATTAAGCTGTGCTATTTGGTGTTCATCTTCGGTATTTACACCACAACATTGTAAGGCACGTTTGCGCGTGTCTTCGCTAAATATAACCTGCTCGCCCGTGTATTTAGTAAACTCATAACCGATACCGTGCAGATAAAACAACTGCGAAAGTGCGTCCATTTACTCGCCTTAATTTATGCGTTGAGTGTTCACTATGCTATTTTCTGTGCCAAATGTATTAGGTAGGTAGTCATCTGCTTGGTGGTCGTTATCCCAAATATCACCATTAATTAAATAACGAAAATGAAACTGCTGATCAACTGGCAAGCGTTGCTTACATTTAAATACCCCTTCTTTTTTATTAAGCTTCATAGGCACTGGCTGCCAATCGGTAAATTCGCCAAGTAAACTTACTTGCTCTGCATCAGGGTGGGTAAATTCAAAGGTAACTTCAGCTTCATTTTTTGTTTTGAAAAAACGTTTATTCAACATAGTAGGCTCCAACTAAACCAAAATGGGTACTTAATCTTTGCCACAGGGCCGATACAACACTTTAAAGGGCGATGTGGGGTGCATTTAAACATCATTAAACGCGGGTAATTTAAACAAATTTTTATTTACGCATTATTACAGTGCAAAAAAGTTTTTAGCTGCACATATAAGGTGCGATTACGATAAAAATTTTCGCTTATTAATGACAAACTAATGTACAGCAAGTATTAAACCAACTTAATCATTTTTCATTATTAATATATTGAGTAAAAAATCGTATAAAGGTTCACACTAACCTATAAAATTCTTTCGTTATCAGTGTGCTTAAGTAATAATACACAGCATCTTACGTCTCTGAAATACCAAAAATTTCATGTTGAAAAAAAGCATTTTATTTACTACGGTAATTGTATTTATTGCACTTGCCTCCTTTGTAAGCCTTTCTATATATACCCTTTATAGTAAAAAGCAATTATCAGTAGACCCTAAATTAAAAGAAATTTCAGGCATTGAGTTTGATAAAAAAAAGCGTTTGTGGGCGATTAATGATGGCGGTGACGACCCAAAACTTTATCGCCTGGGCGAAGATGGCGCTATTGAAAAAGAAATCCTTGTTACGAATGCTAAAAATATAGACTGGGAAGACATGACGCAAAATAAATTTGGTCATTTTTTCTTAGGTGATTTTGGCAATAATAAAAACGACAGAAAGTGGTTAACTATCTATAAAATAGAAAACCCAATAGACATAAAAACAGAGACCACCGAAGCCGAAATTATTAAGTTTACCTATCCTGAAATGGACGGCACTCCCATTACGCCTAATAAACGCAACTTTGATTTAGAAGCCTTTGTAGAATACAAACGCCATTTATATTTATTTACCAAAAATAGAACTGAGCCTTTCGATGGCATAACCAATGTTTATAAAGTGGGCGATCATGCAGCCAATTTTGATGCACAGTTGATTGATTCATTTAAAACTTGCACAACTTTAGAAAAACTCTGTTGGATCACATCCGCTGCTCTTAGCCCTGACAGGACTAAACTTGTGTTACTTGATTCTACAAGTATTTGGCTGTTCGAAAACTTTAAAGGCGACAAGTTTTTTTCTGGTGATGTGTCTCGAATCGATTTAGGTATTGTTACGCAAAAAGAAGCGATCACTTTTTATGATGATAATACGCTTATTTTTACCGATGAAGAATTTAAAGGGCTGGTAGGAGGAAATGCTTACGTTATTAAATTAAACGAAGCACAAAAAACCGTTATCAGACAAGCGCCAAAGGCTGCTGTAAATAAATAGCTATACAATATTTACACAAAATTTTGCTATACACGTGGGCTTTAATGAAACGCTGCTCACGCTATTAATTTAATGCGTTGTTATTAAATGAGTGCAGCGCTTTTTCTACATCAACTCCCAAAATAATAACACCAATATGATCGCCCTTGGCATTTTTTATCGGTAAACTTAATTGCACCTGAAAATGATGTGTTGAGGCATCATATTCAACACTGTCAAAGCGATACGCTAAAGACTGCTGGTATACGAAGCTAAATTTATTCTCATCCCCTTGCCAATAATCGCTGGTGATTTTGCTTATAGCCACATTTTTACCTTGCTTATCTGTCACTATAGTTTCGGTAATTATGCCTTTGAACTGCCTTTGCCATTGTTTTAAATATAATGAAGCATCAGTAAATAGCATATTTTTAGCTAAATCATGTTGATGTGTTTTAACTTCTTTTATCCAAAGCTCGTCAGCGAGTTTAAGCGCTTTGTTAGTAAGCTTTATATGGTTACTTTGCGCCGCGGCATCGGTAATTATGGGCTGTGAAATTAACGCCTTTATTGGCTCTAACAATGTATTTAGTATTTGTACTTGTTCGCCCTGTGATAAATAAAACGGTGCCGGGGCACATTGAGGAATCGTTTCATCGAATTTTTCTAAAAAAGAAGGGTGCGAATTAATAAGCTTATTAGCAGCAAAAACACCTAAAGGCACATAACGATAAAATGAGCGCGGATAGGCAGATGCGTCAATACCTAAGTGATCGGCAGCATTATTAAAATCATCTAAATCAAGTAATACTTTGTCTACTCTATGATGGTGAAGGACGTTTACTATTTCTTCTAGCGAGTTTACTTCAACTAACGAGGTAATATTTTGCGTTTTAAACCAATTAGCCTGATAACTGCCATGGACCACGCCATAACGTAATTTTTTCGGGTCTTTATTAACGCTATCGGGGTGAGTAAACCAGTACCAATTTTCTAGGTAAATAGGTGATGACAACTTACCATACTGGCTCATCTCAGAGGTTAAATGCGTTGTAAAATACCCATCCAACCTATCTTGTTTTACCTCGCGACGAGCCCTCAGCCAAGGTAACGATTGCAACTCAAATGGCATATCCATATTGTGTAAAATGCATTGCACTTGGTTAACCGCATTATCTGGTGTTGTAAGCGATACATTGGTACCAAATTTTAAGGGTTCAGTTAAAGTTAAAAGTGCAAAAAATAACGTTGTGGGCATAATCCATTGCTAAATAATTGTGTTAATTACAATTAGTATAGTAAGGCTTTGCCAAAATATCTAACTTCGATAAAATTAAATATTAAGTTAAATCAATAGGTAACCTTTCGCTTCAGTAACACATAACTTTAACGCTTAAATTTTGTTTCTAAAATCACTGACGATGTTGTGCGCTCTACCCCATCTAAATTACCTATATCATCAAGTAAATGGCTTAGCTTTTCTAAGTTTTGCGCTTGCACTACAGCAATTAAATCAAACTCCCCACTTATGGCATAAAGCTGGGAAATAGCATCAATTTGTTTAAGTTCTAAATTGGTTTTAGTGGTGAGTTTTTGCATCACCTTTATAGATACATGAGCCGAGACCATACTGGTCAAATAGTCTTCACCGTAATCTACGCTATAGCCTTTTATAACTCCTGTTTCTTCAAGTTTTAACATACGGCTTTGCACGGTAGAGCGCGATAAATTAAGCATGCGTGCCAAGTCAGAAATACTGGCTCTTGCATTGGTTTTTAAAATTGAAAGTAGCTTTTCGTCTTGTGGAGTTATCATATTGCTTATTAATTTCGTTATTTTGACTTTTATTGTAATCATTTTTCACAAAATAGCACTGCAAATTTAACCTGCAACCTTCGATAATAGTGCTTAATAACAAAAATTACCTAGCTGAGAAAACGCTAACGTTTTTATTTTGCTAATCTTTATTCAATATTCACAATTTTTAGGTGTACATAATGCAAGTAACAAGAGACTTATTTAACGATGTAATGGTGCCAAACTACAATCCGTCGGCAGTTATTCCAGTGCGCGGCGAAGGCTCACGTGTGTGGGATCAAAATAACAATGAGTTTATTGATTTTGCAGGCGGTATTGCTGTTAATTGTTTAGGCCACTGTCACCCAGCGCTTGTATCTGCTTTAAAAGACCAAGGCGAGAAAATTTGGCACTTATCAAATGTGATGACTAATGAGCCAGCCCTGCGTTTAGCACAAAAAATGGTTGAAGCGACATTTGCTGATAAAGTGTATTTTGCAAACTCAGGCGCAGAAGCCAACGAAGCGGCTCTTAAGCTTGCTCGTCGTTTTGCACTTGACGAACACGGCGAAGAAAAATCGCAAATTATTGCCTTTAATAAAGGGTTTCACGGCCGTACATTTTTTACTGTAACGGTGGGCGGACAAGCTGCTTACTCTGATGGCTTTGGCCCTAAACCTGGCGACATTATGCATTGTGATTATAACGACATTGCAGCATTTGAAGCACTTATTAGCGATAAAACATGTGCCGTAATGATGGAGCCACTACAAGGTGAAGGCGGCATTATTTCACCAACAGATGAATTTGCTAAAAAAGTACGCGAGTTATGTACCAAGCACAATGCACTGCTAATTTTTGATGAAGTACAAACAGGCGTTGGCCGCACTGGCGATTTATACGCTTACGAAGGTTTAGGTGTAGTGCCCGATATTTTAACGACAGCTAAAGCGTTAGGCGGTGGTTTTCCTATTGGCGCTATGATCACTCGTACTCATATCGCAGAGCACTTAAAAGTAGGTACGCATGGCTCTACGTACGGTGGTAACCCACTAGCTTGTGCAGTAGCAGAAGCTGCATTTGACACCGTAAACACACCGGATGTACTCAACGGCGTTAAAGAGCGTGAACAACTATTTCGCGATGGCTTAAGTGCAATTAACGAAAAATACAACGTATTTAGCGAAGTACGTGGTAAAGGTTTACTTATTGGTGCGGTATTAAACGATAAATTTGAAGGCCGCGCACGTGACTTTTTAGTTGCCAGTGCTAACAATGGTTTAATGAACCTTGTTGCAGGCATGAATGTTATTCGTTTTACCCCTTCTTTAGTTATTCCATTTGAAGATATTAAAGAAGGCCTAGCACGCTTTGAAAAAGCAGTAAGCGACGTAGTAAACGGCTAATTTAATTAAGCGCGCCTTAGGGCGCGCTGTTGGAGCAAGTAATAAATGCAAGTATTACGTCCTATTACCACTGAAGACTTTGCTGCACTTAAGCAAATTGCGATTGAATCGGGCCATGGGTTTACCTCACTTCCGGTGGACGATCAGCAATTAAAAGACAAAATAGACCGCGCCGAAAAAAGCTTTGCTAAAAATATCAATCAGCCACTCGATGAAAGCTACTTATTTGTTTTAGAAGATAGCGAAACAGGTGAGGTTATTGGCACAACTGCCATAGAAGCCGCTGTTGGCTTATCGGTGCCGCTTTATCATTACCATTTAGGTAAAACAGTACACCACTCGCCTACACTTAATGTTTATAACACCGTTGATATTTTAAGCATGTGTAACGATTACACCGGATGCTCTGAAATATGTACTTTGTTTTTGCGCGAAAACAGCCGTAAAGGCTTAACTGGGCGCTTTTTATCACGCTCACGCTTTTTATTTATGGCGCAGCACAGCGAGCGTTTTGCCGATACCGTGATTGCTGAAATGCGCGGCGTAAGTGACGAAGATGGTCATTCACCGTTTTGGCAGTGGCTGCAAGAGCACTTTTTTAGTATTGAGTTTCCCAAGGCCGATCATTTAGTAGGGCTTGGCGATAAAGTGTTTATTAGTGAGTTAATGCCTAAATACCCTATTTACGTCAATCTACTAAGTAAAAAAGCCCAAGCAGTGATTGGCAACGTGCATGAAAAAACTAAACCGGCACTTAAACTGCTCGAAAAAGAAGGTTTTGAGCACCGTGGCTACGTTGATTTGTTTGATGCAGGCCCAACGGTAGAAGCCAAGCTTGGTAATATTCGCAGTATTCGTGAATCTCAAGTTTGCCCTATTACTATTGGCGAGCTGGAACATATTAGCCAGCACAGCTCAGATACTTTAGCCGTTTGCAATCAAGGTGTAAGTCGGTTTAGAGCAACCTTTACCCAGCACGCCCATTATAACCACGCTAAACACACATTAGTAATAAGCCAAGAAGTGGCTGATGCCCTTAATTTATCCCAAGGAGATGCAGCGCGTTTTTTCCGCCTGTAAAACAAATATGAACACACACCTTATAAATAACCAATGGCATTCAGGCCAAGGCCCCGCTTTTAGCTCTGTTAATCCGAGTAACGGCAAAGTTGTATGGCAAGGTAATGGCGCAACAGCTGAGCAAGTAGATGCTGCAATCAATGCAGCTAGAGCCGCACAAGTACAATGGGCAGATACGCCTATTGAGTCGCGTATAACCATACTTGAAAACTTTGTAGCACAATTAAAAGAGCACAGCGAAGAATTTGCAGCCATTATAGCGCGCGAAACCGGCAAGCCTCTTTGGGAAACACGCACAGAAGTAGGCGCTATGACAGGTAAAGTGGCCATTTCGATTAAAGCGTACAACGAGCGTACCGGCACCACTGAAAACCCAATGCCGGGTGCTAAAGCCTTTATACGCCATAAACCACACGGCGTTGTGGCTATATTTGGCCCGTATAACTTTCCTGGGCATTTACCTAATGGCCATATTGTACCGGCTATTTTAGCGGGTAACACCGTGGTATTTAAACCGTCTGAACTAACTCCTCACGTTGCTGAATTTACTTTATCACTTTGGTTAAAAGCAGGCTTACCAGCAGGTGTTATTAACCTAGTGCAAGGTGAAGTAGAAACAGGTAAAGCTCTTGCTTCGCATCAAAACATAGACGGCTTATTTTTTACCGGCAGCTCAAACACCGGCCATTTATTACATAAACAGTTTGCAGGCCACCCAGGTAAAATATTAGCGCTTGAAATGGGCGGTAATAACCCATTAATCGTTAAAAATGTAGCCGATGTAAGCGCTGCAGTGCACGATATTATTCAATCGGGCTTTATTACTTCTGGCCAGCGCTGTACCTGTGCACGCCGCGTGTTTATTGAGAAATCGCTCAATGGCGATGCTATTTTAGAAAAACTGATTAGCGCAACTAAAAACATTGTTGTTGATGACAGCTTTGCAAGCGATCAACCATTTATGGGTGCCATGATCAGCGAAAAAGCCGCCTTAGGCATGGTTGCAGCGCAAAAAGAATTAGTTGCAAGTGGTGGCGAAATACTTGTTGAGCTTAAGCAGCTAAAAGCAGGCACTGGGTTTGTAAGCCCAGGTATTATTGATGTAACTAACATTACAAACATGGCCGATGAAGAACACTTTGGCCCGCTTATAAAAGTGTATCGCTACAACGACTTTGACAGCGCAATAGCAGAGGCTAATAACACCAGCTTTGGTTTATCAGCAGGCTTACTTGGCGATAACGAAGATGATTACAGCCACTTTTTAAAGCGCATTCGTGCCGGCATTGTCAACTGGAACCGCCCTATTACGGGTGCCTCTAGTGCAGCACCGTTTGGTGGCATAGGCGCAAGTGGTAACCACCGAGCCAGTGCGTATTATGCCGCTGATTATTGTGCCTACCCTGTAGCATCAGTTGAGGCCGATAAGGTAAACCTGCCACAAACTTTAGCGCCAGGCTTAGTAATTGAATAAGTGAATAACCCAATTTAAGGATTTAACATGCACACTAACGTAAATACATTATTTGAAAACCTATGGGATAACTATTTAGCCGTTACCCCCTCGGCAGATAAAATTCATGATTTATTAGGCTCAACGCAAAAAGATGACATTATTAACGACCATATAGCGCTGCGGACCTTTAATATTGAAAAAGTAGGCCTAGAAAAACTAGCCGCGCACTTTTTAGCACTTGGTTATACAGAGTGTGGTGAATACCACTTTGAAGCTAAAAAGCTCTATGCTAAACACTACGAGCATAGCGATCCTAAGCAACCTAAAGTATTTATTTCTGAGCTATTAGTTGAAAAGTGTTCACCAGAGTTACAAGCCATTGTGACAGATATGGTAGAGCAAATAGATGAAAACGCAGTAACTGCCGATAACTTTTTATACTCAGGTACCCATTGGCAAGTAAGTAGCGACACATACAAGCAGTTACTTGCTGAAAGTGAGTACGCAGCGTGGATGTCGGCATGGGGCTACCGTGCAAACCACTTTACTGTAAATATTAATATGCTTGCTAAGTTTGATAATATTCAGGATGTTAACCAAGCACTTAAAGACGCAGGCTTCGCCCTAAATACATCAGGCGGCGAAGTAAAAGGCTCACCAGAGGTATTATTAGAGCAATCATCAACCCTTGCAGATGAGTATGCTGTCACCTTTAGCGACGGCGAACTGCGCATCCCTAGCTGTTTTTATGAGTTTGCCATTAGATACCCTAAAGCCAATGGCGAGCTTTACACGGGGTTTGTTGCAGCCTCTGCTGATAAAATCTTTGAAAGCACTAACGCGCGTTAAAAATAAAACATGCCTTAATGTTTTAACTTAAAAAAAGCCCGTTTGGGCTTTTTTTTATGACAAAAATATTTAGAACATTTACACTAAGTTTTATGCCTGTATTTACTAAATTTTTGATTATCTTGCATGTACTGCTTATATCATCATTGAGCCATGCAAATGAACCACTTACATTACTCTCTAGAGCGAATGCGTCTACTGATGGCTTTTTAAACTCAGATAAAACGTTCGAAAGCCTGCTCAATCATACAATTAATACTAAATTGCAGTGGACCAACCAAGCTCGTTTAATCAAGCGGCTTATGGGTAATGAAGCAGTATGCAGCTACGATATAATAAAAACGCCCGAGCGTGAAAAACATATTTTGTTCTCAAATATACCAACTACTATTTACGAGCAACGAAAAATATACGCATTTAAACGCACCTTACAAAACTTTCCTGAACGAGTCTCTGTTGCTCAACTACTAGAAAAAGACTTTACCCTTGCCGTAGACTCAGGAACGAGTTATCAAAAACTTGAGCCTGTTTTAACAAAGTATAATGAGCAAATTGCAGCAATAAGCTCAGAAGATACCAGCTCTCAACTACCTCAACTTCTCATCCATAATAGAATAGACATGATTGTCGATTACGAGGTTAACGTACTTGGTGCACTCACCAGTGAGCAACTAAAACAAATAGATAGTCGTGAAATAGCTGAATTTCCAGAATTTGTTAATGGCTACTTTGCATGTAGTAAGTCAGAGCTTGGCGAAAAAGTAATAAAAACCATCAATATTTTAATGAACACCCCCGAAATTTACGAGCGCTTACAAAAAAGTTTACAACAAGCCTATAGTGCTGATACATCCAGCGCTATGATGCTTGCTTACTCTCAAGAGCACGTATACTTAACATCTGATGAGTAAAATCAATCGTCAAGATAAACTCAACAAATCAACATAAGCCACTGATTTTAATAACAAATAAATTATTTTGAATTTATTTAAAATTTTTATTGCGCTGGATAAAAACCTACATTATTATCTCGCCGCTTCTTGATGATAGCCAATCCGAGTACATTACAAACCCCGTTTGTAGCAAGGCGATAGAGCAACTATCCAAGAGTGAATTTGACTGTGCGTTTGCACTATTGATCTCACTCAACTGACTCGTGGATACACCATACCCGAGCAGTTGCTTAATTGACTCGGAAAATAAAATGGCTTTATCAACACAACTACAAGACACCGTAACTAAAGTACCTGCAGCAGCGGTTGCTGCAAATCAAGCAATTGATTGCGCGCAACCGAGTATTGCCCACATTGAACAACTTGCTTCACAATATGGCGCACCTCTAATGGTGCTTGACTGCGACGCTATACGTCGTCAATACCGTGCACTTAAACATGCACTGCCTGGCGTTGTGTTACATTTTGCTTTAAAGCCTTTACCGCATGCTGCTGTTGTGCGCACTTTGTTAGATGAAGGCGCAAGCTTTGATTTAGCAACCAGTGGCGAAGTTGACTTAGTAGCAAGCCAAGGCGTACCAAGCGAGCGTACAATTCACACGCACCCAATAAAGCGCGACAGTGACATTCGCGACGCACTTGCCTACGGCTGTACAGTGTTTGTGGTGGATAACATTAACGAGCTTGAAAAGTTTATTGCCTATAAAGATCAAGCCGAAATTTTAGTGCGTTTAAGCTTTCGTAATAAAGATGCATTTGCTGATTTATCTAAAAAGTTTGGCTGCAGCCCAGAGGCGGCAATCGACATTATTAGCCTTGCCCAGCAACTTGGTATTCGTATTAAAGGGTTATCGTTTCATGTTGGCTCGCAATCACCTAACCCAACTAAATACGTTGAAGCGATAAATGCATCTGCAAAAGTGGTTAAACAGGTGGCTGAGTTAGGCTTACCAGCTCTTAGTACACTCGATATTGGTGGTGGGTTTCCTGTGCCGTACAGCCCAGATGTGCTACCAATTGATGTATTTTGTGCGCCTATTAATATCGCGTTGGCACAATTACCAGAAACAATGCAAATTATTGCTGAACCTGGCCGTTTTATTGTAGCAAGTAGTGTAACCAGTGTTGCCTCTATAATGGGGCAAGCCACGCGCGAAGGTAAAACATGGTACTACTTAGATGATGGCGTTTATGGCTCTTTTAGCGGTTTAATGTTTGATGAAGCAGCCTACCCTATCGATAGTGCAAAACAAGATGGCGAGCGTTTTGAGTCGGTACTTGCAGGCCCAACATGCGACAGTATAGATGTAATAAGTGATTCAATTATGCTGCCAAAACTAAACAATGGCGATTTAATTATTAGCCGTATGATGGGTGCCTACACACTTGCTACAGCAACCGACTTTAACTTTTTTAAACGTGCTGAGGTCGTTGTATTAAACGAGCAAATGCACAGCCAAGTATTAACAGGTTAAGAAAATAAGTTCCTCGCTATAGGTACGCTGGCTTGTACCTATACATTTCAACGCAGTTGCTCATTCCAACTGCGTTTTTTTTATTGCATTAAATAACTGGGGCTTGTTTACCTTTTTGCTCAGCAAAGCAGGCTCTAATAAAAGCAACCTGCGCTACTAATTACAAAAATAGTGGTTTATAGTCGTTTTCTAACTGTTCAAACGATAAGTCACCTATAAATCTGCCAAAGCTTAGCCACGTTGCTAAACCTCGTAAATCTTTAAAATGTGGTGGTACAAATTTTGGGCTTTCTATTACACCTAAACTATGTAATTGCGATATAAGCCTAAAATCATCAATCGATATTTTTCCGACCAACAATAATGGCAGCTGATCAATGCGCCCAAGCTGTATAGCAACACGAATTAAGTTATATACCAGCACAAATCCTTTAATGTAAGCAATATCCTTAGTAAAAGGTAAGCCTGTTGCCGTGCTGCCTCTAAATACACGTTGTGCTAACGTATAGCTTTCATCTTTTGAAAGCCCTTGCGCTAAGTAGTCACGGTATATATCAACAAACTCTGCGCCATCAATCACTTTAGTAACTGCTTGAATACGATTTACTAACTTTGATAAACGCCTAGGCGTTGATTTAAGTGTAATTATTTCTGTTAAAACAGCTAAGCCTTCTTGAGTCACTGTTGAGCTTGGCGTCCCTTTACTTAAACAGGTTAAATAAGGCTGAGCTAGCCCGTTTTGCGTTGTACCTACGTGTATCCACCCTTCGTGCACTTCTAAAATATCAAGCTCACGCTGGGAGAATTTAACATCTTGATTTAGCTTAATGTTATTTGCACCTGCAGCAGCATCACTGACAATCCCATCGCTGAGCATAACCTCTACATTAATACCCACCATACTGCTATTTACTTGCTCAGACAGAATACGCACGGCATCACCTGCATTAATATTTTTAGGATCATCAGGCAAAATATCGGCTATTAATAAGTTTTGCAGTGGTTTTTCTAACATATTGGCAAGTTCGAACAGTGAAGGTTCACCCGCATGAAATAAATCCTTTGGGTGACCAAAAAGCTCTACCGACAAATCATGAAACTCAGGCGTTCCTCTATACTCAAGCATACTGAGCACCGTTTTATACTCACTACACATTTTACCCATGTATTGAGAAATAGGATTTAGCTGACCTAACTGGTTAATAATATTGCGGTGCAAGTTAGAAAACGCTTGGCGTAATTCGCTGGGGGCAAATCCTAAATCTCGTTGCTGGTAATAGGCGCTATCGATTAGCGGATTTTTTTGGCACTTTTGTCTAAAAAACGTCTCTTTGATTTGTTTATCCCAGTTAATGGCATCGAGTATTCTAATGGGTGTTTGTAAAGCAATTAATTGCTCTGACAGTTCGCGAGTTTTAAGGAGTAAAGCCTTGTCTATCATGGTGTAAGCTCAACAAAAAATGAGTCTTGAGCATAAGGTAAAACCAGTTAATAGCAAGATTATTTTAGCGCTTATTAGGCATTGTTTTTACGGTGATCGACCCTCATATATAAAACGTAATAGCTTTAAACAATAAAGGGTTAATGATGAAAAACGAACTCGATAACAAGCAGATCCTCTCTGTGTACGAACGTATTCAGCAGCGCGGTAAACAAAATGATATTGGTAAACATTATCAAGGTGTTACGGCTTACTCTGACATTGACGGCTACACTATTTACTTAGAAGGTAGCGGCGTATTATTGCGCTTTGGGTTTCATAATGCTTATCACCTAGATTATGAGCATGACAAACATAAAGACGACTTTTTAAAAAAACTATACAACATTGCTAATGAGGAATAATGCAGCCAAGACGCATTCGTAAACGCACCACAAACAAGCAAACCACCACGTTTATAAACCAGGTAATTACTGAGCTGCAAGCGCACCCAGAAAAGCTGGAGATAATCCGTCGAAACCTAAATGAATACCGCGAACAGACTCACCTTAAACGCGGTTTTTTGCTGGCTATTGAACGCTTTGACTGGGTGTTTGAGGCCAGTAACGATGTTAATTTTATATGCCAACAAATCTTAGCCGATGATTACATAGGTAATCGCCTTAGACGCTACCCGCTATTATTTAAAGGCGTTATTAATAGCGCCTAATTTACACGCCTTTTTTAACCTTAACGCCTCCTCTTATAACCATTACACACTGCTATTTTTTTAATTAGTACACTAATTAAACATGTAAAATGGTTTCGTTTGCTTATTTAAAATACCCTTCGTACTCTAACTATTACCATTCTAACGAATATTTATCTTTTTTATTACTCATACCCCGTAAACAAATCCTTACTATTTTTACCATTTAATAATTTAAACATAACTAATTGAATATATGAGATTTTATTAATCAAGATCTGCATGTGGCACTACTGCAAATTAACCCGTTTTTATTAATAATCTATCTACATCTTGGTATCTGGTTGTTTACTTGCGCCTTGAATTGTTAGAGCTATTACATTAAGCTTATCTTTATTGAACGTTCAATTAATAAAAATTATGCCTAAAATCGGAATGGAACCTGTCAGGCGTCAGCAGCTAATTGACGCGACCATTGAGTCAGTTGCACAGCGCGGTTTGCAAGGAACAACTATTAACACCATCAGTAAAAATGCGGGTTTATCATCTGGCATTATTAGCCATTACTTTGGTGGCAAGCAGGGGTTAATAGAGGCAACCGTTAGGTATTTGTTATCGAATTTAAAAAATGAATTAATTGAAAAGGTTGAGCCAACCACCAGCGCAATTGAGCGTTTGATGTTTATTGTTGAGGCCAACTTTGCACTTGTTCAACAGCGCAATGACACCACACGTACGTGGTTAAGTTTTTGGGCGCAGTCAATGCACGATCAAGAGCTGCACAGGCTGCAAAATGTAAACAGTAATCGCTTGCAAAGTAATTTAGCATTTTCTTTTAAGCAACTAATGCCCGTAAAGCAAGCAAAACAAGCTGCAGAACTTAGCGCCGCCATGATTGATGGCCTATGGTTAAGAGCAGTATTAAGTCAATCTGACGAAAACCAATTTAAACACAGTGAAACATTAGCAAAAAGCTATGTACATTCACTCATCAAGCAATATGGAGCCTAGCGTGACTACACCTGTCTATCAAAACTTTATTAACGGCCACTTCCTTGCAAACCAAAGTGGTGAAACTTTTGATGTAAAAAACCCAGCCACAGATGAAGTTATTTACTCGGTAGAAGTTGCCGACGAATTTATTCAAAACGCGGCTATCGAAAGTGCAAAACAAGGCTTTGCTCAATGGTCAAAAATGAGCCCAATAGAACGTAGCCGTATTTTATTAAAAGCGGTTGCTTTATTGCGTGAGCGTAATGATGAGCTTGCCTTAGTTGAAGTGCTTGATACAGGTAAACCAATGCAAGAAGCTAATTGCGTTGATATAGAAACAGGCGCAGATGTAATTGAATACTTTGCAGGCCTAGCACCAGCGCAAGTTGGCCAGCAGCAAATGGTTGGCGAAGACTTTTACTATACCCGCAAAGAGCCACTAGGCATTTGTGCTGGTATTGGTGCATGGAACTACCCGCTGCAAATTGCATGTTGGAAATCGGGCCCGGCCCTTGCCGCAGGTAATGCGTTTATTTTTAAACCTTCTGAAGAAACCCCTTTAGGTGCTATTAAACTAGCTGAAGTTTTTGTTGAAGCAGGCGTACCTGCTGGCGTATTTAACGTTGTGCAAGGTGCCGGTGATGTAGGTCAGTGGTTAACCTCTCACAGTGAAATAGACAAAGTGTCGTTCACTGGTGAAGTAGGCACAGGTAAAAAAGTAGTGGCAAGCGCTGCTGGTACATTAAAAGACGTAACAATGGAATTAGGTGGTAAATCACCTTTATTAGTGTTTGAAGATGCCAATATTGAGCAAGCAGTCAGTGCTGCCATGCTAGGTAACTTTTATACGCAAGGCGAAATTTGTACTAACTGTACCCGTATTTATGTTCATAAAAATGTATATCAACAATTTATTGATGAGCTTAAAACACGTACTGAGCAAAATATTATTGCCGGCGACCCACAAGATTTAAATACTAACTTTGGGGCATTAATTTCTAAAAAGCATCAAGAATTAGTAATGAGCTACATAGAAAGTGGCTTAGCCGAAGGTGCAACACTACTAACTGGCGGTACAACTCTTTCTCCTGAATCAGCGCCTAATGGCTACTTTGTAGCACCTACGGTATTTACCGATTGCAACGATGACATGACTATTGTTAAAGAAGAAATTTTTGGCCCAGTTATGAGCGTGCTTGTTTTTGAAGACGAAGACGATGTTATCGCCCGTGCAAATGGTACACACCTTGGCTTAGCTGCAGGCGTATTTACTAGCGATATTAAACGTGCGCACCGTGTTATTCACCAATTAGAAGCCGGTATTTGTTGGATTAATGCTTACGGTAATTCACCTGCTGAAATGCCTGTTGGTGGTTACAAGCAATCAGGTATTGGCCGTGAAAATGGCATAGAAACGCTTGATCATTACACGCAAACTAAGTCTATTTATGTGGGCATGGCCGACATAGAAAGCCCGTTTTAAGGTGGCAACTATGAGTAACACTTACGACTATATTATTGTTGGCGCCGGTTCTGCAGGTTGTGTACTTGCAAATCGCTTATCTGAAGATACAAACAATAAAGTGCTATTGTTAGAAACCGGTGGTAGCGATAAAAGTATATTTATAAAAATGCCAACTGCGCTCTCTATTCCTATGAATACAGATAAATACGCATGGCAATTTCACACTCAGCCAGAGCCGTATTTAGATAACCGAGAAATGCACTGCCCACGCGGTAAAGTGTTAGGCGGTTCGTCATCAATTAATGGCATGGTATATGTTCGCGGCCACGCGAAAGATTTTGACGAGTGGCAGCAACACGGTGCTAACGGCTGGGATTATCAGTCGTGCTTACCTTACTTTAAAAAAGCAGAAAGCTTTTATTTAGGTGAAAATGCGCACCGTGGTGGCACAGGCCCGCTTGGCGTTAATAACGGTAACGAAATGCAAAACCCGCTTTACACCACCTTTATAAAAGCAGGTGTAGAAGCAGGGTATGCACACACAGACGACTACAACGCAGCTCAGCAAGAAGGCTTTGGCCCGATGCACATGACTGTTAAAGACGGTGTGCGCAGTTCGGCCTCGCGCGAGTATTTAGACCCAGTAAAATCACGCAGTAATCTAACAGTTATTACAGGTGCTTTAGCACAAAAAGTGATTTTAGAAGGCAAAAAAGCCACAGGCATTGAGTACACAGTAAATGGCACTCTTAAAACGGCGCATGCGACTAAAGACGTTGTATTAAGTGCAGGTCCAATTGGCTCACCCCATATTTTACAGCTTTCGGGTATTGGCGATAAAGCCATACTTGAAGAAGCCGGTGTTGAGGTAAAGCATCACTTACCAGGCGTAGGTCAAAACTTACAAGATCATCTTGAGTTTTACTTTCAGTACAAGTGTAAACAACCTATTACCTTAAACGGTAAATTAGGTCTTATTTCAAAAGGCTTAATTGGCGCTAAATGGCTGCTGACCCGAAAAGGCTTAGGTGCAACCAATCACTTTGAGTCGTGTGCGTTTATTCGCTCAAAACCAGACGTTGAATGGCCAGATATTCAGTACCACTTTTTACCAGCGGCGATGCGCTACGACGGGCGCAGTGCATTTGCGGGTCATGGTTTTCAGGTGCATGTAGGTCATAACAAACCTAAAAGCCGTGGTAGTGTCACTATTCAATCAGCTAATCCTGAGCAACCGCCGAAAATTTTATTTAACTACTTGCAGCATAAAGACGATATTGAAGGCTTTAGAGCGTGTGTGCGCTTAACTCGCGACATTATTGAGCAAAGCGCATTTGATGACTACCGCGATGAAGAAATTCAACCAGGTAAGCACATTCAAACCGACGAAGAAATAGATGCCTTTGTACGCCAGGCAGTAGAAAGTGCCTATCACCCATCTTGTTCTTGCAAAATGGGCGAAGATGACATGGCCGTGGTTAATTCTAATACCCAAGTACACGGTATTGAAGGGCTGCGTGTTGTTGACTCGTCAATCTTCCCTACGGTGCCAAATGGCAACTTAAATGCCCCTACAATTATGGTTGCAGAAAAAGCAGCTGATCTAATTTTAGGTAAAACCCCACTTACACAGGCATCGGTAAACGTTGCCATGAGCAGTAATTGGCAAACAACGCAACGTAATAGCGAGATTTAATTAAGCCATAACGTGCCTAACACTATGTAGGGCACGTTCAACTTGCAGTGGCTCACGGCGTAAATTGGTTACGCGGTGTTTGTGCAAGTAATAAAACAAAAACGGAGAACTTATGAGTTACTTTTATTCATTTTGGGAGGGCGATAATGACTATATGGCTTAGTGCTGGCATTATATTTACGCTACTTGCTGTTATTACTATTTTATTTAAATGGGGTAACGTACGCGTAGTGGGCGTAACACCAGTGAGAACGTTTACCTTTATCGCAATCTTATTTACCTCAGGCCTAGACGTTGGCCTAATCATGTTTCCATTAACCGAATTTGCAGGTTATGCAGACATAAAAGCAAGCCCAGAATACGCGTTTGCAAACCCTCTGGCTATTGAGTTTGGCTACTGGGGATTCTTGATCTGGGGATTTTACTTTCTTACGTGCTTTTATTTCTGTGTAATAGAGCCCAAAGTTAAATTTTTCGAAATTTCATGGGTTAAGTTCATTAATAACGTGGTTATTATTGGCACATGTGCCTTTACGGCTTACCTACTGCTTTCTAACTTACCCTGGTACTTACCAGAGCTAGGCGATGGTTCGAGCGTTATACCTACCTTCTACTTTATTGTATTTGCAGCTATTTGCTTTGCTGTGTACTCAAGTACAGATATTAAATACGTGCGCTTTTTAAGTATTTCTACAACGTGGTTATTTATCGCATTAATTGCCTTTATGTGGGCAGGTGCCTTTGTCGTTGGAGACAGCGAAATGTCGGCATTTACCAATAACCTTGCTGAAATTGGTACTTACTTTGCCAATATAAATGAGTTTGTTTTACCGCTTAATGACTACCATGAATTTTATCTATTTTGGTGGTTTGCGTGGAGCATTATGATTGGCCAATTTACGTCTCGTTTTGTAGGCGGCCTTAAAACATACCAAGTATTAGGTGCAATGTTGATATTTCCATCTATTCCGATTGCGATTTGGTTTAGCGTACTTTATCACTACCACGAAATGGGTATTTCAACAGCGGGTATTAAAAACTTTGCCATGGTATTTGTTGGGATAGTGTTTGTTATTAATTCGCTTGATTCATTAATACGCTTATACACAGATAACCTTAACTTAACGGTTAAACGTTTAGGTAAAATGAACTATATGATACTCAATATTGTTGCCCTTTCGTTACTAACCCTATTGTTTAAGCTTGAGTTTTTACAAATTCAATGGGTTGGCGCGTTAGTAATTGCACTGTTTTTTGGTTGTGCTGCGTTTATTGGCTACAGCAAATTTAAAACGGTTAACAATATAGACAGTTCGCCAAAAGCAAACAAAATAGATTACACAAAAATAGAAACTGTACATTAGGGATCAACAATGAATAACAAACTAAAACAACTAGCAGTAGCGCTACCTTTCGCACTTTTATCAACTACAGTGTCAGCTAACTGGTCAACAACCATTACAGCAGCATCTGACTATACTTTTAACGGTGTAACTCAAACTGATAGCGACCCTGCAATTCAAGCAAGCCTTGATTACGCGTTCGACAGCGGTGTTTATGCGGGTGCATGGGCATCTAATGTAGATTTTGGTGATGACACTGATTTTGAACTTGATGCCTACCTAGGTAAATACGTGCAATTAACTGACACGGTTAGCGCTGATTACGGTATTGCTTATTACACATACCAAGGTAATAACAGCGATGGTAACTACGCCGAAGCCTACACAAAATTTGGCTATGCAAGTGAGTATGGTCAAACAGAGCTAAACTTTTGGTATAGCTGGGATTACTTTGGTACAGGCGCTGGCCATGTTATTTCTATGATTGCCCACACCTTTGAAATTGCCCCAAATCATGCCATTCGTGCAAGCTTTGATATTTCTAATTCGCTTGATGGCGAAAAATGGGCATGGGATGTAAACCAAAAGAAATCATACAAACATTACCGCCTAGCGTACCAAACTAGCTACGAAGGCTTTGGTATTGAGATTGCTGCTGAAGACACAAGCCTAGATTACGATTACGCTGATGAGCGTATAGTACTTGCTATATCACGCACATTCGATTTATAAATTTGTAGTTGTTAGATTCTACAAACAAAAATGCCACTTTTAAAAGTGGCATTTTTTTTACTAAATTTTAAGGCTTTAGCCCTAAAGAACTTAGTTTTATTTAGGGGCAATTTAATACCATAGCCTTAGCCTAAAACCCTACATAAGCTATTAAATTACCTATAATAATATACAGGCTCTAACTTTCTATTTCCCACGCGCTGGTGCCCGCTGCAGATAAGTTAGCCGTATTTTTACGTAAAACTTTATTACCCACATTGATAGAGGATTCTGGGCGACTAACCAAATAGCCTTGCACAGAGCTTACTCCCATGCGTTTTACAAGTTCAAACTGCTCGATTTCTTCTACGCCCTCTGCCACTATTTTAAGTCCTAACTTTTGACCTAATTCACTAATAGTATTAAGGATGTCATTGTACTTTGGACTTTTATCGGCTTGAGAGATAAACGAGCGATCTATTTTTATTACATCAATGGGCAAATCAGCCAATGTACTTAATGAACTAAAGCCAGTACCAAAATCGTCAATAGCAATCGTCACACCTTCTGCACGAAGCCGCTCAAGCTCTTCAATCATACTTTTACTGGCTTTAATAAACGTAGACTCTGTTATTTCTAGCATTAAAGAATGCGATGGCAGCCCTGTGTTTTTTAGGTTTTTCATTATCCAGTCATACACTGAGCGGTGTTTTAGTTGCACACCCGATACATTAACCGAAATTTTTACTTTGCGCATACCGGCATTATGCCATGCCGCCATTTGCCTACACGACTCATGCATAATCCAATCGCCGAGCTCTAAAATAAGGTTAGACTCTTCGGCAATAGGTATAAACTCCGCCGGTGAAATCATCCCTTCTATAGGGTGATCCCAGCGTGTAAGCGCTTCAAAATAATCTATCATGCAATCTTCTACATGCACGATAGGTTGAAAAGATAAGTAAAAGTCTTTACACGCAACCGCCAAACGCAGCTCTTCTAATAAATAGTGATAGCGGCGCATTTTATTACCCATCTCTGGGGAGTACACTTTAAAAATGCCTTTACCATCGCTTTTTGCACGGTACATTGCCACATCGGCCAATTGCAATAATGCTTGTGGTGTTGATGCGCTCTCTGGGTAGGCCGCTATACCAATACTGGCGCTAATTTTTATTATTTTATTACCTAGTACAAAGTCTTTTTCAAGTTCACTGAGTACGTGCTTAGCAATATCGACTACTTTATTATCGGTATCTACTGACTCAATAAAAATTGAAAATTCGTCACCGCCTAAACGAGATAAATTTTGCTCTAACTGATTCGCCTCGTTAATATTACTTAATTTATGATGGCGCAAAACGTTGGCTAGGCGCGTAGCAACCTGCACCAAAATTTCATCACCAAAGCTGTGGCCAAACGAGTCATTTACCTGTTTAAAGCCATCTAGGTCAATAAACAATAAGGCGCATTTAAGCTGCTCTTCGTCAGTAAAATTTATTTGCCTATCTATATGCTCAATATAAGCATGGCGGTCAATGAGCAAGGTTAGTTTATCTTGGCAGATACTTGTTTGTGTTTGCTTTAAATAATTAGCAACATGGGTATTTAAATTGTTTATTGACTGGCTTAAATTGCCCAGCCCTGACGGGTTGTCGTGTTGGGGTTGTAGGTTAAAGGCAACAAGCAATTGATTAGCGTTGTTATTCAGTTGTGCAATTTGATGCTGATAAGAGATTTTTTTACGCTCTTTACGAATAATTGTAAAGCCAACAAACAATACCATACACACCAATATAAAGTTTATTGGCGACGTTAGCGTCATTAAAATAAGCTTTGTTGCGTTTGCAGCGATAAATTCCGTGTCGGTAGTTTTAACTAACAAAAAATCGGCAGAAGGCTGGTGTATTAAATAGTGCCCATTGAGCATAGGGTTATACCAAGGCGCCATTTCGAGCGTGGTATCTACAATATCAAAGTGGCGTAAATCTATATCAGGGTTGAATAAATTAATGCGGTTAATCTGGTTTGTTAGTTCGATGTTTAAACAAAAGCAAAACAAGATAAATACAAAAAAAATGCTGCCTAAGGGTTTAAATTTATTCATCAACAAAATCCATCTAAATTACTTATCCTATAAACCCGTTACTAAAAGACGATTATATCGCCTGTTTTTAGTACTAAGCAAGCCATAGCACAGTCCTTATTCATTAAAATTTTTAGAACTGTACTCAAAAAGAATAAATTAATGCTTAATAATTAACTAATTATAGAGTGTGATGAATAAAAATAAACCACTTTGTTAAAGTTACATATTTTGGCCTAACAACTTATAGCTGCCATGCATAACTCACTTTTGTAAAAAATGTGCGTTGATCTCTTTCAACGTGTTTTAGAAAATCGTCTTGATAGCTTTTATCTGAGTAGCCTAAATAAAATAATGTTTGAGCATTAATTTTGTACGAGTAAACTAATTGGCTGCCATAGTCTTTATTAATGTGGCTAACTTGGTAGTAGTAGGCGTCTTTATTTCTATCAATGTCTTCAAATTGCAATATAAGCTTGAGCATAGCGCGCATGCTAAATTTATAATAAAGCCTAAAATCTAATAAGTTAGCAGTATAAACTCGCTCCCCTTCAGGGTTATCTAAAACGCTGTAGTTATGTGTAGCGTCTACTTGCCAATGATCGTTTATATCCCACGTAACTTGCGTTTGCGTAGCATACGAATCGCCAATTTGCTCATTGGCGTAATCAATGCGGCTGCCATACTCACCGTAAAACGAAAGCCATATATTATTTTTAGGTTTAAAGCCCGTATAAACAAAGCCAATATTTTGATTATAAAAAGCATCATTATAGTTTTCATAACGATGCAGTAAGCCAATTTCAAAAATAGACTGCTTTTGCCCTTTTAATGTTATAAACCCTTGGTATTCTTCTTCAAGTAGGTCGCCATTTTGCGCCCATGTTTTATCCCAATCAGCCTCATAAGACCATGACGTTAATAAGCCAGATTCATCTGCATACCAGGTTTGTCCGCCCCCAAAGCCTACGTTCTCATAATCTACTTTTTCTTGATAACCTAAGTCAGTGCGATAGTCTTTACCTATGTTTTCGTAGCTGGCAAACAAATTGTAGTCACGTTTATCACGGGTAAACTCTATAGCGTACGCTTCATCAGATTGAATTTTAGATAAGTTATAGTTACTTGTTAAAAAATCAGAGTTTTTAGAATCTGTTGTAGCTACCTGGTAGGTCAGTAGATCTGATTGATTAAACCAATAGCTGCCATCGACAGAAAGCACTGTATTGTAGTAGTCATCGCTTTCGCGGTGAGTCGTACTTAGCCCTATAGTGCCTTGTTGGCCAATATCGTATTGATAACGCGCCGCTGCTGCATGGGTTTTATCCTCTAAAATTGCAAAACCAGAGCCTTGATTTGTTGGCAGTAAAATATTGCTATTATTGTCATCGGCATACATAAATGCATAGCTATGTTGCCCTGTTTTACCTGTTAATTTTGCCCCTACTTCAGGCTCTGCAATAGTGCGGGTATACAATAGTTCAAATAAACTGCTTTTAAAGTAGGATGCGCCGTCTAAAAAAAATGGTCGTTTTTCTGCATAATAAATTGAGTACGTGGTATTTACATCAAGGGCTAACGCATCACTTTCTATTTGCGAAAAATCTGGGTTTATAGTGGCATTAATTACCGCATCTTGTGTAACCCCCCAGCGTAAATCAAGGCCAGCCCCGGTGTCTATATCACCATTATCCCACTGCCCTGGCAAGGTAGCTTTTGAATCATTTCTGAGCGCCGTAAGTGTGGGCGTTAGTTGCAGATTTTTGCTGGCTTTTATATTTTTAAAGCCATTTAATTTATCAAACTGACATAAACTGCATTTTATATCTCGGTCAAACCCCATATTTGAAAGCTGATACAGTACATCACGTTGGTAATTTCGCATAAGGGCAAAGCCCCATGTTAAATCTGTTTTATTTTCAGGAAATCTTAGCGCTTTAAAAGGTATACGCATTTCAACAACAAACCCTTGGTCGGTAATTTGCCCTGCGCTATCCCATATTGCATCCCAAGACGGGTCTGATTGCCAGCCATCGGTGTCGCTCATCCGCGTATCACCTTGCGCACCCAATGGATTTACATAAAATTCGTAAGCTGAACGTTCGTCGTTAAAAGTGTCAATAATTAAAATAACCGTATCATCTTGCCAAAGCGTATCTCTGTCACGTAGAGAAGCTGTAATTTCGCTCGGCTGTGGATCTTCGGCTACAAAAGCAACATATAAGTTGCTGCCATCTTCATACATGTAAGCATCAGTTTTAACCGGTGGGGCGCCCTTTTCGTTAGGCTCATCTTGAAATGCTATAGGAACTAAAGTGGCATTTTGCCAGTGGGGCTCATCAAGTACGCCATCTACAGTAATATCTGCATTTATATGTACAAGAGAATGCTGCTGTTTTTCACTGGCGTAAAGGTGGTTAGAAAATAAAAGTGCTAATAAGAAGGGGAATAAAGCACTGCATTGTTTTTTTATAATTATTAAGTACTGCATAAACATCCATTTAGACGTGTTTACCCTTAAAAGGTAAACTTATTTATGCAGTGTAATTTAAGTCAGTACATTTGTTAATAGTTTGATACTAAAAACAATAGCTTTTTTAACTAATTAATATTAAAGGCTTAATTTAAAAGCTAGGTTTCAATTAATTTAAGCTTATTAGCCACACCATTCCAACTATCGGCATCAGCAGGCGCTGGTTTTACCTCAACAATGCGTGGCCACACCAATGCAAGCTCAGCATTAAGCTCGGTAAACTCTTTTTGGTCTTCCGGCAGCTCGTCTTCTTGGTAAATTGCTTCAGCTGGGCACTCTGGTACGCATAATCCACAATCTATGCAATCAATAGGGCTTATTGCTAAAAAGTTAGGGCCTTCGTAAAAGGCATCTGCAGGGCACACCGCCACACAATCTGTGTATTTACACTTAATACAGTTTTCGGTGACCACAAACGCCATAATAGTTTAAACCTAGTAATTAATTATCTAAAGCGAGGATCATACCCAACCCCATTAAAAACACAATAAATATGTGCCATCTGCGGTCAATTTAACGTAATATATGCGCCCTTAATGTATAGCCATTACGTGCCCTATACTTCTTATTGTGAGCGGATACTATTACCGCTAAGACACCTAAAAGAGATAACAATGATACGTTTAACCGAAATAAAGCTGCCGCTTGATCATAATGAAGACGCTATAGGCCAAGCCATAGTTGATAAACTAAAAATACAGCCAGCGCAGCTACACAGCTACAATGTGTTTAAACGTGGGTACGATGCACGTAAAAAAACGGCTATTTTACTTATTTATACCCTCGATATTGAAGTAGATAACGAAGAAGCGCTGTTAAACGCATTTGCTAAAGATCAGCACGTAAAACCAGCCCCCGATACCTCATACAAATTTGTTGCCCACGCCCCCGCTAACCTTACTGAGCGCCCTGTAGTAATTGGCTTTGGCCCGTGTGGATTATTTGCGGGCTTAGTGCTGGCTCAAATGGGTTTTAACCCTATTATTTTAGAGCGCGGTAAAGAAGTACGCGAACGCACCAAAGACACCTTTGGCTTTTGGCGTAAACGTACCCTTAATACAGAGTCTAATGTGCAGTTTGGCGAGGGTGGCGCAGGTACATTTTCAGACGGTAAACTATACAGCCAAGTGAAAGATCCAAAACATTACGGGCGTAAAGTTATCACCGAATTTGTAGAAGCCGGCGCACCAGATGAAATTTTATACGTAAGTAAGCCACACATTGGTACGTTTAAACTTGTTACTATGATTGAAAAAATGCGCGCACGTATTATTGAACTTGGCGGCGAAATCCGCTTTAGCACCCGCGTAGACGACATTCATATAGATGATGGACAAGTAACTGGCTTAACGCTTTCAAACGGTGAAAAGCTCAATACCCGCCATGTAGTACTTGCTGTGGGACATAGCGCCCGTGATACCTTTAAAATGATCCACGATAAAGGCATTTATGTAGAAGCTAAACCGTTTTCTGTGGGCTTTAGAATCGAGCACAAGCAATCGATGATTGATGAGTGTCGTTTTGGGCCTAACGCGGGTAACCCCATTTTAGGCTCTGCTGATTATAAACTCGTTCACCATTGTGATAATGGCCGCACAGTTTACAGCTTTTGTATGTGCCCAGGAGGGACTGTTGTAGCCGCCACCTCTGAAGAAGGCCGCGTAGTAACAAACGGTATGAGCCAATACTCTCGTAGTGAGCGCAATGCAAATAGTGCCATTGTAGTAGGTATTACACCTGAAAAAGACTTCCCTGGTCACCCGCTTGCCGGCATTGATTTGCAACGTAAACTAGAAGAGCAAGCCTATGCATTAGGCGGTAGCAACTACGATGCACCAGCACAGTTAATTGGCGACTTTTTAAAAGGAAAAGCATCGGGCGATTTAGGTGATGTACAACCGTCGTTTACACCAGGAATAAAACTCACCGATTTAGCAAATGTACTCCCGCAGTTTGCTATCGATGCGATACGCGAAGCCATACCTGCATTTAATAAGCAGATTCGTGGCTTTTCTACAAACGACGGTTTATTAACAGGGGTAGAAACCCGTACATCATCACCTATTAGTATCAAACGCGATAAAAGCTTCCAAAGCATAAATACTAAAGGTTTATACCCAGCGGGTGAAGGCGCAGGTTACGCAGGTGGTATTTTATCTGCAGGCATTGATGGTATTAAAGCGGCTGAAGCAGTTGCACTCTCAATGTTAGAAAACGCTTAACCCTTTTAAGTTATTAATCAAAAACCTCACTTAGTGAGGTTTTTTTGTTTAAACCTTGAGCTAAATTGAGGCACAAAAAAACCTGAGTAAACCTCAGGTTTTTAAAAGCGCTACACTTTGTAAGCTTACTTTTTAAGGGTAAGCTTGGCGCCTTTTAAGCTTTTACGCACATTTGAAATACGTGAGCGATTTACCGCACGTGCTTCGCCTGTTGCTTGGCCTGTTGGCTTATTCGTACGGCTACGACGTAAATGCGCTGGTTTTTTACCTATTTTATCAATAAGTACTTCACGGCTACTTACTTCATAACCCTCTAAGTAAACACGCTTGATTTTTTGGCCAATTAACGACTCTATTTCAAACAAGGTGTTTTCTTCTTCGCGGCTTACAAACGAAATTGCTTGGCCTTGATTACCAGCACGACCTGTACGGCCAATGCGGTGTACGTAATCTTCTGCAAGCCATGGTAAATCAATATTAATTACTCGTGGTAGGCCTTCAATATCAATACCACGCGCTGCAACTTCGGTAGCCACTAAAACACGTACTTTGCCTTCTTTAAATTCACGAAGTGCACGTCGGCGGTTACCTTGCGATTTATCACCATGACATACAGTGGCAGGAATACCATCAAGGTTAAGCTCTTTAACCAGCTCGTCCGCCGTTTCTTTCATGTTTACAAACACAAGTACCTGTTGCCAATTCTTTTTACCAATCAGCTCAGAAAGCAGCTCTTGCTTACGACGCTCTTCAACTGGGTACACAACATGCTGTACCGTACTTGCAGTACTATTAGTTTGATCTACGCGAACAATTTCAGGCTGTTTTAATACTCTTGCTGCAAACTGCTTAATAGCCGCTGGAAAAGTGGCTGAGAAAAGTAAAATTTGGCGCTGCTCGTCACAACTTTTAATAACACTTTGCATATCTTCAATAAAACCCATATCAAGCATACGGTCAGCTTCATCAAGTACTAAGTGTTTTACGCTTGCTAGGCTTAAATTACCTAAACGAATATGATCAAGTAAACGCCCTGGGGTTGCAACTACAACATCTACGCCGTCTTTAAGTGCATTTGCTTGGCCTGCGGTATTAACACCGCCAAATAGGCTCACTACTTTTAAAGCGGTATATTTTGCATAGGCTTTAAAGTTATTTGCTATTTGCTCTGCAAGCTCACGAGTTGGCGCAAGCACTAACGCGTGCGGAGCATTGCTTGTGCTTAGCTCAGATTCAGTTAATTTTTGGATGATAGGTAAAGCAAACGCAGCCGTTTTACCTGTGCCTGTTTGGGCACTTGCTAAAACGTCTTTACCTTTACGAACAGCCGGAATAGCTGAACGCTGAATGGGCGTAAGGGTGTGGTAATTAAGTTCGTCTAACGCCTGAATAAGTTCAGGGGAAAAACTAAAAGATTTAAAATTCATGCTGTATAACCTGCGGCCACATTTATCAAGGGTCGCAAATTATACAGCAAAAATGAGTCAACAGTTAGTTATAACTTAACTAAAGTGCCTTTTAATGCAACGCCAGCGATAATTGTACCAGCACCGCATTCATATTCCGTGCTACTTACAAACTTACGCTTTTTATAATATGATTGAATATTTACAACTGCGTTCATGCCTTCTTTTATGGCACGCTCTTGTAGTGCTTTTAAAGCACTAAGCATGACCCACTCGCACGCTTCACGATCACTTTTATTAAACGCGTTAGTTTTTTTATTAGTGATCACTTCACCGTATTTACTGCTCTCACTACCGTAGCTTTGATCAGCAAAGTAAAGAGGTACATCTAATAGCGCACTTTTGGCTTTACTGGTTTCTAGCAGTGATTGAATAGGATATTTATCTATATCATCACGTGCTTCAACCGCACTCACTGTTAACAAAGATGTAGCTAATAATAAGCTTGTCATTAATTTCATTTTATATTCCTTCTTTTGTATAGAACTTCCATGCAACTCCAAAACCAAACGAGATATTACTATCGTGTTTCACTAAGGGACTACGTTGCTGTTTGCTTTGGGCTAAGTGGTGATATTTAATAAAGCCACCTAGCCAATATTTTTTACTATCTAAATTAAGCCCCAGCGAAATATCGGCGCCCGAATACCCCGACTGAGTATTAAACTTTGAACGTGAATCATGCGTATCTGATGCTGATATACTATAATAATAATTCAAGTAACGACCGTCGGCAAAATTGGCATTTGCTCTTACACTAGTGGTAATTACATAAGTTGGGGCAATAAACACCGGGCTTTCATAGTAGATGCTCGGCCCATAACGCCAACCGACGTTAGTCACTGAGCTAAAATCAGTTGCCATAGCTTTACGGGTGAATAAGCCAATATAAAATTGTTCTGCCGCTTGGGGATCACCTTTAAAGTAATAATTTAGCGAAGGTCCAAGTTCAAACACCCAATCTAAATCATCCATGCCTTCTCGAGCTTGGTTATCTGCGCTGTCAACGGCTAAACTAACTCCAGCAGATATATCTAGGTGTACATTATCAAAATGCCATAAGTAACCAGTAAAGCTATTGCGGTCCACATCTAACTCATCACTTTGATAACGAACATAAGGCACAGGCATTATGTATTGCTCACTTTGATCTGATCCTAGATAGTGGGGGATATCAGCCACAAACACACCACCGCCTATTTCTAATTTAGATGTAGCAAAACTCAATGGGCTAAATAAGCACAAAACTAACACTAACCAAGGCATATTACTCACCTTTAAAGCGTTTAAAAATCAATGAGGTATTAATGCCACCAAATGCAAAGTTATTACTCATTATATAATCGGTATCTATTTCACGGCCATGTTCTGTAATATAATCTAAAGGCGCACACTCATTGTCTACTTCTGTCAAATTAATTGTTGGGGCAAACCAATTATCAGTCATCATATTAATACTAGCCCACGCTTCTATCGCACCACAAGCACCTAAAGTATGACCAAGATAACTTTTTAGTGAACTAATTGGTTTAGCACCTAACGCGTTAAAGGTTGCATGTGTTTCTGCAATGTCACCACGATCTGTTGAAGTACCATGTGCATTAACATAACCAATTTGATCTGCCGATAAGTTTGCATCTTGCAATGCCATTTCAATCGCAACTTGCATCGTCGTTGATGTAGGTTGAGTAACATGTTGTCCATCAGAATTACAGCCAAAACCGACAACTTCAGCCAATATATTTGCCCCTCTAGCTTTAGCATGTTCATACTCTTCAAGTATTAGCGTACCGGCACCTTCTCCTATAACTAAGCCATCACGGTTTTTATCAAATGGCTTGGGAGTTAGCTCTGGATTATCATTTTGTGTACTCGTTGCATACAAAGTATCGAATACCGCAGCCTCTGTAACACACAGCTCTTCAGCTCCTCCAGCTACCATAATTTTTTGACGACCAAACTTAATTGCCTCAAAGGCGTACCCTATCCCTTGTGAACCTGAAGTACACGCAGAGCTTGTGGTAATGACTCGACCTTTAATACCAAAAAAAACACCCACATTTACTGGGGCTGTATGAGCCATCATTTGGATGTAGCTAGTTGCTGTCACTCCATTCATAGAGCCTGTATCCATCATACGACCAAATGGGACTAAAGGAGCCGTTGAGCCAATTGACGAACCATATGAGACACCTGTTGAACCATCGGTCAATGCTGGGTGTTCAAGTAGTTTCGCTTGCTCAAGCGCACGTTCAGTAGCATAAGTAGACATCAATGATACTCGTCCCATTGAACGTACTTTTTTACGAGAGTAATGAGATGGGCGATTAAAATCGATAACAGGAGCTGCGAGTTTAGTATTTAATCCATCTATATAATCCCACTCAGGCATACGCTTGACTGCATTTTTTCCCTGAATTAACGCAGATTTAAAATCCCCCCAGTTATCACCTAAAGCAGTAATCGATGACATCCCCGTTATTACAACTCGCTTCATTACGCCATACCACCATTTACTTGAAGCACTTGACGCGTAATATAGCTAGCCCCATCAGACATTAAAAACGAGACCGCCGCAGCTACCTCTTCAGGATCACCCATTCTATTAGCTGGGATCATTTTTGTCATTTCAGAAATCGGTAGATGGTCGGTCATTCCAGTATCAATCAAACCTGGAGCGACACAGTTAACAGTAATTTTTCGCTTTGCAAGCTCAACCGCAAGTGCTTTAGATGCCCCAATAACGCCTGCCTTTGAAGCACTGTAATTGACCTGACCGCGATTACCTGCCACTCCTGACACTGACGACATTGCAATAATGCGTCCCCCCTTTCGCGTTCTGACCATCGGCATAACAAGTGGATGCAACACATTATAAAAACCATCTAGGTTGGTGTGTACTACACTATCCCACTCTTCATCTGTCATCGCAGGGAATGCAGTGTCTGCAGTGATCCCAGCATTACAAACTACGCCATAAAAAGCACCATGGGTTTCAACGTATTGATCTAAAATTGCTTTTGCACTCGTTCTATCAGCTACATCAAATTGTAAAATATCCACATCTACACCTAACGCAGCAATTTCAGCTTTAACTTGCTCTGCTGCTTCACGACCTGAGCGGCAATGCAGGCTAATATTAAACCCATCTTTAGCTAATTGTAGAGCAACTGCTTTACCAATTCCTTTACTTGAACCAGTCACTAATACTCGTTTTGACATTACATTTGCTCCGCTAAAAATTGCTCTGGGTTTTCAGGTTGAAATACATTAATTTTTGCTTCTACTAACAGGGTATCCACTTGCTTAATACTACAGTCAAAAGCACTTAAGCCATTTGCTTCGCTGTATAATTTTTCTACTCTGATCGTTAATGTGCTATTTAAAGCAAAACGATTACAGTGCATCTTATACTTACGACTACTCACTAAAAAGCCAATTTCGACTTTTGCGCCATTATCAACTTGGTTAGCGTTGGCGTAAGCAGCGATGGCTTGCGCCATATACTCAATACCTACATGGCTTGCGACACTTTGGCTATCTGCATTATAAAAGTTACTCTGGGGTGTAATTGTGACCGAGCAAATTCCAGCTGTTTCATCATAGCTATCTAAACTATCGATCAAAATCATGGGCGCAGTATGAGGTAAAATAGTTTCAATTGGGTACACAGACATCTCTTATAATCCGATTAATACACTAACGTTATTGCCGCCAAAAGCAAATGAGTTGGACAGGCATGTTTTAATTTTTGTTTCGCTCTTCGCCCCTACTGGCACGAGATTAATTGTCGGCAATGCTGGATCCGCTTCGCCATCCCAAATATGCGGGGCAAACTCATCATCGCCAAGTAACAACCAACATAAGCCGATTTCAGTTGCTCCTGCTGCACCTAACGTATGCCCTATCATGCCTTTAGAAGAACTACAGGGTGTACCATTACCAAACACTTCAGCCACTGCAATGGCTTCCATCTCATCATTTTTAGGGGTAGCTGTACCATGCAAATTAACATAATCAACATCACTTGCTTGATAGCCAGCTCGAGTCAGTGCGGCTCGCATAGCCGTTACTGCACCTTCGCCTTGTGGGTGTGGGGCTGACATATGATGCGCATCGCTAGACTCTCCTACGCCGAGCAATTTGACAGTACCTTGTTTTTCAACTATGCATAATGCCGCTGCCTCACCTAAGTTGATACCATCACGGTTTTTACTAGAAGGATTGCTAATGCCAGTAGAAGTTGAGGCCAATGCGGCAAACCCATTAACTGTCATACCGCATAAGCTATCTACGCCACCGACAATTGCAACATCAGCAAGATCCGCTGCAATTAGCTCTTGTGCTGTGGCAAATGCTTTGGCACTCGAAGAACAAGCTGTAGATAATGTCATAGCGGGTCCTTTTACGTCTAAATACAAACTAATAAATTGAGATAAATTGTCCATCTCTTGCTGCTGGTAATGATAATTATGGACAAACTTTCCTTGCTCTAAGTATTGCGCCATGGCTTGTTCACCTTGTGCAATTCCTGAGGTACTAGTGCCTACAATTACTGCAATTCGGTGTTGTTCATATCTCTGTTTTAAATCGTTAACTGGGTTGATTAGCTGCTCTAGTGCTAAAGCGGCTAATTGGTTATTGCGGCTATGAAACTCACAAGGATATTGTACTAATGAAGGCAACACTGCTTGCACAGCACCAACATAAATTGGACCTTCATTAAGTAGTTCATTATTAACAACAATGCCTTCTTGATTTCCTGCTAACAAGTTACGTTTAATTGTTTTATTGTCACAGCCTAATGGGTTAACCATAGCATAATGGCTAATATATAGCGGTTGTTGCATATTAATATTCTTCTAATCTTTCTATTTTTAAGCGATAATTTTGTTCAAATTCTGTCAGTAGAGTGACAGCGCCATTATACGTGATTTCTCGAGCTAATAAGCCATTACGGTAAAACTGCCGTGTTCGAAGTAACATGTTATCAAACTCAATCACCTTACTATCATTACGCATGTTTTGCTCAAGCATCCCCAAAGGCCAAAATGCACTTTGCATATCGTAAATAATTTTTTTTCCATCAAGCTCTAAACCTAACGTATTCTCGGTGGTAAGTTCATGAGTTTGAATATCAAATTGCAGCTGTGTAACCGGCACCCCTTCAAAAGTGAGAGCAACAACTGTGATTGATAATTTTGAAAACTCGGTTGATACCAATATTGACTCATCAACAATGCCGGAAAACTGAAATCTTTCGAGCCAACCTTTTTCAATCAACTGTGTAGGGATTGGCATATAATTAAACATTGCTCTTGCCATATGATTTGCTGCCATTTGTTGACATCCAGCTATAAATAGCACACATAATGGCAACAGCGTTTTTCTATATAATCTCAACATCAGCAGCACCATTAAGCAACACTATCATTATTATCTGGCTCGCAAATTTGTTCTAAAATCTTTAATCCACGCTTGGTATTTTTTACAAATGGGTTACTTTTATCCCAAGCGTACCCCGCTAAGATTGAGCACACCATCTCTTTTACATCTGGTTGACCATCAGCAAAAAAGATCACTGATTGCAAACTCGTGTCGTACCATGAATTCACAAAGTATTTAAATACTTCGATCCCTTCCCTTAGTGGCTCTTCATACTGAACTTGCCAATCAATTGCTTCACCTTGAAGCTGTTTCACCACCAACTCGGACGCTTGAACAGCAGATTTTAACGCAATTGTGACACCAGATGAAAATATGGGGTCTAAAAACTCACCAGCATTACCTAATAATGCGAACTTATCACCGTGTAGCGTTTTTACATTCGCTGAATAGCCACCAATCGTGCGAACAGGTGCAATAATTTTAGCATCTGTCAATAAAGCACTTAGGTTGTCATCAGCACGAATAAAGTCTGAGAGTGTTTGTTCAAGTGTTTGATTTGGTCTTTCGATTTGTGCTGTTTCACCGACAACCCCTACACTAACTGTGCTATCACTAAAAGGAATCACCCAGTACCATACATCTGGAATCATAGGGTGAACGGTGATCAGTATCTTATTGCGGTCGAACTGTGTGCTATCAATATTATCTTTAAAATGTGTAAATACAGCCTTACGAGGAGTGAGTACACTCGGCTCTTCTAAATCCAATAAGCGCGGAAGTACACGGCCAAACCCGCTGCCATCTAAGGTAAATTTTGCAGAAATGATGCTTTCTTCTTTCGTTTTTAAATCAATTATATTTGTGTAAGTAGTCTTTTCATCACTTTTAAAGCCAGTTACCTGCTGTCCAAAGAGGATTGTAGCTCCTTGTTTAACTGCTTCTTGCGCTAATAAATTATCAAACGCAGCTCGTTTAACCTGATATGTTGTACTTGGCCCATCACTGAATTTTTCTTCAAAATTAAAGTTAGTATGGTGACCATTACGATAAAATGCGGCGCCATTTTTGAATTGAAACCCAAGCTCATCAGCATTGTCTAGCAGTACATCAAGCATATTGGCTTTAGCTAAGAATTCCATTGTTTGCGGTAATAAACTTTCACCAATTGAAAAGCGAGGGAATTCATCCCGCTCAATGAGGCAGACACTTAAACCATGTTGCATTAACAAACACGCTGCGACTGTCCCCGAAGGGCCTGCCCCTATAATAGTTACATCATAATCTGTTGATATCATTAAATATTCCTTTTTGATACTAAAGCAAGGCGTGGCGCGAGCAAAAACACCACTGTTACACCAATAAATACTGTAAAACCAAATTGCCTAACTGCAGGCGTTGAACTAACGATTAATATTGCGAATACAAATAATGAACTTGCTGCTGATACAAAGGTGGTTAGTGTTATTTTTTTACTTAGGCCATGTTCGGCATAAAAAATACAATAATCTAGGCCTAGGGCTAAAATAAGGATCCCAGCAACATAATTAAATACGGTCAAACTTCCATAAAACCAAGTGCTTACTATAAGTGCAATTAGTATTGCAATTAGTGGGCGTGTCATTGCAATAAAAGCATTTAATAGCCCGTAGCGCAGCCAAAAAATTATCATCGCCGCAGCTAAGGAAAATGCATAGATTAAAACTAATTGCTGTCTAAATTGCTTTATTTGCTTACTTACATCAGCTACTTTATCAATAAAAAAAACATTAGGATTACTGTTAGCTAAGGTTTTAAGCCTGCTGGAATTTTTTACCCTCTTTAACTTAATCACACTGTAATAACGGTCTAGCGATTGCAACCATTGATTGGTAAATAAAAGTCCCACTTGGCTATCTTGCCATGTGGCAAAGTCAAGCTGTTGATAATAATCATCAAATAGAATATCTGATGAATCATAGCCGAGCACTAAGTTTAACTGTGTAAAATCCCCGCGATTAACTGCTCGAGTTAGCAATTGTTGATTACTCTTTTGCATGGATATTGACGGTAGCCATTGGCTGATACTGGAATACGCTGCAATCTCTTTGTTTGCTTGTAATTGCTCAAGCTGTGGTAAAAGTTGCTCCATCTGCCTAAGCACCTGCTGCTCGCTGTCACTGGCTATCAACAGGTATGAACTGTCCCATTGCGCTGCTAATAAATCGCTGATTGTTTGTTGCTGAGTGATTAAATCATGAGGAACTTTGTAGAAATGTCGTGGATCATCATCATTATCTAAAAACATTAAGCCAAATAATGCGACTATGATGAATAGCACTTGCCAACGCATCGCCAGCTTATTAGTAAGCCACGTTTGCTGTAGGTTATGCAATCCAGTAATAAAGTTCGGCACCTGCATAGCGCTTTTAGCTTTTAATAGCATTAAACTTGGGTAGAGTAGCAATACACATAATAAAGCCCCCAGCAGCCCTGCCATGGTGAAGACCGCAATTTGTTTAAATAATATTAATGGCGTAAACACCAGTATTAAATATCCGGCAGTAGTTGTCAGAAAACCTAATAACAATGAACTACGAATATTGTGCAATGGGTTTGCTATTTTAGCTTGAGAAAAACGCAATTCACTTAGGGCATGAAAACTATAATCGGCTGCTATACCAATTAACGTCACTGCAAACACTAACGTTAAAACATTGACCTCAGAAAACAATAATCGCAGTGCAGTGTAGCCATAAATCATACTGACTAAAACGACGAATAACGTGCAGAACACACTCAATACACTTCGGTAGATAACCATGATCAATAACAAGGTTGCGAGTACAGAAATCCCCCCAAAAAGGGCCATTTCACTTTGGGCGCTGGAGCTTGCACTCGCAGTAAAAAAAGCAGCCCCAGTGGCCAAGTAATCCACACCTGTATCTTGTGTTAATGCTTGCTGTTTAAGAGAAGCGACGTTTGCTGCAATCTTTTTCGCAACATTTAAATCTAAACCCGTGCCATTACTCATAAAGTTTACGAGTACATAATAGCGAACCTGCTCTACAGCCTCGCTTTTAGTCGCAATTAAAAAGCCATCATAGTTTTTAAGTTGCGCTGAAGGTAATCGTTGTTGATTAAAAAAGTCGGCTAGGGCTAAGGTTTTGTCGCTTTGCAAAGTAGCTGCAACCCAAGGCGACGCCACGTCATTAAGGAGGTTAAATTGGTAATTGAATAAGCGTTGACTATCGTTTGCTTGCAACAAGTATCGATATTGCTCACTGATAAAAGCATGCGGATAATTAAGGTAATCACGCACTATTGAGTCAAGTTTGGGTAAAGCATCAAACTTTACATTGACAGCAATACCCGTAATTTCATTTAACGACTTAGCCGCTCTCTGGGCATACTTAATTGCCGTGGCTTTATCTTGATGACCCACTAATAAAAGATGCTGACGTAATTGCTGTTGTTCTAATTGGTCGATAACGAGTTGTATTTCTGGATCTTGTTCTACGCTAAATATTTGATTGAGATCAGCAACAATCGTAAATGACTTAAATAGCCATAAATAAGTCAAACCCGCTAATATAACAGCAAACTGTATGCACCATACAACGAGCTTAGTGCGTGAGCTTAATGGCTTCCATGTCACCTTGACTAAGCTCCTTAGTGGTTATTTTCATAATAATATTGGTATGATTATTCTGTTGGTCGGTTATCACTATCTCACGTTGGCTATCACCTTCTCGGCACAGTTTTACTTGCTTAAACATCTTTGCTACTTCAATTAAAGTTGGCACTAATTGGTAACAACCAGTTTGATCTTCAGTGGTTATTTGCCAATCAGAGTTCTTGATCTGGCCACTTAATAAGTTAGCTAATAGCTGGTTTATTTGTTTATCTTGGGTCAGTACTTGATAATCTTGGTCAGTATCAGTACGCCGATAAATTCCACTAGTTAAAAGCAGTAGCTCACTTTTTACAGGCAAAAGTGTATGCCAATAAACTTGTCGATCGAAAATAACAAACTCACCTTGTGACTTAATGGCCCGTTTTAAAAAGGTGAAATGCTTTGCTTGGCTAAACTCTCCTTTACCTTGCTTAACTTCAAACTCACTGAAATCACTTTGTGCAAAACAGTTAGTTACCAAGCAAACGAATAACACCGCTACTAGCCATATAGTACAGCAAATGTTACTCAACATATGTACGTACTTTATCGATAAGTACAGCGGGAGATTCAAACTGTAATTCTTGGTTTTGTAAATCTAAGGCGACTTGAATTGTATGGGCTTTAGTCAACACCTTCTGGCTGTCTAAACATTCAATTTTATATTCGATTTTGAGCCGTGTTTCGTACTCAACCAAACTCGCATGAATGCGTATGTGCGAACCAAA
Source organism: Pseudoalteromonas sp. 2CM41L (assembly GCF_023161905.1). Lineage (NCBI taxonomy): Bacteria > Pseudomonadati > Pseudomonadota > Gammaproteobacteria > Alteromonadales > Pseudoalteromonadaceae > Pseudoalteromonas > Pseudoalteromonas sp. 2CM41L. The sequence continues at coordinate 392,659 of NZ_JALNTN010000001.1, forward strand.
CACGGCCGATGCAACATACTTTAGACGCATATCAACAATCGGCCACATATAACCTGAGTGTTCCATCGCATTGTAATTATAGCCAATTTTGTCAAGTAATACGCACCGAGCATCTTCTATGTATTTAACATAGTTCCCATGCCAAACAATGCGCATAGGATCTAAATCATAAAATGGCACCACCATGTCAACATGGGCAGTTACTATTGCGTTGGATTTTTTCATCTTATACCTTCACTTTATTGGTAAAGCGACCAACGTTGAGTTTGAATATACTCAATGGTTTGACGCAATAACTTATCAGTTGGGCGATCTTCTTCTAATAAATCAAAAAAGCCGGCTACATCATCAATCATCGCTGTAATTTCAGGATTAAGTGCTGCGGCATCGATTTCATTATTTAAAATACGAATGCGCACACCTTGAACTGCCGCAAGTAAAGTCGCAGCTAATACTTGCTCTGTGAGTTGTAAAATCCGTAAGCAATCACGCGCAGCTATAGTTCCCATACTCACTTTATCTTGATTGTGACACTCAGTTGAACGAGAAAACACACTCGCTGGCATGGTTAGTTTTAATGCCTCAGCTGTCCAAGCAGAGCAGCCAATTTGAATTGCTTTAAAGCCATGATTAATAAAGCGACGCTCACTTGAAGCCGCACTTAAATTAGAGGGCAAACCATGGTTCATTTTCACATCAACTAGGGTGGCAATTTGGCGATCAGCCAAGTCTGCTAAGTTAGCCACACAGTTCTTCATTGAATCCATTGCCATGGCGATATGGCCGCCGTAAAAGTGACCGCCATGTAGCACATGCTCACCGACACCATCGATAATCGGATTATCATTAGCACTATTAAGTTCATTTTCAATCATGCTTCTCAGCCACGGTAGGCTGTCTTCTAACACACCAATAACGTGAGGAGCACAACGGATTGAATAACGATCTTGTAGGCGATGTGAATTACGTGGATGTTCTACATGATTTAAATCAGTTTGAATGCGCTTTGCCACATTTTGCTGACCCGGATGTGGTTTAACACTAAATAGAATATCATCAAAATGATTGCTGTTACCTTTAAGTGCAATACTTGCAAGCGCGGTAATACGGGTCATTAAACGACTTGCGTATTCACTACGATCATAAGCTTGACAAGCAAGCGCTGTCATCACCGCTGTGCCGTTCATTATTGCTAAGCCTTCTTTCGGACGTAGGGTAATAGGCTCGAGACCTTCTTCTTTAAAGGCCGCTAATGAGTTAACAACTTGATCCTTATAATAGGTGTCGCGCTCACCAATTAAACTTCCTGCCACATATGAAAGCGGCGTTAAGTCACCACTTGCACCCACTGATCCTTCTTGCGGGATAACAGGGATAATATCACGATTGATCATTTCAACGAGTAGTTTTAGTAAATCCCAGCTAACACCTGAATAGCCTTGTGATAATGACGCTAAACGGCTAGCTAAAATCAATTTACCTTGTTCTGGCGTAAAAAAATCACCCAAGCCACAACCGTGGAAGCGTGTAAGGTGCATAGGTAACTCATTTACTAATGCTAACGGGATCTCTACCGTACACGAGTCACCATAGCCAGTGGTTACACCATAAATATGGCCTTCTTCAGCTAAAAGCTTATCTAAAAAAGCGACGGCTGAATCAATTTTTTCAGCAAACTGGCTATCACCAGATAGCGCGACGCTGCGGTCTTCTTTTACAACACTAATAATGTCTTCAATCGTTAAACGGCCTGCGCCAAATAAAAGGTGTGTTGATTTATTGTTTTCCATTTACTACTGTCTCCAGATATTTAGCTAGGCTTTGAATCTTTGTCGCTGGCTTTTTGCCAAAAGTTAAAAAAATTGTACCATTGATAAGGCGCTTTTTTACAATAAAACTCAAGACGCTCAGCAAACTTTGTTGCCATTGCTTGAAAATGCGCTTGGCGCTCTTTGCGTTTTACTTTAATGGGGTCGGCAAACTTCTCAATATAGGTTCTATAGCGCCCGTGTTCATTAATGCAAAACATTAGAAACACTGGGCATTCCATAATGTTCGCCAGCGCGAATGGACCAACAGCAAAAGGGGCTTGTTCCCCTAAAAACGGCGCTTGATGCACACTTGTTGGGTTATTGACCGAGGTTCTATCAGCAAAGATGACCACTGCTTCACCATCATCAATTTTTTGTTTTAGTTTAATCGTGTCATCAGGACCGAAGTTATTAATATGAATAAAATTAATGGCCGCTTCTTGGTTTATTTTCTTTAAGAAATTATTGAATGACGGGGTATGCTCATTATAAGTGATCACATTAAGTGGACGCTTATTATCACCCATACTAAAAATTGCGCGGCATATTTCCATATTACCTAAATGAGCACTAAAGATAACCGCCCCTTTGGCTTGCACTAACTCTTGATAACCGTCAGGGGTCGCAATTTCAATATCTTTAATATTTACTTTACCAAGCCAAGCATCAAACTTATCGAGTATTGCCATACCAAATGAAAAATACAATTTAAAACCTTGCTTAAAGCGCGCTAAGCCGACCCGCTTTTGCTCACCCATGCTGGTGTTTAAATTGTCTAAGTAATGCCAAATCGCATGTCGTGATAAACGTCCCGTAATATAAAAGTAAAACATCACAGGCGTTAATACGACTTTAAATAACCATTTGCCAAATACTTTATAAATAAACACTAACACTTCAATACCAAACATCGAGCCACGCTCTTTTAATTGTGACCAATGAAAAGTACTGTCGTTGTGCGGTTGCTGTGGTTTGTTGTTATCTGACACTGTGTTTATTACTTCCTATTTAAATTTATTCGCGATGAGCCGAGGTAAACGCAGCAACATACCAAAAAACAAACGCGTATGCATTTTTGATATCAAAATGTTATCTTCCCATACATTAAAGTGGGATACACCATTTTCTGGGTACAATACTTTAGTTTTAATGAACTCAACGGGTGTGCCCTGCCAATAAAGCTTTACCATGACCTCAATATCAAAATCCATCTTATTGCCTAAGCGCGTGTTATTTATTAACTGCGCATAAGCAGCTAACGGATAAACCCGAAAGCCACACATAGTGTCTTTAATTTTGAAAGAAAGCGTTTCAATATAGACCCAAAAATGAGTGATAAAGCGACCGTAATAACGCCCTTTAGATATTGACTCATCATAAACAGGCTGACCGCTGACCAATGCCGTGGGAGCAAACTTAGAGCGCGCGATTAGTTGCTCTACATCATTCAAGTCGTGCTGACCATCCGCATCAACCTGTATAGCATGGCTCCATCCTGCTTGGTGGGCATGAGCTAACCCTGTTTGTACAGCAGCACCTTTACCACCGTTTTGTGTTCTACGAACAAGCGTGACCAGAGCAAACTCTCGCTCAACATCCTCTAACACTGTTTGAGTTTGTTGATTACTGCCATCATCGACCAAAATAATGGGTAAATTAAAACTCACTAAAGCTGCGATGGTATCGCGAATCACTAAATGATGATTGTAATTTGGGATCACAAATCCGTATTGGCTACTCATGACCAGTTCGCCTTAATCATCTGCAAGTACCACTTTGCCAGAGGCATGCTGACCATGTGTGGAACTGTAGCTAAAGCTAAATTTATTTGCTTTGATTTTTTTCAAACGCAGATCAACCTCATAATTAGGCTGTACAATGATTTGAAATTTCAGGGCATCAATCGACACTGCTTTAGTGCAATCGACCGCCATAAACTCTGTTAAATAGTGCATCACCCAGTCAAGCTGTGCTACACCGGGTAAAATAGCCGCCTGCGGAAAATGGCCTTGGAAATAATAGAGATTTTCAGGAATTGTTAACTTTAGCAAAACGTGTTCATCACTTTGCTCAATCAGCTGACAATCCGGTTTATATACAAAATCAGTCAAACAACTTCTCCAACTGCGCTTTATTAAGTTTACCCTGCGAGTTATATGGTAACTCAGTTAAATAACGATACTTTCTAGGTATCACTAAGGGTTCGAAAAATGCTTTTAAATGTGTTTTTAATGCTTGAGAAAACTTAAATTTGCCAAGCTGCTCTAATGCCTGCTCACCAGCCTCTGTTAATACTAATACAGCGGCAATTTCATCTCGCTTACCAGTACTTGTACCATGTTGCAGTAATAAAACATAACTATCTACAACCCAATCAGACTGGTTTACTCTGAGGCTTATTTCATCGAGTGAACAACGTTTTTCTTCTATTTTGACAATCCGGTCAGCGCGACCTAATAAATTAAACTGGTTGTTTGTCAATAACAGCACCCGGTCATCCGTCTGATACCACTGCCCATTATCAACATAAGGAGATGAAATAATAAGTCGCTGATAATCATCGAGTTTAAGCTTAATTGTTGAAAAAGCCTGCCAATGACCCTGGCCGTTTTGTTTACGCCAAGCAATACCACCGGTTTCTGTACTGCCTAACACTTCTATTGGCGAATCACCAAGTTGACTCGCCAACTGCATAGCCGCGGCGGTTTTTAGTGGCCCACCTGATGAGAATAATCCACGTATTTTATGCTTTATAGCCACAAGCACATTATCTTGTACTAATCGATGATAATAAGCAGGGCTGCTGATCACAACAAAGTCATGATCATCATTTTGTTGACTTATAAAGTGCAGTAAATGCTCTGGGTAATCAAAGCTATTAAAACAGACATCACGCCCACTATACAGTGGCCACAAAACCTTAAACAATAAACCATAAATGTGCTGATGCGACACCGTGGCAACCATCATGGTTTGTTGCATTTGATCAGCAAATTGCTGTTCCAGCTCTTTAACTTCAATCAATAACTGGGAAAAGGTTTTATCAATTGCTTTTGGCGTCCCACTTGAGCCAGAGGTAAAAAATCGAATCGCGGCATTTTCATCAAGCTCAATGGCAGTATTTACCACATGCTCAACACGAATGTGTTTATTAAAAGCCACTTCTGCGCAAGTGTTATCGGCTACGCCAGTGAACGCCTCAGCTTGCGCTAAGCACTGTGCAAGCTGCTCGGGTTGGCCATTTTGTGGCAATACAATAGACTTGTTTGCGGCTAATAACGCAAAAAACAAAACACTGAACTGGTAACTGTCAGCATCAAATAATAACCATGTTTGTTCATCACGTGCAGCAAATACGCGTGCATGGGCATCTACTTGCTGTTGCCAAATGGCATAGCCATGATTTTGACAATAAAAGTAGGTCTTGTTAGTCGGCCATTTCATTTGATTTATTTTTTGCCTTTTGAAACTTTCTTATTATAAATTCTACGGCCATTAATATCCCCATTAACAAATAGGAAATTAAACCATTATAGGTTAGCCAAACCACTGGATCTGGATGAAAAATCGTTGCTGTCGCAATTAATCCATTAATGATAAAAAATCCACACCATACTTTTGTTACTGTACGGGTGTAACGCTTGCCGTGCTCGTCAAGCGTTTCAAATTTACTGGCAATCACTTCAATAAAACTAGGTGGGTTATATAGTGAATAAGCAAATACAGCTAAAAAGCAGCTACTTATTACCACTGGGTAAAACTTCAGTGCCAATTCAGAGTTAGCAAAAGTCGCAAAACCTAATAAAGCTATACCACTGATAGTTATTATTTTCATGTGTGCAAAATTAACTATACTGCTTTTTGTTAACCAGTATCGCGCTAAAAGCACCACAATAAAAAGTGCAGCAATTAACGCAGGCTCGCTAAACTGCAAGCCAAAATACACGGCTAGTGGATATAAAAAAAGTAACCCAACTAGCACGGCCTTGTTCATTAAGCGTCTGCTGTCATCAGTTTTTCAACAGCATCAATGACGTCTTGCACTGTACGAACTTGTTTAAAGTCATTTGGCTCGATTTTTTTACCCGTTTGCTCACGTAATTTAACGACTAAATCAACCGCATCAATGCTGTCTAAATCAAGATCTTCATATAAATTTGCGCTGCGGGTAATATCTTCTGCATCTATTTCAAAATCCTGTTCTAGGATTTCGCTTAGCATTGCAAAAATTTTATCGCCATTATTCATGTTTTCATTACTCATAGTTACTTCCAAACAATGCAGAGTGACTGCAGTTTATTATGCCCGTGTTGAGGCAATAAAATCACACAAGGTTTTAACCGAGTAAAAATGTTTTTTACTGTCGTCGGTATTACCATCAATTTTTACGTCATAAGCTTTTTTAATCGCAACACCTAATTCAAGTGCATCAATTGAATCAAGGCCTAAACCATCGACGAATAACGCTTCATCATCATTAATATCTGATGCTTCGATATCTTCCAAATCAAGGGTTTCAATGATTAGTTGTTTTACTTCAGTGCTTAAATCACTCATGTTTTAATTTTTCCTCGTTAAAATAAGCTTGTAAGTCGCGTGTTAGTTGTCTAACAGTGTTCGTTACATGGTCACCTTGTAAATAAGGTTTTATCTCATAAACCGGAAGTACACGCATTTTAAAGGTAAAGCGACGATCAGTCACTTGATACCACTTTTGTCCCTTGGTCAGCGTGACCGGTGATACATCAATCAAAATCGGCAGCATATCGACTTCAGTACGAAGCGCGATATTGGCTACACCTCGTTTAAATTTCCATGGCTGCCCGGGTACACTTCGCGTGCCTTCAGGGAATACAATCAAGTTATTACCACGGGCAAAACTTTGCTGACACTGATTTAAAAAATATTCAGGATCAGCATCATTGTTAATATAGCCCGTAGCCTTTACCACTCCTTTTAAGAATGGATTTTTCCAAAGGTCCGCTTTGACGACACAATCTGCATTTCTGACTATCGAAATTAATACCACCACATCAATTAAAGAAGGGTGATTGGCGATAATTAGCTGTCCTTTCGCATTTTTTATTGTATCTAATTTATCAAGATCAATTCGCAAAATACCAACAAGGCGCATATAACCGACAAAGAATTTAAACGAATAATGCACCGCTGTGCGTGCGGCTTGATTTCGTTGGTTTATATCAGCATAAAGTAAGCGTTGAATCGAAAACACCAAAACAGATAAAACCAAGCCTCCACCGCTAAATAAGGCAAACGCACTGCCCGTTGCTATGATGCGGTATAGTTTTATGAGTGCGGCTTTCATACGCGGCTTAATTGCCATTGATAACGCTTTGAATCAAGGGCTAACTGTTGATTATTTGAATAATAAAAACGCAAAAAAGCCAATGCCTGTAACTGCGATGACTCAGCACTGTTAGGCAGGTCATGGCTGGTAAACTCTAAATTAACGCATGCTTGCGATGTGCTTTTCTCGATTAATAAGGCCACAGCAACGTTATCATGACTTTGCTGTACATAAGGTTGGTATTGCTCAGGTACAGCTAAATCGCTATATACATATAGAATACGGTCATAATTGTAAGCATGTAATTTTGAGACCGCATCAACCAAGCCCATAAAGAAACTATCTTCGCCAGCCGACACTGCAGACAAAGGCGCTTTATTACCGGTAAAGATGCTAAATAACCCACCTACGGCATTATGAACAGATAAACCAAAATGGGTTGGAGACAATGGCTCTTTACTTGCCACATCAGCAATTAATTTGCTGGTTTTATGTAAATCACCATGACGAGATGAAAATACGCTGGGTACTGTTTGTTCATAGGATTCACTGGCTGTAAGTGCGCAGTGTAGTGTCAACTTAGCAAACGGACTAAGACGTCTGCGCTGCATAGCAGGCATTTGTTTTAATTCAGGAAGTGTTAACGTTTCAGTGTTTAAACTATCGTTATTAGCAAAAGCATACCAATCCTCGGCGCTGGTTTTACCGTCGCCCCAAGCTATGCATTTTTTTATAGCAAATTTCAACGTAACAATCCTTATTACAAAGGTGATGACAAAAAGAGGCTAGATTCTACAGTTGTGCATGTTTTGATTCAAGGGAAACACACTAATCTTTATCACGTTCGCTGGAAAAATCTGCGTTTTCTATAATTTTAACTGAACATTGCCGTGTTTTGTCATCTTCTTGCCACATTACTAAGATAGCAATATCAATGATCCCACTTTGGATATCAGCCTGCGCTAGCAATTGATTTTTTTCCATTCCTAACTTATCTGAGCCAATAAATAGATTAGGCCCAGTAATAGAATAAGCACTGGCAAGGTAATAATTAGCGGCATTGCCCACACTCGCAACAAAGCTAAGCGGCTTAATAGCTTCACGGTTGTGCACGTCAAGCAACATAGATTGCATTAAATCACTAGAAAAATAATCAGCGCAACTGTACAAGCCAATCCGCGAGGTTAAATCAACGCCCTGTTTTGCCCTAAAAACGGCCAGTAAGGCAATCAGTGTAAATACATCCATTCTACGAACTGTTAAGCCTGTCTCTTGTTTTATTTGCTGGCGCAGTGCTTTTATATCCAGTGATTTATCTAAACTAACTAATGAGTTTGCAAGTACGTTCATCATCTAAGCCTTATGCCTTTGCATCACTAACGCTGCGTTATTGCCACCAAAACCAAAGTAGTTAAGTAGCACAGTGTTTACCTGCGTAAAGTCTGGCTTTACATAAAATGGCCACATTAATTCATTGCTATCGTGAGCATAACTTGCCACTGCGTAATTTTGTTGTTGCTGACATTGCTGGTACAAGGCTATTTCAATAACACCACACGCTCCCAAGGTGTGACCTGTAAAAGGCTTGAAAGCGATTAAAGGTGGTTGGTGCTGGTTAAAAACCCTTGTTAATGCGTTGCACTCTGCTTCATCGTTACCAAGCGTTGCTGTGCCATGAACCTTAACAACATCAATCTCGCCAGCGCTAATACCGGCATCGCTAAGCGCATCGCTGATCACTTGCGCAATATGACTGCCGTCTTCTTGCGTCATAGTTAAACTGTAAGTATCACACGCAGAAGCACCACCTAATAACTTAAACTGACACTGCTCAGCTGCGTTTGCAGATAGGTACAATGCAGCAAGGCCTTCTCCTAACACCAGACCGGAGCGCCCTTTAGCAAATGCAGCTAAGCCAGATTGACTAATCAAATCTAGCGACTTAAACCCTTCGACTGTTAAAGGATTATAAAACTCACAGCCAATGACTAGCGCATTGTCTATTTTACCTTGGGCAATTAAGCGTGTTGCGTATAAACATGCATTAGCGCTAGCGGTACAGGCCGTACTAAAAGTAAATTCTAAATCATTAAGGCCATAACGCTGAACTAAAGCCCGATTTATTTTGTTGGTCGTAGAGAGCCAAAGTTCATCACTGGCACCAATATCAACTGCACTGATATCTAATGATGTTGAACCTAAAAACAAAGAGGTGGTTTTAAGATCCTCAGCAGTTAATGAAAGTTTTGCAAACAGCGGTAATAACAATTGATCAAAGTAAGCTAAAATGTCGCCAAATTGACAGTTGTCTATTTCATCTCTAAATGATTTAAACGCCACTACTTCACTTTCGTTAGTCTGTACTTTATTGCTTGTTTCAGTGCCTAGCGCTGCACACATCACTTCACTGGCATTTAAATAGACACTGCGTAAAGCCATTATTTTTCGCGCTCACTAACAATAAAATCAACAATAGTATCAATAGACTGCAAATGCTTACGAGTTTCTTTCGAGCCCTCAACTTTAATACCAAAATGCTGCTTTAGTACTAAAGATAATTGCAACGCGTCTAATGAGTCTAAATTTATGCGTGACTGACTACCAAATAAAGGCTCTGAGTCGATAATGTCTTCAGGGGCAAAATCATCTTCTTTGTCACACTCGGTAATAATCAGCTGCTTTAATTGTAGTTTTAGCTCGGCTAATTCCATGTCAAATTCCTCATTTTTTTATTAAATATCCATAGAGCGGCACTAAAGCATGACAATGAAAAACCCCAAAGTAATACGCTGTAATGCCAAAAACTGTGTGTCATTGTCTCGCCCATTATCAACCTTAAAATTTGTGCAGACCAATACATAGGCGAACCATTTGCCAGTGCTGCAAGGTTGCTTGGCATGATCTCAAGCGGCACCATAAAGCCACTCAATGCCGCTAGAATGATATTCACCCCTCCCCCAACAACAATAGCTTGCTCATAGCTTGATACTAAACTGGCTAAAAATAATGCAAAGGATATAGCCGCAACACTCAAACTGATTAATGCAATCACAGACAAGCTCAAGCTGTTTAGAGATAGTAGCGGTAAGTCTAAACAATACGGGATCACCACGCAGCCTATTAACGCTAATAACGCTGTTTGCACTAAGCTTACGAGTGTATAGGCACATGCTTTATTATAAAAGTAACGCGCCATGCTAATAGGGTAGGTTTTTAACCGCACTAAGGTGCCATTATTTCGCTCGTTTATAAAAGTTAAAGAGACTGGTAACACAATAAAATACACGCCAAACACCCACCATGCAGGAATACTATTTAATGCTGGGTTGTGTAGCGCTTTTGCTGGGGTATCAATAAGTAAGTAATTGACATCAGATGCTGTGATTACTGCGTTTATTTGCTCATCAATAACGGCATCGGCTTCTAAATCACCGGTTTCGAGCATATATAAATAAAGTTTCAGTTGTGCCAAACACGCTTTCACTTTTTCTCGCAGTAATAAACGTGTTTGTGGGGCAAGATCATCACTTATAATAAGTTGTAACTGGCTTGTACCTTGGCGCATAAGGATTTGTTGATCAAACTGCGGGTTGATAATCAACTGACTGACTTGCTCGGTTCTGCTTTTATTAGCGCTAATGGTAAACCCTTGTGCTTGCAGTAACTTAGTAATAACCAGGCTGTGTTGGCTATTATTTTCACCCGCCACTGACAGTACCAAGCTCTGCTGTATACTTTGTTGTGACTGACTACTTGCCATGGTCATAATCACCATGAACACGATAGGCATAAGCAATAATACTGCTAAACTGTGCAAATCATTAGCAATTAAGCGCGCTTCTTTTTTCAGTGTGTGAATTAACATGCCTGCTCCGAAAACAACGCCCGATAAAGCTGCTTAATTTGGTTATCAGAAAAATTAACAGACTTTATTTCATCACTGAGCTGACTTAAAGCGCTAAAAAGGCTGCCAAGTAGCTTGGTGTCTGAAATAGTCAACTGATACTGAGCCTCACTAATCACTGTTAATTGCTCTGTAAATAACGCTAACTGCATCTGAGATAAACGGTTTCTAGTAGTAAAGTTAAGCGTGAGTTGAGCACTGTTAATAGCTTGGTTAGCGACAACTTTACCGTCTTTTATAAACACTACATCGTCACATAATTGCGCCACTTCATACAATAAATGCGAGGTGTAAATCAATGTTTTTCCTTGTTTTTTTAAATCCTGCAACAAACTAATAATGGCATCACGAGAGAGCGGATCGATTCCCACAGTCGGCTCATCTAAAAATATAATATCAGGTTGTTTGCTCAATGCGATTGCGATATTTAAACGCCGTTTATAGCCACCTGAAAGTGTACTTGCTCGTTTATTCGTAACCGCTTGTAAATTGCAGGCAGCAATAGCGGATTCAATATACTGAGCATGTAAACGGCGATTTTTTTCACTTATTGCAACAAAAAAGGCAAGATTATCATACACAGTTAGCTCTTCATAAAAGGCAAAATCTTGTGGTACTAAAGCCACTTTTTTTGCTATTGCCTGTTTTAGGCTTAACTGTTGATAATGCGGGTACTCTATCCGTCCTGCAGCAGGGGCTAACAAGCCAGTCATTAACGAAATTAATGTCGATTTACCTGCGCCATTTGGGCCTAAAACAGCGGTGCATGTACCTTGTTTTAACTGCAATGAGACAGCATCAACTGTCAACCGTTCAGCACCTTTGTAAGCAAAGCTAAGTTGTTGCAATTCCAACATGATAGGAGCTATTTTTGCCATAAGGTATCCTGCGCCATGATTACTGTCCTTGTTGTTATTTTAATTATAAACGTTGCGCAAGGTGAAACGCCTCGCCAATAGCCCGTTGTAAATCTAGTTTTTCGGCTTTTAATGCACCACCAATATAGCTTACAGGAATAGAGAGTTCATCTAGCTGCTGATGATTGCAAGGTAATACGGGTTCTTGCCCACTACAAATCACAACATGGTCAACCGCCAAAATCCGCTCTCTTTTTCGTACGCTGATATGTAACCCTTGTTGATCAATTTTAATGTAATTTACAGCAGCTAGCATCTTAACACCTTGATGTTTTAAATGTTCACGGTGGATCCAACCTGTGGTTTTCCCCAAGTCAGCCCCATGCTTTCGTAATTTTCGCTGTAATAAGTACACTTTAGGTGCTGTATCAGCACTGTCGGCTTTCGGCTGTTTATTTATCACACCACCCGGTGAATTCACCGTTAAATCAATGCCCCACTGATTCGAAAAACCCTGCGCAGATTGTTGCACACTGTGTCCAGATTGATTACCAGTAATAAAACTTGCAACATCAAAACCTATGCCACCAGAGCCGACAATTGCCACACTGCCTTTAATTGGTACACTGCCATCTAACACTGCTTGGTAGCTGATCACTTTCGGGTCGTCAATTCCCACAATATCAGGTGTATAGCCTTTCACCCCAGTAGCAACAACACAATGATCAAACTGAGCCAAGGTTGCAGTATCCGCTTGTGTATTCATGCAAACTTTAACATTAAGGCTAGATAAACGATTTTTAAAATACCGTAATGTTTCTTTAAACTCTTCTTTACCCGGAATATTTGCCGCTAATAAAAGTTGCCCACCTAGCTGGTTGCTTTGTTCAAACAAGCTCACTTTATGGCCTCGCTCAGCAGCATAAATAGCGCAGGCCATGCCCGCAGCCCCACCCCCGATAATAGCTATCTGTTTACTTTGTGTACCTTTAGCTGTCAGTATTAAGGTTTCATTACATGCGCGAGGATTAACAATGCATGAAGCGGGTAAATTAACAAAAATATTATCGAGGCAAGCCTGATTACACGCTATACAGGTATTGATCTGTGCACTTTGGTTGTTATGTGCTTTGGTAACAAATTGGCTGTCAGCTAAAAATGGTCGCGCCATGGAAATAAAGTCAGCGTGTTCGTCCGCTAATAATTGCTCTGCGACTTCCGGGGTGTTGATACGATTACTGGTGATCACCGGCACCGAAACCGCCGCCTTTAAACGTTGGCTCAATGACGTAAATAGCGCCCTAGGAACACTGGTTACAATAGTCGGCACGCGTGACTCATGCCAGCCTATGCCTGAGTTGAGCATATCGACTCCAGCATCCTCAAGCGCATGTGCAAGCTGTAATACCTCAGCAAAAGTGCTGCCATCTGCTACTAAATCCAGTAATGATAACCTAAATACTAATAAAAATTCAGGGCCTACGGCTTGGCGAACATGTTTTACAATTTCAATCGCAAAACGAATCCGATTTTCATAACACCCACCCCACTCATCAATGCGCTTATTGGTCGCTTTAACAATAAACTGGTTAATTAAATAACCTTCTGAGCCCATGATCTCAACGCCATCATAGCCTGCTTGTTTAGCAAGTTTTGCACATTGCGCAAAATCATTAATTTGTTTTTCTATTTCAGCGGTGGTTAATTCTTTTGGCATGTAAGGACTGATCGGTGCCTGAATGGCCGAAGGCGCGACTTGCTGAGGCTGATAGCCATAACGACCGGCGTGAAGTATTTGCATGCATATTTTAGTACCGTGTTGTTTTACGGCATCTGTTATGAGCTTATGCTGTGCCACCCCAGTTTGGCAATCAAGTACACTTCTATTCGGTGCCAGTATGCCTTCGGGGTTCGGAGAAATTCCCCCTGTGATTATTAAACCGACCCCACCCTGTGCACGTTCACCGTAAAAAGCAGCGAGACGAGTAAAGCCATCTGGTAGCTCTTCTAAATTTGTATGCATAGACCCCATTACCACGCGGTTTTTCAGCGTAGTAAAAGCTAAATGATAAGGGGCAAATAATCGACTGAATGACATACAAACTACACAACTCTGGTACAAAACCGCGCTAGAGTAGCAAGCTTTAATAATGACTGCAAAAATTACCCACTAATTTTCTTCGCAGCATATTAAACAGTGCATTTTATAGTCAAAATTAAAAATAAGGGCTTGTTGAATACCTAAACCGGCATTATGATAAAACTCAATTAACAGATAAAAACGTTTTTACACTCTGTTTTTATTAATTTTATTTTACTATACCAACAAGGAATGGTTATGTTTTCATTCAAGCCTTTAATAATTGGCTTAACATTAGCAACCTTATCAAGCTCAGCATTTGCCCTGACAACAATAGAGCAGCGCGATTATGATCGTTTAGTTTCTGGTGATTTAACCGAAGTAAAAAAAGCCGCACAATCAATAGTCGCTAATAATACCAACAATGCTCAAGTGTTAGATGTACTAGCCGAATTTGTCGCACAAAACTATTTACATGCACCGGATTATCAACTCGATACCATTGCATGGGCGTGTCGCGCACTAGGTGAAACAGGTAACCCACGTTACCGAGAGTTACTCACTAGCATTGTAAACAGTGATGCTCATAAAAAAGTTCGTAAATACGCGAAACGCTCACTAAAAAGCTTACCTTCTACTGATGCGAGCCAATACGTTGTTGGTAGTATTGATTTAAAGAGCATACAAAAAGCGCCTGTTACAAACGGTTCATCATTAACTGGTGATGATAAAGCAATGTTTGATATTGCTTCAGGAAATTTAATTGAAATCAAAATGCTCGCGCAAAAATACACCACAAGTGGTATTCCTTCGCAACAAGTTGGCGACACCCTGGCTGAATATTTTGCCCAAAACTACAAAACGGGGCAACAACATCAATACGATACACTCGCATGGGTATGTAAAGGCTTAGCAACAGATAAAAACGGTCGCTATAAAGCCTTAATTGAAGATGCCGAAGAAAATAGTCCTATCCGCGCAGTGCGCAAGCATTGTCCTGACGAAATCGAAGGCAAAGGCCCTTACTATCATGCAGGTACGGTTGACCTAATAGAAGTAGAAAAACAACTACAATAATACAGGGTCTGAAGACGTTATAAGGTCTACAAAACTTAATAACAACGCCGCATTTTAGCGGCGTTTTTTATTGTTCACTTTAATTTGAATCTCGCTATTTTGGCTAAACTCAAAGACAGCATCTTCAGGGGATGGCAGGCCAAACATCAAATTTGGGTTATTTGAAAAGCCAACAGGTTCTTTGGGTATCGAACTGGCGGCTAAGTCTAGCTCACCATTGCCATTTAAATCCTGAAAAAATCGAACACAATAGCTGCCTGCCTGCAGTGAAGTTGACTGCTCCAATGAGCTGGCTGAAACGACTACTTCTTGCGTGACTAGATTAGGTAACTCTTGCCAGCTTAAAGCCACATTACTGCAATCAAGAATTTGATAATGCACCGTGCCAGTGACCTGTTTAAATTTGGCAAACGAGAGCTTAAGTGTGTGTCGCTCCTTCGCGAAACTTTGGCTCATCATTAAGCTGATGGCTAATAATCCAATGAATTTTTTCATGCCTATACGCTCCTTTCTATGGCTTGAGTACCTATATCTAGGTATAATAACGGACTTTTAGGAAGTTACAAAAGGTTAAAGGATGCGTAAAGTTCTCGTTATTCACTACTCACAAACGGGTCAACTCACTCAAATAGCAGACTCTATCGTCTCACCGATTCAAGGCAGTGAAGATATAATTGTCGACTATCTTAATTTAAAACCAAGTAAGCCTTATCCTTTCCCTTGGCCCTTTTTAACCTTTTTCCATATCTTTCCCGAATGCGTGAAAATGGTTCCGCAGCCAATGGACCTTATAGAGTCTGCCCATGATGACTACGACCTGGTTATTTTAACCTACCAAGTATGGTTTTTATCACCTTCGTTACCTATATCTTCGTTTATGCAGTCTGAACAAGCGATTAAGCTACTCAATAACAAACCTGTTATTACTGTAATAGGTTGTCGTGGTATGTGGCTAAGCGCGCAAGAGAAAATGAAACAACTATTGAGTAATGTAAACGCTAAGCTCATTGATAATGTGGTACTAAGTGATGAATGCGGCACCGGTTTTAGCTTTTTAGCCACACCACTTTGGATGTTTTCTGGGAAAAAGAAATCAGTATCTTGGGTGCCAGCAGCGGGTGTAGCACTGCACGAAATAACCGCAGCAAGTCGTTTTGGCGTTGCTATCAAAAAAGCCTTATTAACCTTAGAGCCCGGGCACACATTAGATAAACCCGTGCTTAAAGGACTAGGCGCAGTCAAGGTGAACGAAAAGTTTATAGCCAGCGAACGTGTAGGCCAACATAGCTTTAAAATATGGAGTAAAATTTTAGCTACACTTGGCCCGATGCATTCAACGCGCCGAAGTTGTGGGCTATTGATCTATGTGTTATTTTTGCTGACCTTAATCATTACTGTTGTGCCAATAACAGCACTCATAAAAAAATTAATTGCCCCCTTAACTAGAAAAAGAATAGCCAAGCAAAAAGCCTATTTTGCTGAGCCATCTGGAGAGTAACCGTCCGTTATGGAAAATGCTGTATATATAAATAACTTACACGCTGTCTTACCCAATAGTCCTGTAAGCAATAAAGAAATGGAAGTCGTTTTAGGTGAGGTTGGCGGACAACGCTCCCGCGCAAAACCCGTTATATTACGAAGCAACCAGATAAAAACCAGATACTACGCCATTGACCCCGAAACTGGTGAATACAACTACACCAATGCGTCATTGGCTGCGGATGCAGTGCGTGGTTTGTTTAATAAGCTAGGCACACAACTTGAACAACTTGATTGCTTAGTAGCAAGTACGTCAATGGCTGACCAAATCATGCCTAATCACGGTGTGATGGTTCATGGCGAGCTTAAAAACCCTAGCCTTGAGGTCATCTCAACCGCCGGTATTTGTTTATGCGGAATCACCGCACTTAAATACGCTTATTTAAATGTAAAAGCAGGCGAAAGCCAGCACAGTGCAGTGGTAGCCAGTGAGCTTGCTTCAAATGTCATGCATTCGCGTAATTTTAATGCTGAGAGCGAACATAAAGTTGCAATGCTAAACCAAAAGCCTGAAATCGCCTTTGAAAAAGATTTTTTACGTTGGATGCTTTCTGACGGTGCTGGTGCTGCATTATTAAGTAACAAAGCCAACGACCACGGCTTGTCTTTACGTATAGACTGGATTGATGTCACTTCGTATGCTGATCAACTCGAGGCATGCATGTACGCCGGTGCTGAAAAAGTTAACGGTAAGCTAAAAAGTTGGACACGTTTTGATTCACAAGAGCGCGAACAGCACTCTATTTTATCAGTAAAACAAGACGTAAAACTGTTAAATGAAAATATTGTAAAATACACCGTAGAAGACGCACTGAGCAAGATAGTTCAAAAGCGAGGCATTAAAGCCTGTGATTACGACTTTTTCCTGCCGCATTATTCTTCGGGTTACTTTCGTGAGCGATTATTCGATGGCCTTTGTAATATAGACTTCCAAATTCCGTACGATAAATGGTTCACAAATTTAACGAAAAAGGGCAATACTGGCTCTGCGTCTATCTTTATTATGCTTGATGAACTGTTTAAATCAGGTCAATTAACTGAAGGACAAACACTATTGTGTTATGTGCCTGAAAGCGGCCGTTTTTCTAGTGCTTTTATGCAGTTAACCGTGATTAACAAATAATGTGAGTCGCCTGTGAAAAAACATGATGTGCCCCAAGACAACAGCAAAACCTATCAAGGTCAAAACAAACTTGTTTACGCCGTGGATGAGCGCGGCCATTACGAAGGCGTAAAATCATCGGGTTGGGAAGTGGAAAGTTTTGCCACCCAAATGGCTGTTGACGATTTAAACGAGCAAACCAACGAAGCCCTAGCACAAGCGCAACGTGGTGAAGTGTCGCCATTAGCTTATCATATGTTAGCTAGGCGCTTCGATATTCCCACACTCGCTGGCGCCAGCGGTTTTTTTCAATGGCAAATTAAACGTCATTTACGCCCAGCGGTGTTTGCAAAATTGTCTGATAAGAAACTTAATCGCTACTGCGACACCTTAAAAATTAGCCGCGAAGCATTGCTGACTTTGCCCTCACAATAGATACTTTCATGCCTGATATTATTTTACCAATAAACCACCAGCAATCTTCGCATTGCGAAACTGGCGTAGTTACTACGCTATTGCAGAGCAAAGGCATAGACATGAGTGAGCCTATGGCATTTGGGCTTGCATCGGCGCTTACTTTTGCTTATTTACCTTTTGTTAAAATTAGTGGTATGCCATTAATCGCCTACCGCATGCCACCAAAAACCATCATCAAAAAGGTATGTAAAAAGTTAAATATTGAATTAGAAAGCCGCAAGTTTTCAAGTCCAGAAGCTGGTATGCAAGCACTTGATAACGAGCTTGCAAAGGGCAATTTAGTGGGTCTGCAAAGCTCTGTTTATTGGTTACCCTACTTCCCTGAGGATATGCGCTTTCACTTTAATGCCCATAATTTGGTGGTCTATGGTAAAACAGAGCAAGGTGATTATTTGATCAGCGATCCGGTTTTTGAGAACCCTGTGACCTGCGCATACGATGATTTAAAAAATGCCCGCTTTGCCAAAGGTGCATTAGCTGCAAAAGGCTTAATGTATGTGATTCGCTCAGCGCCAAGCCAATGTGACTTAGCCCCAGTAATAAGGCCTGCAATTAAAAAAACCGCTAAGATGATGAATGGCTTAGTGCTACCTTACTTTGGCCTGAAAGGCATTCGCCACATGGCAAAGCAAATACGTATGCTTGATAAAAAGCCAGCTAAATTTGCACGGCTTTACTTAGCGCACATAGTACGGATGCAAGAAGAAATTGGCACTGGTGGTGCCGGTTTTAGGTTTATGTACGCCAGCTTTTTAGAGCAAGCCAGCGAGAAAACCAATACCCCAGCATTAAAGGAATGTGCAGAGCATACAACTGAACTTGGTGACTTATGGCGTGAGTTTGCAATGTTAGCAGTAAAATACTGCAAAAAGCGTAGCGATATCAACCTAAACGAGATAGCAAATAAGTTAGAGCAAGTCGCAGAGCAAGAGGCAAAATTAAGTAAATTGCTATTAAACGCTATTGCTTAAAAGTCTTTAAGTAAAAAGCCTTATCTTAAGAACGAAAAAAGTCACCCAAGGTGACTTTTTCATACTCACTGTTTATTCATTAGCCAATTATTGAATAGTCTTGCAGTAACGGTTTTGCTGTTTTTCCAACAAAGTCGCTGATTGATAAAGCATTGATAAGCTCTACTCCTTGTGCTTGTTGCTCATCGCTCAGTGGCACATACGGTAATCTAAATACGGGATTTACCGCGCCTGTCATCATCATTGCGGTGTTTATTGCAATCGGGTTTGGCTCGCAGAATAGCCAGTTCATTAAAGGTTGTAATGAGGTATTTAAGGCATCATTTTTAGTATCCATTAACTGGCGGAACAATCCAGGTATAAGATTAGATGTGACCGATATAACACCGTGTGCATTGTGCGTGTGGCGTGCATCGTGTGCTTCGTCATCGTTACCTGACCAACACGCAATGCCTTGCTGTTCGTAATGGGCAATACGCTCGTTACCACCACATTCTTTTACACCAATTAAATTAGGGTGTTTTGCTAATGGCTCAATAATATCAGGGGTTAAATCTTGCCCTGTGCGCCCTGCTACGTTGTAAATAAACGCAGGGCCTATATCGAGTACACGTTTAAAGTGCTCGTTAACACCAGCAATAGAAGTGCGGCCATAATATGGGTTAATTTGCAGCGCGGCATGCATACCACTTGCAAAGCCATACTTAGTGGCTTTAATAGCTTCGCGGGTATTATTGCTCCCCGTATTCCCTACAATCACCAGCTTATCGCCATATTTATTTGCACTGTGCGCGATAAGCATTAAATGCTCTTCCCAGTTCATTAGCTGGCCTTCGCCGGTTGTACCACCAACCACAATGCCATCTACCCCCGCTGCAATTTGTATTTCAACGAGTTCATCGTACTTTGCTAAATCTATTTCACCATTGGCTAAGTATGGGGTTTTAATGGCGGTAATTAAGCTTGCTTGTTTAATTTGTTCTAGGGTGCGCATAAAAATTCATTATTTATAAAACTTGCGCTATTTGTAACATACTTGCACGCATTTTTGCAGGCCTAAGCGAATAATAAACGTAAAATGGCTTGTGTTATTTAGTTTGATAATACAAAATACAAGCACTGTACATTTAAACAGTGTTTGTGTTTTTAACTTTAAGCGAGCCATTATGCGTTTATCTGACTACTTAGCCACTCATTTTTATAACACCGATGAGCTTTGCCATGCTTTAAATATTGATGCCGAGCAACTAGATACATGGCAGCAGCAAAGTATTTTCCCTAAACCAAGTTATTGTATAAAAAGCCAATTAAGTTGCAGCTCGTACTCTGGTTTGTATGAATGTGAAGAGTACGATGACTATTACCCGCGCGGCTGTGTAAATTGGGGGCAAGGGCTAATAAAACAAAAAATTGAATCCTCAAGCAATGCCTTTAATTACTTTGCGCAGCAGTACATGGCAAGCCTAAGTAAACTTGCCCAGCAAGGTTTTAGTTTTAATGAAGAATTATTTGGCTGCGAAATAGACGAGCATTTACAGCAAGTGTGGCAACAGTTTTTATGCAGCAAATACGGCGTACTGACACAAAACGGTTTAATTGACGAAATAGTATGTGTGGATATAGGCCGCTTGCTGGTAGACGATATTACTGAATTGCGCACTAAAGGAAGTTTAAATCAACAAGAGCGTACGCAGCTTCACCCCGCGATGAAATTACTCAATAAAGCATTAGGCCACGGTGCCGATCACGAAAAACAACACACATTACGTGCCCGTTACATAGATGCACTTATTTTAAAGTACGATTTATCGATTAAATAAAATGGCTGAGGTTTTAATACGAGGTGGGTATTTAAAAGACTAAGTAACGCAAATGGCGATGTAAGTTTACGCCGCCACTGTATTTTACTCATTAACTAATAAGAGTGCTTTTACTAGCCGATGGTGTTGTACACATCAATATTACTGCTTGTTACAAGCCCGGTAACTTGGGTACCAAATGCTTTGTAGTGAGGCTCTTGTTTATGAGCTTCAAAGTGTTCTTGCGACGCCCACTGCTCACTTACAAGGTACTCGGTATTGTCTGAGTCTCGTTTAACCGACAACTCGTAACGCAAACAACCCACTTCTTGACGTGAATACTTTTGCAGATTTTCGAGCGCAGTTAAAACAACCTCTGCGTCGATATTTTTGCTCGCTATAGTGGCAATTACCGTTAACATACGGAGTCCTTTTAAAAAAATAAAGGTGCAGCTTTGCTACACCTAATGTTGTTTTGCGTATTTTATTACTGATCCCACTGCGGCGCAAAATCTGGCGTTGCTTGGCGGTCGCCACAATCAAGTCCGTCAATACGAGCAATGTCTTCAGCGTCTAATTTAACATGGTCATTAAAGTTATCTTCTAAGTTTTTACGCTTAGTTGACGATGGAATAGTGGTCATGCCGTTGGCATTAATCCATGCAATAACTACTTGCGCTGGCGATGCCTCATGCTTATTAGCAATATCAATAATAGTTTGATCTTTTAGTACTTTACCAACTACAAATGGCATATACGCTGTAACGTGAATGTCGTGTTGGGCACAAAAAGCGCGTAGCTTAGTATTGGTTAAATACGGATGCACCTCAACTTGGTTAGTAAATATTTCACGCGAATCAAGTGTTTGCATTGCTTCGTTTAAGTTGGCAATAGTAAAATTAGATACGCCAATATGTTTTGTTAAACCAAGCTGCTTAGCTTTTAAAAGCTCCGTTAGGTACTCACTCATTGGCTCATCATTTGAAGGCGCAGGCCAATGAATAAGCAGTAGATCGACAGAGTCTACTTGTAATTTCTCAAGTGACTTTTCAACGCTGGCAATAAAGTCAGTTTTGTTAAGCTTGTTGTTCCACACTTTGGTGGTTAAAAATATTTCGCTGCGCGGAATGTTACTATCTTTTATGGCTTGGCCTACTTGCTCTTCGTTACCATAAATTTGCGCAGTATCAATGTGACGAAACCCCACTTCTAACGCCATTTTTACTGAATTGTAGGCGGTATCGCCTTCTAAACGGAATGTTCCCATGCCTAAATCTGGCATTTCTATTACACGTTGTGTCATGGCTCTGTCCTTATAAAATAATCGGTTAAAAATACAAACTGTTTAAAGTTTTACGAAATACACCTTTTACTTCTTTTGTGTTGTCACCTAAAAATTTATGACCTCAATACAGGTAATGAGGTCATAAATTTAAGTTTCAACCTTAACAGAATACTTTATGCTTGTTTGACTTCTCGCTTATCAAGCATGCCACTGTAACGAGTTACTACTAATGCTAGAGCACAAATTGCTGCGCCAATCCAAGCGGTATCTTGAAGTGACATGCCCTCTACTACACTGCCACCAATAATTGAGCCCAGTGCGATACCAATATTAAACGCCGCTATGTTTAAGCCCGATGCGACATCTACTGCATTAGGAGTGTGCTTTTGCGCCTGCTTTACAACATAAAGCTGTAAACCCGGTACGTTACCAAACGCAAATGCACCCCATACTAGAATAGTCAGTACGGCCGCTACTTTTGACTCCATCGTAAAGGTAAAAGCCAATAAAATAATTGTCAGCGCGCTAAATATAATACTCAGTGCGCTAATTGGGCCGCGTTTATCAGCCAGTTTTCCACCCCAAATATTACCAATGGCTACCGATACACCGTAAACCAGCATGATTAAACCAATCGCTGAAGGAGCAAAACCTGTTTCTTGCTCTAAAATAGGTGCTAAGTAAGTAAACGCAGTGAACGTGCCGCCGTAACCTAAAATTGTCATTAAATATACGAGTAATAAGCGCGGCTTAACAATAACCTGAAGCTGCTCTTTAAACGTTGCCGGAATAGACTGTTTTAAGTTTTTTGGTACTAAAATAGCGCTGCCAATTAAAGCGATTAAACCCAGTACCGACACCACTAAAAACGTTGCTCGCCAGCCAAAGTGTTGGCCAATCCAAGTGCCTAGTGGCACACCCGTCACTAGCGCTACAGTAAGTCCGGTAAACATAATAGCAATAGCACTGGCTTCTTTATCTTTACTTACTAAGCTTGTGGCAATCATTGAGCCAATTGAGAAAAACACCCCGTGAGCCAAGCCTGTTAAAATACGCGCTAGTATTAATGTTTCGTAACTAGGCGCTTGCCATGCAAGTAAGTTACCTAAAACAAATAAGCCCATTAAGCTTATTAGTACAATTTTACGGTTCCAACGCCCAGTTAGTGCGGTCAGTACTGGTGCACCAATGGCAACCCCTACTGCATATAAACTAACTAGCAAACCAGCTGAAGGTAGGCTTACGCCTAAATCGTTTGCAATAGTAGGCACTAATCCCACTATTACGAACTCGGTTGTTCCTATTGCAAATGCGCTTAAGGTGAGCGCCCACAAAGCCAATGGCATAATTAAATCCTCATTATTAGTTAAGACTTACAGTTTGACTAAAAATGTGTTTGCAAAAAATAGCATTAGTGACAAAATACTTTTGTAATTAATGCAAAAGTAAGGTGCTCACGTATGGCTCAGCATGCAAAAACCGAAGACTTAGAAATGTTTTTAACGGTAGTAGATAGCGGAAGTTTTTCAGCAGCAGCTAATTTGCTTGATCAGCAAGTAGCAAAAGTGTCGCGGGCCGTGTCTCGCCTTGAAAACACGTTACAATGTACATTACTAAATAGGACCACTCGCCGATTAGAACTAACCGAAGAGGGCCATACCTTTATTAAATATGCTCGCGATGGCTTAAACACTTTACAAACCGGCGAAGAAGCAATAAAGCTTTTAAAACAAGCCCCTAGTGGCAAATTACGTATTGATGCAGCAAGCCCCTTTGTACTGCACCAATTGGTACCTTTAATTGCTGAATTTAATAAGCAATACCCCCACATTACGCTTGATATAACCTCCCACGACAGCATTATTGACTTGCTCGAACATAAAACCGACTTAGCAATTCGTATAGGTGAGTTAAAAGACTCTAACCTACATGCAAAAAAGCTCGGCGTAAGTAAATTGCATTTAGTTGCAAGCCCTAGTTACCTTAAACATACACCGACTATTTCGCACACCAGCGACTTAAACCAGCATAAACTCATTGGTTTTACCGACTCGCCCAAACTTAATAACTGGCCGCTAAAATCGCCCACAGCTTTAAATTTTGGCTTAACCGCCAGTAGCGGCGAGACTGTACGCCAGCTATGCTTGGCAAACCAAGGGGTGGCGCTGCTTTCGCACTTTATGATTGGTGGTGATTTAAAATCAGGCAAGCTAATAGAAATACTGCCAGGGAGTATCAGCACGCCAAACAACCGCGAAATTGTGCAAGCGGTGTATTACAAAAACAGTGCTGTATCGTCGCGTATAATGGCTTTTTTAGATTTTATAAAACCACTGCTTAAATTGTAAGTGCCGTTTTTATACCAAACGTTTAATTAAGTAATCTATATTGTGGCTGGAAAAACGTTTTGCTAGCTAGGCAAAAAATTGGCTATTTCGTTGTTCTCAGCAATTGCTCCTGCATCCTTATAATCGTAAATTAAAATTTTTTAACGCAGGTAGCGACACGTTTAGCCCCGCAATATGATTAAGTATTATTGTGGATTGGTTTTAAGCCCAAGGGCAGTATAACTAACTCCCTAAATAAAAAGGAATAAAATGGACTCGTTAACGCAGGTAGTTTTAGGTAGCGCAGTAGGTTACGCCGTATTAGGTAATAAAATTGGCCGAAAAGCCGCTTTATGGGGTGCTGCTTTAGGTACTTTACCCGACTTAGATGTTTTTATTCCTTATGGCGGGCCAGTGGAGGCATTTACTTATCATCGCGGTTTTAGCCATTCGTTTATTGTGCACTTATTAATTAGTCCCCTTATTGTTTGGCTTATTTTAAAAATACACTCCGGTATGCAAATACATAAAGCCCGCTGGTTTGGGCTGGTATTTTTATGTTTATCGACCCATGCATTACTCGATAGCTTTACAGTATATGGTACGCAATTAATCTGGCCGCTTAGCGAGCACCCTTTTGCTATTTCAAATATATTTATAATCGATCCCCTGTACACCCTGCCGTTATTGTTGGCCTTTCTGTGCACTTTAATACCTAAAATACATACACCGCGCATTTATAAAATTAACGCCGCTATGCTTGTGCTCAGTAGCCTTTATTTATGTAGCTCTCTTATTTTAAAAGTAATAATTAACAATAAAATAGACGCCGCGTTTGCACATAAACACATACACATTAATAACTATGTAAGCACCCCCGCCCCACTTACAACCTTGCTATGGCGAGTTGTTGCAATGTCTGATGGGCAATATTACATAAGTTATGCCTCGGTATTTGACTCCCCTGAAGAGGTTACAATAAACCGCTATAACACAAGCCCCGCTTTGCTAAACGATATTAAAAATGAATGGGGCATAAAACGTTTGCAGTGGTTTACTAAAGGTTTTTATAGCGTGAAAGAGCAGCAAAATAAAATTGTTTTATCTGACTTACGTATGGGCATGGAGTGTTATTACGTATTTAATTTTGCAGTTGGTAAAAAAACCAACAAAGGAGTGCAGGTAAGCAACTTTGAAAAACTAAATCAGCGCTCAAATTTAAGTAGCCTAAGTAAAGTGTGGGATAGAATTTGGAACCCTGATGTCAGTTTAGCCCCGCCCTATGCAGACAAAAACTGTATGAAAACGCCTTAACACTCTGATTATAATTGCATTCATTAATCTGAGCTGTGGTTATAATATTTAAGTTTGCTTTCGCTAGCTAAAAATTTTATGTGAAACAAAACAAATTAGCAGCGTGAGATGATTTTATTATCCAAAGCTCAGGTTGGTGGTTAATTAATAAGGCGCAGCTAAGTGAATGTTTAACCAGCGCCTAAGTATTAATTTTGGTGCTCGTATTGGCCGCGGTATACCTCAAACACTTTTAAAACAGTGTGCTGTTCTTTATTTAGATTATCAAACCAATCGTCAAATAGTTCGTCGTTATCTTGCTCACTTAACGCCATATATTGTGCTAATAGCTCAATAATATCGTTGTGTGTACAGTCTATTGGATTAATTTGCTCAGATAAGACTGTGTGATCGCGCTCTCTAAGGGTTTCCATCACCCCTTGGTCTATTTGTTCTTGTTGTGCTGCGTCGCTCATAGCTTACCTCTAAACCGTAAAAATTTTCTTGTTAACACTTTTTATATAGTTATAACAGCCTAAAAACTAATAGCCAGTATTTTTGGTTTAAGTGGTTATTTTTTGAATTGTTTGCGCAATTAGCCAGCAAAAATACCAGTAAATGAGAGTAAAAATCATTTGCACAAATGCCGTAAACGCGACAACCTATAGTTATACTATCACATAACAACTTAAGGCGTATTATGAAACCTAATATCCATCCAGATTACAACGTGGTTGCTTTTCACGATACAGCTGCCGATAGCTACTTCATTATTGGCTCTACCATTAAAACAGACCGCACTATTGAGCTTGAAGGGAAAACGTATCCGTATGTGCCTATTGATGTGTCTAGCGACTCGCACCCATTTTATACTGGTAAGCAAAAAACAGTGGCTAGTGACGGCCGTGTCGCGCAGTTTAACCGTCGCTTTAAAAACTTATCTACTACCAAAAAAGGTGAGTAATGAAAGTATTAAGCTCGCTTAAAAGCGCTAAGCAACGACCAGGATGTCAAATAGTGAAGCGAAAAGGACGTGTTTTCGTAATATGTAAAGACAATCCACGTTTTAAAGCAGTACAAGGAATGAAGAAAAAGTAACACTAATTCCGTGAAGTATACGGGTAAACGAACCATGTTTACCCGTATTTTTTATTTAACAACTACAGAAAACTCAGGTTGGGCCTGAATCACTTTTTTAACAGTACACGTATTAACCGCAGCAATAAGTGCTTTTTTATATTTTTGAGGAAAGCCATCTGGTAAATTAATTTCGATAGAAAATAATTTTTTACCTTCTTCATCTACGTTTTCATTATTTTGCGTAAGCGTCATCCCTTGTGTAGAGATATCGCGTTGCTCACAAAATTTACGTGCATAAAACCCAGCACATAGCACCATGCTTACTAAGAAGTAGTCAAACGGTTCTGGGTGTTCGGCACCGCCACCAGCATTAATACTTTGATCGCTTATTACTTCAAGGTCGCCAAATTTTGCACTTTGTTTTTGACCCTCTAACAATGACACTGAAATTTCCATTACTATTCCTTAATTAATCTGCACCCTAGATAAGAGCTTTACTAAAATATTGAAAAATGAGCATTCAAACTACTTAATCTGCAGCTATACATTTTATTAAAACATCACAAATCTGCGCATCAATAATGCGCTATAGCGAAAAAGTTAGCATATGTAGCGCTGAAATAACTGCTCGACATTAATTTACAAAAAAGCTGAGGTTAATTACCAAACAATAAGTCAAAAAAACCCGGAGGCTCGTGCAACTCATGATACTTCTTGCGTAAATCATCTATATTTTTAAGGGCTGGCTTTGCTGCATCAAGCCCGCGCTCATTCGCTAATTTTTTTGCCAACTTTGCTTGCGCAATAACTTTATCTAGCCCTTGTAGCGACATTTGTGCTTCTTTATGAAAGGTCGCTTTTTTACTGGTTTCAACCAAAGTAATAAACTTATCTATGGCGGTATTAAAGCCACCTATACCTACTGCTTGCACCGCATTTTTATAAGCAAGGCCTGTATTTTTCATATTAACTTCGAGATCAACTTCTTGCTCTGAAATGGCCGCAGTACTAAATACAAAAGTAAAAATTAAAACTAAAAACTTCATGGTAAAACCTATTTATAAAAAACAGTATAAGTGTATCAAGTTTACGTAATAAAGTAACTCAAGGCGCATAGGAAGCTAGATAACTGTAAAGGGGCTTTACAAAAATTGTGATACGGCAAGTTTTATAGTGAAAAATTTTCAAATTTAATTTTTATTCTTACTATTTCTCAAAAGTTGACTCATTTAACAAGTTAAATTAAACACATAAACCTTACAAATCCGCCTATAATTAGAGCACCTCATTTAAAGGTTAAAATATACTCAATGGTTATATTTAAGCCATTATCAAATCAAGACGCTCAAAATAAACTCTTTAATATTATCAGTTCAATTCCAATGTAAATTAATTGGCTTCAATTAATCAACAAACCGTAAACACCCATAAAACTTAAACTCCTAACACCACCTCGCTTTATTGTTAATTTAACAACAAATCACCTGTAACTTATTTCATGTTAGTGATTTAGGCTTATTCTAGTTGCTTTTAATAAAATAATACGCATGCAATAATCGCCGGCCCTATAACAAAAGTTATAGGGCTTAGGCTAAATGCACTGTGTATTTAGCTAAAAAGTTAATGTATTTAATTATTATAAAATCTCCTTTGGGAAACACATGAAACGTCATAATTTACTTTCTACTAGCATTAAATGTGCATTAATTACTGCTGCTGCAACAGCGAGTAATTCTGTACTTGCACAAGATGAGCAAGCGACAAAAATTGAACGCGTTGAAGTAACGGGTTCGCGTATTTTACGTGAAGGCGCTATTGCACCGGCACCAGTAACAGTTATAAGCGGCGAGCAGCTAATTAATACTGGCGCTGTAAACATTGGTGAAGCGCTAAACAACTTACCAGCACTTGGCAATACATATTCAATGGCTAACTCAGGCCGCTTTATTGGTACTGCTGGTTTAAACATTCTTGATTTACGTAACATGGGTACCGACCGTACCTTAGTACTTGTAAACGGTAAGCGCCACGTATCTAGCTCAGCGGGCTCTCAAGCTGTTGATACAAATACTATTCCGAGCGTCTGGGTTGAGCGAGTAGAAATTATTACTGGTGGTGCATCAGCTGTATACGGTGCTGATGCGGTTACAGGTGTTGTCAACTTTATATTAAAAGACAACATTGAAGGAATGGATTTTAGCGTTACCCGTGGTTTTGCCGATTTAAATAGCTACAACAACGAAAAAGCAACGTTCTCGTACGGCTCTAATTTTGATAACGACCGTGGTAATGCCGCTTTTGCTATTGAGTACTCAGGCCAAGATTCATTAAATGCACTTGACCACCCTTGGACTAGCACATCTTTTAGCAGCTTACCTAACCAAGCCCAAACGGATGAGAACAAAAATAGTGCTGACTTTCCTGATGATATTTTAACACCTAATGCGGGTTATTTCGCCATCAATGATGCAGGTGTTTATGCACTTGAAGATCCAAGTAAATTTATTAATAGCTTTAACCCGGATAGCAGCGCACGTGACTTATACATAGGCAATAACGCAGATCCATATTCATGTGCAGAATGTGACTTTTTTAACCTAGGCCAATTTGAAGAAATACAACCTGAGTTTGAGCGTTACAACGTAAACTTTAAAGTTAACTACGATGTTACCGACGATTTAAACGTCTACTTTGATGCAAAATACGTAAACAGCCAAGGCGAAAGCATAGGTCAACCTGCGTTTTTCTTTTTTGACAGCGACAACAGCATTAAAATTGATAACCCTTACCTAGACCCAGATATCAAAGCGCGAATGCAAGAGGAAGGCGTTGATTCAATCATGGTTAACCGCATGATGAGTGACCTTGGCCGCCGCGTTGAAAATAATACCCGTGAAACAACGCGTTTTGTTACAGGCTTAAAAGGAACTGTGTTTGAAGATTGGGAATTAGATACATCAGTTGTGTATGGTCAAACTGACTTAGAGCGCGAAAATGGCGCTAATATGATTTTAGCCAACTACTTTAATGCCCTTGATGCCGTTGAAGATGCAGATGGCAACATCGTATGTCGCAGCGCTGCTGCACAAGCTGATGGCTGTGTACCGGTAAACATTATGGGTTTTGGCGCACCATCTCAGCAAGCGATTGATTACATAAATACGGTATCTGTAGGTACGTCAACTATTAAGCAAACCGTGGTTTCTGGTTCACTTGCCAATGGCGCTATTTTTGAATTACCAGCAGGTTATGTAGGTGTTGCATTTGGTGCTGAATACCGTAAAGAAGAAAGCGAAACAAAAGAGCCAGATAACGCAGAAGGTACATTTTTTAACGCTTTAGGCGAAGATAAAGGCTCGTTTAATGTGCGTGAAGTATTTTTTGAAGCAACTATGCCTATTTTAACTGACTTACCGCTTATTCAAGATTTAGTATTTGATACCGCTGTACGTCATGCTGATTACAGCACAATTGGCGAAGCAACTAGCTGGAAACTAGGCCTTGATTGGACTGTTAACGATGAACTACGTGTGCGTGTAACGCAATCTGCAGCACTTCGTGCGCCTAACATAAGTGAAGTATTTGGTGCAGCAAGCCAAACTTTCTACAATGTAGAAGACCCGTGCCGCGCTGAAAACATAGCTAATTTATCAAATGCAGCAACACGCACCGCAAACTGTGCTGCATTAGGTGTTGCAAGTGACTTTAACTCAGGTTACGACTCAGCCTCTTTAGATGGCTTAACAAGCGGTAACCGTGATGTTAAAGGTGAAGAGTCTACAAGTACAACGGTAGGTATTGTTTATCAACCAGAGTTTTTAGAAAACGCTGTGCTTACTATAGATTACTGGGAAATTGATCTAGAAAATGCAATTGACACAATCGACGCGCAAGAAATTCTTGACCGCTGTGTTGATAGCACAACAGGTATAGACAATCAGTACTGTAATTTAATTACACGTAATGCCAGTGGTGAAATTTCGCTAATTCAAAACTCAGTACTTAACGTAGCTGGTCAAAAGGCGTCTGGTGTTGATTTTGAACTAGGCTATGACTTTGATGCGCTAGAAGGTAGCTTTAAAACACGTTTAATTGGTACTTACCTTATTGAACGCAAAGATTACCCGTTCCAGGATGATCCTAGTTCATATATTGAGTACGCAGGTACAACCGGCGAAGCGAAATGGCAAACTAACCTATCGGTTAGCTACGTAATGGATAACTTTTATTCAACGGTTGAAACACGCTTTATCAGCGAAGTTGATTTATACACAAATGTAGAGCTTGCGAGTAACTCGAACCCAAGTAACCAAATGTCTTACGGTAAATACTTTATTACCGATATGACAGTGGGTTACAACTTCGATAGCGGCTTAGGCGTTAAAGTAGGTGTTGATAACCTATTTAATCGTAAGCTTCCGTATGGTTCACGTGGTACAAGTGCGGGTAGCGCAAGTTACGATAACATTGGCCGCTTTGGCTACATTAACTTAAGCTACAGCTTATAATTAGTAATAACGTTTATTAATTAAGTTAAAGGCTCGCACTGCGAGCCTTTTTATACCAATGCGCTTAATTAAGTGATCTATTTTGCAAATTGGTATTACTGCACTTTATTTAATATTACTTAACCATACACTTTGATATGGCTCTAGTTCTATAGTGAGTTGATCCTCGGTAATTGTTTCATTAGCCACTAAATCAAACCACTGCTGGGTGTTAATTAAGTTTAAATCTGCAAGGGTAAGTACTTGTGGTTTATCACTTATGTTATAAACGCAAAATATACTTTGGCGCCTGTCTATACTTTGCCGCCAAAAACCAAATAACCCCCCCGCTAAGTGCAGCGTAAATTGCGTGGCATTAGGATGAAATGCGCTTTGTTTTTTTCGAATACCTAATAAATGCTTAATACCATTAAACACTTTGTGATGATGGCTATATTTATCACCTAAAGCCGATAATAGTTTTGACTCTTGCCAACGATGACGGTTAATTGCACGGTTATGCTGTGAGTTTTCAAAGCGTTCGTAATCGTTCGTTGTGCCAAGCAAGCTATGAATATAAAGCCCAGGGATCCCTTCAAGCGCAAACATAATGGCGTGTGCACACATAAATCGCTCAAGGCCAAACTTATCTTGTCCATTGTGCGTGCCTTGTAATGCATCAAAAAGTGCAATATTTAGTTCATACGGTGTGTGCGTACCATCGTTACTGGTGCGCATTGATACACGCCCACCAAACTGCATAGACGTACTCACCAATGACGCTACTTCGCTTGGTTGTAACAAGCCTTCTATTGGCCTAAGTCCAATGCCATCGTGCGAGGCAATAAAGTTAAAGTATGTGGTGCCGTTTTGCGCAGGCGGCATACTCATCATCCAATGCTTAATGGCTGTGCTATCTCCACTGAGTAATGTATGCAGTAATAAGGGCGGTAAGGCAAAGTTATAAATACTGTGGGCTTCGTTAGCGTTACCAAAGTAAGAGAGGTTTTCTTGGTTTGGTATGTTTGTTTCGGTTATTATGACAACGCTTGGCTCAGTATGCTCTATTAGGGTGCGAATAAGCCTAACTGCTTCATGCGTTTGCGGTAAATTAATGCAATTTGTATTGAGTTGTTTCCATAAAAATGCAACCGCATCTAGCCTAAACAAACGCACACCATTATCTAAATAATGGCGAATAATGCTTATAAATTCTTTTAAAACTTCCGGGTTACCAAAATCAAAATCAACTTGGTCGTGGCTAAATGTACACCATACATGTTTTTCGCCGCTTGGTGTGGTTACCGTATTTAATAACGGTGAGGTACGTGGGCGTACTACATTAGATAAATCATCGGTTAAACTTGCCGTTTTAAAGTAATCTTTGCCGGGGTCCAAATCGTTTAAAAAGTTTTCAAACCATACACTTCGGCTAGAGCAGTGATTAATCACTAAATCTGCCATTAGCTTTACATCTTTGGCAATATTTTTTATATCTTGCCAATCACCTAGCGATTCATTTACTTGCACGTAGTTCATTACCGCAAAGCCTTCATCAGAGCTATACGGGTAAAATGGCAATATATGCAAAGCATTAAGCTGCATATCGCACTGCTCTTTTATAAACCGGTGCAAGGTTTTAAGCGGTGCTTCTACCGGTTTTGCAACAGCTTGGTCTCCCTCATCGTGCTTAATAATAGAGTCGCCATAGGCTATTAGTATAATATCTTGCTCGTCCCAACGGTTTGTATGGGGTGTGGGGTCGCGCAGCGGGCTGTCGCCTAAAATTATAGTTATAAGCTGCTCAGCCAGCTCTGTAATACTTAAGGGCAGTTCAACATCTTTATAAATAATATGTAGATGTTGCTCTACCCGCTGTAAAAATAATTCACTTACTGTATTCACACGCGCCCCTTATTATTGTTTTATTTATTCACTAAATTCTTTATTATCAAGATCAACCGCTTCTCTTAAGCGCTCAAAAACATCTGGCATGGCTGATACAACACGGTTCCAACTTGGCACAAATGGCGCTTCCATTGGGTTTTCTAAAAAGTGCTGACCTGCTTCCATAACATTTTTGGCGAACATTTCTACGGCCTTTTCCTCTTGGTGCACATCTAAGGTTAAACCATTCATCAGTGCATCGTTATGGTACGTTTCTATAAAGTCTAAACCAATACGGTAGTAAGTTGCTTTTAAAGAACGAATTGTTTCGCTGGTAAAAGTAACCCCTTGTGTGGCTAATTTTCTAAATAGTGCCTTGGTTATATCTATCGACATTTTAGATAAACCGGCGTTTTGGTCATCAAGAGAAAGTTCCTGATGCTTATGATCGTAGTTATCAGCAATATCCACTTGGCATAAGCGATTGTGCGAATAATTACGGTACATTTCACTTAGTACGCCAATTTCAAGGCCCCAATCACTCGGAATACGAATATCGTTTAGCACATCACGTCTAAACGAAAACTCCCCTGCTAACGGGTATCTAAAGGTATCCATGTACTCAAGGTAGTCGGTATTGCCTAAAATAGTTTTGAACGAGCGTAATAACGGCGTTACTAATAAGCGCGATACTCGGCCATTAATTTTGCCGTTTGCAGTACGTGGGTAAAAGCCTTTACAGAATTCATAATTAAAACGAGGGTGTGCTACAGGGTAAATTAAGCGCGCTAACAAACCTCTGTCGTAAGTTAATATATCGCAGTCGTGCAGGGCTATCGACTCTACCTCTGAAGTGGCCAATTTATAACCCATGCAATACCACACGTTTCTGCCTTTACCAAGTTCACGCGGTGCAACGCCTAGCTCTTGTAATTCTTTATCAAGCGCTTGCAAGCGTGGGCCATCGTTCCAAAGCACTTTGTGGTTTTGGTTAAGCTCTTTAAAAAAGCCTAAAGCATGGCGGTATTGTGACTCGTCTGCCCTGTCTAAACCTATGGTAATTTGCGATAAATAAGGAACCTCTCTAAGTTCTTTTACAATGTTTTGCAGCGCTGGGCCTTCAAGCTCACTAAACAACGAAGGGAGTATTAACCCCATTGGCCGTTGCTTACTAAAACTAATTAGCTCTTCTTCAAGCGCTTCTACCGGTCTATCGGCGATATTGTGTAAGGTTGTGATGATGCCATTTTGATAAAAATCAGCCATGTGATTTTCGCTCCTCAATAGTATTTAAAATGCTGCTAATACAAGGCAATGTGGTTATTTCTTCAATCCAACCCAGTGGAGCGGGCGATTGGGAATAACGCGCCTTGTTATGTGTTAACTTAACCGGCTTTTTACTGCTTGGGTTATGTATGATAATGGCGATATCAGCTTGCTCTAGCATCTGCTTATCGTTGTCACTATCACCTAGTGCAATTACCGTGAGAGGCTTTCTAAAATGTTGTGAAATTTGTTTAACTAACCACTGCTGTGCAGCGCTTTTATCGGTGTTTTTAGCAATATGTATAAACCGCCCGCCTATTTTTATTTCGTAGCCGAGAGCTTTAACATCGTTTACAAACGCATTAAGTAATTCATCGCTTCCGTGCCAATAAAGTGGGTCTGAAAAATCGCGTGTTTGAGCGCGCCTTGCATGCGCTTCATCAAGCCCGGTGAGGGATGATATTTGCTCGCTCGACAAATCACTAAATAACTTATAATGCGATTTATATTCGCTGCTTAAGGAGTCTAAATCACTAAGTAAATTCGATAAGGGTGATGCAAATGCATAACACCAATACGCCCCTACTTGCGAGCAGCCAATGGGTTTAAGCTCAAAATAATCTACTGGTAAATAAGCAGCCGCGCCATTTTCAACAATAAAAGGCTGTTGAATATTAAGCTCGTTTTTAAGTTCAACCACTTCGCAAAATGTTTTACTCGTATTAAACACCACAGGAATGTGGGCTGCTTGTAAATCTTGCAGCAAGCTACTGATATTTTTAGTGTTGTAATCGGCGTGATCGAGTAACGTGCCATCTAAGTCGGTAAATATAATAGGTTGCAGCGTATCGTCGCTGGTTAAGTGCATAGCACTAATATCGCGATTACTATCAAGCTCTATAAGGGCGTTAGCTTTAGCGCTTAGGGTGTTTAAGTTTTCGCGAGTAATACGCTCAAAATGAGAAATAAAGTGCACCAGTTGCTCATCACTCATGGTGCCATCGCCCTCGCCTTTAGCGGCAATAAGCTTTTGCTCTTGCTCTTGTCGCCACTTAAATACATCTTCAAAGCACGGCGCTTTGAGCATCACCGTGTAATCTATTTTACTAAACACACTTTTGTATTCATTTGCTAGGCAACTGTTTACACAACGACGCCACACGCCTTCTTTATCGTGCTGTGTTTCTAACTCGTTTATAGGCTCACTTAAAGAAAATAACGGTTGTGGCTCACTACCTACGCACCAGCCTTCTAAAATAATAATATCAATGGGTTTATTGTTACATTGCCATGTTTGCTCGGGGCTGCAATCGTCGTGATGCTTGTCAAATTTAGGCAAAGGCACGCCAACCTCTTTTGCAAGTAACCGGCTTATGGTGGTATTCATTAACCCTACATCGTGGGTGCCAGGCACACCCCGGGTGGCAAATAATGGGTGTACGTCTTTGGCAAGTCCTTGGCGGTGTGCTTTAGATAAGTAAAAATCGTCAATAGAAAGCGCGACACTGGTAAACGGCGTGTTGTTACTAAACCAAGTAACTAAAAAATCTGCGAGGGTGGTTTTTCCTGAGCCTTGGCAACCATTTATGGCGACAAAAATAGGGGTGTTATTTTTTTTTGATTCTAGAATATCGTGTGCAAGCGGGATAAAAAATTGCTCACTAAGGTACTGATACTTTAAAGGCAATTGGTGCTTTGCTAAAAATGGGGTTATATCCACAATACTGGCCTCTGACATAGTAACTCCTTATATTATGAAGTAACAAATGCAGGTACTAGACCACTATTATTTTTATTTAATTATTAGTAACTTACAAAAATAGCGCAATTAGTATGCGCTATTTTGGTGCGTAAATTTTACATACAGTGCAAAATTAATCAGTTTCTGGTTCAGCTTTTGGCAATACTAAGTTAAGCACAATACCTAAAATGGCGCACAAGCTAACGCCTTCTAAGCTAAATTGGCTACCCCCAATGTGCATACCGCCAATACCGCATACTAATATAAGTGCCACAATACTTAAATTACGGGGTGCAGTTAAGTCATCACCAGATTTAACCAACGTATTTAAGCCCACTACCGCAATTGAGCCAAATAACAAAATCATTATGCCGCCCATCACAGGTACAGGAATTGTTTGTAAACCAGCGCCCATTTTTGCCACAAAGGCCAGTACCACAGCAATTATAGCAGTCCACATCATTACTTTCGGGTTAAAGTTTTTGGTCAGCATCACTGCGCCAGTTACTTCAGAGTAAGTAGTGTTTGGCGGACCACCAAATAAAGAGGCTGCGGCAGTGGCTAAGCCATCACCAAATAAGGTGCGATGTAAGCCTGGTTTTTTTAAAAAGTCTTTATTGGTTACTTGGCTAATAGCCATCATATCGCCAATATGCTCAATAGCAGGTGCAATGGCTACAGGCACCATAAAGAGAACTGCTTGCCACTTAAATTCGGGCCATGTGAAGTTTGGTACAGCCAACCAGCTCGCTTCATTTACGCTGCCAAATTCAACCACACCCATTACCAGTGATAAAACATAACCCGATATAACACCGGCTAATATAGGGATCAGCTTATATACACCTTTGCCCCACACAGCAAAAATAAGTGTTACAACAAGAGAAAACAGCGAAATAATAATGGCTTTATCGTAAGCAATAAGTTCAATACTGCCGTCGCCACTTTTACCCATTGCCATATTTACCGCAACCGGTGCAAGGGCTAAACCAATCACCATAATAACGGGGCCGACGACCACAGGCGGCAAAATTTTATGAAGTGTTGCCACCCCTTTAAATTTAACCAATAGCGCTAACAGCATATAAGCACAGCCTGCTGCCATTAAACCACCCATGGTGGCTGGTACGCCCCACATTTGTACTGAGGCAATAATAGGCGCAATAAACGCAAATGATGACGCTAAAAATATAGGCACCTTGCCTTTCGTCACTACCTGAAATAATAAAGTACCTATACCCGCTGTAAACAAAGCGACACTTGGGTCAAGCCCCGTTAATAAAGGCACTAACACTAACGCACCAAATGCTACAAACAACATTTGGGCGCCGGTTAAAATGGTTTTTATAGAAAATGTAGAATTATTTTGCACTGTTAAACCTTAGTAAACCGTACCGAAAATTTTGTCACCTGCATCGCCAAGCCCTGGGATAATGTAACCCTTTTCATTTAAATGACTATCTACTGAGGCAGTAAAAATCTCAATATCAGGGTGAGCGGCTAATGTTTTTTCAACACCCTCAGGTGCAGCAACCAGTACAATTACTTTAATGTCTTTACAGCCGGCTTTTTTAAGCATATCGATAGTAGCAATCATAGAGCCGCCAGTTGCAAGCATTGGGTCTATAACTAAGCTTAAACGCTCATCAATATTGCCTACTAACTTTTCAAAGTAAGGTACTGGCTCAAGCGTTTCTTCGTTACGCTCAAGGCCCACTACACTTACCTTAGCCGCTGGGAGTAATGACATTACGCCATCCATCATGCCAAGGCCCGCGCGTAAAATTGGCACAACAGTAATTTTTTTGCCTTTAATGTGCTCTACTTTTAATTTGTTGCCGTCCCAGCCAGTAATTTCGTTATCTTCTAACTGTAGGTTTTTAGTTGCTTCGTAGGTTAATAAGGTACCTACCTCAGAGCATAATTCACGAAAGCTTTTAGTACTTATACCGTGAGCGCGCATTAAGCCTAATTTGTGTTGAACTAGAGGGTGTGAAATTACGTGAATTGACATGATAAAAACCTACTGATACTAGAATTGGCGGTATTTTATATTAAAAAAGGTCATTTGACCTGCAATTTTAAATAAGTTTTCATAGATCGTGCCAAAATGCATTGATTTGCTTGATATTTATGCAAGCGACACACTACTTTATGTTTATAAGTTGTTATCTGATAACGTTAGATTTACTTGCGCCATCATGTAACTATTTATTTTAAAATGAGTTGGGCTCCAACCCGCTAAAAATCGATAAAAGTCGGCCCAAGCTAATGGCCATAATGCATGCCACTTTGCAATCACGTCATCGGCATTTATTTGCGGTTGATACACTAAAAGCGCATTTTTTAATTGGCTAAAATAGTAACGTAAATACTCATCGGCGCAGGTATGTAATTGCTCGTCGCTTAAGCAGCTGGTCATAAAATACATTACATCGCAAATCCCTACCCCAGCCCCAACATACTGAAAGTCATAAGCGAGTATTTCACTTTGCTCATTTGCAGCAAAATTGGCAAGCTTAGCATCGCCATGTATCAAGGTTTTGTAGTGTGATGCTTGCAGTGTTTTATCAATTTTATGAGCCGCATTTTTAATATCGGACTTTTTGTCAGCGCTTTGTTTTAACTTATTAAACTCATCTGGCCGTGTGCTCAAATGCCAATAGTTCCCTTGTTGCCATAAGCCCT
Organism: Pseudoalteromonas sp. 2CM41L; assembly: GCF_023161905.1. Lineage (NCBI taxonomy): Bacteria > Pseudomonadati > Pseudomonadota > Gammaproteobacteria > Alteromonadales > Pseudoalteromonadaceae > Pseudoalteromonas > Pseudoalteromonas sp. 2CM41L. The sequence continues at coordinate 431,638 of NZ_JALNTN010000001.1, forward strand.
TTGCGGGCTTATTTAAATTAAAGGCATGAAAATGGGCTTGCCACGTAAGTATTGGTTTTATGTCAAGCGCACTTGCTTGAGCAAAACCATGTTGCGTAAAGTTTTTAAACACTAACGCATAATCATCACCATCATTAATTGCATTAATACAGGTAATACTTTTAGCGCTTGTCGGTAAGTACGCGCTGTATAACCTATAAAAATTATATTCAACTTTATAAGACTGCTGCTTTCTTTTTAATGCAAATTCGCTTTGCTTAATTTTTGGATGATTTATGTGGCTTGGTATTTTAATCGCTTTGATAACACATGGCTCGGCATCAAGCCTGCACTCGACAATACTGCCACACCCGCTCCAAAGCGATGTTAGCGTATCACCCATTTCAATGTCTTTAAAATGAGGCTGTAAAAGAGGAAGATAAAATGCCATAGCTATATTAAGTCATTAAGTTTTTTATAGTTTAACATTAGAAGGTATTTTTAATAAAACGATAGCATTCATAGCCCCTTTCTTTTAGTGTGACACCCACTTTAATTCCAGCCTTTCTTAAAGTGACATCCACATTAATTTCTACAAAGTAAATTACAAAAAAGTTAAAGTTAACTAGTGAATTTATGTTTTTTAACTGTCCAAAAATAATTTGAGTTTTAAAATAGAGGTATTACTAAATAAAGCTCAAATGGCAGCCACAAAAAAACCTACATTATGTAGTTGGAGTGCTCAAAAAGTGATTTGGCTCTAAGCGAATAACTTTGCGCAGTTACTGATATTAGCTCGCCGCTTTCGGTTTAAGTTTTCGCAATACCCTTCTTGTGAGGCAGGCCTGCCCACTGCACCATGAAATACGCGCGTAAATTGTGTGGTGAGTTTTAACCAGTTTTCTGATGATATATTAAGCCTTTCTAACAAAGGAAGGGTCATATTATCTATATGCCCGTGCTTATCCTCTCGCATTGCTCGCCCTGTTAGCTCAACGAGTTCAAGGTACGATTTAAGCTCAAACGGCAGCCCTTTAGGCATAATTTGACGTGACATGCCTGCAAAGCGAAGTAGTTGTTTTGGCTGCTTGCCTTCTTTTGCGCATATTAAGCGTACTTGAGCGCTGGTATGGTCTGACTCTTCTGGCGTGTTAGCCATCTTGGCTCTAATGGGGTTTAAATCTACATAGGCCATACACGCTGCAATTGCGGCTTCATCAAGTAAAGCTTGCGATTTGAATCTCCCCTCCCAGAACCTCCCTGTGGAGTTATCTTCTTTATTTGCTCTACGCGCTATATTTTCATTTAATAGGCGCATAAACCAGCTGATACTTGCTAAACGTTCTCGGTATTGTTTTACCGTTTGATTGAAAAAGATGAGTTCAACTTTACTTAGCTTCTCGCCTTGTATGTATTTTTGCGTTAACAATGTGCCCTTACAAAGTTTATGCCAGCGAATAACAATCGCTTTATCATTCAGCCTATTTGCTTTTTTATCATCTACATACAGTACTAAATGGGTATGATTGCTCATTACGGCATAAGCGCACACATCAATACAAAATACCTTAGCTAATTCACCCAGCTTATCTTCAACCCATCCTCGTCGATGCTCGTAAGATTGACCAGTGAAACGGTCTTCGCCACATAAAAATGCACGACGAACACACCGTGAAATACAGTGATAGTATTTTGTATCAACCAAACTTACTTGTCGCTTTCTTGCAATTGCCATATGACACTCTGCTTGTTTTTTACACTAAATAAAAGCTAGCCTCTAATTGCGTTAAGTACAAAATTTAAGATGGGTGTCTTGTTTATTTGTTTATTTGTTCTATACCTCTCCTGTTTATCAATGTACTCGCAACAAAATTTCCATCATCGAATGTATGCGCAACAGCTAGAACAACACCAAGGCTTGTTAGCTTACTTTGTATTTCTTTTATTTTGGTTTCTTGAGACGAATTGTTTTCACAGTTTTGACTGATATATTTCATTGAGCCGAGTTCAACTCTACGTAAACATTTGTCGCTCTTAAATAATTCAACGATAGAAGTTATTTCAGTTTCATTTACCTTAAACCAGTCATCAACATCACTGATTTCCATATCAACACCTTCTGTACCACATCCTGATAGCAAGAATAGGGCTAGAAAAATGGTTGCTAACTTCATAGTGCCTCTAACGCCCGCATAAGTGGCGCATAAAAGCTTGGCTATACTAAGCGAAGAATGAGCGCAGCCAAGCTTTTTGCGTCCGCCCTTAATGCGTTTGTTATATGTTTGAGCGCTTAATTTCATTTAATGTGTTTACAACACTAGAAACTTTTTGAAACGCATTGTTTGCGTATGCAATGACAAAAAAGTTACCTCTTTTATTGTTTAAGCCTAAAAGTTTATTTGTTAGATCTGTTTTTCGAAAGTGTAAATCAATATCAGCTTGTGAAATATTTAACTCTATTGTAATTCCTTTTACCTGACCATGAAGGGTTTCACTTTTTATAATACCCACATTTTCCCATGCAACATTAAGAGACGACTGATTATTAACTTCATCGAATGAAGTTGGGAAACTTATCCCTCGATTGTCTGCTGAAAAGTAAACCCAACCACGCCAGTTACTTGGCTTTAAAGCCGGGAACATGAAGATCAAACCTAACATAACAAAAATGTATTTAAAAACTACAGGAGAATTACCTGCCCAATTACCATAAGTGTAAAAAGCAAACAGCATCAAACAAGATACAACCAGATAACAAAAGCAAATTAACTTAGCTCCCCATGGAGGTGTTTCATATTTAAACATTTGATTTTCTTTGAATATGCACCAATATCAAGAAACATATAACTTTCCAATAACGGGCGCAGGCACGTGGGGCATAATGGCGAAGCCGCCCCGCGTGTATGCGTCCCAGCGAACGCAGTGAGTGCGTTTATTGGCTTGTTAGTTGCCACGCTAATACATCCTAGAGTAACAGCTAAAATTGCGCACAACGCTTACTCACTTTTGACGAATAACTTTTTGAAAAGTTCTTCTGATTTGGCAAGACCTTCTTCAGTTAAAACAACAGACTTAGATTTGCCAACAGGATCGTGAATATATCCTTTTTCATAAAGCCGATCGGTGATACTCCAATCTATTTGTTTCCAAGCCCTACCAAACTTGTCATGAAGAGTAAGGTAAAACAGAACAAGTGCCGCTTCATCGATTTTATCTTCATCTATTTCCACTGCTGTCTCCATTTTCATATGGCTACTAACGCCCCATTAAGAGGCTTTTAATTGTTGGTTATAATGTGTAGCGAAGCGGAACCTAACCAACTGTTAAAAGTCCTGCTTGAATGGCTTGTTAGGCAACAATTAACGCTGAAATAGAGATTATAAAAGTTATAGCTAAGAAACTTGATAGCGCCTTTTTAGCTACTTTAAACCCACTTTCACCATCTTTTACTCTTTGCCACTCACTTTTTAACATTTTCTGTGATTCGTTAACTAAATCACGATGCGCTTTCTCTGTAATTTTACTGTCACTTAATTTTTTAGCACTTGAACAAATAGAGTCAAACTCCAATACTAGGGCTTTAAATTCTTCGTGCTCGTTAGGATTTAGGTGGAGAATTATTCTAGTTGCAATATTATCTATTTCACCAAGTTTAGATGAATTATTTTTAATAAATTCTTTAGGGTCTTCTCCAGAGTGCATCTGATAAAGCCAATTGGATTTAAATGTTGTGAACAACCCAATTAATTCAGATATATCTTGTCTCATAGAGTTGATCCATTCCTGCCTGAATTCAGAAACTTTCTGCTCTTTCGAAATGACTAAACTTAATAAAGACATTATTGCAGCTATAATCGCTGCACATATAGCTCCAATTGCGATATATGCGCTATTTGGTAGTTGTTCCACTTAACCTCCTTGTTGCCTAACAATTTTGTCTACGACATTGGTCGTTTTATAAACCGACAAATGTCCATATATTACAACGCATTTATCTTAACCATCAAATAAACACCTGTAAACAATTAGTTAACTGAAAATTATTTTTTATCAGTGCGAAAATACACCGAAATGGTGGAGATCAGTAATATTGGACAAAACAATATACACTGTCTATATATACAGTTAAATTTTGCTAGAGATTCATATCATGAAATCACCTTTTTTAACTATGATAGCCGAACAAATGTATCTAAAGCATTATGCTAAAAGTACCATCAAAGCGTATTTATACTGGATAGCTTCGTTTATTCGTTTTAACTCTATGAGGCACCCAACAACGATGGGAGATAATGAGGTCGAACTTTTTTTAAATCATTTAGTCAACCAACAAAATGTTGCTCCTAATACTCAAACACAAGCCTTAAATGCGTTGAGCTTTTTATTTAAAGTATGGAAAATAAACTAAACAGCTACTCTAATTGAACAAGCAAAACGACCATAAAATGAGCCACCATTAGCCCTGCCTCTATATTACACACATAAAAAAGCCCCGCTTGGTTTTAAACAAACGAGGCTCCACACTAATTTTTTAATCAAGAATAAAAGCGCCGATACAGCGGGCGCTTTGCATCATTGAATTTTATTGATTAACTACACTTTTAAGTGGGTTAACTGGTTGAGCGTTGTCATCAAGTAAGTTCATGTCAAAGTCGAACTCATCAACGCGAATCGCTTTTTCACGTTTTTTGTTGTAATCAATTAGTTGCGCATGTTCATCCGCAGTAATTACATTTGCCGCTAATGCGTTATCTAGCGTAATGGCAAAACGTGTACCTGGTTTAATCGTTTTAGCGCGCAGCGCTTTTTTAACTTTGGCCAGTTCAACAAGTGATGCCATTTTAGCTTTATAAGCTTGCTCGTTAATGTGATGACCGTCACCTTCTACAGGCTTAACTAAATGCGTAATTTGCGCTTTAAATGCAGTATCAAGCTGTGCTTGTTTTGCTAATTCACGAATTAAGTCGTCGCTAATTTTTGGCATTTTAGTTGAGTAGTTCATTGTTACAAAACGAATAAACTTACGAGTACCACTTGCAGGGAAGTTATCTAAAAACTTATGCAGTGCTTCTTCAGCGCTTTGCAATGCAAAACGTGTCGCGTAGTGGAAGTACGGCGCTGCTTGTTCGCGCTCGCTGCTTGCTACTTTTTGCTCGTAATACTTAATTGATGCCATTGCCGCGTATAAAAAGCTCATTACATCGCCTAAACGTGCTGATAGCATTTCAGCCTGCTTTAATTTACCGCCAAGTACGAGTAACGAGAAGTCAGCATACACTGCTAATTTTGCAGATAGTTTATGTACGGCTTTTTCGTATTCACGTACTTCTGGTAATGCAGAGTTTGCACTTGCAGTAAATGGTAAAACACCTAAACGGAACGCACGTAAGCTATTTGCTGTGCTGTAACCAATTGTTTTACGCAAAATGCCGTTAAACTCTTTATCTGCACCTTTATCTTCACTATGGATTGATTCAACCATAGATTGTAAATAAGGGTGACAACGCATAACACCTTGACCAAAAATCATCAGGTTACGTGTAAGAATGTTCGCGCCTTCTACTGTAATTGCAATAGGCTGTGCTACGTAACCGCTTGCAAGGGTATTTTGTGGACCATTTTGAATCGCTTTACCCGCTTGAATATCCATTGCAGAGTCTAATACGTCGCGGCCAAGCTCGGTCATGTGGTATTTAGCTATTGCTGTAACAACCGATGGTTTTAAGCCCATGCCCAGGCCTTCAGTTGTCAGCACGCGCATTGCTTCTTGAAGGTATGTTTTACCTGCAATGTCTGCTAGTTTTTCTTGAATACCTTCAAATTGACCAATTGCTAAACCAAACTGCTCACGCACTGCTGCGTATTCAGATGCTGATTTAAACGCCACTTGTGATGTACTTACACCTAGTGCAGGTAATGAAATACCACGCCCTGCACCTAAACAGCTAACCAACATTTGCCAACCACGGCCGATGTTTTTCTGGCCGCCAATAATAAAGTCCATTGGTACAAATACTTTGTTACCACGTGTAGTACCGTTATAAAAACGAATACCCATTGGGTCATGGCGGTTGCCAAGCTCTACACCTGGGTGATCTTTAGGAATAAGCGCACAGGTAATACCTAAGTTTTCTTTGCCGCCTAGTAAACCTTCTGGATCCACTACTTTAAATGCTAAACCAAGTACCGTAGCGATTGGTGCCAGTGTGATGTAACGCTTATCCCATGTGATCTCAAGGCCAAGTACTTCTTCGCCGTTGTACATGCCTTTGGTGACAGTACCAATATCTGGAATGCCACCTGCATCAGAGCCCGCCTCTGGGCTTGTTAATGCAAAACATGGAATGTCTCTGCCGTTTGCTAAACGCGGTAAGTAATGCGCTTGCTGCTCTTGTGTACCAAAGTGAAGTAATAATTCACCTGGGCCTAAAGAGTTAGGAACCATAACAGTTACCGCTACTGCAGAGCTTTTAGTTGCAATGGTTGCCACAATAGTTGAGTTTGCATAAGGGCTAAACTCTAAACCGCCAAACGATTTAGGAATGATAAGCGAGAAGAAACGCTCTTTTTTCAAAAATTCTAATATGTCATCTGGTAAGTGAATACCGTTTTGAATAACTGAATCGTCAATCATGCCTAGTAGCTCTTGTACTGGGCCATCTAAGAATGCTTGCTCGTCTGCACTTAGGGTAGCAGCCGGCACATCGCGTAGTGCGCTAAAATCTGGCTTACCTTGATAGATAGACCCTTCTAACCACACATCACCCGCGTCTAGCGCTTCTTGTTCAGTGATTGAAATACTTGGTAATACTTTTTTTAATTTTGTACGTAAACTCATGATTGAACTCATCCGACCAGATAAATAATACCTACATTACGTCATAAAAATCAGTTTAGATCAATTACTCTATTCAATTAATTAACAGTTTTTTCAATTTATTTTCTTTACGGTGACGTAAACTGTTGAAACTAAAAGGCTTACACTTGTGCGCTGAAATACCTCTATTTGGCAACAATTAAGCCCCATACTCATAAAAAGCTATTTTTTAGGCATAAAAAAACGCAGCCACTTGGGCTGCGTTTTTAAAATAAGGTGGGCAACGTTAATTGCTTATTTGCACAACGTGTTTGCCTGTAAAGCCACCCGCTATTTGGTTATTTAAGGCAGCACTGACTGAGTCAGCAGTAAAGTCAACCGCAGTGATTGCCGGTGTTTTAATATCGCCCGATAGCGCGCCTTCAAGCAATAAATTGCCCATAAAACTTAAGCGCTGCTGTGCACATAAACTATTGGCAAGCCACGCACCACCAATAGACACCACACTAATATTAGGCGCTCGGTGGTACATTAAATCTTGATCAAAATGAGGCAGCGAGTTTAAACACGCGATACGCCCGCAAAAGCGCATTAATTCAATATTTCTAAGCGTTGATTCACCGCCCATGGTATCAATTACAGCATCAAACCCTTGCGGGCCAAGCTCGCGGCGAATTTTGTCGCGTAACTTTTTGTCGTTATAATCAAATACCACATCGGCACCTAGCTGCTTTACCAGCTTGTGATTACGCTTTGAAGCGGTGGTAAATACATCGGCACCGCGTTGTTTAGCATATTGAATGGCAAACTGCCCTACCGCACCAGAGCCACCTTCGATTAGGATTTGGTCGCCCTCAGTAATTGCAATTTTATCTAAGCTAATAAGGGCGGCCATACCAGCACACGGTAACGTAGCAGCCTTTGCAGGGCACAGCCCATCGGGCACAACCGATACAGCAAAGTTAGGCACCGTGGTGTATTCACTCAGTACCCCTTGCTCGCCAATATTGGCATGCCACATTACTCGTTCGCCAACCCCAGGAAACACACCTTTGTTAGCTTTAACTACCACACCAACGGCGTCTAGGCCTAAAATATGAGGGTATTGCCACTTACAAAATCCCGTTTTAGCAAAATAGGCATCAGCAGGATTGAGGCCTACATACTCAAGCTTTACCAACAATTCGTTGTCGGCGCACTCGGGTATATCAACCTCAACATCTTGCAAGCGTATTTGCTCATCTGGTTGTGATAAAACAATAGCGCGCATTGTTTGTAAGGGGCTGCCTTGATGTGATAATTCAGTATTGCTCATTCAATTAACTCTACCTATTTTGTACTGCTCAGTGCATAGCTCCATTGGCCGTTAAATGCCTGATAAGCATTCACTTTAGCAAGCAATGTAGCAATAGTTGTGTCAACAGCGTTTTCTTGTGCCATTAAAACATCCTGGCGTGCATCTAACAACTCTAAGTACGGTATTTGGCCTTCTTCGTACATCGCCTGTGCTTGTAAAAATGCTTTATTTGCAAAGCCATAGCGCTGTTTAGCATAACGCTCTTGCTGTTGTTGATTGACCAACATTTGCAATGAAAGTTCACTTTGAGTCACCGCATTTAATACTATTTGCTGATAGTCGCTGTAGGCAGCTTCACTTAAAAACTGCTGCGCGTCGCGCTGAGCAAGGAGTGCGGGGTAACTTAATATTGACCATTGCAACTGGGGGGCTACTTGCCATTGCTGATCAGTATTTTTTAAGCCCGTGCTGTCTATGCTCACTACGCCTGCAAAGGCTGATAAGCTAATATCAGGTAGTAAGGCTTTACTTGCCGCCACACTTAAGCTGTTGGCTTGGCTAAAATCATACAATGCACGGCTTATATCAGGGCGAAGGGCAATGGCGCTATTGGCATTTTTAAGCGCAACGCTAAAGCTTTGCTCCAGCAGGTTTTGCTCATTGTCTATCGCAATGTCTTGCGCAAGCTTACCTGTAAGCACCGCTAAAGTTGATAAGTCGCTGTATTTAGCATACTCAATAGCGGGCATTAGGGCTTCTTGCTGCCTAAGCTGTGCCATAGTACGGTTTAGGTCAAGCTCGTTGGCAACGCCTTCATCTACACGTGCTTGAAGTACCTCAATGCTTTGCTCTAATGCGTTAATTTGCATGGCTATGATGTGTTGTTTTTCAACATTACCTTGATAGCTTACAAACCCTTTAACAACAGACGATACCACTTCAATTTGCAGTGAACGTACTTGCTCGGCTTGGCTCATGGCCGATGCATTTGCAGCATCAACCAAAGCAGTAATACGGCCAAATAAATCTAACTGCCAATCAAGCGCTATGTTAGCACTCGATTGACGGTCAAACACACTCGGTGCATCGCTTCGTGCTGCGCCAATATTTACCCCGCCTTGGGGTAAATATTGCGCTTTTTGCTCACCAAGTCGGGCAAGGGTACTTTTGAGCGTTAATTGGCTTGTTTGCAAATTGTAGTTATTGGCAAGTGCGCTATTAACCAAAGCATTTAGCTGCTTTGATTCTAACTTGTGCCACCAATTTGTTTCATCTGCAATGGCAACATTGCTGGCAATATTTGCTTGAGCTACAAAATCGTTAATAGCGTTTTGCTCGCTTTGTGTATCTATTTTGCTAGCGCAACCAGATAAAAAAGCAGCCACTAACACAGCACTTAACGTTAAGCGCGTTTTGATAGGTTTAGCGATAAAATTAGTCATGCGATAACCCCTTTGCTTTTTGCTGCTTTTTCACAACTAACATATAAAACACAGGTGTAAATAATAAGCCAAACACCGTTACCCCTATCATGCCTGCAAACACTGCGTTACCCATTGCGTGGCGCATTTCGGCGCCAGCACCGGTTGCAAGTACCAAAGGTACAACCCCAGCTGTAAAGGCAATTGAGGTCATTAATATTGGGCGTAAACGCATACGACACGCCGCTAATATTGCCTCAAAGTGCGTTAACCCACCGCCGTGTTGGTCGCGGGCAAATTCTACCATTAATATGGCGTTTTTAGAGGCGAGTGCCACTAGTACAATTAATGCAATTTGAGTAAATATATTATTGTCTGAGCCTACAAACCACACACCTAATAGTGCTGAGAAAATAGTCATCGGTACAATTAATATTATGGCCAGTGGCAAACGTAAACTTTCGTACTGCGCAGCAAGCACCATAAATACAAGCAACACAACTAATGGGAATACATAAACCATGGTGTTACCTGCAAGTACTTGTTGGTACGTTACTTCTGTCCACTCGTACTCAATACCTGTTGGCAGATTGTCGGCTAATATTGTTTCAATAGCAGTTTGTGCCTGATCAGAGCTATAACCGGGGGCTGGACTGCCGTTTAGTTCTGCACTTGGGTAACCGTTGTAATGCATTACACGGTCAGGCCCTATGGTTGGTGTAACTGTAAGTACCGAGCCAAGCGGCACCATATTTCCTGCACTGTTACGTACTTTTAGGTTAAGGATTTGCTCAGGATCAAGACGAAAATCAGCATCAGCTTGCGCATTAACCTGATAAGTACGACCAAACATATTAAAGTCATTCACATACACAGAGCCTAGGTATATTTGCAATGCGTCAAATACTTCATCAAGAGGAATACCTTGAATAAGCGCTTGCTCGCGGTCTATATCAATATCCATTTGCGGTACTTGAATGCGAAAGCTTGAATATAAGCCCATTAACGCGGGGTCTTGCTGCGCCTTACCAATAATGGTTTGCAAACTATTAAATAGTGCATCAAAGCCTTTATTTGCTCTATCTTCAATTTGCAGTTTAAAGCCACCTGTTGTGCCTAAGCCTTGAATTGGCGGCGGCGGAAATACAGCCACAAATGCTTCATCAATAGCTGCAAAACGCTGGTTTAGCTGCGCAGCAATTGCCATCGCTGATTGACTAGGGTCGGTACGTTTATCAAAGCTCTCAAGTGGCGTAAATACAATGCCGCTATTTGGGCTGTTAGTAAAACCGTTTACCGATAAGCCTGGAAACGCCACGGTGTGTGCAACGCCTGGTACTTCTAATGCTATTTTTTGCATTTGCGAGAGCACATCTTCGGTACGGTCTAAACTGGCTGCATCTGGCAGTTGCGCAATCGCAACTAAATATTGCTTATCCTGCTGTGGAATAAAGCCACCGGGTACGGTATCAAACAATTTAATTGTACCGCCCACCAGCGCAACATAGGCCACCATAACAATAACGCTCATACGTATAAGCTTTTGTACCAGCTTTTCGTAGCCTTTAGCACCACGGTCAAACACGCGGTTAAACGGTTTAAATAACCATGCACCAAATAGCTTATTAAGTAAACGCGTGAATGCATCTGGTTTTGCATCGTGCGATTTTAATAATAATGCCGATAGCGCAGGCGACAGGGTTAAGGAGTTAAACGCCGAAATAACAGTCGAAATAGTAATTGTTAGTGCAAATTGCTTATAAAACTGACCCGATAAACCGGTAATAAATGCAGTAGGAATAAATACCGCACACAGCACTAACGCTATCGCAATAATTGGCCCGGTTACTTCGCTCATAGCAACACGTGTTGCCTCTAAAGGCGAAAGCCCTTGTTCTATATTTCGCTCTACGTTTTCAACAACAACTATTGCATCATCAACTACAATACCAATTGCCAGCACCAAGCCAAACAGCGAAAGCGTATTAATAGACACGCCTAGCCATTGCATTACAGCAAACGTACCAATTAACGAAATTGGCACCGCAATCAATGGAATAATAGACGCGCGCCATGTTTGTAAAAATACAATTACAACGATAACAACTAATACTATTGCCTCTAGCAATGTAGCGATTACCGCATCAATTGAACCACGTACAAACACAGTGGGGTCATATACAATGTCGTACTCAACACCCGTTGGGAAATCTTCTGACAAACGCGCCATTGTCTCACGTACTTGGTCTGAAAGCTCAATCGCATTTGAACCTGGGCGTTGAAAAATAGGCATTGCAAGTGCTGGCTGGTTATCCATTTCAGCGCGAAGTGCGTACGTATCTAGACCTAAATCAACACGGGCTACATCAGACAAACGCGTTAATTGCCCCTGTTCGCCCACTTTAATAATGACCTTTTCAAACTCTTCAACACTGTTTAAACGCCCTTTTACGTTTAACAAAATTTGAAATTGGCTGTCGTTAGAAATTGGCTGTGCACCTAAGCTACCCGCTGCAACTTGCTGATTTTGCGAGCGCAAAGCAGCCACAACATCGGTGGCTGTAAGCTCACGCGCTGCTAATGCATCTGGGTTTAACCACACACGCATAGAGTACTTACCACCGCCAAATAAACGAATATCGCCTACACCCGGTAAACGGGCAATTTCATCTTTAATATGAATGTCGGCATAGTTAGATAAGTACGCTGTGTCGTGCGTTTTTTCAGGCGAGTATAAATGCACCACCATGGTTAAATCGGGTGATGATTTTTCGGCTACTACACCTAAGCGCTGCACCTCTTCGGGCAAACGTGGTAATGCACTGTTTACACGGTTTTGTACTTGTACTTGTGCACGGTCTAGGTCGGTGCCTAATGCAAACGTTACCGTAAGTGTCATGCGGCCATCACTGGTACCTTGAGAAAACATATACAGCATGTTTTCGGTGCCGTTAATTTCTTGCTCAAGCGGCGTTGCCACAGTTTGCGCAATAACGGTAGGGTTTGCGCCTGGGTAATTTGCAGTTACTACAACCGTTGGTGGCACAACTTCTGGGTATTCACTTACAGGAAGTTGAAACAGTGAAATACCACCAGCAATTAAAATAACCAACGACAGCATGGCTGCAAATATTGGTCGCTGAATAAAAAAGTGTGAAAATTTCATCGATAAACCTTATTGCTTAGCCATTAACTGGGCGTTGTCGTTTGACAATGTAAAAGCCACGCCGCTTGTATCAATTGTTACTGTATTTGGCGAAATTGGCATACCAGGGCCTACACGTGCAGGGCCATTTACCGCAATAATATCGCCTTCGTTTAGGCCAGCAGTAACAGCGCGTAACGCACCATAGCGCTCGCCTACTTCTATTAATTTGTATTCAAGCACGTTGTTTTCGCCAACGGTTAACACAAAGCGATTTTTTAAATCGGTGCCAATAGCACGCTCAGGAATAATTACTTTTTCACTCACTTCGTTTGCTGCCAATTTAACGCGAGCAAAAGAACCTGCACGTAGTTGATTGTTATCTTGTTCAAATACCGCACGTACACGTAAAGTACCCGTTGCTGAATTAATTTGGTTATCAATAAAGTTAATATAGCCTTGGTAAGCAAACTCTTTTTGCCCTACTTTTTGCATAACAACTGTTTGGCGGCTTTGCGCGGTTACATCGTTAAAGGCGCTATTCCAAGTACGCTCATCAACATCAAAGTAGGCATACATCGCTTTATTAGAAACAATTGATGTTAATACACTTTGGCCCGCTAATACGTTATTACCTTTGGTAATATTTGCGCGTGAGATAACACCATCAATCGGCGAAACCACTGATGTAAATTCTAAATCGAGCTTTGCAGAAGTAAGCTGTGCTTGCAGCGCTGCAAGTTGTGCTTCGCGCTGGCGAAGCGTTGAAGTACGTGCTTGCGCTTGCTCTGTGGAAATAGCTTTACGCTCTAATAAGCGTACTGCACGTTTATCTTCACTTACAGCTTGTTCAAGGGCTGCTTCAGCGCTGTGTATTTGCGCTTCTAGGCTTGCTACAACTGCTGCAAAAGGGCGCTCGTCAAGTTGAAACAACACATCGCCTTGCTTAACAACATCACCTTCTTTAAATTCAATGCTATCAATCACCCCAGATACACGCGGCATCAGCGCAACTTCTTGCGGCGATTCTAAACGCGTGGTGTAGGTGTGCCAGCTTTGTACTGGTTTAATTAAAACTTGTGCTACATCGATAGGTTGTAATTGTTGTTGCTGCGCATTTGGTGCGCTCTCATCGGCACAGCCCGCTAAGGATAGAGTTGCCGCAGCTAATGCAGCAGCAATTAAATGTTTATTCATGAAGACGCTCCTTTATTTATTTACCTGGCATGTTACGGACTATACTTGCGGACAAAAACCATAGATTTATAAATTCATTAATGCCAAAATGGCATCAATAGCATTTATTAGGTGACCATAATGGATACAACAAGCCGGCTTTTAATGCTGCTTGAAGTGGTAGAACAAGGCTCTTTTGCCAAAGCTGCAGAAATAAGAAACATAGACCGCTCTGTTATATCTAAACAAATCAGCCGGTTAGAGGACGAGCTAGGCGTTAGGTTATTAAACCGCACCACCCGTTCGTTTTCGTTAACGGCGGCGGGCGCAGAAATGATTAAAAAAGCGTCAGAGCTAAGAGAGCTACTTGGTGAAACCGTACGTATGGCCGAAAACTACCACCTAGAGCCACGCGGTGTGCTAAAGGTTACCTCGTCAACATTAATTGGTCGGCGTTATTTACAACCTGTGCTAAACGACTTCCAAAAACGTTTTCCACAAGTAGAAGTAGAGCTACGTTTAGACGATAGGCTAGTTGATATTGTATCTGAAGGGTTTGATTTAGCATTTAGAATTGGTGAGCCTAAAGACTCCTCGTTAATTGCCCGTAAAATTGCCCGTAATAGGCTGCTTATTGTAGCCGCCCCTGAATTTATAAAAACCTATGGTATGCCACAAACCATAGAAGAGCTGGTGCAGTTACCCGCTGCAAGTTATGCAAGTAACGCTATGCGCGTAGAAACCATAGATTACTACGATAGTAAAGGTGAGCCGTGCGAGCTAAAAATAAAAAGCGTGTACAGAGCAAACGATGCTGAAGTACTGCTAATGAAAGCTATTTCAGGGACTACCTACTTTGTTGCGCCAGCATTTATTATCGATAAAGAAATTACACAAGGTCAATTAGTGCCCATTTTAACGGATGTTAAGTTAAAAGAGTTTAGCCATATGTATGCGGTGTACCCACACAGAGACTTACCGGTAAGAACACGTTTATTTTTTGATGCAGTAAGAGAATACCTAGGTAAAGACAAACCAATTTGGGAAAACAACATCCCAAATTTTGAGCAAATGTACTAGCCTCGTACTTAGGCTATTTGAGGCTTTTCAATCAGGTTGGCATTTGCTTGAAAGTACACTTTATTGCGGCCATATTCTTTTGCTTTATACAGTTGTTTATCTGCTTTAATTACAAACTTTTCAAGCGTGTCGCCTTGGCGATACTTAACAACGCCGATACTGGCAGTTACATTTATTTTTAGTCCATCAATCTCAAATGCCGTATTGTTGAGTTTTTCTCTTATGGTTTCGGCCATTGCCAATGCATCACTTTGTGACGCAAAAGAGTGAAGTAAAGCAAACTCTTCCCCGCCCACTCTAAATACATACCCTTTTGCCAATACAACCCGTAATAAAGTGGCGACTTCAATCAGCACTTTATCACCTACTGCGTGGCCATGGGTGTCGTTAACCTGTTTAAAAAAGTCTAGGTCGAGTAAAAACAAATAAAGTTGCGACTTATCTTTAAGCTCTACTGCAAAGTAATGGTTCATTGATAAACGGTTTGCAGCCCCGGTAAGTGGGTCTAACAAGGCCAGATTTTTCAGCCGCTTAGATGATAAAGCACGGCTACCTTCAAATACATGAGAAATGGCCCAAATGCTGATATAAACAAAGGCAAGATTTAAACTGAAGTTAAGCGTCGTTAGAGGAAGTTGCGATGCTTTGGTTAATAATATGGCTCCCTGGAGTACAAATAACAAAGCCGATAATACAATGCCATAGCGCTTACCTAACAGTAGGTAATACAACACAGGTAACGCAAACGACCACACATACAAACCATTTATTGGCTTTGCTAAATAATTACCTAATACAATAACAAAGGTGACAAATATGCACATAACAACAGATTGCCATACTTCGAGTGCGTGTGTGTTTAAGCGGTGGTAGGTATAGGCACAAAATACAGTGAGCGCTATTTCTAAATAGCCTAATAACGCAAAGTTATTTAAAAAAATATTAAACGCAGCAAAAAACAATGAGACAAAACCAAAACACAAGCACATCCATTTCAGAACGTTTCTTCTTAATGATTTAGTACTACTAAGTGCTGCTATATCCATTCAAAAAACTTAAAATAATAAAAAATTTAGTGTAACGCTAAAATTAAATATAACAAGTAGGTATAAGAAAACATTAACTTTACTCACTACAGAGGCACGAGCACCCAACCAAACAGCTTACTATAAGGATTAACCACCTAGCATAGATAAGTTTGTAGTGACCCCAGTGTTACCTTGGTGCAATAAGTGGGTTGGTTTTTTTGTTTTTATATAACGCGCTAACTGATCAATTAATGCCTGATTAGTGTTATCACTCATGTATTCTCTAAGTGATATACCCTGCTCAGAAAACAAACATAAATGCAGTTTCCCCAGTGATGAAATTCTTAGCCTGTTGCAGGTAGCACAAAAGTCACTACTGTAAGGCATTATTAACCCTATTTTGCCTAAATAATCAGGATGGAAAAACTCTTGCGCAGGCCCCGCCGTTACATCGCGTATAATGGGCTGCCAACCAGCGCGAAGCAACTGCTCTTTTATGGATTGACCTGATATATGGTTAGCATCAAAAAATGCTTTATTGTCGTTTGTTTGCATTAGCTCAATAAAACGCATCGTTACGGGTCTGTGCTTTAAATACGCTAAAAAAGGTTCAAGGGCACGGCCATTGTACTGTTTCATTAGTACGCTGTTTATTTTTACTGAATCTAAGCCGCTCTCTAGGGCCGTGTCTATTCCTTTCATAACCGTGGCAAACTTATCATTGCCGGTAATGGTATTAAACATACGTGGGTCTAGGCTGTCGATGCTAACATTTATTGCATTGAGCCCAGCGTGTACCCAATCTTTAACATGTTTATGCATCGAGTAACCATTTGTAGTGGCGGCTATTTTGGTAATACCTTGGGTGTCTTTTGCCGCACGAATTACATCTATAAAATCTTTTCTGAGGGTTGGCTCACCGCCAGTAATGCGTAACTTTGATATGCCATGATGAGCAAAGGCGTTTACGGTGTTGCTAATTTCGTTAAGTGAAAGGAAGTCTCGGTCGTGATCGCATTGATAACCATCCGGCAAGCAATACACACACTTAAAATTACATACATCAGTAATAGATAAACGCAGATAACTAAATTTTCGCCCTGCTGGGTCGACTAGCATAAAAAAGCCTTTAACATTTTAATAATTCATCGCTAAGTTCAAAGCACGTAAAGCCTGTGCCTTACGCGCTTTGTTAGCACTTAACTAGGCCGTAAGACCTGCTTTAAGCTCATTGGGTTTCATGGGTAAATTACGTAACCGCACACCAACTGCATTAAATACCGCATTTCCAATAGCTGGCGCAACACCAATTACTCCAGGCTCACCTAAGCCCATTGGAAACTCATCACTTTGTACAAACTCTATGTCCATATCGGGCACATCTTGCATTCTAAGTGGTAAGTAAGTGTTAAAGTTAGTGGCTGCTACTTGTCCGTTTTGGTAATTATTTGATTCATGTAACGCAAGGCTTGTGCCCCACAATAACGAACCTTCAAGCTGGGCTAGTGCACCATCAGGGTGAACAATTAAACCTGCATCTACCACGGCGTAAAGCTTTTTAAGCGTAATTTTGCCATCGCTTTTATTTACGTGCACATGGGCTGCTGTGGCAATCCACGCTGGCATATTACGCTCTTGGCCTGAACTTACTGAAAAACCAATGCCTTCATTTTCACCCAGCTTAACATTTGCGACCTTCGCTGACACTTTTTTAAGTACCGCATTTAAGCGCAGCGCTCCGCCTACGCTTTCAGGGGCTTTACCTGCTTGTTTACCTTTGCCATCGAGCATTGATAAACGAAACTCAACCGGATCAATCCCTTGTTTGTGCGCTATTTCGTCGATAAAAGACTCTAAGCTCCATGCAATCCAGCCAGGGCCTACCGAGCGAAGCCAACCTGGGGTAAATGTGCTTTGCGCTAATTCGTTATTAATTGCGCGGGCACGGTGGTTATCTATGCTGTACCAGTGATCGGCTCCAGAGGCTGAAAATGCATCAAACTTACCTTTGCCATCAACCCCTGGTGATAAAAAGCCAGGTGCCATTGCTTTTGTTGGCCAGCCTGCTGCAAAAGCATGTTCCATTGCACTAAGCTCGCCATTTTCATTAAACGAAGCAGTTAATTTAGCTGTAGAGGCAGAGCGTGATTGATCAAATAAGCTATCGTCGGCGCGCGTAAATACCAGTTTTACGGGTTTGCCAATCGCTTTCGCTGTTAATGCTGCAGGCACAGTCCAATCGCCAAATAAACGACGCCCAAATCCACCGCCTAAATAATAAGGGCGAATGATAACGTTATTTTGTTCAACCTCTAACGCCTTGGCCAATGCAGGTAGTGTTAAAGACTGCCACTGATTACCGGTATGGATAATCCACTTGTCTTGTTTAAACTCTGCCACTGCGTTAAGCGGCTCTAATTGATAATGGCTTGCTGTTGCTGTGGTGTACAGCGACTCAAGAGACTGCGTTGCCTCAGCCTGCATTTTAGCGGTATCACCTTCATTAACAAATAAGGTGCCAGCGCTGCTATCGTTACATAATTTTTCGCCTAGGGATTGAATATCGGCCTCTGTAACATTAGCTTTTTGCCCTTTTTTATAGGTTACTTTTAGCGCATCTACCGCTTTAATAGCACTGGGGTAATTGTCAGCTAAAACCACCACCCAGCCTTGTACGGTATTACTCGGGTCGTTTAAAATCTCAAACCCTTTATAGCCTTTTATTGTTTTTGCAGCGCTATCGTCCACCTGTGTCACTTCGCTACCATAGCGTGTTGGTGGGATCACAGGGCGCGCATACACCATGCCTTCAAGCTCTACATCTATACCGTATACGGCAGTACCATTTGTTTTTGCCGGAATATCAAGCGCTTTAAAGTCTTGTTTTAAACCCGTTAAGTGGCGTTTATTGGCAGGCTTTAACGGCAGTTTTGCAACTTCTTCACTGCTAAAGGTACGGTTAAACTCACCATTTTTAACAATATCGGCATAACTGAGCGATTTATCGCCTGCAATTATACGCCCTTTGCTCGCGTGGCACTGCTCAGGTTTAACCCCAAGCATATTAGCCCCTGCATCTATAAGGGCTATACGCCCCGCAGCGCCAGCTTGTGAAAGCGGCTTAAAGCTTTGAAACACCGACCACGAGCCACCTGTAACCATGTAGCCCCACTTTTCGTGCGTATCTACATACGTGATTGATACTTTATCCCAGTCGCACTCAAGCTCATCTGCCACAATACGCGCTAAGGCGGTGCCTACGTGTTGGCCCATTTCAGCTTTGGCAATACTAACGACTACTTCACCTTGCTGGTTCATAGTCCACCAAATTGTGGGTGAAAACGATTGTTGTGCAATCGACTCTTTGGCGCTAAGTTCACCTGAAAATATTGCCGGAGCAAATGCCATAACCAGGCCAGCAGTTGCTGTACTAATCATAAAAGAGCGACGGTTTAAGTCTACGGTTTCGGTATTTTTTTGAAATAGTTTTTTCATTGTCGGCTCCAGTTACACGTCTAGCTCTTTGGGGTTAAACATTTGTACTGCACTTTGCGATTCATCAGCTGCACGTTGTATAGCCGATTTAATACGCTTGTACGCCATACAGCGGCAGTAGTTGCCATTCATATGATTTACTATTTCTTGATCTGTTGGATTTGGATTGTCAGCTAATAACGTAGCAGCTTGCATAATTTGTCCAGACTGACAGTAACCGCACTGAGGTACTTGCTCATCTACCCACGCTTTTTGCAGCGGGTGCGCGTTGTTAAGCCCTTCAATGGTCGTAATGTTTTTTCCTGCCACTGCGCCCACGGGTAATACACACGAGCGCGTTGCTTGCCCATCTAAATGCACTGTACATGCACCGCACATAGCAATACCACAACCAAACTTAGTTCCTTTTAACCCTATTTCATCGCGAATAACCCACAGCAAAGGTGTATCTGCACTTGCTTGCGATTTAACCTCTTTGCCATTAACTGTAAACGTCACCATAGCTTGCCCCTTCATTAAGCCTAAATAAAATTAAAGTAACGCATGACCCATACACGTTACTTTTTATACCACCGTACGTTGAAACTATTACGCTTTGCATTGCAGCGCACATTTAAAATGCGCGCAGGCATAACTGTTAAAAATCTAATCTCGTTTTAAACGTTTAACCTAAAGTTTAGGCTATATTTTTTAGTTTATTCGCTTACAGTTAGGTTGTTGTTATTATTAATAAACTGCTTTAATTGCTGTTGAGTGTCGATATCTGTGCTTGCCTGCTTAAGTAAAATGGTATTAACGTCAACCTGTGTATCGCGCAGTAAATGTTGAGCGCCTTTATCGCAATTTAGCGCTGCGAGTGTTTTAAAATCACAGGCAGGAAATACAGCAGGTACGCCAAGGCGCTCGCCATAATCAGCGCACCAGCGCGACGGGTTGTTGTTAAAATGAGTAATTAAAGTATTTATGTGTGTAGCACTAAGCTCAACCTGATCCGCCAGCATAAATAAAATCCCCTCTAATGAGTGCGCCTTACTTATAGTGTGTGTTGCCAGCGCAATAGATTTTCCTAAGCCTATTTGCCAGTGTGGGTTATGCAGTATTTCAACATTTTTATAGCCACGTAACGCATCTTCAATTTGCGCATGCCAAGCACCGCTAATAACGTATATGGGTAATGTGTCATCACCTTGTAAGGTATCTACGGCGCGGCAAATCATTGGTTTATTACCTACATCGGCTATAAGCTTACAGCCGTTAAAGCGCGACGATTGCCCAGCGGCTAAAATAACCTTTGCTATGCGCACCTTAGTTGCCCCAATTACTTAACGATGTAGCATCTTTATTAGCAAATACCGCATGAATTTCGCTAATGAGCGATAAAGCTATGCTCTCTGGCGAGTCGCCTCCCAAATTAAGCCCAACAGGACCAAATACAGGCGCTACTACCTTATTTACCGTTGTATTTGCATGTTCAAACACTTGCGCTCGGCGATGTGCAGGCCCCAGTAACCCCATGTACTTTAGTTGGCTTTGCTCAAGTGCGGCTAACGCCTGTGAGTCAAGCTCTACACTGTGGGCCATTAAAACAGCGGCATCCACTTTGTGCTGTTCGCAAAATTGTTTAAGCTGCGCAGCTGGGCAACGCAAAATATTATCGGCCTGCTTAAAGTAGTCTCTTTTAGCATTTGCAGCTCGGCTATCCCATACACTTACCATCCACCCGAGTTGTTTAGCAAACGCGTATACCGGTATCGCATCAGCGCCACCGCCAACAATTAATAAATGTGCGCTGGGGTAAATAGCCACTTCTAAACGTTGGACTTTATCTTGCTCTAAAAGCGCTGCTTTGCGGTTTAAAGATAAGTTGTGCTGCTGCGCCACAGTTTTAAAAACGCCAGACCCCTTTGCCACCAAAGGTTTAATTTGCTGTGTGTAGTGCCCCGATTGCTTATTTTTAAGCGCATTAAACATGCTATCTAATTGTAAGTATTCGTTTTCACTATTAACGCTTTGCAAAATAATATGCACCACACCACCACAGCCAATTCCTAGCTGAAATGTTAAGTCGTCTTCATCGGTTGCATCGTAGGTAATAGTTTTAGAGTGTAATGAGGTCATAACCTGTTTGGCGTGGCGCTGAATATCAGCCTCTAAACAGCCACCCGAAAGCATGCCTAAGCGCTGGCCAAGGCTCGAAATAAGCATCATCGCGCCCAATTTTCGATAGCTAGACCCTTCAATTTGGTACAAGGTTGCGAGCACCCATTGTTGTTCATCACGAAGCGGATACCACGTATTGAGCATTCCTTTTAAATCAGTAACCATAAACTGCAGCCATTACAAACCTTAATATGCGCGCGTTTTAATTATCACCATGGTGTCGCTTTGCTTCATTTGTTAGATATAACGAGGATAATCAAGCAACAAATAAGTGAGAAGCGTACGTGATATATTTTAAAATCGATCAGATAGGACGTTATTAAATATGAAATATTATCTTAGCATTTATCGAGGGCGAGGTGACCTGTGTGGATTGAAATTTTTCACTCTAGGTGCAATTAAATCGCCTTCAAAGGCTTTGCCCTGACTAAAAACCAAACGCCCTGTTGTAAATTCATCCACCGCAGTACGCCTCGCGCTAACTTCCTTAATAAGCGTATAATTTATAAAATGTTACACATGCTTAATTAGCAAACAATACGTTAGCTTTTTGGCTAATGCGAGCCTTGGCTTAAATAAGCATTAATCTTCAATTAAATCGGTGAGCGTATTAATTAGCTCATCAAACTCATTATTTACACTCTCGCGTTGCTGCTCACTCAATGTGGTATTTAGCTCAATAAGTAGGTTTACATAGAGCGCTAAGTTTGCATCATTACTGGCTAATAACTCTTCGCTCATATACGCTTCTCGCTGTGTAATTACATAGCTTAATTGTTTTACAAATTCAGCCTCACTGAGCGCTTTATTTAAAAGTACTTGCTGCGCTGCATTTAAACGCGTTTGCTTGTACTGATGCCAAAGCAATGAAGAGTCATAATGAGCATTGTTAGCTTGGGTAATAAGCTGCGTTTGCACAGGGGTTAACTTTCCTAGCCATTGTTTGTAGTAATCGAGCTGCCTTTCTAGGCGTTCGCTTTTGCGCTCCTGCGCTGTTAATTCAGTAAACTCTTCGTATTCTTCGTTAATTTGCGTTTGGATATTAGCAATAAGCTCTTCGCGCTGCGCATAAGAAAGCGTAAGCCCTAACTGCGCGAGCGGTATATGCGCGTGTTCAAGAATGTTTTGAAAATGAGCTCTGGCCAATACCACTTGCGACTTTAATTGCTGATAGTCTAACTGCTGATTAAATAACCCTTTTAAATTTAGTATATCTTGCTTGTAGGCGGGTAATTGCGTGGTGCGGTGCCACTGCTGGGTTGTGTTAATAATACTTTTGAGTTGCTTGTTTTGCTGCTTATTTAGGTCAATGTAGTCATCTACCCAAAACGATGAAAGCCACGTTAAGTTATTATAAGTAAACGAAGCCGAACAACTACACAAAAATAGCAGACTGAGCGCAATGGCTACGCGCGAAACTTTTATATTTTTTATTTTAAACATGAAATCCTCAACTAACGCTTTCTCTCAAACTTTCACATAAATACGCAAAGATGTTAATTTACTTTAATTGATAATAATTATTATTTACTGTTGACACTCCGTCAAATCTAAATAATAATTAATCGCATAAACAAAGTGTAACGACCTCAGTGCCCAAGGAAGAAATACAGCATGGATGCTGACATTTTGTTTTAAGCGCGTGACTGCTTAATGGCTATTATTTACTCGACCCAAGTAATAGCATAAAAGTTCATCTCTACTTGCTACATTGCTCATATTAGTGACGGTTAATATGACATTAAAAGCGCAGGCCTTGGCTTGCGCTTTTTTACTGCTTTAAATTTTCTGTAATATCTGTATCTTACGCTTATAAACAACGCATTATTAGCAATATAATTACTTATTTAAGCTATAATTACCACAACAGCTTGGCTAAGTGTTAAACGAGCATATAATCACCAAAGCGTTAGTATTTCACTTAACCCCAAGCACTTGCACCATTTTATACGTGGCTATTAAATAGTAAGTACAAAGTGTTGCAATAAAACAGGTTTTTATACATACACATTGCAACTATTACCTATTGGAGACATGGCTATGTCACAGTTTAATTTAAAAGCATTAATACTCACTGGCGTTTTGCTTTCAAGCCCATTTGCACATGCAACTCTTGAAGACGGTATAAGAGCTGCCAACGAAGGCGAGTTTGCGACGGCACTAAAAGAATTTGAATATTTAGCTGATAAAGGCTTTGCCCCCGGTATTTACGAACTAGGTAAACTTTACGAGGGCGGCTATGGTGTTACACGCGACTACTTTAAAGCGGCAGAGCTTTATAAAGAAGGCGTTAAAAAAAATCACGCTGACTCAATGTTTGCGCTAGCGGTTTTATACGATGAAGGCAAAGGCGTAAAGCTTGATAAGCAAATGGCGGTAACGTTATTTGAAAAAGCAGCGAAAAAAAACCTCCCCGCCGCACAATTTAATTTAGGTGTTATGTATGCAAATGGCGAGGGCGTAACGCGCGATTATAAACAAGCCAGAACGTGGTACGAAAAAGCCGCTGCTAATAACTACTCACTGGCGCAATTTAATCTGGCGCTCATGTATTTTGAAGGCCTAGGCATGCCAAAAGACTTAGAGAAGTCGTATGTGTGGAACACCATTGCAGAATACAACGGTAACATGCAAGCAAGCCATAGCCGTAAGCTAGATGAGCGTAAAATGCTACCCAAAGAAATAGAAGAAGCAAAAGAAAAAGCCGACAAAATCTACGAAAAAATACTCGCAGGCACGTATGCCGGTGAAGGTCGCTTATTTTAATTTGCGCCTAGCTAAACCTGAGCGTTTCACAAGGGCAAATGCATCTCGCATTTGCCCTTTTTTATATCAATTTACTTAATATATAAAAATTTAAGCAACTTAATAATAAGGTTGCTCTGTTTGAGTAAAAGCGCGGTACGCGGGTTAAACGTGCTAGACACCAAGGTGTTTTTTGCATGACTAAAGGTTAAAAAACCTTCTTTACCATGATAATGCCCCATTCCTGAATGCCCAACCCCACCAAATGGCACATCGTCCGCTGTCACCTGCACTAAGGCATCGTTTACAGCAACTGTACCACTTAATGTTTGCTCCATTATGTAATCTTGAGCGTGCTTATCTTGCCCTAAAATATATAGCGCTAAAGGGTGATTATGCGCTTTTATGTAGCTAATTGCCTCATCGAGCTTTTCGTAGGTTTTAATAGGCAAAATGGGGCCAAATAACTCATCTTGCATTAGCGTCATATCATCGCTAGGTGCGGTAACAATATGCAAACCCATTCTATGCTTTTGTTTGTCTTGCTGGTTTTGATCTAGCGGCTTAATAACTTGCGCACCTAACTGCTGTGCTTGTGTTAAATACCCTTCTAAGCGAGTGTAATGCGCATCGCTAATAATTGACGTTAAGTTTTTGCCTTCAACCCCGTCTTTAAAGTGCTTTTTATAAAGCTCGCACAATTGCTGCACCAGCTGATGCTCAAGGGCCTTAGGTACAAATACATAATCTGGGGCTACACAAATTTGCCCCGCATTGGCCATTTTACCAAACAATAATGTTTGCGCTGCTTTTTTAATATTAGCTTGCTCAGTAATGATCACCGGCGACTTACCACCAAGCTCTAAGGTAACAGGGGTTAAATTTTCGCTGGCCGCTTTCATAACCAGCTTGCCCACTGACGTTGAGCCAGTAAACAGCAGGTGTGCAAATGGCAGAGCAGAAAACTCACTCGCTACATCGCTTGCCCCTAACACCACTTTACAGTGCGCTTGTAGCTCGTCTGCAAATATTTTTTCGATGACTGCATTAGTATGCGGGGTAAATTCGCTGAGCTTAAGCATGACTCTATTACCTGCAGCAATGGCGGTAATAACAGGCACTAATGCCAATTGTATGGGGTAATTCCATGGTGCAATCACACCAACTACACCAAGTGGCTGGTAAGTCACACTCACTTTTGATGGCCACAAACTTAAGCTAGTTGAGCGCTTACTGGGTTTTGCCCATTTTGGCAATTTTTTAATAATGTGCGCTAAGCCCTGAACCGTTGGCAGAATATCGCCAAGTAACGTATCGAACGCGGTTCTGTAGCCAAAGTCTTTTGATGCTGCATCGATAAGCGCTTGTTCATTACTAACAATGCGTTTGTGCAACGTTTTTAATAATACGATACGCTTATCTATCGGGAGGTACGACTGGGCTAAAAAGCTATTTTGCAGCTCATTAAACGTATCGCTGAGTGACGGTGTGTGTGTGCTATCAGTATCCAAAGGTGCTACTCGTGTATCATTTTGCTACGACTATAACGCCGTTCTGATTTTCGAGCAATAACACTAACTATCTAAAAATTACCGCTTTTGTAGGAACAAATAGCCACAATTAACCACTACTCGCTCAATAATTTAGCCCTTAAATTACTTTTATTTAGCTCGTTAGCGGCTCACAAGGAAGCGTAATAATAAATTTAGCGCCGCCTTGCTCGCGGTTCTGTGCGCTTAGCGTGCCATTAAGCGTGCTAATAATTTGCTTAGAAATACACAAACCAAGTCCTAGCCCATCAACCGATTTAGTACTGTAAAAAGGCTCAAAAATAGTGTCTATATCGTGCACTTCTATACCCGGACCGGTATCTTCAATACACAGTTGCACACTATTATTTAGATAATTGGCACTGATACTCAGCTCGCGAGTAATACACCCTTGCATTGCTTGGCTGGCATTCGATATTAAGTTAACTAACACTTCTTCAAGGGCCGCTTTATCTGCTAACACGTTTAATTGGCTGTCAATTTTAGGCGGTAAAACACTTATATTGTCTTGCTTTAGCTGGTTTTTATTAATCTCAAGTGCTTTGGCTACTGATTCACTTAATGGCACTTCGCTAATAATCGTTTTTGCAGAATCAGAAAAATAATTTAGCTGTGCAACTATCTTATGCACTCTTGCTACTAAGGATTCAATAAACTGTAAATTTTCGTTTAGGGCTTCAAACTTTCCTTTAGCTAGCAAGCGCTTAGCACTGGCTAAGTAAGTATTAATGGTATTAAGCGGGTGATTAATTTCGTGGTTAAAGCCCATGCTAAGCTGGCCAATTGTTGCAAGCTTAGTTGATTGTACAAGCGCATCTTGCTGTGCTTTAAAAGCATTGGTACGTGCACTAATTTCCTGACTGACACTGTGATGGGAATAAACCAGCTTTTTAACGCCAACAAAGCGCCTTAAAACAACATACCCTAGGGCAATAATAAGCGCATAAATTACCACAAAGCCAAATAACGCCGGTAATTGGGCAATATTAGCATTAGATACATTTACTAATACGGTAACCGATGCGTTCAAAAAGCGTAATTTTTGCTCTACCGATAAATAGTTATGCTCATCAATTGTGCTAAACAGTAACCTTTGTGATGTGTAATTTGAATGGGCAATCAGCTTAGGTTGATAATCTAAATACGCACGACGCTGAGCGATATCTCGACGATGAGTAATATCGAGTGTAGAAAACGTATTCAGGCGCCAATTTTCCATATCTGAAATAGCAATCACGCTATCTTCTAGCTGCACATAAAAGTGGCTGCCTTTGGCGGTATTTAAAAGCTCACGGTCACTTTCAAATTTGTTCACATTGACTTTTAAAACAACAACCCCTACCGCTTGATTATTGTTATAAATGGCTTGTGAAAAATAGATGCCTCGCTCTTTTGTACGCATACCTACGGCAAAATACGCTACTTTTTCACCTGCAAATGCGCGCTTAAAATACGGTCTAAACGACAGATCGCTGCCTAAAAAGTTATGATCGGCCTGCCAGTTACTGCTTGCAATCACAGCGCCTTGTTCATCAAGAATATAAATATCTGAGGCACCACTGGCTTGTTGTATATCAGCTAAGTAGTTATTAATCTTTTTTTCGTTATTTTGCGCCGCACCTAAAAAATCAATAACCTCATTGTTATAGGTAAGAAGCTGAGGAATTTTTGAAAAACGCGCAAGCTCAGCATCAATATAATGCTTTAACTGAGTTGCTTGCTGGGCTGCTTTTTGCTCGGCCTGATTATAATAATGAGTTCGGCCATAGCAAAACACGACCGACAATAGCACTATCAGTACAACAAAAGATAAAAGAAGTTTTTTAGAAAAGGAGAACATGCCCTAGCTCACAACAAAATAGCTATAAAATTTAAGGGCGCTAGTTTAACGGGTTATGGGCGCTAACAACAGAAACTTTGTGTTAACAAATACAATAAATCTTAATTTATTTATAAACTGCTGCAAGTCTGTACTGACTCGCAACAGTAAACATCATTAGCGGTACTAAAATTACGAGTTAGTGGCTAATTGAGGCTTATTTTTAGCGTACTTGTATAAGCCGATCAGTGAAGCTGCAATCCAGAAAATCTCAATTACAAAGCTTGCAAGGTTAAAGTTGTAACACAAACTGATTAACAGCAAAATTGCCCCTGTTAAATTCATTATGTTGTACAATAACCCCGTTGGGGATGCTTTATTAAGTTGTAATAAAAAGAATGCACCAACAACTAAGAAAGTACCCGCCATACCTACAATATCAAATAACAGTGCTATCACACGTTTATCCTTTGCTTAAAAAACCCAACTAACTGGCCCTATCCTTGGGGAGGGTGTTTTTCAATCATTGAAACAGCAAAACCGGGCGAGTATAGCAGGCTTGTTTATTGGTACAAGGTCAATTGTCCGCCTTACTAAGCAGCAAATCTAAGCTTTTGTAGTTATTACATTTTTAAACGTATTGGGTTATTTAAAGGTAACCTTACCGCCAATTATTTTATAAGCTGGTGTACCGCGTATGATTGCTGGGCGCGCAAATGGGCGCTCGCATTGGGGGCAAATACACGGTGTAGTTGTGTAATCTTGGGTTATTCGCTCTATAAAACACTTTACTAAAGCGCCTTTGCCACCTTTTCTATATTTAAACAGCGCCGCTTTGCAAGCAGAGCAAAAAATATCGACTGTTTTAGTCGGCCCTCTTTTATTTGGCTTAGCCATACACTCCTTAACATACCTACGTAGATACAAAGCAGGCATTTTAGCAGTTAATAAATAAAAACGTTACAGAAGCTAGGCAAACTGCCTAATAAGCGGTGGAGAAAAACGCAGGGGATTAAATAATAGGTACGGTATAAAACGCCATAAAAGCGTTTCGCTAATCTCTAAAAAACAAACGGTTTAATTGCGCTGATAACACATTCATATTAAATGGTTTAATAATAAACCCCGACACTTTTGCTTTAATAACTTGTTTTACTGTATCAGCGTTATCTTCGCACGTGACCATAATAACAGGTAAATCGACTAAGGCTTGGTCGTGGCGTATGTTATCGAGCAAGTTTACACCGTCTACTTTAGGCATGTGTAGGTCGGTTATTACTAAATCAAATTTTTGCTGACGCAGTATTTTTAACGCCTGTTGGCCGTCAGTTGCCTCTACAACATTTTTGTAATCAAGCTGCCTTAACATATTAATTAATACGTGGCGCATAAGTGGCATATCATCAACGACTAATATTTTCATAATTATCTTTATTGTATTTTAGCGCTTAGCTTAAAGGTGGCGCCTTATTTAGCTTGCTTAGGGCCATACACCTATAATAAAACCCATTAATGTAAATTGTAATGTGTAATACCCTGCATTAATTATAAATAACTTGATTGGCCGCTGCTCATAAATGTAACTGAGCCCCAGCGAGCTACCTACCCAAAACAAACCGATGGCAAAACCTGTAAAGGCGCCCTCTCCCATTCCGGCCTCTTTACCTAAAAATAATGAAAGTACCACTGCCGACAAAAGTGCAAGTACCATACTGCCGCCAAAAATTAACGCCGGTTTTGCTGTTTGTAAATCAAGCTCCGTAAGGCCTGTACACTCTAACCAGGCATTTTTAAAAAAAGCGTTTGAATACCAAATACCGCCAAGCATAAAAGAGGAAAGCGCCGCCACAAGCACGGCAAAAAAATTAACATCAGCAAAATTCATACATACTGCCATAATGCATAGTGTACAAGGGTATTTTGACTGTAGTTAAAAATACCCTAAGCAGCAAATTATCGCCTTTAAAATTTGCGGTTTAGGGCATGTTGGTTTTTGTGGAGGTTTTTAAAAATCGCCATAGGTGGCACGCGTTTGTGCCTTTAAATCGGTTGGCGATAGCGCTACCTCCAGCCCTCGCTTACCTGCACTTACATACACTGTATTAAAGGCCATAGCACTTGAATGAATAAAAGTGGTTAGGCGCTTTTTTTGCCCAAGTGGGCTAACCCCTCCCAAGATATACCCTGTAGCGGCTTGCACCTTTGGCGCGCTTGCCATTGCGACCTTTTTAGCGTGACTGAGTTTGGCTAATTGCTTTAAATTTACTTGCTGGGAAACCGGTGTAACGGCAACAATTAACTGCCCTTCACTGGTTTCAAGCACGAGGGTTTTAAATACCTGCTCACTGTTAAGGTTTAACTTTTCAACGGCTTCTTGACCATAACGTGTTGTATTAGCATCGTGTTGATAACTGAGTACATCGTGAGGCACATTTTGTTTTTTCAGTAATTCTATTGCAGGGGTCATACAATTTAGCCACATTATTTTAAGCGCTTTATTAATCTACAATAAGGGTTAATCATTTTGAAGTGTAACTTAATAGCAAATACGTAAAAAGCCTCTTATTTACGAGGGTATAGGTACAAACGGTAAAGCAGTGTGGGGGCAATTGCCTAAGGCAACAAAATAGCTCAGTGAATTAATCGATTGAGTATACGCACTTTATAATATTGCTAAGTCGTGCCCAGTAATATGGTTGAAAAAAATGAATTTGAGCCAAAAAAAACGGTGCATCAAGCACCGTTTTTTTTAGTTTTTACGATAACTAATTACTTAGTTAAATCGTCAAAAAACTTTTTAACGCCGTCAAAAAAGCCTTGCTCTTTAGGACGGTTTTTTGAGCTATCTTTGCCCATGCTCTCGTCTAACTCTTTAAGTAACTCGCGTTGACGCTCGTTTAAGTTAACTGGCGTTTCAATCACTACTTTACAAATTAAGTCACCTTGAGCACCACTACGAACCGATTTAACACCTTTGCCACGCATACGGAACATTTTTCCCGTTTGTGTTTCAGACGGTATTTTAAGTTTTGCACGGCCATCAAGCGTAGGCACTTCAATTTCGCCACCTAAACCTGCGGTAGTAAAGCTAATTGGCACTTCGCAGTACAAGTTATTCGCATCACGTACAAAAATTGGGTGTTCGCGTACAGATACTTGCACGTATAAGTCGCCAGCTGGCGCTCCGTGCATACCCGCTTCGCCTTCACCGGTTAAACGAATACGATCGCCTGTATCTACGCCTGCTGGAATTTTAACTGACAACGTTTTCGTTTTCTCAACACGTCCTTGTCCGTGACACTTATCACATGGGTCTGAAATAATCTGACCTTGTCCCTGACACGTTGGACACGTTTGTTGAACAGCAAAGAAACCTTGGCGCATTTGTACTTGGCCAGCACCATGACACGTAGTACATGTTTTAGGCTTAGAGCCCGCTTTTGCACCACTGCCATCACACGGCTTACAGCTAACCCATGTAGGTACTTTTATTTCTACTTCTTTACCACGGACCGCTTCTTCTAAGCTTAGGTCCATGTTGTAACGTAAATCTGATCCACGTTGTTGACGCGATTGACGACGGCCACCACCGCCACCAAAAATGTCACCGAACACATCACCAAAAATATCACCAAAATCGCCTTGACCACCACCGCCAAAGCCACCGTGACCGCCGCCACCGCCTTGTTCAAAGGCAGCATGGCCGTATTGGTCATACATTTGACGTTTTTGATCGTCGGTTAAAATCTCGTAAGCTTCTTTTACTTCTTTAAATTTAGTTTCGAGATCTTTATCACCGGCGGTACGATCTGGGTGATATTTCATCGCTAAGCGTTTATACGCTTTTTTTATGTCTCTCTCGCTTGCATCTTTGCTTACGCCGAGAACTTCGTAATAATCGCGTTTTGACATATCTATCACACTACTCTTTTCTATTTGCAGCTAGGCTGCGGGATAAACCGATAAATCACATCGATTTATCATGAAAATTTTAAACCTTAAATACATACAAAAGGCGCGACAAGCTGTAGCCTGCGCGCCTCAAAAGTTCATCCTACCCTAAAAACTTGAGCAAATCATGTTGTTTAGGCTAGTTAGAAGCTTAGCTGACAATTACTTGTCGTCTTTTACTTCTTCAAACT
Source organism: Pseudoalteromonas sp. 2CM41L (assembly GCF_023161905.1). Taxonomy (NCBI): domain Bacteria; kingdom Pseudomonadati; phylum Pseudomonadota; class Gammaproteobacteria; order Alteromonadales; family Pseudoalteromonadaceae; genus Pseudoalteromonas; species Pseudoalteromonas sp. 2CM41L. The sequence goes on from NZ_JALNTN010000001.1 coordinate 463,492, forward strand.
CAGCATCAACTACATCGTCGTCTTGCTTAGCAGTCTGTTGTGGTTGCTCGCCTGCATCTGCGCCACCTTGTTGCGCTTTAGCTTGAGCGATTTCCATTAGCTTTTGAGACTTTTCAGCAAGTGCTTGCGTTTTAGCTTCAATTTCTGCTTTGTCGTCGCTCTTAATAGCTGCTTCAAGGTCAACAACAGCTGCTTCAATTGCATCTTTGTCTTCGCTTGGTAGTGCATCGCCAGCTTCTTCAATTTGCTTGCGAGTACCGTGTACCATTGCATCAGCTTGGTTACGAGTTGCTACTAGCTCTTCAAACTTTTTATCTTCTTCCGCGTTAGCTTCTGCATCACGAACCATTTTTTCTACTTCTTCATCGCTTAAGCCTGAAGACGCTTGAATCGTGATTTTTTGCTCTTTACCTGTATCTTTATCTTTCGCTGATACATGTAAGATACCATCCGCATCTACATCGAAAGTTACTTCGATTTGTGGAGTACCACGTTGTGCTGGACGAATACCTTCTAGGTTAAATTGACCTAGAGATTTGTTGTCGCTAGCACGCTTGCGCTCACCTTGTAGTACGTGAATCGTAACGGCAGATTGGTTATCTTCTGCTGTAGAGAACGTTTGCGATTTCTTAGTAGGAATCGTTGTATTTTTCTCAATTAGCGCGGTCATTACTGAGCCCATTGTCTCAATACCTAGCGATAATGGAGACACGTCTAGTAATAGTACGTCTTTAACGTCACCTGCTAATACACCACCTTGAATTGCCGCGCCTACTGCTACAGCTTCATCAGGGTTAACATCTTTACGTGGCTCTTTACCAAAGAACTCAGCAACTGTTTTTTGTACTAGTGGCATACGTGTTTGACCACCTACTAAAATGATATCGTTAATATCATTTACAGATAAATCAGCATCCGCTAGCGCACGTTTAAGTGGCTCAATTGACTTAGTTACTAAGTCTTCAACTAATGACTCAAGTTTAGCACGCGTTAGTTTAACGTTCATGTGCTTAGGACCTGATGCATCGGCAGTTACGTACGGAAGGTTAACTTCTGTAGATTGTGCAGATGATAGTTCGATTTTCGCTTTTTCAGCCGCTTCTTTAACACGTTGCATAGCAAGCGGATCGTTTTGTAAATCGATACCTTGGTCTTTCTTGAACTCAGCTACTAAGTAGTTGATTACGCGGTTATCGAAATCTTCACCACCTAAGTGAGTGTCACCGTTTGTAGCAAGTACTTCAAATGTGTGCTCGCCTTCAACTTCATCAATTTCAATGATTGATAAATCGAAAGTACCACCACCTAAGTCGTATACTGCAACAACATTTTCACCTTTGTTTTTGTCCATGCCGTAAGCAAGGGCAGCAGCTGTTGGCTCATTGATGATACGTTTAACTTCAAGACCCGCAATACGACCAGCATCTTTTGTTGCTTGGCGTTGTGAATCGTTAAAGTATGCAGGTACTGTGATTACAGCTTCAGTTACTTCTTCACCTAAGAAGTCTTCTGCCGTTTTCTTCATTTTTTTAAGTACTTCTGCAGAAATTTGTGGTGCAGCGCGTTTTTCACCGCCCGCTTCAACCCATGCATCGCCGTTATCAGCTTTGATGATTTTGAACGGCATAATACCGATATCGCGTTGTACTTCTTCGTCTTCAAAACGACGACCAATTAAACGCTTAATTGCAAATAACGTGTTAGTTGGGTTAGTAACCGCTTGACGCTTAGCAGGTTGACCTACTAGAGTCTCACCGTCTTGCGTGTAAGCAATAATAGACGGGGTTGTGCGATCGCCTTCCGCATTTTCAATAACACGTGCTTTATCACCATCAAGTACTGCAACACAAGAGTTTGTAGTACCTAAATCGATTCCAATAATTTTACCCATGAATCTTCTCCAACTTCAAATTCGTTAATACGTTCGATGACTAGTAAATAGGGATGCCACAAAGTTAATTCAACTGTAAAAATGAAAAAAAATTCATTTTTTGTAATTTATTTAACAAAAAACCTTAATAAAAGTAGGGTTTGATGCTTTTTACGCCAAATACACCTATTTAACACAACTAGTCTGACCAGTTGTTATGTGCTATATATGTCTGATAATGATAATTTCAAGGATATTAACGATGCATTTTGATGACTTATTAAAACAAGCCTCTGCTATTTCAAGCTCTTCTTCCGCTTCGCTTGCCAATAACAGCAATACAATGGAGTTTCCTGCTAATTGGTGCCAAGGTAGAACCGCTTTTGGTGGCCTTTCTGCTGCACTACTTTATCAAGCAATCAGAAAACACATTGACCCAAGTAGACGATTACTGTCTTTGAGCACTAACTTTGTTGGGCCGCTGCTTGCCGACACGCCTTTTTCATTGTCAGTTGAAATTTTACGCCAAGGTAAAAGCAGTACTCAGGTATTAGCTAAAGTGATTCAGAGTGAACAAGTGTGCGTTATTGTCCAAGCGTGCTTTGCTATTGATAGGCAATCGGGTGTTAATGTACCGGTTAGTAAAGAAATGGGATTAAAGCCAGTGGATGCACGTCATACATTGCCATTTATTGAAGGGCAAATGCCTGAGTTTTTCCAACATGTTGATTTATGTCCGCAGCAAGGCGCTATGCCTTTTAGCGCTGCACAGACCTCGCATTTAGGCGGCTGGATGCGCTTTAAACATACCCCAGAGGCAATTACCGAAGCACATATAATTGCCCTTACCGATGCATGGCCTCCTACATTATTACAAATGTTTAAACAGCCGGCTCCTGCAAGTAGCATGTCGTGGTATTTAGAATTTGTGCAAGAGCCAACGCTTACACCCGGTGAATGGTTAGGCTTTGAAGCAATTACACATCATGCTAAAGGGGGTTATGGCTTAGAAGATGGCTGTATTTGGTCGCAATCGGGGGAGCTAATTGCTTTGACACGTCAAACCGTTGCTTTGTTTGATTAAGTACCGCTTAGCTTACTAATGAGCTTGGTGGTAACCACTCATTATTTGTTGATATTTTCCCTTTGCTTTTATAGTTAGCAAGCCTTTATCAAATGTTTTTTGCAGCACTGCGTTGTTAAAATAAGCAGGGCGTGGGGCTTTTGGAAAAATTGGGTGAATATTAACGGGTAATGAGTGCGCATAGTCATTGTTATAGTAATGAAATATGCGCTCATCGAGGATAATTACATCCACCCAGTCTTTCATTAGCCTATCGACTTGCGCACGCTGATTAACTACTTCTTCATAACTTGCAAACTGAGCAACCCCTTTTGCAAATGGGGGTGGTAAATAAGCTGTCGCATGTTGAAATCCTAATACACTTTTATTGTTTAGCTCTTTTATAGTCTCAATCGTAAAGTTGCGCTTTTTAAGTGATACCGCCACATTTTTGTAACTCAATACTGGCTGACTAGGGTAAATACCTGCGCCGCGCTTTCCTGCGCAATTAAGCAGTATATCCACATTACCGCTATGCAGTTGCTGCTCGGCGCGCTTGTTAGACATGTAAATAACCACAATATTATCTAAGCCTTGCTCAATAAGTGCCGCTTTAATTATATTAAGTTGTATACCCGTATCTGTTTTTTCTATTACATAGGGAGGAATAGTCGCACTGGCAGCAATCACAATTGGCTGTTTTTGCCAAGCGGCAGACACTGGAGGGCTTATAAAAAAACAGCTAATAAAGCAAAGTAATAACAGCCTCACATCTATCCTTAACGTATTGTTATTGCACTTAATGATGAATCGCGTTGTATTAATAACTTAAATATAGCAAAATTGCGTAAACATTCTTCTTTGATGGTTATAACTTGCAAACAATTTGCCCGTGCTGCGACCTAATAATTGATATACCCGCAATAGCCGATAAGCAAATGGCAGTGTGCCCGCATTGTCACCATAAGTTGTGCGAAGGCGATGTAAACAACGACAGTAAAGTGGTTGCGCTAAGTATTGGCTCATTACTAATGCTATTAAGCAGCATGTTTTACCCGTTTATTTCTTTTAGTAGCAGCGGCATAACGCAAACCATCACCCTGCCCGATGCTGCCCGAATTTTATTTAATTACGACAGTGAGTTACTTGGCTTATTTATTGATTTAAGCATTATTGCGCTGCCAATGAGCTTACTTATCATCCTTATTCCTATGCATCTGGGGCTTTTGCAATCCTTGCCTGAGGCCATCGCTAGGCGATTGCTCAAGTTTACCTTGGCCCTTGAGCCGTGGATCATGTCTGAAATATTTTTAATTGGCGTGTTAGTAAGCATGGTTAAAATTATGTCGCTTGCCGACATTAGTTTTGGCACCAGCTTTTGGGCATATATTGGCTTTGTTATTATGTATATTGCGGCGCTTGCCCATTTAAATAAGCCGCGCTTATGGGCACATATTAAACCAGCAACAACACTTGAAGACGCAGCACATGCCAAGCGCGCTATTGATCAAAACATAAAAGCTTGCCACGTATGCCATCAACTGTGTAAAAGTAGTATTTGCCCGCGTTGTCACACTAAAACCCATGTAAGAAACCCCAACAGTGTTCAAAAAGCAACGGCTTGGTTAGTGACCTCTGTGCTGTGTTACATACCTGCAAATCTATTACCAATAATGCATACCACCAGCCTGGGTGATGTGTCACCGTCAACCTTAATTGGCGGCGTACTGACACTTTGGAAAAGTGGCTCCTACCCCATTGCTGCCATTATATTTTTGGCCAGCGTGGTGGTGCCACTGGCCAAAGCCTTTGTGCTTAGTTTTTTATGCATTATGGTGGCAAAACCTGCTAACAAGCACACAAAAGGCTATACTAAAATTTATCAACTTACTGAATTTATTGGCAAATGGTCAATGATCGATGTATTTGTTGTTGCTATACTCGTTGCCTTAGTGCAACTAGGCAACTTAATGTCAATTACCCCAGGGCTAGGCATTGTATTTTTTACTGTTATGGTAATATGCCAAATGATGGCTGCACATGCGTTTGATCCGCGCTTGTTGTGGGATACACCAAAAAACAAACATTCAGAGAATAAAGCATGACCGAAACGGCTAATGTAACAACAAAACCAAAAATTTCTGCTATTTGGATTATTCCACTGATAGCCTTATTAGTTGGTATATGGATGTTGTATCAATACCAAGCAAATGTAGGCCCTACTATTTATATAAAAATGCCCCACGCAGAAGGTATTATTGCAGGTAAAACAGAAATAAAAGTGCGCAGTGTTAAAATTGGTCAAATTGATGCTATACGCCTTTCTGACTCGCAAGATAGCGTTATTGCCCGCGCACAAATAGACAAAAACTATAATGAGCTCCTCACCGACGATGCTAAAATTTGGGTTGTTAAACCCCGTATAGACGAAACGGGCATTAGTGGTATGAGTACGCTTTTGTCGGGTGTTTATTTAGAGTTTTCACCGGGGGAGAGTAAAAAACTAAAAGAGCGTTTTGTATTACAAGACGAGCCAGCCCTTATTGGTAAAGATGTAAAAGGTGGGCGTTTTCAGTTACTCAGCTACAACGCTGAAGTGCTAGAGGTAAGCACTGGGATATTTTTTAAAAACTATAAAATAGGCCAAATAGAAACCGCTACTTTTGACTGGAAAAACCAAGCAATGAAGTACGGTATTTTTATTAACGAACCGTATCAAAACCTCATAACATTAAACTCTATATTTTGGGTTAATGCCGGCATTGAAATAGATTTGTCGGCCGATGGTATTAATATAAGTACCGGCTCATTAAGTAAACTCCTCAAAGGCGGTATTTCGGTTGGCTTACCAGAGCAACAAGCCCCAGGCGACTTAGCCCAAGACGGCCACAACTTTTCGCTAAGCCAAAGCTACAAAGAAGCACTAGAAGAGCGCTTTTACGACTTTGATTACTACATTATTGATTTTGAACAATCTATACGTGGCCTAAGACCCGGCGCGCCTGTGGAATATCGCGGCACCCGAATTGGTACCGTGGTAGAAGCCCCCGCTAACGTTATTGTTAATGGTAAACCTGCACATTTTAAAAACCATAATACGGCGGTGCCGGTACTGATTAAAATAGAGTATGGTCGTTTATATCACGATAGCGCAGCGGCCAAAGAGTTTTGGCAAAGTAGCCTAACCGGCTGGATAAAAAATGGTATGCGCGCTTCTTTAAAACCTGGCAACCTTTTAACTGGCGCAGTGTATGTAGATTTTGATATATACCCCGACGCACCAAAAGCGCATTTAGCAAAGCTTGCCCAGTATGATGTATTTCCGAGTATATCTAGCGGCATTACGGTGCTTGCCGATCAGGTCTCGGATGTGCTTAACAAGGTAAACGATTTAAAAATTGAAGACAGCCTAGCGCAAATGCAGGCTACATTTAGCGACTACCAAGCGCTTGCTAACGAAATGCGTGCGTTATTAAGCCAAAAAGATACCCAAAACTTACCCGGCGACTTTAACCGTAACTTTGATAAAATGACCAAAAGTATGGAGCAGTTTGAAGTGACCATGCGTCAATTTGATAAAACCATGGCAAGTTATCAGGCCGGCTCTGAGTTTCATCATCAATTACAGCAAACCTTGCTTGAATTTAAACGCTTAAGTGAAGAAATTCAGCCGCTTACACGGGGTTTAAACGAACAACCTAATATGTTTATTTTTGATAAAGCACTCCCTGCTGATCCACAACCAAGGAAGCAATAATGAAACACTTATTTTTGGCCATAACCGTGTTAATTACCCTTGCAGGGTGCAGTGCGTCAATTCAAACCGCAACGCAGTATTATCAGTTTGAACAACCCATTGCTTCATCATCACGCCATGTAAAAGAAACTGATGCCCAATTAAGAGTGCAAACCGTGGCCCTTAGAGGCGCTTTAAACAATTTGGGTATAGCAATGAAAATTGATAGCAACCAAATTCATGCGGCAAATTACAACCTATGGGGTGAATCGCCCGATGTGATGCTCACCGCTACAGCGCAACAAACCCTTTTTAATGCAATGCCTAATTGGATGGTCATTAAGGGCTTACCGGTAATTACCGAGCTTGATCAGCAAACGTTTTACGAGCTTGAATATGAAGTGCACCACTTTAATGGTGATATGCAAGGCAATGCTGATATTTCTGGCCTGTGGCGCTTATATTACACCCACCCAGAAACCGGCCGCCGCCTAATTAGTGTGCATAATTTTTCGCATGTAGTTCCAATAGAAGATGATGGTTACGATGGCTTAGTGGCTACCCTTGAGCAAACTTGGCAAAACATAAACCTAAGCGTAGCAAAAGCCATAGAGCAAGCGCGACTTTAATAACCATATATAATTACGGCGGTTTTATCATTATTAATAACCGCCTTGCCTACCCTATTAAAACCTAACTTTAATAATACACACTGAGATGCGGTATTATTAGCCGCGCAGATAGCACTGACCTGCTTTATCCCAAGTGTGTGCCTATTTTGTAATAGCGCTTTGGCCGCTTCAAAAATATAACCGTTTTTCTCATAACGGGTTAACAAGGCAAAACCTAAATCTGGCAGTTGCAGTACGTCGCGTTTATAAAAACCCACAACTCCTACTACTTCACCATTGTGTAAAGTAATAATATAAGGGCCAAACCCTTGGTGTTTATGGGATGCCCTAAACGATTGCTCAATGTAGCGCTTGGCATCGCTGTGCGTATAAATGGCTTTATCGCCAATATATTTTATAAAATTTGGCTGATTCACCAAAGTAAGTAACATGGCTGCATCGTGCTCATTTGCATAGCGTAATAATAAACGTTGGGTTTTAAATACGGCCTCCACATTATCTCCTATAAAAAGTTATTTTGTACGTAAATTTTTATTGACTGAAATACAAAACCGGATTATTTTTGCGCCGATGTTTTTACAGGCACAACAATAGCGGCATGCTTCTCTTGCACCGTCTGGCGCCAAAGCCAACGCGTTTCCCTTTCGCTATTAATTTAACATAACAGCAAAGCACCCTACGCGGCAAAAGCAGTGACTTGGCACGTAATGACTATTACCTGCTTTGTTTTTGTTAAGCAATTTATTATTTAAATATGCTTTTAATTTTGTGAATCTTTAAATGCTTGAACCTTCTGCATTAAGTTTACTGCCACCAGCGGTGGTTGTGGTATTGGCTGTTGTTTTACGCCGCCCTATTTTATCTTTACTTATTGGCGCTTTAGTTGGCCTAGTAATAGCCGACCCAGCTCAGGTGCTTGCTAACTTTGCCAACACGTCACTTAAAGTAATGACCGACGAAACCATAGGTTGGTTAATACTCGTGTGCGGAAGCTTTGGCGCTTTAATCACTTTATTAGTGCGCACTGGCGGTGCGTCGGCGTTTGGCAAATTAGCGCTAAAATACACTAAAGGTAAACGCTCTTCTTTATTTATGACCTTTTGTTTAGGTGTGGTTATTTTTATTGATGACTATTTAAATGCGCTTACCGTTGGTGAAACAATGAAACGCATTACCGATAAATTTAAAGTAAGCCGAGAAATGCTAGCCTACGTTGTAGATTCAACAGCGGCACCTATTTGCGTACTTGTCCCTTTATCGACTTGGGCGGTATTTTTTGGTGGCTTGTTAGTCGATAACGGCATTGCCGAGGAAGGCAAAGGCATTGCGGTTTATATTCAAGCCATTCCTTATATGTTTTACGCCTGGTTTGCAGTATTGGTGGTTTTGTTAGTGGTACTGGGTGTTATACCTGCTATTGGGCCTATGAAAAAAGCCGAAAGGTTAGCGCAAGTTGAGCAAGCCACTGTAGACCCTGCGCAATTTAGTGATATTCAAACAGCCGACGAATACGCTGTAAAAGCAGTAGAAGAAAGCTTTGAAGATGCAGACCCTAAAGGAAAATTACACAACTTTTTACTGCCTATAATTTTACTAGTAGCCTTTACAGTTTACTTTGAAATAGATGTATATAAAGGCTTATTAGCAACTATGGCGGTAACGCTTCCTTTTTATGCACTACAAAAATTAATGAGCTTTAGCGAAATGATAGAGCGCATGCTTGATGGCTTTAAAAGCATGATACCGGCTATTGGCACTGTAATAGCCGCATTTATATTTAAAGATGTGTGCGACTTAATTGGCTTAGCGCAGTTTGTGATCGGTAGTTTGAGCCCGTACATGACTGCCCAATACTTACCGGCGGTGGTATTTATTGCTATGGCGGTGTTAGCGTTTGCTACAGGCTCTAGTTGGGGTATTTTTGCTGTGTCGATCCCAATAGTTATGCCACTGGCAACTGCCGTTGATGCTAATATTCCACTGGTTATTGGCGCGTTGTTATCGGCCTCATCATTTGGTAGCCAAGCCTGTTTTTACTCAGACTCTACCGTACTTGCAGCACAAGGCTCTGGCTGTAATTTAATGAGCCATGCAGTAACACAACTGCCTTATACATTAATTGCCGCGGCACTTGCCGTTGTCGGCTTTATTGTTATGGCATAAATTAAGTTAATACAAATAAAACACCCCAATGTAGTCTACATTGGGGTGTTTTACCAATCCACAATAATACTTAATTAAGCGGATTGGTATTATTTAGCTGTATAAATATATATAGCTTATTTTTGTAATTTAATACCATTGTAATAGGTTTCAAGCGATTGAATTTTGGTTTGATTTGGTAAATCAGCAAAGTCGCTTTCTACAAACTTAGTACCACGTAACTGCACATTTAAACGTGCGGCTTGTGGGTTTAACATAGTTTGTTTGTAGTACTGCTTAATATCTTCAAGCGTTACTTTTTCAACTTCATCAATTAGCTTTTGCTTAGAGTCAAAGTTAAAGTTTTCACGATACCAATCGGTAATAAGTGGCCCCATTTCATCGCTTAGGTTTTTAGGCTGCTCTTTTAGTGATACAAGCGTGGCATTTTTAAGTTGAGCAAAAGTATCTAAGCTCATATTATCAAGCTCTACCGCGTACTCTTTTTTGAATTGATCAAAACGTGCCTGTATTTCTTTTGGCCCTTTAACAGGTGTTTGAATAAACAAGCCAATTGCCGAGTAATCCTCTATTGGGCGAGCCAGCGCGCCTACAGCGTATGCAAGCTGCTCTTCGGTACGCATTTTATCAAATGCAATGGTTCTAAAGTGGCTTTGTAACACAGCGGCTTGCGCTTTTTGTTTATACCCTGGCACTGGGTGAACGGTCATATCAACAACTGCCACATCGGCAACATCAATATCTTTTTGCAATACTCGCGTTTCGCCTGGCTGTGGTAACCATGCTTTACTGCGCGCAAACTCACTCGATGTATGATTGCTTGGTAAAGTGGCACTTAACTCAGTGGCTATCGATTCTATATCTTGTTGGTTGTAATTACCGTAGCTAAATACACGTAAATCGTTGGTGGCAAATGTGGCTGTTTTTAGCTTGTTTAAATCGGCAACGCTTAACGATTCTGCAGCTTTTATCAGTGCCTCTGTATCAAAGCTGCCTGTGCGGATAAGTTTAGAGTAGGCGCCAAATGCTTGTGCATACGGAAATTGCTTTTGCTGATTTAACAAGCCACGTTTGTAGCGATCAATTGCTTGGGTAAATGCTTGTGCCGTTACGTCGGCTTTTAACCCGCTTAGTGCTTGTTTTAAAAGTACATCTTGCTTATCGGTAAAGCCACTCATTGATAAAACTAAACCATTACTTGGCGCAAGGTTAACGCTCATGCCGGCAATGGCGGCTTCGGTGCTTAGTTGGCTTTGTTGAATGTTATATAAGTCGGCCCATACTGAGTAAAGTACTTCAGCATTAATATCATTTAAGCCTGGCTGGGTATTAATATATACCTCAACCAACCCCTTTGGCTGGGCAGCAAATTTTTGGCTTGCTTGGCGCCATACTTTTACGCCGTTTTTATCGTAAGCCAGTTCAGGGTGTTTTTGCTCTTTAAACTCAGCTGTTTTAATCGCGAAGCTTTCAGGTAGTAAGTTATTTACACTTGGTAAAGCAAGCTTAAACTCGCTTGATGTTTTCCAACTGGCAATTTCGGCATCGCTAATATCTTCTATGCGGTATTTACCATCATAAAAATGCAGTTGCGAGTCGGTTTCTTCTTGTTGCGAAATATACCAAACGCGCAGCGTATCAGCATTTAATTGCTTAAGTACTTCGTTTATCGCCTCTGCGTCAAATTTGGCATAATAGTAAGGCGCATCAATGGCATGATTTAATGGGTAATCTTGCATGCTACCAGTAAGCGCGCTGACATAGCTAAACTCATCGCCTTTTTCTAAAAACTTAAATTGATTGCTAAGTGATGTACGAATTTCATTAAAGTACTTAGCATCTACACCTTCTTTTTTAATCAGTTCAATGTATTGCATAATAGTTGCGACAATTGTTTCGCGGTTTTTCATGCCTTCATCGGTTAATTCAAGCGAAATAGTAAGCGCGCCGTAATTGCCGTACTGACTAGGAGAAGGAGACGCTGTTAATTGCGATACCCAGCCTTTGTCGCGTAGTAATTGTGCCGGGCTACCTGGCATTTCATTACTTAATAAATAACTGACATAACGGTTAGGTTTAACCGCAAAGTCGCGGCTGTTGTTATTAATAGTAAACTCAAGTTGCAGCTGTTTTACGTCTTCATTAGGTGAGTAATATACTTTTTTGCCACCGGCTTTATCAAAATCAAGCTCTGCGGTAACGGTTGGCTTTTCAATGTGTTTATTTTTGATATCGGCAAAATAAGTTTTTGCTTTTTGCTCCATTTGCTCAATTGGCAAGTTTGAAATAAGCGCTACTTTCATAATGTTAGATGAATAGTATTTATTGTAAAAGTCGACCGTTTCTTTGTGTAATTGGCTGCCTTCTTTGTCTCCTAGCGTTTCTAGGTTACCAATTAAAAAGCGATTTGCCGGGTGAGCGCCCATCATTTTACGGGCAAGTTTAAACTGGCCAAAAAAGTCCATTTCGCGGCGCATTGACCACTCGGCATTTACAGCGTTTTTTTCTTTATCTGTATATTCAGGGTACAGCTTAGGGGCTTTAAAAAAATCAGCAAAACGGTCTAGCGCTTCATCAAAGGCATCGTTATTAATTTTAAACATGTAGTTTGTAATATCGAGCCAGGTATACGCATTATTTACCCCGCCATTTTTGGTCATAAAGTCAGAGTAGCCTTTTGTATCGGGGTAGCGCTCTGTGCCTAAAAAAAGCATATGCTCTAAGTAATGTGCCATACCCTGCTGCATCATAGGGTCGTGTAGTAAGCCTACGCCTACACTTAGCGATGCTGCTGATTTTTCAGCGCTTGGATCAGAGACTAAAATGACTTCTATTTCGTTTTCGAGGGTAAGGGTTTTATATTCGCGCGTATCATTTGGGCTTACAACTAATGTGTCTGAGAGTAAGGAGCTTTGCGAAGAACTAGCAACCGATGGGGTAGATGATGTATTAGTACAGCCACTTAAAACTGCTAAAGCGATGACGCTAAAACCAAGAATTTTTTTCATTTTGTTTTTCCATTAAAATTGCGCTTAGGATGCGCTCAAAACAACGTAATAGAGCTAAATTAACACTAACAATTAAGGGTTTACCACAAAATAATACTAATTTATGTAACACATTGTGAAAAACACCTGCATACTTAAAGTCAGAAAATAATAACGAAGGAAATAGGATGGAAAAAATAATAATACTCGCCATGTTTGCACAAGTAACGTTATCGCTCGTTGTAATGTTAATTATGGGCAAGCGACGCTTTGCTGCTGCAAAAAACAAACAATTACAGTTGAGCGATTTTAAAACCATGCGCCTTGATAACGCAGGCGATACCGTACGCGTAGCAGATAGAAACTTTACCAATCAGTTTGAAATACCAGTGCTTTTTTATATCGGTTGTATCGTTGCATTGCAACTTAACAGCGCTAGCTACTTAATTACTGCGCTTGCGTGCTTATTTGTTATTTCGCGTATTGTGCATACGGTTGTTCATATTGGCAGTAATAATGTAAGAATGCGCTTTAATGTTTTTTTATTAGGCTGCGCCAGTGTGTTTGCTTTATGGCTCGCGATTGTTTGGCGAATTTTAGCATTTTAGTAAAAGCGGCTTAATTAGCCGCTTTTTTATTTACTGTTTAACACATAATTAGTATTTAGCGCGTTTTAAGCGTTTACCCACACCAAGCAGTGCAATTAAGCAAAAACCAACACCCATACTCCCACCCGAACTGCTTGATGAGCCAGCCTCTGCTGATGAATCGTCCTGGCTTATTAATGTATTGGCTGTTGGGTTTAAGTTGGCCGATGAAAGCGGGTCGTCATCTAATACCACCACACTGTTAATAGTTACAAAGTTAGCGCTGCTCAGAGCGACATCGCTACTTGAGCATTGTTCACTGGTTATATCAACCAACGGGATATCGCCGCAGTGTACCAATCCAGCAATATTATCGAGCGTAGCTTGGCTTTGCGCTGTAATTTGCCCAAATACTGTAAAACCGCCATTTTGGGTATCAAGCGCTTCGCTATTATCAACCATATTAAAAAACCACTGGCTCGTTGCGCTGTTTTCATCGTTGGCTAATTTAGCCATCGCGATTGTGCCCTTCACATTAGATAAAACAGGCTCATTAACAACAGCAGGCTTGGTGGTTATTGGCACTAATTCGTCGGTAAATGTAAAGCCACCGCCTTGTATTACAAAGTCGCTGACTGAGCGGTGTATTACGGTTTGGTTATACGCGTCATCTTCAATATAACTTAGAAAGTTAGCAACCGTATTGGGGGCTTGTTGATCAAACAAGTTAAGCTCTATCACCCCGTGCGAAGTTTGCATTTCAACAATAGTGGCTTGGCTAGTAAAGCACGAAAACGCAAGTAGTGAGCCAATCAGGCACTTTTTCATTATGAGTCCTTTTTGTTATTGTTATTTAAATTAAGTGTTAATATTAATCCACACTATACGCCAAGGAAAAGCATTTAGAAGGCACAACTACAATTAATTCCCTTTTAGTTACACTTCATTACATATTCTTTTAAATAACACTCGCTGTATTCGCTTTGTGTAAAAGCATTTAATAATTTAATATTACTTTTAAAACTCGAATATAAAAAAGTATAAAATAAGTACGTTATTTATCGCTAAATTAGTTTAAACTAACCGCCTAATAAATTAAGCACACCATAATAAATGGGTATTTCATGCGTATAATTATTTTATTTTCAGTTATTTTATCTGTTATAGGTTGTACAGGCTCACCTTTAAACACCTCCTCTACTCCACAGTATATTACTGTATTACATACTAACGATAATCACGGGCGCTTTTGGCATAACGAAAAAGGTGAATATGGTATGGCGGCGCGTAAAACGTTAATTGACGCTTTACGTAACAAAGCTCAACAGCAAGGCCATGCCGTACTGCTGCTTTCTGGCGGTGATATTAACACCGGTATACCTGAGTCAGACTTACAACACGCAGAGCCTGATTTTAAGGGAATGTCGTTACTCGGTTACGATGCTATGGCAATTGGTAACCATGAATTTGATAACCCACTGAGCGTTTTAACTAAGCAGCAGCAATGGGCTACCTTTCCCTTACTGTCTGCAAATATTTTTGACAAAGCAACTGGGGAAAGCGCATTTCAAGGCTATAAAATTTTTGAAAAGGGGGGCTTAAAAATTGCGGTTATAGGACTTACCACTACAGACACCGCTAAAATAGCTAACCCACAATATATTGGCCATTTAGAATTTAAAGACCCCGTTGATGTGACAGCAGGTCTCGCTAAAAAAATTAATGAGCAATACAACCCCGATATCACTATTGCACTTACTCACATGGGCCATTATGTAGATGCAAACTTTGGGATTAATGCCCCGGGCGATGTCACACTTGCCCGCTCTTTACCCGCTAATACCTTAGATATGATTATTGGTGGTCACTCGCAAGAGCCGGTTTGTATGGCAGCTAAAAATAAAAATGACGATAACTTTAAACCCGGTCTTGCGTGTAAGCCCGATCAGCAAAACGGCACATGGATTATGCA
The DNA here is from genome assembly GCF_023161905.1 of Pseudoalteromonas sp. 2CM41L. Taxonomy (NCBI): domain Bacteria; kingdom Pseudomonadati; phylum Pseudomonadota; class Gammaproteobacteria; order Alteromonadales; family Pseudoalteromonadaceae; genus Pseudoalteromonas; species Pseudoalteromonas sp. 2CM41L. The sequence goes on from NZ_JALNTN010000001.1 coordinate 478,502, forward strand.
AGCACATGAGTGGGGTAAGTATGTGGGTAAGGCAGAGTTTAAGCTAGAAAACGAAAAGCTCACCCTACTTGATTATAAATTGTTGCCAGTTAATTTATATGTTGATGAAATTCAAGCCGATGGGTCTAGTAAACAAGTATTAGCCAACGAATACATTAAACCCGATCCGACCCTAGAAGCTTTTTTAGCAAGTTACCAAGCAAAAGGCGCAAAACAAATTGCAGGTAAAATTGGCAGTGTTGATGCGCGTTTAGAGGGCGATAGAAACAAGGTACGTTACCAACAAACTAATTTAGCCCGTGTGATTATACAGGCACAAATGAATGTAGTTGGCGCCGACTTTGGCCTAATTAGTGGTGGCGGAATAAGAAGCTCTATTGAAGCTGGCGATATTAGCTATAAAGATATTTTAAAAGTACACCCGTTTAAAAATCGCATTACTTACATGGACTGGCAAGGGCGTGATTTATGGAACTACTTAGAAACAGTGACCAGCTTCCCTGTTGATGCAGGTGCCTATTTGCAATATCACAAATTAGCGTTTACCCGTAAAAATGGCAAATTAGTCAGTGTACTCATTGATGGTAAGCCACTTGATGAAAATAAAACTTACCGTATGAGTTTAAATAGCTATAACGCATCAGGTGGTGATGGTTACCCTGCTATTAATAAACTCAAAGGGTTTGTTAGCACAGATGAAACCGATGCCCAGGCACTTAAAACCTTTGTATCGCAAAATAGTCCACTTAAAGCTGCGCAGTTTGCACCTAAATAACAAAACGTTATTAAAAGATAATGTTTAAGGAAAGTAGCTGACTACTTTCCTTTTATTTCTATGTTTCCCTTTGCAATATTTATTAAACCGTAACTGTGTAAACGTGAGCGAGAGCCCTCGCCATATGCTTTAGGCGGATAATAAATGTCTTTCATATCAGGGTGTTCGTTTAAGACCTCGTCTAGGGCTGCACGAATCTCACTGAGTGTTTTTTCTAAGCTGCTATTAAAATTTGGCCGCTTGCGTATAGTATGTCCAAGCTCAATCAACCTATAAAAGTACTTATTAGCAAGCTCTATAAGCTCATCTGGCACGTATTTATTTTGATTTAGCACAACATCTTTATTATCACGACAAAAATCTATTAATGCTAAATAAAAGCATAGGGGTTTGTTAGCTAAACACACTGTAGCCTCAGGCATATAACTATTACTGAGTGTTTTAGTGTTTAAATCAATGATCAATGCCAGCTCTTTTGGTTTTCCTAAGTCAGTATCAGCGTTCAGTGAAGGGCCTTTAGCATCTACAGGCATACCTATAATAGACTTCAGCCATTTACTAAATAAAATACTCAAAACCAAAAATAACAAACAAATTAAAAATCTGTTTTCTGACCAAAACTGTGCGTTTTTCTCAAACACTAAAGAGACATGGGTAGTGCTCGACTTGAGTGTTCTTACAAACTGGTTTGGCTTTAAAGTTAAAGGCTTAGCTGATTTTGGCACAATTTTAACTAAGCGAAGATTATTGTCTAAATAGCCGTTGAGCTTTAATAAGTAGTCTTGCACTGCATGTTGGTTACCCGAGTGCTTTAAAAGCTCATTAGAGAGCGCAATTAACGGTAAATCCAGCGCAACTTGTTTTTCGGTTTCAATAACCTGGCGTTTAATAGCGTCACTCTGCTCATTAATTACAGACACATAAAACACTAAACAGTTAATAATAAAAACAGCGCAGCCAAAAAAAACATATTTATACTTATCCATTTTTAACGCTCTCATCTTTAGCTGTTACCTGCTCTGAACTGCAATCCCAGTACGATTGCGCCTCTTTGTAATAACTCAGTGTCTGCTCCTTTGACATATCAAGAATATGACGCTGTACAGCGCATAAAAGGTCTGTATTGTTTTGCTGCATTTTTAAATACCAGCGCGAACCTGAAATTTTATTACTTAAAGGGGTTATATAATTTTTTGAAAAACGAGCAGCATCACTTTCTTTCCAAAAAGACGCAATAATATCGACCTGCCCATTAGCTAATAAGTCACGAAGCTCGCTGTGCGAACTGGCGTAAGTAATATCTAAATTGGCTAAGTTAATATTTAAATCTTTAAACATTTTCTTTGGAAGTATATGGCCAGAGCGGCTTGTAGGGTAATCTAATAAGCCTATACGCTTATCTAAAAAGTATTGTTTTGTTAAGCGTGGCTTTTCTTTTGAGGAGATAAAAAATGCGGTGTAATCAGAAAAGCCCACCACAGATTGATAGTTATAAGTTAGCTCTGCATTAAAGGCATCCATTATATTATTTTTTGCAAGTACGAGGTCTGCAATCCCTTTGCCGACAAAATCGAAGCTTTCCGTTGTACTGTCACCCCAGTAACCTTTAACTGAACCGTATTGTTTCGTTACCACGGTATCAAGGCATAGAGACTCTGTAAGCTTCTCTGCCACGCTTTGCGATGGCGTAAATACAATAAGCTGATTTTTGTTTTCACTGGCTGTTGTATAACATTGTGTTGACGTTTTTATTAGTTCTGGGAAATTTATTTCATCACTTTTAACGCTCACCTTTCCAACAGACCATGCAGCAACCATAACCAGAAACAAAAGTGTAACAAACGACAGTTTATGTAACATGACCTTTCCAAACCCCATCAATAAGATGTACCTAACAACACTAAGGCTTTATTTGAACAATATTATTTACTTATTACAACAAGTAATTTTACCCATCAAAGGTAAGTTATTGATTTAATGCGATTATGAATAAGAAATAATGAATACTCTTGACTCCTTTCTATATTTAGCAAAAACAATCACAATGTTCACACCAGCTAATAGGTGAATAAAAATAAATGCAGGAAACATTGATGCGCATTAAAATTGCTACTCTCGTAGCAACAACGTTAATAATTGGTGCTGTTTTTACAACTTCTAAAGCGTATGCGTGGGGTCAAAATGGTCATCGAATTGTTGGGCATATTGCTGAGCAACATTTGAGTGATGAAACAGTGCATAACCTGTTACCACTATTAGAAGGACAATCCCTAGCTCAAATTGCTACTTGGGCAGATGAAATGCGATCTAGTCCTGAACTATTTTGGCGTAAAAAATCTTCACGCTGGCACTACATAAACCTTCCTAAAAATAAAACACTTTCTCTAAATCACGCACATACACACAGCAAAGACGATGTAACAAATATTCTAGAAGGTATTTACTTCTCTATTAATACACTTAAGTCATCTACCTCTTCCCTTAATGAAAAACAGTTTGCTTTAAAGTTTTTAGTTCACTTGGTTGGCGACAGCCATCAACCATTTCATGCTGGGCGAAGTGAAGATAGAGGCGGCAATTTAATTAAAGTTGATTTTTTTGACAACGAAACCAATTTGCATAGCCTTTGGGACACTAGATTAATAGAAAATGAAAACTTAGCTTACACTGAATACGCTAAGTTTATAGATACCGACGATGCAGCATTAATTAAAACATACTTAAACAGCAGCCCTACTACTTGGCTGATGGAATCTCACAAACTGGCCGAAGATATTTATACCTCAACCAGTGATGAAGTGAGCTATAGTTATGTTTTCAAATACAATCCGCTTGTTAAGCAGCGTTTGCAAAAAGCAGGCGTTAGGCTTGCGGGTGTATTGAACTATTTATTTGATTCGTCAGATGACAATAAAAAATTAAAAATAACGACAAAATAACAATCAACCTATAAATAAAAAACCTACACACGGGAATTAATTTATGTTTATACACTCTCTGGAGTATAGCTAAAATAATACAGCTAAAAATGTATTAATTACAAAATGTAAATAATTAATTGTAAAAGGAATTATAAAGTTTGCATTTCATAATACTGTCACATAACGGCGGTAACATAACAATAAGTAATTAATCCAAATTTAGTTAAGTATACAAGTATAAATTGTGCAAATTAATTTTGCATATTACAAGAGTATAAATTCAACAACACTGCTGACTTTATACTACTTAAAATAACAATTTAATTATAACTTTCACGGGAAATGAAAATGAAGACTAAACTTCAAAAAACAGCACTCTCACTTGCTATCGCTGCGTGTGTAAGTGTAAGTGGCGCTGCATTCGCCAACGAAACAACCTCTGCGATTAAGGGTCAAATTACCGGTCCAAACGGTAACCCAGCTCCAGGTACCAAAATAACAATTTTACACGTACCGTCTGGCTCAGTTAAAACAACAGAAGCAAACGATGCAGGTTACTTTACTGCTAAAGGCCTTCGTGTTGGTGGTCCTTACAAGGTAATCGTTGATTCTGATGTTTATGCTGATCAAGAATTTAATAACATTATCCTAAACATTGGTAACGATTACCCAGTAAATGCTGCACTTGAGCCACAATCAAGCATGGAGCAAATTGTAGTAACAGGCGCACCTATCAGCTCTATGTCTGGTGGTACTGGCCCAGCGTCTACATTTACTTTAACTGATCTTGAAAACACGCCTGCTATTAACCGTGATTTAAAAGATATCATTCGTATTGACCCGCGTATCACAATTGATGATAGCCGCGGTTCAATCAACTGTGGTGGTGGTAACCCTCGTTACAACAGCTTAACGCTAGATGGCGTTCGTATGAACGATAACTTTGGTTTAAGCTCTAACGGTTACCCTACTATTCGTGCCCCTTTCTCGTTTGATTCAATTGAGCAAGTTTCAGCTGAGCTAGCACCATTTGACGTACAGTACGGTGGTTTTACCTCATGTAACATTAATGCGGTAACAAAATCTGGTGGTAATGAAGTTCACGGTGGCATCTTCTACGATTTCACAAGTGATTCATTCAAAGGCGACGAAATTGAAGGCGAAGACGTTGATAACGGTAACTACACCGAAAAACGTTACGGCTTTAACGTTGGCTTACCGTTAATCGAAGATAAACTATTTTTATTCACTTCATATGAAAAACTTGAAGGTGTTCAACAGTTTAACTACGACGGTTTAAGCAGCGGCAGTGTAACTGCAGATGATATTGCTCGTATTACAAGTGTAGCTCAATCTGTATATGGTTATGACGTAGGCGGTATGCCTTCAAGTATGCCGGTTGAAGATGAAAAAATCTTAGTTAAATTAGATTGGAACATCAACGAAGATCACCGTGCAAACTTAATCTATAACTACAACGATGGTAATACGGTTTCACAGTCTGATACTGGTTCTAGCCGTGTTTCATTATCTAACCACTTTTACGACCAAAGTGCAGAATTCACATCAATTATTGGTTCTGTTTACTCAGATTGGTCAGATGACTTTTCAACTGAAGTTCGTATTGGTAAATCAGAACTAGATGCAACTGTACAGTCACTTGATGCTGCTAGCAGCTTTGGCGAAATGCAAATTCGTACAGAAGATGGTGGTACGGTTTACATTGGTCCAGATGACTCTCGTCAATCAAATGATTTAGATTACGATACCACTACATTTAAAGTAGCGGGTACTTACTACCTTGACCAACACACAATTACTGCTGGTTATGAGTTTGAAGAGTTAGACGTATTTAACTTATTCGTACAGCATACTGAAGGTGAATATCGTTTTGATTCAATCGATGATTTTGAAGACGGCTTAGCTGACCGTGTTTACTACAATAATGCTGCAGCGACTAACGATCCAAACGATGCAGCTGCAAGCTTTTCATACGCTCAGCATACGTTTTATGTACAAGATGAATACGCATTTACAGACTTAGATGCAAACATCACGTTTGGTTTACGTTACGATAAATACACAAGTGATGACGTACCTAACTTCAACCAAAACTTTACTGACCGCTACGGCTTTAGTAACCAAAGCACGTTCGATGGTATTGATTTACTTCAACCACGTGTTGGCTTCCAGTGGTATGCAACAGACGAATTAGAAGTACGCGCCGGTGTTGGCTTATTCTCTGGTGGTAACCCAAATGTGTGGTTATCTAACTCTTACTCTAACGATGGTATTACAAACATCGGTACATTCCGCAGCCCAGTTGATTTATTCAATACGCCAAACGTAAATGGCGGCGCGCCTGGTTTTGAAGTACCGCAAGAGATGTTTGATGAAGTTGCTAACACTGTTATCGGCTCGGGTGATTCAGCAACAAACGCTGTTGACCCAGATTTTGAAATTCCTTCAGAGTGGAAATACTCAATTGGTGCAACATACACAACTGAAAACGAGTATGTAATTTCACTTGATTACTTATACTCTAAGAAGAAAGATGCTGCCTTAATGCGTGACATCGCACTTCAGGATTCGGGCGAAACTACATTTGATGGTCGCCCTCTTTACGAGTCTATTGAAGGCCGCTCTGGTGAGTACCTTCTTACAAATGTAAGTGGCGATAGCGGTGATTCATCGGTTATTTCATTAGCAGTAAGCAAAATGTTTGATAATGGCGTAAGCGTTAATTTTGGTTACGCGTACACAGATTCAGACGATGTTAACCCAATGACAAGCTCTGTTGCTGGCTCAAACTACGGTAACATTGCGCTAACTGATCCTGGTAACCCTGGTGTTGCATCATCTGATTACGAAATTCCACATCGTTTTACTATGACGCTTGGCTACTCTCATGAATTTGTAGATGGTTTTGCTACTCGCTTTAACCTATACGGTGAAGCATACAAAGGCTTACCATACAGCTACACGTTTGATGGTAGCGATAGTAAATTCGGGGATAGCAACTGGAACGGGAGTCGTCAGTTACTTTACGTACCACTTGAAAACGATCCTAACGTTGTTTACAACATGAGCGCTGATGAAATTAACGCGTTTAACGATTTTATCGCGTCTAACGGTTTAGAGCGTGGTGAAATCACTGGCCGTAATGCTGAAAACTCAGATTGGTTTGTTAAATTTAACTTTAAAGTTACTCAAGAATTACCAGGCTTTATGGATGGCCATAAAGGTGAAGCGTTCTTCGTAATTGATAACTTAACTAACCTATTAAACGATGATTGGGGCGTACTTAAAAAAGGTCCTTTCGTTGGCGCTAGCATGATCAAAACCACGATTGATGAGCAAGGCCGTTACGTTTACTCAGGCTTTAATGAAAACAACGCAAATACATCAGTACAATCTGATGCGTCATTATGGCAAATGCGTGTAGGTGTTCGTTACACTTTCTAATCGCATTAGCGTAAAAAACGACTAATTAAAGCCCATCTTTTGATGGGCTTTTTTTTACCAACCAGCTTAATTAAATGATCTATTTATCCCCTCAAAATGATTAAGTATTATTGCGGATTGATTTTATAAGGCACCTTTAAGCTCTTTTAGTAAATTTAGCAATTGGACTTGTTGCTGCTTACTAAATTTTTCAGCTAATTGCCCTTCCCAATTTTGTGAATCACATGCTATGAGCTTGTAAATTGCATTGCCCTGCTCATTCAACATAACCTGCGTCACTCGCTTATCTTGCTGATTTAGTTGTGCTTCAACATACCCTCTTTGCAGCAATGATTTTATAACTCGCGAAACCGTTGACTTGTCCATATTGGCCTGAGTACATAAATCTTTTGCATTGCTTTTGCCATATTGTGCTAAGTTTGCCAACACCCGCCATTGAGGGATGGTTAAGTTGTATTTTTGCTGATAAACACGCGCAAAATCATCGCTTATGAGATTTGCCATTTGGTTCAACTGATAGGGCAAAAACTGCTCTAGATCTATTTCCATTATTACTTTCTCATCGCATTTACACACTGTGAAAACTGTGCATTTTTATTTACAGGCTAAAACATGCGCCCATTTGAAATTACTCTCACTTGAGAGTACTTTAAACTAATTAGGGCCTGTTGACCTTTCAGGATTGAAATTTGTTCAATCTAGGGGCCATTTAATCGCGGCGCGAGGTTTGTAACCTAGTGGGCTAAGTAAAAAACCGAGCAACAAAGAGTAAATGGCCTCTAGGCAGAACCCTTCGGGCAGCGCCTGTTTGGCATTTATGCTACGTTATGGCCTATTTATGGGGAACAACCACACAGCATAGGCTCTGCCTTGCCTAATTCCCAAACAGACTGCTATAAATTCAACCTCGAAAGATAAACAGGCCCTAGAAAAATAAAACAATGTCACTCTCACAGGATCTAAATATGGCCAGCGAAATAAACTACATGAGCGGTTTTGGCAATGAGTTTGAAACCGAAGCGCTATCCGGTGCATTGCCTGTTGGGCAATTTACCCCACAAAAGGTGAAGTACAATTTATACACCGAGCAATTTAGCAGCACGGCCTTTACCGCCCCGCGAGCCGCTAATCGTCGCACGTGGCTGTACCGCCTTCGCCCATCGGTTGTACAAGGTGAATACACCGCTATAGATAACGCTCTAATAAGAACAGCGCCTATAACTGAAGCAATTACGCCCCCTACAATGATGCGCTGGAGCCCTATTGATATTCCCACACAGCCCACTGATTTTATTGATGGCTTAATTACAATGGCTGCAAATGGCAGTGCCAATGGACAAACCGGTATGGGTATTCATGTTTATGTTGCTAACAGTTCTATGCAAGAGCGTTATTTTTGTAATGCCGATGGTGAGCTGTTGTTTGTGCCTCAGCATGGCGAACTGTTATTACACACCGAATGTGGAAAGCTCACAGTAAAGCCGGGGGAAATTGCCGTCATTCCTCGCGGGATTAAATTCTCGGTTGATTTAATTGATGAAACCGCACGTGGCTACATTTGTGAAAACTATGGTCACGCATTTGAACTTGCCGAGCGCGGCCCCGTCGGGGCAAATGGCTATGCCAACGACAGAGACTTTAAATACCCTGTCGCTGCATTTGAAGATAAAGAAGGTAGCTTTGAATTAGTCACTAAATTTAACGGTCATTTATTTAGTTGCCCTATTACACACTCGCCTTTTGATGTAGTTGCTTGGACCGGTAACAGCGCACCGTACAAATACGACTTAGCACGTTTTAATGTTATTAATACCGTGAGTTTTGACCACCCAGATCCTTCTATATTTACTGTACTTACCTCCCCTTCAGCCACTGAAGGCATGGCAAATGTAGATTTTGTAATTTTTCCACCGCGTTGGATGGTGGCAGAGAATACATTTAGACCTCCTTACTATCATCGCAATATTATGAGTGAGTTTATGGGCTTAATAGAAGGGGTTTACGATGCAAAAGAGCACGGGTTTATACCAGGAGGCGCTAGTTTGCATAATTGTATGTCGCCACATGGGCCTGAAGCCGAGGTATTCGAAAAAGCATCTAACGCTGAGCTTGCACCGCAAAAATACGAGAACACGTTGGCCTTTATGTTCGAGTCTCGTTACATAATATCGCCCACTAAATATGCCCTTGAAGGAAAAGAGCGCCAAACTAATTACACTCAGTGCTGGCGTAGTATCACAAAACATTTTACAGGCGAGGAATAATAACAATGAAACTATACAGCTACTTTCGCTCATCTGCCGCATACCGTGTACGCATAGCACTTAATTTAAAAGGCATTGAGCATGATATGCAATTCGTTAATTTACTTAAATCTGAACAGCTAGCGCAGCCTTACTTAGATAAAAATGTGCAAGGTTTACTTCCTGCTCTTGAAACGGACGAAGGCGTATTAGCGCAATCACTCGCTATTTTAGAGTGGTTAGATGAAAGCTATCCGCAAACGCCGTTAATTTATGGCACTGCATGGCAAAAAGCGCAAATTCGTAATATTAGCTATGCAGTGGCATGTGATATTCATCCAGTAAATAATTTACGAGTGCTGAAGTATTTAAGCAACGAATTGGAGGTAGACGAGCAAGCTAAAGCTGCCTGGTATAGGCATTGGGTAGAGCTTGGATTTGAAAAAATTGAATTGATGCTAAGTGAAAACAATGAGTTTTGCGTAGGCAATACACCCACTCTCGCTGATATATGCTTAGTGCCACAGGTATTTAATGCGTTGCGTTTTAATGTAGATATGGCTGCGTATCCAAAAATTGCAGCCATTTATGCACGTTGTAATGCATTACCCGCTTTTAGTGACGCCGCGCCGCAAAATCAGCGCGATGCAGTTTAACTTTTTAATGCGCAGTGAATAACACTCACGTGCTCTATTAAATCAAGGCCCAGTTCGGTTAAATAGCCGCCATCTGGGCTGTCTATCACGCCTTTATCAAACAACCTTTGCGCCGCGCTTAATAAACTTGGTTCAGCATCCGAATGTAACTTAATCCCTTGCATTTTGCTCTCACGTGGAAATTTAGCTAATAACGTAAATTCATCTATCATTGTTTGATTAAATTGCATGTGTTCACCTTTTTATAATTGTGTGTTTAAGTCAGTGTTGTTTAACGCTATTACTTACCCTAGCATGTTTTTTAATCGTGTGTACTATTTTTAAACTATCAAAATTCGAGGTCGCTCATGCGTCATATTATGGTTTTATTTATTTTTTTAATTGCGTTCACTTTGGCCCCTAGCAGTTATGCAAAAACAGTCAAAACCCATTCTATTATTGACGCTAATGAGATTATTAATAATGGTGATATTTGTTGGTACGACAACAAACGTTATAGTGAAGGCGCGCTGGTACAAGTACATTCTTTTACCTTAGTGTGCGCTGCTAATAACCCGCAGCATAATAACAGTGAGCTAATTTGGCTAAAATTAGATAAAAAAGGCAATATTGTTTATCCCACAAAGCCTAAAACCATTACGGTCAATTAGCGCTAAAAGAGGATTTACGCTACAATGCGCACAGTTTAAATAAGTAGTATGGCTATGGATAATCAACCAAAAAATCCTCTTCATGGGGTAACGTTAGAACAAATTTTAGTAGAGCTTGAGCAGCGCTTAGGGTTTAAAGCCATGGGCGAGCAAGTAAACATTAAGTGTTTTACCGACTCACCGAGTATTAAATCAAGCTTAAAATTTTTACGTAAAACCCCTTGGGCTCGCGATAAAGTTGAAGCTCTCTACTTACATACGTTAAGTAACAAGCCGCTGCGTAAACCCAAAAGCGCTCAGCGCCCTAAACCTGCCAGCCAAAGCGACAGCAGTGGGTTTGTTTGGCCAAGCATTAAAAAGTAACACACAAAAATGCACGTTAAATACGTGCATTTTGTATTTTATAACTCCTTACTAATTACATTTAACGAGGCGGGGTCAACTGTAATAGTAAGCGTATCCGCTGTTTTAATTTCACCATCGAGTACATACTTAATTTCTTCGTCTGCGGTTATCGTTACTTTTTTAGCGTTGGTATGATGCGAGCTAATTGCTAAATGCGTTTGTGTAATACTACTAAACATAAGTTCAGCAATGCTTAACACGCGAGTGGTGTTTTCATCACTAGGTAGCAGCCAATTAATGTCTAATAGGCCATCTTCGTGATCGGGCTGACCACCTCCTTGAGCTAATAACGTAGTAAATGGCGCAGCATTAGCCACAATAAAGCTATTTGTATTTACCTCCTGCGTTTGATTATCATCAAGGGTGACATAAAGGGTTTGCGCTTTTTGCTCACTAAATGCCTGAAAAAAACCACTTAAATAGGCAAGCTGACCCGATTCGTTTTTTGAGTCTCTATCTGCTTTTTCTACCATTGATTGCTCATAACCAATCCCAGCTAACAACAGCATAAGCTCGTCATTACAATAGGCCGTATCAATTGTTTGGGTTTGCCCATCAATAATAAGATCGCAGGCCTGCTCAACAGGAATGATTTTAGAGCTAATCCCCATAAGCACATGCGCTAATGCATTGGCTGTGCCCATTGGGATAATACCCAGCTTGCACTGAGTGTTTACCAACACACTTGCTACTTCTGTCACGGTTCCATCGCCGCCACAGGCAATTATTATATCTGGCTTATCTTTAATGGCTTGTTTAGCAAGCTCAATACCGTCTATTTCTTTGGTGGTGGTTAATACTTCTAAATCATAATACGCCGACAACCTAGCCACTATTAAATGCTCTTTTTCTTGCCACATTTTGGTACCCGATACAGGGTTTGCAATAATAACGGCTTTGTTTTTAATAACTAGCTCGCCCTTTTTATGTCGCTTTGCTAAATGACGAAGCTGATGCTTATTAAGATTTGCGGTTTCGCGGGTTTCTTTTATTTGCGCGAGCACTTGGTGAACATCGGCGTTTTTATCTTGGCTCAGTAAATACGCTGCCATAACAAATACCGAACGCCCTCTGCCCAGTGCACAGTGAACTACCACGCGGCGGTCTTCTTTAATATGATGATGTATCCAGTTAATGGCTTGGTTTAATTGCGAATGGGTAGGCACACTATGATCAAGCACCGGAATATTTAAATAGCTAATATTTTCTTGTGTAGAGCTCCATTCTAAGCCATCAAACTCACACGTGACATCTAATATTGCCGTTATGCCGTTTTCTTTTAACGTATCAATATCAGAGGGGAACAATCGGCATGCTAAAAATAAATGGTCGTTAATTTTTTGAATGGGAGGGACTTTATCGTGCTTGCGAGAATACGCATTGTAAATTTGAACACCCAGTAAAAAAGGCACAAATGCCCAGCGGATATAAAATGGGATGACACCATTTTCACGCTTTCTAAAAATTTTCGCCAAATTAAAAATGTAAGCACCACTGACAAGAATTAACGACAATGCACTCCAGTAAAATACCACTGCAAAATATACCGAGTTAACCTCCCACCCTATAAATATAAAAATTAACGCTAAAATTAAATAACTCGTTGCAGCCCACATATTTTCTCCTTTATTTTTACTGTTTTGGCACATTTTTTTACAGCTGTGTATAAGTGTAGTAGCAATTTACACGCCAACAAAAGTTGTTTTTTAGGAACAAAAACAACACTAAGTAACTGATATAAAATAAATAAAAGTAGCTAGCTTTAGCTGTATTCGCATATTAGGCGCTTTTTACACAGTAATCGGTCATTTTTTCTCACTACTCAAAGGTAACTGTTTATATTTAAAACTTGTTTCAATGTGTACAGCAGCTAATATAAATGTCAGCTTAAAAGTTTTTGCATCCAATCACTCTTTTCACACGTTTATTGAGAGTGTGTTTATCTTTATTTGTTAAATTTATAACAGCCTGTTTAGTCTCTATTTCAAAGCGATTAAGTTGCCCTTAAATAAAACAATTGTTAATTCACGAAGCTCAACACACCTCGGTAATAATAAAAACAACAGGAACCTTATGGAAAACGACAATTTACCTCCCCTTTTGTGTAAAACAGCACAGGGTAACAAAGCCGCGTTTGCTGACTTGTATCAGCAAACAAGCGCAAAGCTTTTTGCGATTAGTTTAAATATGCTTTCAAACCGCGCGCACGCAGAAGAAGTACTGCAAGAGGCATTTATAAAAATTTGGCATAACGCGTCAGAGTACAACTCATCTAAAGGCACAGTTATTAGCTGGATGATAAGCATTGTGAGATACCGCAGCTTAGATGCATTGCGTTATCACAAGGTAAGAAAAGAGCAGGCAATGGGTGATGATGAATACGACGAACAAGCAGTCGATGTTAGTTACGACGAACAAACCAAACTTGTTAATTGTATTGAGCAACTTGATCCCCAACAAAAACAAGCCATTCATTTAGCCTATTACAAAGGGCTAAGCCATGGTGAGTTAGTCAATCACATAGAAACGCCCTTAGGCACAGTTAAAAGCTGGATCAGGCGTGGTTTGCAGCAGTTGCAGAGGTGTTTAACATTATGAATTATAATAAACCAGAATTACTTGATGCTTTAGCAGGGCAGTATGTATTAGGTACTTTAAAAGGCCTGGCACGAAAACGTTTTCAACGCTTAATGCTCAGCTTACCGCAAGCCCGAGAAGCCACTATAATGTGGGAGCAAAATTTAAATGATTTAGCCAGTGCAATTACGCCTCAAACACCCAGCGCGCAAGTGTGGCAGAATATTTTAAATACATTAGAACACACCAACCAACCCGCTAAAACGGTGATCAAACCAGCTACATCGCTGTGGCGCAATTGGTCATTTATAGCTACAGCTGCCTGTATTATCTTAGCATTTTTGGTTATTCAGCCCACAACTCAGCCCCAATACAGCCAACAAATTGCTTTAGTACAAAATCAAGATAAGCAATCACTGTGGTTTATTAACGTAGATGAGCAAACATTATCGGTTAAAGCCAGTGATAAACTCGTTGCGCAAACCGATAAAGACTACGAGCTGTGGATGATTTTAAAAGGGCAAGACACGCCAATTTCGTTGGGTCTACTGCCTAAAAACGGTGAAAAACAGTTACTCAAAGGCACGCGCTTTAAAGCGCAAGATATTGCCCTACTCGCTGTTAGCTTAGAGCCTTTAGGTGGCTCGCCAAACGGCCTACCAACACAAGTACTGTACACGACAGATTTAGTTATTTTATAACTTAATAAACGCAACTGGTTGGTCAAACTTTGTTTGGCCAACCTTTTTATTTACCTTGGGGTCTAGCGCCTTTTAACCATTAATATTTGATTAAACTAAAGTAGGCTTAATCGCACTGCGATGTTTATCATATTGTGTGCTCAATACCTGCTGCGTTATTTTAATTGCATACCCCCCCTGTAATGAGTATATAACCAAACCGCTTCAGCCTCTTTATCACTTCATTATCTAAATATAAAACAGCCTGCTGAAAATTTAATCTTGAACGTTAAACACCCCTTTATTAACAAAATAAAAAAATATTTAACTTTTTTGCATCCATTGTGCTTTTTGCTTCGTTATTAGTTATGACTCCAATCAAAACTAAAGGAAAAAGTCATGAAAGCTTTAACTCCATCTATACTCGCAGTAGTAGTATGCAGTACCTTAGTAAGCACCTCTAGCGAGGCATCAAGTCATCGTGAAGCGCCGAACATTAGCCGCTTTCCAACCTTAGACTCTACCGACTTTTACGTATTTAATAGTTATGAAGCAGGCAGAGACGACTACGTTACGTTTATTGCCAACTATATTCCTCTACAAGATGCCTACGGCGGCCCTAACTACTTTGCTATGGACCCAGATGCAACCTACAGTATTCATATTGATAACGACGGTGATGCAGTTGAGGATATTACTTTTGCCTTTAATTTTACCAGTATGCTGCCAAACGATAATCAAGGTGTGCAATTAACCGTTGGCCCAGAAGATAATCAGCGTACTGTATCTGTACCTCTTAAAAACGTTGGTGGTGTAGCAGCAGGTGATGATAGCGCCGCTAATTTTAGCGAGTCATACACTCTCAGCATGATAAGCGGTCCACAACGCACGGGTACCAGTACAGCATTAAGTAATACCACCACCAGTTCAACCACGTTTAATAAACCGCTTGATTATATTGGTGACAAAACATTTGGTTCAATGGCTGATTACCAAACCTATGCAGATCAGTTTGTTTATCAAGTTTCGGTACCAGGCTGTGACAGTATGGCCAAAGTATTTGTTGGTCAGCGCAAAGACCCATTTGTCGTTAACTTAGGTAAAACATTCGATTTAGTAAATTACGTTCCCGTTGAAGGTGATAGTGCGCCAGGTGCTGGGGATGGCGGTGGTTTCCCTGGAGGGATTACACAAAGCAGTGAGAATGACGACCTCGTAGATAAAAACGTTACCTCAATTGCAGTTGAAATGCCTAAAAGCTGTATTGTAGGTGAAGGCAACGGCGTAATTGGTTCATGGACAACAGCGAGCCTACCTCAAGCACGCATTTTAAACCCTAACGCTAAATTTGCAGATAACGCGGTAAATGGCGGTGCATTAACGCAGGTTTCACGCTTAGGTAATCCATTAGTTAATGAGCTAGTTATTGGTATTAAAGACAAAGATACCTTCTCAACGGCTCATCCTAAAGACGATGCACAGTTTTTAGATTACGTTTCGCACCCGTCTTTACCAGAGCTGTTAAATATTTTATTTAAAGATGCAGTAAATACCACACTTGGTGCTAATTTAGAAACTCTTGCTCCAACTAACTTTCCACGTACTGATTTAATCACCGCATTTTTAACTGGTTTTGCAGGGGTAAACCAACAAGCCACCGTAACGCCATCAGAAATGCTACGTTTAAATACTGCAATTGCAGCCACAGCACAAACTGATCAGTCTGCATTTGGTGTAGCCGGTGATGATTTAGCAGGTTTTCCAAACGGGCGCCGTCCAGGTGACGATGTCGTTGATATTGCACTTCGCGTGGTAATGGGGCGTTTATGTCACCCTATTCCTGTAAATGGTGAAGACACCGACTTAGGTCTATGTACACCAGAGGATGCTGATGTAGGTACAGTGCCATTCACTGATGGTGCTCCAGTTGATGCGAGCATGATGGATGCCACTTTCCCATACTTAGCCACCCCACTTGCAGGCTCTAAATAAGGAGTAACGTATGCGTAATTTAAACCTTACCCATAGCAGTATATTGTTATGCGCTTTGGCACTAGGCGCGTGTAGCAGTGATGATGATAACAAACAACCCACACCGGTTGTAAATTCTGCGCCCAATGCTAGTGATGCAATGTTAACCACACAAACAGAGGTTGAAATTAACGACATGTTAGTGGCAACCGATGCTGATGGCGATACATTAACATACACATTAACTTCGCAGCCGACATTAGGTAACGCTGTAGTAAATAGCGATGGCAGCTTTACCTATACCCCAAACAAAGAAGCAACCGGTAGCGACAGCTTTATGTTTGGTGTATCAGACGGTGTTAACCAGCAAGTGACTGCAGCGGTAAATATAACCATTGAAGCACTGCAAGTGGACTTTGCACAATTTGCAAGCGATGCATTTAATCAAAGCCCCACTGCGCAACCGCTATCTACCAACGGACGTGTCTTTATCAATACAGACACAGACGTAAGCGGTATTTCATCGGGCGCTTCTGGTAACTAACTCAGTAAGTAAATTAAGCTGATGGCCATGGATGGCTTTTTTAAGAGGATAAAACAATGCGCAGTCATTATAAAAAAATGCTCTTTGTTTTTTGCGCTGCACTGTGTGTAAATAACGTGCTTGCAAAACCAATTACCCCAAAAGATAACGCAATTATTGCCTCAAGCAATGCAACATTAAGTGCTAATTTAACCCTGGAGCAACTCACTGCGCTGGTGCTAAATAGCCAATACATAGGCCAAACAGAGCGCTATCAAGGTGTATTAAAAAAACGCTTAAAAAATCTATATACCGCTTCTGCGACTGCACAAAGCGGTTATTTATATGCACGGGTACTTCAAAAGGAGCATGCGTTTTCTCGTGCCATAGACGTTGCTAATAACGTATTAAAAACCCAGCCAGATCATGTAAACACCCATTTATTACTCGCTAATATGTTGATGACACAAGGCAAATTTGAACAAGCTAAGCGCCATTGCGTGGCATTAATTGGTAACACCAGCCTATTAACGGCCAGCACGTGTGTGCTAGATGTACAAAGCCAACAGGGCAAACTGAGTGAAAGTTATCACGCGTTAGTTAAGCTTACGCAAAACAAAAACAGCAGCTTAACGACAAAACATGTGCTCAGCGAAATGGCGTTTAGACTCAATAAATTCACCCGTGCGCAGCAGCATATAAATAATATTGATTTAAACACAGCCCCGGTGAGCCTTATTGTGCTGTGGGCCGATATTCAACTGCAGCAAAACAACCCTGAAAAAGTGCTTAATACACTCGGTAAACTTGCCAATAGCCACTCATCGCTTGAAGACGCTATTTTGCTCAAGTTAGCCATAGCTGAAAAACGTAGTAATAAGCACACTAATACGGTGTGGCAACCGCTCATGCAACAGCGCGTAAGATTACGTGAACAACGCCAAGATACCTTCCATGCCAACGACTTAGCTAACTACTATATTCATGTACAAGCAAACCAAGCCAAGGCACAATACTGGGCAAATATAAATTGGCAGCAAGCAAAAATGAGTACAGATAAACACTTACTAAGCCAAGCAAATACGATGGTTAGGGATTCTTTATGAGTAAAATAAACGCGTTATTTGTTTTATTTATAGTTGCGCTATTTGCCAACTTTAGCGTGCAAGCACATCAGTTGAGCACAAGCTACATTTCACTGGATAATACCAACAACGAAAAGCAATACACAGGCACCTGGCAAATAAATATTAGCGATTTAGAACAACAAGTTGCGCTTGATGTTAACCAAGACACCCAAATAAGCTGGGGCGAATTAAAATCACAAAAGACGGCTATTAATCGCTATGCCAAAAATACTCTATCGGTTTTACAAAATGAGCAAACTTGCCCATTAACAATTACCGATAACTACCAATTAGATAATCATTTTAATGAAGCATATTTAGTGTTGCCGCTAGTTTTTAGCTGTAACACTGATGCAGATGTAACGTTAACGTACCGCGCTTTTTTTAACCAAGACGCAAACCACAAAGTTATTGTAAATGTAAATCAGGTTTCGCGGGTTTTCACTATAGATGAGCAACAGCACACTTTTACCACTGAGCAATCGAGTTATTTAACGACTTTTAACCAATATGTTTATCAAGGCGTGTTGCATATTTGGATTGGCATTGACCATATTTTATTTTTAATCGCACTACTTTTAACCTGCGTTTTAACACGCACTGAAAGTCACTGGCAGGCAATAGCAAGTAAAAAGCACATTATTAAGCACACTGCGTGGATTGTGACTGCGTTTACCCTTGCGCATTCACTTACCCTTACTGCTACGGCTCTTAATCTTGTTTCGCCAAGTAGCCGCTGGGTAGAGCTAGGTATTGCAATCTCGGTATTATTTGCGGCTGTAAACAATGTATGGCCGGTTATATTACGCCTTGGCTGGCTTACTTTTGCGTTTGGTTTGTTACATGGAATGGGCTTTGCCAGTGTACTGGGTGAGCTTGGGCTCTCGAGCGATTATCAATTGCTCAGCATTTTAGCGTTTAACTTAGGCGTAGAGCTTGGGCAGCTGAGTATACTGTGTATTGCACTACCGGTGTTACTAACCATGCGCAATAAACCTATTTACATAAAATGGGTGATGCCAATTGGCTCCCTTGCTATCGCTGCAATGGCACTATTGTGGTGCATAGAGCGTATTTAGCATTAAAAAGCGAGTCGTTTGACTCGCTTTTTAGTTTTCTATTACTTGGTTTTATCAAACGGCATGAGCAAGGTTTTCATCGCAGGCCTTAGCGCGATTAACACCGTTTCTTCGGTGAGCTCAGGGTAGAGCATCTTACGAAGCAGTAACCCCGCCATCATCGAAAAAATAACGTTAATGCGGCTTTCAAGTTCGTGTTCATCAGTGTCTTTAAGTGCACTACGTTCACTGGTGAGCAATTGACGCATGCGCCCCCGTGCTTGAATATCCATATCTCGTAAAAGCGAGGCCACTTTACTATTGCGACCCGCTTCCGCCATCATGTCTAAATCAACCACACAGGCACCGGTATCCATATGCCTTTGTACACCAATGTTTAAGCCATCTATAAGCGCTTGCAGAACATCACCAGGGTGATCTTCAAACTCCTGAAAGATAGAAAACATTTCTTCCATGTCTTTAGCAATAATACTTTCAATTATTGCCTCTTTGCTTTCAAAGTAGTTATATATATGCCCAGCGCTCATGCCTGCCGTACGGGATATTTCGGCCATGCCTGCGCCATGATATCCCTTGCGTTTAAAACACTCTGAGGCAGCACTAAGCACCTGCTCTCGCCTAGCTTGTGCTAATGCTGGGTCTGTATGCCTTTTAGCTTTCGTGCTCATAACCCTACTCCGGTATTAAGCGCATATTTAATACAGCGTAAGCTCATTGCATAGCTTAACTTAACAACACCTTTCATTTTACTGCTCTTGCACAGGTGTTTTAGCTATATTCCAGCCGCCACCTAAAGCTTTATACAAATTAATTTGGCTGGCAAGGTAAGCCTGCTGACCTGTTATTAACTGCTGTTGAGCCGAGTACCACGTACGCTGTGCATCAAGTACCTGTAGGTAGCTATCAGCGCCTTTTTCGTAACGCATTTTTGATAAATCGTACGTTAGCTGACGCGAACTAATTAGCATATCGAGGGCATCAAGTTGCTCTTTGTAGCCTTCTCTATCTGCTAATGCATCGGCAGTTTCACGAAACGCATTTTGAATTTTTTGCTGGTACGTCGCCACCGCAATTTCTTGATCGGCCTTTGCCACATCAAGGTTTGCCTGGTTACGTCCCATAGTAAAAATTGGTAAGTTGATTGACGGTACAAAGCTCCACGTCCCTGAGCCTGAATCGAACAAGCCACTTAAATCGCTAGACGTACTGCCCGCAGTTGCGGTTAAGCTAATGCTTGGGTAAAACGCCGCACGCGCTATACCTATATTCGCGTTAGCGGCTAATAAAGCGTGCTCAGCGGCTTTAATATCAGGGCGCTGCGTTAATAAATCAGAGGGTAAACCAACAGGTACTTCTGGTAAATCCAGTAAATTAGTTAACGAGTTAGTCGGTAATAAATCACTCGATACAGGACGCCCTACCAGTAAATCTAACGCGCTTTTATCACGCTTTAACAAGCGTTTATATGTTGCTATATCTACTTTTGCAGTGGCAACCGTACTTTTAAGCTGCTCAAGCGTAATTGCCGATGTAGCGCCTAAATCAAAGCTTTTTTGCGTAAGCGAGAGCGACTCCTGCTGCGAGCTTAATGTTTCTTTAGCAAGCTCTAATAGCTGTAAGTCAGTTGCGTAGTTTAACCAAGCATTGGCAAGCTCAGCAATGAGTGAAATTTGCGTGCTGTATTGCGTAAGCTCAGTGTTATAGAGGTTTTGCAGGGCTTGCTCAGACTGGTTACGTACCTTACCCCAAATATCTAATTCATAAGAGGTAATACCAACCGTTGCGCTGTATTGTGAGCTAATACCTGCTTCACCCGTACTGGTTAAATCAGCCGGTAAACGTTGGCGCGTAGCCCCACCATTAAAATCTAATGAAGGGTATAAACCCGAATCTTCAATTTGATATAAACCTCGTACACGCTGCACATTTAATACCGCGATTTGCATATCTTTATTATGCTCAAGGCTTAAGCTAATCAAGGTTTGCAATTTTTCATCATTAAAAAATTGCTGCCAATGTAACTGCTGCGCTGCTGCTTGCTCAGTGTCAGATACATAAGTATCTGGCACTGGTAAAGCAAGGTCTTGTTGCTCAGGGGCTAGTTGGCAGCCACTTAAAACAACTAATGTAATTGCGCTTAAAGTGAAGCGTTTAATGCTCATTGTGCGCTCTCCTTTTTATCGTCGCTGTTTTTCATTGGAAATACACGACGAACTAAAACAAAGAATAACGGCACAAATACCACCACTAAAATAGAAGAGGCAAGCGTACCACCTATAATCGAAATACCCAGTGCATTTTGCGCACCTGAACCGGCACTTGAGGCAATAGCAAGCGGTATAACACCACAAATAAAGGCCATTGAGGTCATTAATATTGGACGTAAGCGTAAGCGTACTGCTGCAATAGCCGCATCGACCAACCCTAAGCCTTCTTGCATTTTATGAATCGCAAATTCTACGATTAATATTGCATTTTTAGAGGCTAATCCTATGGTGGTTAATAAACCTACCTGAAGATAAATATCGTTAGATAAACCTGCCATTACCGCGGCAACCGTAGCTCCAAATATACCTAATGGCACAATAAGCATAACCGCAAACGGTACAGACCAGCTTTCATAAAGCGCTGCTAAACATAAAAATACAAACAATAGCGATAAACCGTAAAGTAACGGTGCTTGGCCACTGCTAGAGCGCTCTTGAAACGAAATACCCGTCCACTCAGAGGCAATTCCATTAGGAAGTTGTTTAACTAAGCGCTCCATTTCATCCATTGCTTGACCAGTACTGTAACCTGGTGCAGCAGTACCTTGAATTTCCATTGCTGAAAAGCCGTTATAACGCTCAAGACGTGGTGAACCATAGGTCCAATACGAACTTGCAAAGGCTGAAAATGGCACCATATCGCCGCTGTCATTACGTACATACCACTTGTTTAAATCCTCTGGCACCATACGTCCTTGCGCTTCACCTTGAAGGTAGACCTTTTTAACGCGGCCACGGTCAATAAAGTCATTAACGTAACTACTACCCCACGCAGTTGATAGCGTGCTGTTAATATCAGCCTGAGACACTCCGAGTGCTTGTGCTTTAGCAAGGTCAACATCAAGTTGCAGCTCGGGCATATCTTCTTGTCCGTTAGGGCGTACACCCGCCAAAATTGGGCTTTGACTCGCTAAACCAAGTAATTGATTACGCGCTGCTAATAAAGCATCGTGGCCAAGTCCAACCCTGTCTTGTAAAAAAATATTAAAACCATTTGCAGTACCTAGCTCAACAATGGCTGGCGGCGGGAAAGCAAACACAAACGCTTCTTTAATCGTTGAGAAATAGCCCATTGCTTTACCTGCCACACCTTGCACAGATAAATCATCACGTTCGCGCTCATCCCAATGCTTAAAGTTTACAAACCCTATTGCTGAGTTTTGACCAGAACCTGCAAAGCTAAATCCGGTTACCGTAAAAATACCGTTAACAGCTTCAGATTGATCGTTTAAATAGTGGTTTTCTACTTTTTTAACCACTTCTAATGTTTCTTCGGTAGTTGAGCCTGCAGGCAGTGAAACCTGGTTAAACAAAATACCTTGGTCTTCATCAGGTAAAAACGCTGTAGGTAGGCTTGAAAAGATATACACCATGCCCGCAACAATAAGGCCATAACATAAAAGGTAGCGCTTAGATAAGCGGATCATACGGCTTACAAAACTTTGCGCGCCGGCATTTGTTTTATCAAACCCGCGGTTAAAACCACTGAAAAAACGGCCAAACATCGAGCTATTATCATGCACGTGGCTAGGCTTTAAAAGCGTGGCACACAATGCAGGTGTTAAAATAAGTGCTACTAATACCGAGAGCCCCATTGCTGATACCAGCGTAATAGAAAACTGACGATAAATAACACCGGTAGAGCCACTAAAGAACGCCATCGGAATAAATACAGCCGACAGCACCATGGCAATACCCACTAGCGCGCCTTTAATTTCATCCATCGATTTACGTGTTGCTTCAAGCGCAGAGAGTTTTTCTTCACTCATTACACGCTCAACGTTTTCTACTACAACAATCGCATCATCAACCAGTAGACCTATGGCAAGTACCATCGCAAACATGGTTAATGTATTTATTGAATAGCCAAACGCGTACAAAATACCAAAAGTACCTAACAACACCACAGGTACAGCTATAGTTGGAATAAGCGTAGCGCGGAAGTTTTGTAAAAACAGATACATAACAACAAATACCAGCACAACCGCTTCTATTAATGTATGCACTACTTTTTCAATCGATAACGAAACAAACGGAGTAGTATCATAAGGAACAACAACATCTAAGCCTTCAGGAAAAAACGCTTTTAACTCTTCAATAGCAGCTTTTACACCTTCTGCGGTATCGAGTGCATTTGCCCCACTGGCAAGCTTAATACCTAAGCCCGATGCTGGTTGTCCATCGTAACGCGCTACAACACGATAGCTTTCACCACCAAGCTCTACACGGGCTACATCTTCAAGGCGTACAAACGAGCCATCGGCGTTTGCCTTAACTATAATGTCTTCAAACTCTTTTGCTGTTTGTAAACGGCTTTGTGCAGTAACGGTAGCATTAAGTTGCTGACCTTCAACCGCAGGCATGCCGCCTAATTGCCCAGCAGACACTTGGGCGTTTTGAGCACTGATTGATGCACTAATATCAGCAGGGGTTAACTTGTAGTTTTGCAGCTTAGCTGGGTCTAACCAAATACGCATAGCATACTGAGAACCAAACAGCTGAACCTCACCTACCCCTTCAACACGCGAAACAATATCTTGAACATTAGATGACACATAATCACCAATATCGATATTCGTCATGCTGCCATCTTTTGATACAAAACCCAGTACCATTAAAAAGTTACGTGCAGACTTAGCCACCGATACACCTTGCCTTTGCACTTCTTCAGGTAGCAAAGGGGTGGCTGTGGCTAACTTGTTTTGCACTTGTACCTGTGCAATATCCGGGTCAGTTTCGGCGCTAAATGAAAGCGTAAGGGTTGCTGAACCACTCGACTCAGAAGTCGATGACATATATAGCAAACCATCAAGGCCTTTCATTTTTTGCTCAATAACTTGGGTAACCGTATCCTCTAGGGTACGTGCTGATGCGCCCGGGTATGTTGCAGTAATACTAATTGCCGGCGGGGCAATTGACGGGTATTGAGCTATTGGTAAACTTTGAATAGCTAAAACACCTGCAAGCATAACCACGATAGCAAGTACCCATGCAAAGATGGGTCTGTCGATAAAAAATCGTGACATTAAAACTCTCCGTTATTGCGCTTTGTCAGCTGTTGCTGATGGTGAAACTTCAGTCGGTGTTACCGGCGCTCCAGGGCGAATTTTTTGTAACCCTTCAATAATCAGTTTATCGCCATCGCTTAGCCCGTCGGTTACTAACCAGTTTGAACCAATCGTTCTGTCTACTTTTAAAACGCGGCTTTCAACGGTGTTTTCTTTGCTAACAACCATGGCTGTTGGCTCGCCTTTTGTATTACGGCTAACCCCACGTTGCGGCACTAAAATAGCGTCTTGTTTTACGCCCTCAACCACAGAGGCACGTGCATACATACCCGGTAATAATAACTTATCAGGATTTGGGAATTTAGCGCGTAAAGTAACCGACCCTGTGCTTGGGTCTACTGTCACTTCAGAGAACTGTAACGTGCCTTTAAGTGGGTAAGTTGAGCCATCTTCCATTTGCAGTTCAACATCTGTTTGCGATTGTGAATCAACGCTCAATGAACCTGAAGAAATAGCTTTTTTAAGTTGAGTTAGCTCGTTGCTTGATTGGGTTAAATCAACATAAATAGGGTCAAGCTGGGTCACTGTTGCCAGTGCTGTTGTTTGATTAGCGCTAACAAGCGCACCAACAGTAACGCTCGATTTACTAATTTGGCCACTTATTGGAGAAGATACATGGCTGTAGTCTAGGTTAATTTGCGCCGATTTAAGCTGTGCTTTCGCCGTTAATAGCTCTGCTTGTGCTTGCTTTTGCGCTGCATCTGCTTCGTCAAAGTCTTGCTGACTTACGGCTTTAATTTTTAAAAGCTCGCTATAACGCGACGCTTTTGATTTAGTGCTGGCAATACTTGCCTCAGCGCGGGCAACAGCTGCTTCGCTTGCTGCTAGGTCAGCTTCAAACGTAGCGGGGTCAATTTGATAAAGCGCTTGGCCTTGCTTAACTTGAGCACCTTCTTTAAATAAACGCGATTGCACAATGCCACTTACTTGCGGGCGGATTTCCGCAATTTGAAAAGCACTAATGCGACCGGGAAGCTCCTTTTTTAGTGTAAGCGCTTGGCTTTTTAATGTAATTACACCAACAGGTACTGCTTGTGGAGCTGAAGCTTGTTGCGAGTCAGCTGCTTGGTCGCAACCTGTTAAAGCAACAGATCCAACGAGGGCTGTTAATACAAATAAAGCGATGCGAGAACGCTGCATGTTAAATACCTTTTAGTCTATTTATGTCTAGAGTGAACGATCATTCTAAAGTAAATCTAAACGAGAATAAATTAAAACGGGTGCAAATTTACACTAACTTACAGTTGCAAAATTAAACTACGCCATAGGTTGTAGAAGGTGTTAACTTGATGAAAAATAAAACGGATAAGTATGAAAAATAAACTTTATTGCGGTGCGTTATTTATTAACCTGCAACAAAAAAGCCAAGCTAAGCTTGGCTTTAATACAAATTTATAACTATTTACTTATACGAGACACCAATAATTGCTCAACCCTTATGCCCTCAACATCAACCACCTCAAATTTAAAGCCATTAAAGGTAAAGTGCTCAGCACGTTTAGGTATACGCTTCATTGTGTATATTAAAAAGCCAGCCACGGTTTCAAAGTGCATTTGATCGGGAAACTCTTCAATGCCTAATACTTTTGCTAAATCAGAAATCGGGGTTAAGCCATCCACTAACCATGAGTGCTCATCGCGGGCAATAATAAGTTCATCGCCTTGGTGGGTAATTAAATCTCCCATAAACCCTTTCATTAAATCTTTTACGGTAACAATACCGACTAACAAGGCATATTCATTTACTACCACAGCAAACGGTTTTGCAGCACTTTTAAATGCATTTAGCGCCTCGGACAGGCTTAGGGTTTCAGGTAAATAAAACACGTCTGTTTCAATCAGCTCTTGCTTAATATTAGCTGGCTCACCCTTTAGTACTTGTCGTAGTATATCTTTTGACTCAACAGAGCCGCGTAATTTATCTAAATTACCCGAGACCACTAAAAAATGATTATGGGGATTTTCAATAATTTTGGTGGCTATATCGTGGCTGCTTTCATTTAAGTCAAAATAAACTATTTGGTCGCGTGGGGTCATTACACTTGATAAAAAGCGTGCTTCTAGTTCAAACACATTGCCAATTAGCTCATACTCTTGTTGTTGTAAGCTGCCGTATTCTGCGCCCGCATCCATCATCGCCACAATGTCTTCGGTGGTAACAATGTCTTCTCGCTCTGCGGGTACTTTAAATAAACGCAGTACAAAATTAGTTAAACCATTAAAAAACATCACTAATGGCGTAAGTGCAAAAGTAACCCATCGCATTATTGTTACCACACGCACAGCCACCGCTTCGGGCATGATCATCGCTAAACGCTTTGGCATTAAATCCGCAAATAATATAAACAGCGAGGTAATGGTAAAAAACGAAAATAAAAAGCTAATTTTTTCAAGGTGTACACCTTGATAAAAAAGCACCAATACACTTTGTACATAAGGCGATAGCGCTTGCTCGCCCACTATTCCGCCTAAAATAGCAATCGCGTTTAGGGCAATTTGGATCATCGCAAAAAACGCCCCAGGGTTTTCTTGCAGTTTTAATACCGCGGCTGCGTTATCACTGCCTTCATCGGCCATTACCCGCAGTTTAATTTTACGCGACGCTGCAATAGCAATTTCCGACATGGCAAACAACGCACTGATCAAGATCAATAAGCTAATCCCGATTAAATCACCCATTTAACGCTCCAAAAGTTAGCGCTTTTTCAATAAAAAGCAGCTGATTATAGACGCTTTTTTAAACGCGGCAATTTATATTTATGCTTTTACAGGCTAAATTAATAAGTCATTGAGTTAGCGTTGTTTATTTTGCTTTTTTGCTTCATCGAATGCCAGCGCGAGTCTATCTTGTAGGCTTTGCGGCATGTTTTTATTACAGGCAAAGTAAAGGGGGGAGTGTTGTGTATTGAGCGTAAATATAGGCTCTAATAATTTAAGCTTTGGCTCAAACTGTGCGCGGTAGTTAAATTGTTTTTTACTTAATATAACAAAGTCGAGAATATCGTGCCGTGTGCTTATTAATTTATCTATTTTGTCTAAGCTATCAATTATCAATAAGTTTTTAGCTTCACTAAAGCCACGCTCTAACAAATAATGGTGGCTAAAATTATCCCTAAGCACCGCTGTTTTATATTTTTTAGCGTCGTTAAGCGTTTTTAAGCGAATGTTTCGTGATTTAAGGGCATAAATAGCAGAGTCAAAACTTTCAAGCTCAGCCACCCAGCTAAACTTATCTTCTCGCTTAGGTAACCTTACAATAGAAAATATACAGGTATTCGTATCTCTTAATACTGCGTTATAAGACACAGCCCAACTGTGCGCTAACATAGTGTATTTAATATCTGTATTGGCGAGCGCGTTTCTCACTTTATCTACAGAGCGCCCTGCAAGTTGGTTGTTTTCGTCAATGTATTGAAAGTCGGGGAATACTTCGGTCACTATTGTAATTTCAGCTGCATTAAGCCTTATGCATGCAAAACACAACAAAAATAAGTACAGCTTCATTTAGCTTCGCCTCAAAACTAAAACAGATATACACCAACTATAGCCGAGGGTAACCGAACCGCTAGTTTTTAACCTAGCCCTATGCGCTGATAGGACTAGATTTTTTAAAGAATAACTTGCTATTTATTCATTGCACTAATTAAGAACGCTGAAATTTTAGCGCCTTCACGTAATGTTGTTTCTGAACTTGCTTGGCCTACTAATGAGCTGTCGGTAAATGGCGCTATTTCCATCATGTCGGCGCCAGTAATTGGAAACTCATCGGCAATAGCTTGTAGAATATCAAGTGCATGTTGCGGGGTTAAGCCGTTATCTTCTGGTGTGCCCGTTGCTGAGGCAAATTCGGCATCGAGTGCGTCTATGTCAAAGCTTACGTACACTTCATCTACGTTATCGGCTTTAAGCTGCGCAATGGTTTCATCAGCAACCGCTTTTGCACCACGCTCTATAATTTCATTAGCCCAATGTTGTTTTACACCAAAGGTGCTTTCCCAGTGCGATTTAGGTTTACCGCTTGAGCGAATACCAAACTGGATTAAATGATGCGGTGCAGGTAAAAACTCTAATATATGCGTACACCACGAGCCAAAACATAAATCTATCCCTAAGCGCTCTACTAATAAATCGGTATGCGCATCAAAATGAATAATAGCGGTACGTTTGCCTTGCTCACGCTTAGCTTTTAAATACGCTTTAGTTAGCGGGTAGCTAATTGAGTGATCGCCCCCAATCCCAAATATGCCTTTATCTTTAAATGTGGCGTAAAAGCTGTCACACACATCTTCGGTAATAGAAAGTGGGCTTACGTAGTAATCATCGTTTTTATCGCCGTATAGGGCTTTTTGGCAGTTTGAAATTGTGGCGTCGTTTAAGTATTTATCATGCAATAAATGCGGGATAACACGTACATCACCTAAATCAAAAGAGCGGCACTGGGTTTGCTGATCAATCAAGGCTGAGCGTAAAAATAATGGCCCCCAGTTTGCTCCACGTAAAATACCGCCGCCACAATCTGAGCTAATACCTAACATAACCGCTTTGTGAGGAGATTCGGGTAATTGTGTTAAAGAATCGCGCCACAAAACATCAACATTTTCGCTTTGCCCATACAATTTATTACGTAATGCCGCTTTACGCTCTTTCGCGGTATTAACTGTAAATACACCATCGCCAGGTGCACATAAACAGTGCTCTACTTTACGTTTAAACGCGTCAAATTGTGTGCTCATAATAAATCCTATACTTGTGTGTTTTATTCATGTGGTTTTGATTAGTTATGCAAAAACTAAAATTATCGGCCTATTTGCAAATAACGCGCAATGCGCTCACTTATTGCTCAAGCATTATTTATGCGCTTATATAAAAGCCGTTAAAAAAAGCTAAAATAAAACCGTAACTGTTTGTTATTAAATAACTAAAAACGCTTTAAACCACGTATTGATAAATTTAAATTATCACCATAATCAATACATATAGACTCTCAATAAACAAGTCAACCACCCGCCTTTTAACGAACTTTAAGCCTTTGATTTAATATTCAATGTGAATGAATAAAGCCATCATTTATAAGTATTTTTCAACATCGGACATACGTCCTGTACTTAGTTTACATTTGCCGTAATGATGCTAGATTGACAACAAATTTTTATAAAAAGGCTTAGTTATGGAAAAGGTATTTCACTTAGGATTATGTATTGACGATTTAAAAGGGGCTGAACTTGCTATTGTCCCTGGTGACCCAGATCGTGCTGCACGCATTTCTCAATTCCTAGACAACCCAACCTGCCTTGCTCAAACACGTGAGTTTCATGTTTATTTAGGCCAGTTAAATGGTCACTCTGTGGTGATTTGTTCAACCGGTATTGGCGGCCCTTCAACCTCTATTGCTGTAGAGGAGCTGGCACAGCTTGGCGTACGTACTTTCTTACGTATTGGTACTACTGGGGCAATTCAGCCACATATTAATGAAGGTGATATTTTAGTAAGCCAAGCGTCTGTGCGTTTAGATGGCGCAAGCCAACACTTTGCACCACTTAGCTACCCTGCAGTATCTGACTTTTTTGCCACTCAAGCTATGGTGCAAGCGTGTAAAAACCTAGATATCGACTTCCACATTGGTATTACTGCCTCAAGCGACACATTCTACCCAGGGCAAGAGCGTTACGATACGCACTCGGGTTATGTACCTAAGTCATTACAAGGTAGCTGTGAAGAGTGGCAAAACCTAGGCGTGATGAACTACGAAATGGAGTCTGCTACCTTATTTACCATGTGTGCAGCACTAGGCCTTAAAGCGGCGTGTGTTGCCGGTGTATTGGTTAACCGTACTCGCCAAGAAATTCCAAATGTTGATCACGGTGAAATTGAGAAGAAATCTGTGGCCGTGGTATTAGAAGCTGCAAAAGTACTATTAGGCTAATGCCTTTTTAGCGCTTTAATAAAACGCATAAAGCACAGCAATTGCTGTGCTTTAATGTTTTTAGCTTACCCTAAATTCTGGTTACCTTAGCTTTGCGCTAATCACTTCTATTTCTGGCAAATTGCTAAAGCTTGCAAGTACCGCACGTGCTACTCCCCCTTGGTTTTCATGACCTTGGGTTTCTAACAGTGTAATTGCTTTAATCGTTTTATCGTTAAAGCTAAGACCCGCTAAAAACAATTGACTAAGCGCACTTTGAAGTGGCGAAAGGCTTGGGCTGTAAGCCGCGTTTTCTGCGTAACTGCCGTAAAAGTCACCATTATTAAAGGTGCTTATTTTAACTGCGCTAAAGTTGTTACTGTAAGGTACGTAGGCCATTAGCGCCATGGCTGCTAGTTTTTCATCAAGGGCTGTATCTGCAAATGTGTGTTGCTGCTGTTTTGGGTTAAACAGGCTAAAATCGTTGCCTAAATCAGTGGGGCCAAATGAATGCGGTAATAAATCAGCTAATTTAAAGTGCTGATCTGGTAGTAAAATATCAAACTCTTTTGCATCAGCCAGTTCGTTCATAAACTGCCTGCAATAGCCACATGGGGCATCGCTAATTGCTATTTTTAGTATTTTTTTTGCGCCATTTAACCACGCATTGTTAATCGCCGACTGCTCTGCATGCACGACTAGACTAAGCGCCTGGTGATCAAACTCAACATTCGCACCAAAATAAAAATTTATATCACCTTGCTCATCAAGTGCTTTAACAATCGCTCCCACATGAAAATGAGAAACAGGAGCCACCGAAAATTCAGACGCTAAAGGCACTAAACCTTGTAATAACGCGTCATCAGATACATTAAGTTGCGCGCATAATTGGCTAATATCGTTAGGATGTAAAATACCGCGCTGGGCTTTTAATTGGCTGCGTAATGCTTGAGTTTGCGTAACGCTTAGTGAGATATGTGAATTCGTGAGTGCTGTGTCTTGTTGCACAGTAAAAGTTGCTGATGCCATAACATATTATAATTATTTAATGGCTAAGTAGTTTAAAAGGTTAGGCGCCTAAATGCCAGCAAAAAAGGGAGCACACTGTGCTCCCCTGTTTTTTAGTTAAAGTAGACTAACCAGTATTGCGCATACCTGCAGCAATACCTGTCATGGTGATCATTAATGCATTATCAATATCACCTTCACTTACTTTATCGCTTGAGCGCGAGCGGCGCAGCAGCTCAACTTGCAGTACATTAAGCGGATCGGTGTACGGATTACGCAGCGCAATCGACTCTTTTATCCATGGTTGATCTGCCAATAAGCTATTTTGTGGGCTAAGCGATTGCACTAAGCTAATTGCTTCTTCTAGCTCTTTACGTAACGAGATACCTAGTGGTTTGTACATGTCTTCCACCAGCGCGTTATCGTAATGCTCACTTAACCAGCTATCGGCTTTACTAAATACCATTTCTAGCATTTCAAGACGTGCTCTGAAAAATGGCCATTGCAAGCTCATTTCGTGCAGTGTTTCTATGCCGTATTTATCGAGTGCCGCTTTTAAGCCTGTTAATGCACCAAGCCATGCAGGTAACATTAAACGGTTTTGGCTCCATGCAAAAATCCATGGAATAGCACGTAAGCTCTCAACCCCACCATTTGGGTTACGTTTCGCAGGACGCGAGCCCAATGGTAATTTAGACAGCTCTAGCTCAGGCGTTGCCATTCTAAAGTAAGGAACAAAGTTTTCATCATGGCGAACCACATTACGGTAGTGATCGCACGACTGCTCGCTTATCAACTTCATCACTTCACGCCATTCTTGCTTAGGTTCTGGCGGTGGTAATAAGTTACTTTGCAGTACGGCACCCGCGTAAATGTTTAAACTTTGCAGTGCTACATCGGGTAAACCAAACTTAAAGCGGATCATTTCGCCTTGCTCAGTTACACGCAAGCCACCTTTTAATGAACCAGGCGGTTGTGAATGCAGTGCTTGTGCAGCAGGCGCACCACCGCGCCCTACCGTACCACCACGACCATGGAATAAAACAAGTTCAATGCCGCGCTCATCGGCAAGCTGCACTAGTTTATCCATTGCTTCGTACTGTGCCCAGCCTGCGGCCATCATGCCGGCATCTTTAGCTGAATCAGAATAACCAATCATGACATTTTGGGTATTTTTAATATGCCCGCGGTACCATACGTTATCAAGCAACGTGGTAATTACATCGCTACCGGCGTTTAAATCGTCAAGCGTTTCAAACAAAGGCGCTACTGGTAAATCAAACTGACAGCCACTTTCTTTTAAAAGCAGTTGTACAGCTAAAATGTCAGAGGCGGTACGCGCCATTGAAATAATATACAAGCCAAATGTTTTTTCATCTTGCTTAGCTATTACATCAAAGGTGTCGAGTACTTCTTGCACCTCTGGACTTGGTTGCCAGTTTTTAGGAATAAGCGGACGGCGTGAGTTAAGCTCGGTAAGCAAAAATGCTTGCTTATCTTGCTCTTGCCATTGGTTGTAATCGCCTAAGCCTAGGTGGCGTGTAAGCTCAGAAAACACATCGCTGTGGCGGTCTGAATCTTGGCGTACATCAAGTTTTGCCAAACGCAGGCCAAAGCTATTTATACGGTGCAGTAAATCAAGTAATAAACCATCGGCGACAACTTTCATGTTGCACTTTAATAAAGAGCGATAGCACACCTCTACTGGGTGCTTGATTTGATTTATATCAGTGATTAAGTCTTCTGAATCGCTGCGCTTATTCTTAATTTTTGCACCTAAATGCACCACTGTTTCAGAGACTTGGTTTTTAAGCTTTTTAAGTACAGCGCGATAAGGTTCAAAGTCTTGTCCTGCCAGCTCAATTAGCTCATCGCTTGCATCTGACATGCTCAGCTCTGCGCTTAGCGTGTCAATATCACGGCTGTATAAATCAAGTGCCATCCAACGACCATGGTCAAGTACTTGCTGTGTTACCTGTGCGGTTACAAATGGGTTACCGTCACGGTCTCCGCCCATCCAAGAGGTAAACTCAATGGGGCTGTAATCAATCGGAAGCTCTAAACTTAAATGCTCTTTAACTTGATCTGAAAACTCACGTAAAAAGCGTGGCACAGCATGCCATAAGCTGTTTTCAATAACAGCGTATCCCCATTTAGCTTCATCAACTGGGCTTGGGCGAGAACGACGAATATCATCGGTGTGCCATGCTTGGCTGATAAGCTGAGCGATACGGTTTAAAATAGCTTCACGCTCTTGTGGTAAATTGTCTTTGCGCTCAAGCGATGCTAAACAATCACTTAATTCTACGTGCTTATTAATAATTGTACGGCGCGTCACCTCGGTTGGGTGAGCGGTTAATACTAAGTTTATGTGGAGTTTTGAGAGTGTTTCGGCCAGATGATTACTATCTAATTGGCCTTCTTTTGCTTTTGCAGTTAACGTTTTTAATGTTTGAGTGAGAGGGTTTAGTTGGCAAAAACCAACATCATTAAAACGCGAAACAGTGTGGAACTGCTCTGCTACATTAGCTAAATTTAAAAAATGATTAAATGAACGGGCAACCGGTAAAAGCTCTTCATCACTAAGCGCATGTAGTACCTCAATTAGCGCTTGTCTGTCGTCTTCGTTACCACTGCGAGATGACTTTGATAAAGCGCGAATTTCCTCTACTTTATCTAAAATCGCTTGGCCTTGGGCATCTTTAATAGTTTGTCCTAGTAGCTGCCCAAGTAAATTAACATTACCTCGCAAGGCGGCATATTGTTCACTCATTTCTCAGTCTCCTTTGTTTCATGGAATGCTATTAATATCATCATGAGCGCAGATTTAATAGATCCATTTGCAATGGTGAATCGTAATTAGCTATATGTAAATTATTAGAAAACGGCTTTTATGATCATTTTTTACGACGCCAGCTGCCCGCTTTGCAATACCGAAATGCAGCACCTTAAAGATGCTGATACTAAACATAAAATTGTTTTAGAAGACCTTAATAGCCACGATTTTAGCGCACGTTATCCAAGTGTTAATAAAAACAAGGCCATGGCTATATTGCATGCACAGTTACCAACTGGCGAGATGATTTACGGCTTAGATGTTACCTATCAAGCGTGGAGAACAGTAGGAAAATACCGCTGGTTGAAAATTTTTCGCTTGCCAATAATTCGCTACTTCGCTGATGCCGCCTATATGTTTTTTGCAAAACACAGACAAAAAATAAGCCGTTTGCTCATGCCAAACGCCTCATGTTTAAACGGCCAATGCACTGTTAATACAAAGGACAAACAATGAAAACAATTGTTTTATTTGGTGCCAGCAGCGCAATAGCACAAGCTTATATTGAGCACCTACAAATAAATGCACCCACAGTGCAAGTTATATGTGTTAGCTCAAAAAAGGCAGATACAAATAGTAATGTTGTTTACATAAAGAGCGATTACACAGCGCAAAGCTTAGCCAAGGTTACAACTTACTTAAAAGAGCAAAATGCCGAGATTCAACAAGTCGTTATGTTTAATGGCACATTGCACAATAAAAACCACATGCCAGAAAAAAAGCTAGAAGAGCTAAACGCAGACTATTTTAATGAATTATTTAATTCCAACACACTCACTCCCTTACTGTGCTTGCAGAGCATTTTACCGCTGTTAACACATAAAACGCAGTGCACTATAACGGCGCTCAGTGCGCGTGTGGGCAGTATTAACGATAATAAATTAGGCGGTTGGTATACATACCGCGCATCTAAAGCGGCCTTAAACATGCTATTTAAAACCGCAGCGGTAGAACTGGCGCGCCGAGCTAAAAATACTAAACTGGTGTTATTTCATCCGGGCACTACCGATACTGCGCTTTCAAAACCATTTCAAAAAAACGTGCCTGCGGATAAGCTTTTTAGCGCTGAATTTGTAGCTAAACAGCTTTTTACATTTACGTTTAATAACCCTCATTTAGAACTTAACGGTGAGCCCGCCTATTTAGATTGGCAAGGCGAAGCCATACCCTGGTAAGGACCTTTAATGCATTTTACTAAAGAGCGCATAAACGCACTTGAAAAACACACTCGTACTCATTTAATTAATTCACTTTCGGGTTTTAAAAGCGCCAACTTAATTGGCACGCAAGACAAGCAAGGCAATACAAATGTAGCTATTGTTAGCTCGGTTATTCATTTAGGGGCTCACCCGCCATTGGTTGGCATGATAATGCGTCCTAATAGCGTGCCTCGCCATACGTTTGAAAACATCATAGAAACCGGCTGTTACACCATTAACCAAGTTAATAAGGCCATATATAAGCAAGCTCATCAAACATCTGCTCGCTACGATAAAGGCGAGTCGGAGTTTGACGCGACAGGTTTAACGCCAGAATACCTAAATGAATTTACAGCCCCGTTTGTGCAAGAGTCGCGATTAAAATACTCTGTAAAATACGTTGAGCACCAACACTTAGCCGTTAATGGCACCGAGCTGGTTATAGGTGAAATTACCGATGTGTATTTAGATGAAGCGGCGCTTCAAAGTGATGGCTTTTTAGATTTGCAAGCCATTGAAACAGTGGCTGTAACAGGGCTTGATAGCTACCACACTAGCAATAAATTATCGCGTTTACCTTACGCTAAAAAACTCTAGCATGCATGTTGTCGCATAATATTGAATTATGATTTTACATTAAACACAATGCCTTACACCAATCTGCTTATTCGGGCTTTTTAACATTTTAGTGAAATTTAATATGTTCAATTGCTCAAGTATTTATGCAGCTTGGTATTGAAACCAAGGAGACTTTTATGGCCACACTAGGCGTTGGTACACACACAAGCGAGCAAGCATTAGCGGGATTAAGCAATATGACCGCCAATGTAACCCCTATTCAAGCAGATGAATATTTACAGCGCATTGCAAAAGCACAAGCTTATATGCAAGCAAATAATATTGATGCAATTTATTTAAATGCAGGTACAAACCTTACTTATTTTACAGGTATGAAATGGTATGCAAGTGAGCGCATGGTTGGCGCCATTTTACCCGCTATAGGCGATGTACAATACATAGCCCCTTATTTTGAAATTGGCACCCTAAACGGCTTTAAAGTGATTGAAGGCCCCATTCATGGCTGGCAAGAGCACGAAAACCCTTATGCGCTATTTGTAAGTGTACTCAAGCAGCTCAACATTAATGACAATGCCACAATAGGCATTGATGAAAGTGCACAGTTTTTTATATTTGATGGCATTAACAAAGCGCAAAAAGGCTTAAATATAGTTAATGCTCAAAGTGTTACTGCACATTGCCGCATGCATAAATCAGTAAACGAATTAGCGCTTATGCAATGCGCAATGGATATGACCCTTGCAGTGCACCAAGCAACTGCAAGCATGCTATATGAAGGTATTACCACCACAGAGGTAGAAGCCTTTATTAAAAAAGCGCATCAAAAGGTAGGTGCACCAGGTAACTATTTTTGCATTGTATTGTTTGGTGTGGCGACCTCATTTCCACATGGCGTTAAAGATGCGCAAGTGCTTAAAAAAGGCGATATGGTATTAATAGATACCGGTTGCAAAGTGCATGATTACCTTTCAGATATAACCCGCACCTATGTATTTGGTGAGCCAACAGTGCGACAACGGATGTTTTGGGATCATGAAAAAGCAGCTCAACTCGCCGCTTTTAGTGCTGCAAAAATTGGCGCTACGTGTGAAGCCGTTGATGCAGGCGCTCGTCACTATTTAGCGGCTCAAGGATTGGGGCCACAGTATCAAACACCGGGCTGCCCGCATCGTACGGGCCATGGTATTGGCTTAGACATTCACGAATGGCCTTATTTAGTCGGTGGAGACAAAACCCCACTTGCACCTGGCATGTGTTTTAGTAACGAGCCAATGCTAGTAATACCTGATGAATTTGGTGTACGTTTGGAGGATCACTTTTATATGACCGACAACGGCCCGCATTGGTTTACACAACCAAGTTATAGTATTGACGACCCGTTTGGGCTGAACGCTTAAACCCTTTATAAAGAGCAGCCATTAGCTGCTCTTTTTAGTTTGAGGATTGATAATGCATACTTCATCCCAATATCGTTTGTTATACCAAAGCAATCCGCAAAAGGATGAATATGAAAAACTTTAAAATTGATATCGTGTCAGACGTAATGTGCCCATGGTGCGTAATAGGTTACAAAAACCTAGAAACAGCGCTTGGCCAACTTAAAGACGAGATGAGTGCAGATATTACGTGGCATCCTTTTGAGCTAAATCCTGACATGCCGCTTGAAGGTCAAAATTTAAATGAGCACCTAATGCAAAAGTACAACCTAAGCGAAGAGCAAGGCGATGAAAATCGTAAAAACATGTACGAAGCAGGTCAGCGTGCCGGGTTTACCTTTAATTTTGATGGTGAGCGCATCATGATCAACAGCTTTGATTTACACCGCCTACTTACTTGGGCGCGTGAAGAAGATAAGCAAACCGAATTAAAGCTTGCCATGTTTGAAGCACACTTCACCGATTTAAAATACTTAAATCAAGAAGAGGCACTGCTTGATGTAGTAGAAAGTGTTGGCCTTGATAAAGAACAGGCGCGTAGTATTTTACACTCAGATAAATACGTTCAAACAGTACGCCAAGAGCAAGACCGCTTTAAGCAACTCGGTATTACTTCAGTCCCTACATTTATTATCAACGATAAATATGCAATCAGTGGCGGACAACCGAGTGAGTCGTTTATTCAAGCACTAAAACAAATTAGTGAAGAAGAGGCCAAGCAAGACGCTTAGCAAGTAAGCTGCTGTTTAACATATATAAGGCTGCGCAATGCAGTCTTATATGATTTTAAAGGTGCAGCGTGACTTTACTGCCTACGTGAACCTATTTTTCTATAAGCTTTTAACAAAAACCCTCTGCTACTCAAACTTTACCTTCTGCGCTTTTATAAAAGTGCTGGCACTATACGTGCATTGCCTATTTTGTGTTCTTAATGAGTGTGCTGCGCGCTATTTTATTTCAAATACCACGTAAATATTACAACGTGCCATTAACTTCTTTCATACCGCCATTCACTCACTATTATTTAAGGGCTAACGAGTAACTAAATACGCATAAGGAGCAAGCATGGCTAAGTCAGCAACATTATACAGAATGGTAACTAATGAGCATATTTGCCCATTTGGACTCAAATCAAAAGATTTACTTAAGCGAAAGGGCTATAAGGTAGATGATAAGCCGCTGACTTCGCGCGAAGAAACCGATGCATTTCAACAAAAGCACAATGTTGATACCACACCACAAACATTTATCGATAACGAACGCATTGGCGGGTATGACGACCTGCGCACTTACTTTAATAAATCGGAGCCTGGCCAACAAGGTACTACTTATACTCCCGTAACGGCCATTTTTGCTGTTACCTTATTGCTTGCCTTTGCATTTAGCTACTCGACTGGCTTTGCACTTTTTTCTATGCATACAGTTATGCTGTTTGTTGCGTTAACAATGGGCGTACTGGCTATTCAAAAATTACGCGACTTATACAGCTTTAGTAATTCTTTTATAACCTATGATTTATTTGCGATGAAAGTAGTGAGATATGCTTATGTGTATCCATTTTTAGAAGCATTTGTAAGTATTGGCATGATTGCAGGGCTTTCAGCTTATATTGTTGCACCAATTTCTTTATTTATTGGGGGTGTTGGCGCCGTGTCGGTGATTAAGGCTGTTTACATAGACAAACGAGAGCTTAAATGTGCCTGTGTTGGCGGAGATAGTAATGTACCGCTGGGATTTGTCTCTCTAACCGAAAACCTGTTTATGATTGCGGCGGGTATCTGGATGTTTATTAAATTACCTTAATTCAGGTTAAATAATGAGCTTGATAACTAACCGGATTATTTTACATGGCTGGTCTTTTAGTGTAAAAAAGGGGACTAACTAAATAATAAAAGGAATTAAAATGAAATACTTACTGTCTATCATTGCCGCTCTAATCATTACTGGCTGTACTACAACTCCACTTCAAGACAGTCCTACCGCAACAGTAAAATCAACAGTTCCCCCTAAATACCCTGTTGCAGAGGTACGTAACAAAACAGAAGGTTTTGTTACCATGTCTTATGATGTAGATAGTTATGGCCGCCCAAATAATATTAAAGTTATTAACGCTAAACCTGAACAAGTGTTTAATAGCGAAGCCAAACGTGCCCTATCTAAATGGCAATACTCACCTAAAGTTGTTAATGGTGTTGCTGTACCTGATAAAAACTTAGAAATAACAATTGAGTTTAATTTGGATAATTAATAATCGGGTAAGGTTATATCTTAAAGGCTGCAGTGTGCAGCCTTTTTAGTATTTGACAGCGAGCTTATTAAGTACGATAAAGCACTTTAATTACATGCCAGCCAAATTTAGTTTTAACTAAATGTGGCTCTAAAATAGCGCCATTAAAGGCTATTTTGTCAAACTGTGGAACCATTTGCCCACGTCTAAATTCGCCAAGGTCACCGCCTTTTTTACCTGATGGGCACGACGAGTATTTTTTAGCTAAGGTTTGAAACTTGGCACCTTTACCTAATTGCTTAATAATGTCTTCTGCTATTTCTTTGTGTTTAACCAATATGTGGAGTGCGTGCGCTGTACTTGCCATTTCAAAGCCCTGATAATTTAAAACGCGGCGATTTTAGCACAGCCACTTAAACCTAGCATCTACTTATACTGCAATGCGTGAACGACTAGTTTATAAATAATGTTTTGCATCTTCTGGATTGGGTATTCTGCAATACTGATATTTTCCAAATAAGGTATAGCGGTTTAAAGCAATTTTATCATACAGCCAATTATTAAAGGTGCTAGGTAAAACACTAAATACAGTGGCGAGTTTATAGGGGTAACCTAGCTGCTTTACTACTTCAAAAAAAGCATGGCTTTGCGTGTACGCTTTGCCGTTTTGTAGGTAAACCATTGTGGCGTATTGTGTGGTTGAAAAACCAAAGTGAGTTAATAGCAGTGCACCTTTTGGGGATTGCACGCTGCACAGTTTAAAAATGCTAATTATAAAATTACACCACGCACTACATAATTTGCACTGTGCATCGAATAATATAATTTTTTGATTACGCATTAATGTAGCCGCATCATCACTCATTTTATACCCCTTAAGCAGTTACTGCTGAACCGGCTTTTTTTGTAACTTACGCTGCAATGTGCGCCTATGCATATTGAGTTGCCGCGCAGTGGCCGACACATTACCGTTATTACTATGTAGCACTTGCTGAATATGCTCCCACTCTAAACGCTCTGGTGACATAACTGGTGTGGCAACATCACTAACATTTTGTGTATTTAAATCTGCGTTTAGGGCCTTTAATAACGTGGCCATATCAACGGGTTTAGTAAGGTAGTCGTTAGCGCCTAAACGCATGGCCTCTACTGCGGTGGCAATGCTTGCAAACCCTGTTAATAATACAATATACGCCTGCGGTAATAAGCAGCGAAGTGGCTTAATTAAGGCAAGGCCGTTATCGTCACCTAGTTTCATATCGAGCAAAATAAAATCTGGTAAGTGTTTATGTGCACTGAGTAATGCATCACTTTGGTTATGCGCAACTTCACAACTAAAGCCTTGCTTTGTTAAACGCCGAGCAAGTGTACTGGCAAGGTTTATATCGTCTTCAATTATAAGTAATTTCATGTAAGTGATTGCTCATTATTTGCTATGGCTAATTTTACTTTAGCCACTGCCCCGCCACCAGCGTGATTATACAAAGTTAACGAGCCGTTTAGTCGCTCAAACGTTACATTAGAAAGTAAAACCGCAAGCCCCATACCTTGGCTGCTAGGCATAAGTTGCCCGCCAAGCTCTGCTAATTGTGATTGGCTAAAACCGCTACCAAAATCACGAATTAGCAAATATATACATTCACTGTGTTGATTATCTTGCTGCCAGCTTAGCTCTAACTGGGTTTGGTTATTTTTTTGATTAGCAATGCATGCATTTTGTAGCAAATTAAGTATGGCGGGCAATAGCATTGCATCACTTTTTAAGGTGGCTGCTATTGGCTCACTTAACCAATTAATGTGCTGATCAGGGTGTTGCAGTAATAATGTATCGATGATCTGCGTTTGTAGCTGGTTTACTTTAATGTGTTCGGTGGTATTTTTATTACGAAGCTGAGCAGAGAGCTTTCTAAAGTCATTTAATTGCCTAGCACATTGCTTGAGCGGTGTTTGCATTTGCACCACGACAGGGTTATTTGGCTGCTCTTCTAAAAGCTCTTCAAATAGTAATTGTAAGTTAGCGATAGGACTGGCTAGTTGATGGGTTATTTGCGCAGCTGCGCCATCTAGGGTTACCAGTTGCTCGTTGCGCAATTGCTGCTCGCGAGCTTTAGCTATTGTGCGCTCTCGCTCCTTTAATGCTCGGCTCATAGCACCAATAACCAAAGCGATAACACTTGCACTTAAAACAAAGTTAACCCACATGCCTATAAAATGCCCGCTCATATTCATTTGATGCATACTGTGATCGGGCATCCTAATGAGTAAAAAGCTATAAGCGGCAATTGCCAGTACGGCGATATAAGCGAGTCCTTTTTCACGAAGGGTGACCGCTGCAATCATGATAGGTAGCAATAATAGCGATACAAACGCATTGGTTGCGCCGCCACTTAATGAGAGCAAAATAGTTAAAAACAGGACATCCGCAGTGAGCTGCATTAACATCCCTATAGGGCGCGCTTGGCTAACATTTCGATAGGCGAATACGCTTACTAATTGAAATATCGCCTCTATGGCTATTACCACTAATAAAGGGAGTAACGCTATTTGGTGTTCTAATAAAAAATACACGCTTAGTACAGCAATTAACTGCACAGCAATAGCACCACTTCGCAGCATTAAAAGGCGGCTAATGGTCGGGTCGGTTTGCATAAACAAGGTGTGATATACCTATAAAATTTAATACGTTAAAAAAGTTAATCTTCATCCATTGATATAGTAAACAGCGCGCACGGGGTCCCTTGATGAAACACCATTTTCCATTGTTCATTACTTTTACGCCAAAGCGACATACGTAAGGAGTAATTAAACTCACTTCGGGCTGAGCGCCTATAAGCCGCTTGGTAACTAATTTGTGCAACATCATCGCTAAGCATTCGCCCTTTAAAGTGCTGATTATAAAACTGCGGAACAACCTCGGTAGGTAAACGTGTGAGTACGTGCTGCTTATCAAATACGGTGCCATTAGCTGCAATTTCAATAAACTCATCATCAAGTAAGGCATTTAATGCATGGCTTGATTGACGAACATCAGGGTCGAGCAACTGTCGTTCGGCCTCTATCAAGTGATTAAACAACGACACTTTTATTTTATTGCTCATGGGCTTCCTTATTATGTATGCAATTGCCACGTGTTTATGTGTTTATACGTTAAACGGGCAGTAATTAATAATATCGGCTTACTTTAATGCACTCAAGCTAACAGCTTGAACGCAGTGCCATAAACGCAAGCCACTTACGTTGAAGTAAAGCCGCAAAATCATGCACTATTCAATTATATGCTGTTTAACACATCACTACGTATAGTTTTAATACTTGCTTACTCTTTAAACAAGCTTTACGTTAAATT
The DNA here is from genome assembly GCF_023161905.1 of Pseudoalteromonas sp. 2CM41L. Taxonomy (NCBI): domain Bacteria; kingdom Pseudomonadati; phylum Pseudomonadota; class Gammaproteobacteria; order Alteromonadales; family Pseudoalteromonadaceae; genus Pseudoalteromonas; species Pseudoalteromonas sp. 2CM41L. The sequence goes on from NZ_JALNTN010000001.1 coordinate 521,442, forward strand.
GCCCACAATTACTATTATTTACGAGACAAAACAGGTTAATAACTTCTCTTAAAGGGCAATTTTTGATATAACTCACCCATTAGCAATACACGTCAGACCACCTTTTTAAGAGAACACACTATGGCCTACGCACATATTACTGGTTGGGGTAAATGTATTCCACCAGCAAGCATTAGCAACGATGAAATTAGCGAAATAGTTGATACCAACGATGAGTGGATCACCACACGTACTGGTATTAAATCTCGTAGGGTTAGCCATGTAAGCACTGCAGAACTTGCAACCGTTGCCGCAAAGCACGCCATCGATTGTGCAGGGATTGACGCAAAAGATATCGATTTAGTTATTTTAGCAACGTGTACCCCTTCTACTGTAGTGGCCAATACCGCCTCTTTAGTACAGAAAAACATTGGTGCTACCGGCGCTGCAGCTATGGATACCAATGCTGCGTGTTCTGGTTTTTTATATGCTCTTCAGGCAGCTACCGCTCAAATTCAGGCGGGTATGATTAAAAAAGCCGTGGTTATTGCTGCAGAGCGCATGACCTGGTATGTAAACTGGTCACGCCGTGACAGCGCTGTATTATTTGGTGATGGTGCAGGCGCAGTAGTACTCGAAGCCGCAGACACACCAGCAGGCCTACTTGGTACTAAAACCGGTTGCGACAGCGAAGACAGAGACATTTTGCATATCACCAACTTTGGTAGTGATTTAAATAAATATGAGCCAATTGGCCCATCGGACTTACTGTTTGAAGGCCGTGAAATTTTCAAACGTGCCGTTAAAGGTATGAGCGAAGCGTGTGATGATGTATTAACGCAAGCCAACCTAAGCCTTGATGACATTAACGTATTAGTGCCACACCAAGCTAACTTACGTATTATTCAAGCAATTCAGCATCGTTTAAAAGTGCCGGATGAAAAAGTAATGGTAAACATTGCTGACTACGGTAATACCTCAGCCGCTACAATTGCAATTGCGTTATGTGAAGCCGTAGAGCAAGGCTTAATTAAGCCGCATTCAAATATTATGTCGGCAGCGTTTGGCGCAGGTTTAACGTGGGCAGCAAGCTATATAAAATGGGGCGAGCGTGTAACGCCGATTAAAGTAAGTGATGCAACTTTGCCACCGTGTGAGCTAACGGGCCTTGAGCTTGTAGCCCCCGCAGTTAAAGCCTGCAAAGACGCTGAGCCTAGCTAAACGTTTTTAAGCACATAAAAATTAAACGCACTTTTTAGTGCGTTTTTGTTTTTTAGAAGAACAAACTCATGGAGCTAATTACATGGAGCTATTAGGGATTCATCATGCTGCTATTATTTGCAGTGATTACGCCCGCTCTAAGCACTTTTATAGTAACGTACTTAAACTTAAAGTTATTAACGAGTATTTTAGGGCCGCGCGTAATTCGTATAAATTAGATTTAGCGATGCCTGATGGCAGCCAAATAGAGTTATTTTCGTTTGATGGAGCACCTGCAAGACCAAGCTACCCAGAAGCGCAAGGCTTAAGGCATTTAGCATTTAAAGTTAAAAACGTTGCCCAAGCAAAGCAGTATTTAGAGTCACAAAATATAACTGTGGAAGAGATAAGAGTGGATGAAATAACCGGCAAAAAATTCACCTTTTTTGCCGATCCAGATAACTTACCGCTTGAGTTATACGAGGTATAACCCTCGTATAACAAGGTTTATTTAAAGCGGCTTTGCAAGTAATTAAATACCGCACGAATACCTAACGCTTCGCCGCCGGTTGGGCGCCCAGGTAAAGCACGTAAATTCCACGCCATTACATCAAAATGTACCCAGGGTGTGGTTGGCTCTACAAACTCTTTTAAATAAAGCGCCGCGGTAATTGCACCACCAAATGGTGTGCTGGCACAGTTTGCCATATCGGCTACATCGCTCTTTAAAAAGCTTTTGTACTGATCAAATAAAGGCAATTGCCATACAGGGTCGCTTACATCCATACCGGCATCAATAATACCATTTGCTACATCGCGCTCTGTTGAGAAAAAGCCCGGCAGCTCAGTACCTAAAGCAACACGACAAGCACCGGTAAGGGTCGCAAAGTCAATAATTAGCTCAGGGTTATCGTTTTGTGCCTCGCTAAGCGCATCACACAATACTAAACGCCCTTCTGCGTCGGTATTGTCTATTTCTACCATAATGCCTTTACGCGTTTTAATTACATCACCTGGGCGAAATGCATTTCGCGATACCGCGTTTTCAACCGCAGGCACTAAAACACGCAGTCTAATTGGTAAATTAGCCGCCATAATTAGCTGCGCTAAAGCAATAACGTGCGCTGCCCCGCCCATGTCTTTTTTCATGTTACGCATGCCCGAGCTTGGTTTTAAATCAAGCCCGCCAGAGTCAAAACATACCCCTTTACCAACTAAGGTAATAAGTGGTGCGTTTTCATCGCCCCATTTTAAATCAAGTAATCGCGGTTTGTTTTCGCTGGCGCGCCCGACCATATGTATTGTTGGGTAATTTTGCTCAAGTAGCTCATCGCCAATCCACTGGGTAAATTCGCCGTTGTAATTATTGGCTAAATCTTCCATTACTTGCGATAAATGCTGCGGCATCATATCTACCGCAGGTGTGTTTACTAAATCACGCGCTAAATAAATGGCATCGGCTTGTTGCTTAATACGCTGATACAGCGCTTCATCGGCAATGGCTAATTGTGCTTTGGCCGTTGGTTTTTCTTTATATTCACTAAATTCATAGCCGCCTAACACAAAACCAAGCGCGACTTGCTCTATAAAGGCATCATCGCCTTGAATTTGATACGTGCCCAGGGGTAATTTATTGGCAAGCTCGCCTGCGGCCCAAAAATCATCTTGGCTTTGTAATAAACAATAAACGTGGCTTAGCTCACCGGTTTGCGCGTCAGGCACAAGCGCTAAACCTTGCTTTTCAAAGCCGCTATTTGTTAACCATGTTTGGATAAAAGCCGGTTGTTGTGATTGCCAGTCAGTTAACTCGTTTTTAAGAATAAAAGATAAAGGAATACCAGAAGAAGTATGACGAAGTAATGCACTCATTGAAAAGCTCATATAATAAAAAATGGTAGCTCAAAGCATACCAATAAGACCGGCTAAAAGGTATAGCTAATTTTAGCCAGATTTATTCTTTATTTGGCGCTTTAGTGTGTTGTTTTAAATCCTCTTTAACTATTTCAGCGTCTAGTTCTTTAACTGGTTTATTAATGTTAAACGAGCTGGGTAATACATCTACACCTACCATTCTGCCTAGCTTTACAACCAATGGAATAGTAATAGGGGCAAACGGCAGTACGGCAAATACACCTAATCCAAGCCCTTTTAAAATATCTACAAACTGCTCATTAGCACGCTTTAACTCTTCTTTGCTGGTTTGCCCTTGCGTGTAACGCCTATAAATGGTGAGCATTTCTATGGTTTCTTGCCTTTCTTGCGCAAGAGCAATTTTTAGCGCCACCATTGCACGACGAAAGCGAAGCTGTTGGCGCTTTTTACTAATTTTAACTACCCGCCAAGGCGCACGGTGAATAACTTTATATAATCGCATACCCTTTATTTTCACACATAAAGGGTTTTACACAAGAATAATTTACTTAATACGCCCTATACTTTACTCTTTTGCACCATAACAGTGCTCAAAAGCTCATTTTTATGCAAAACAAACAAATAATAGTACTCCTCAAACCCCAAAAACCACAGCCTGATGAATGCTGCGGCGGTGGTAGCTGTAGCCCTTGCGTGTGGGACGAATACAGACAAAAATATCGTGACTGGCAAGCGCAAAACACACCACCTGCCTCACCAAAAGAAACAAGTTGATAACATCCACTTACCCACTTCGCGCATTAAATCTTCGAAAAAGCGTTAAAATCGCACTTTATTAGTTCAAATTAGTTACATACTGCACCATTGTTGCAAATATATTTTATTTTGAACTTTTTGTTATTAAAGAGTTAATTATTAATTGCCCTGAAAGTTTTTTATGTATAGTCTGTACATAGGACTTCACATGAGGTGGGCTTTTAGCTTTAAGAAGTCGAGTAGGTTGACTTTTTATCCCCATGTGAACACGTCCAAAATTATAAATAAGTAATGTTAATTACTGCATTACGTACAAAATATATTCTAACTGGGGAAAATTAGAATGAAACTTAAAAGCAATGCGCTAAATCAAGCAATTAAATTTGCATTAGCAACAACAACCACCGCAGGTTTGTTTATTTCAGGTTCTGCTGTTGCAGCAGAAGAAAGTGAAACTAAAGTTAATAAAAATGTTGAAAAAATTGCCGTAGTGGGTACTCGCTCAGCGCCACGCTCTATTGGTGATTCACCGGTTCCTATTGATATTATTGGCGGTGAAGAGCTAGAAAAGTCTGGTAACACAGACATGCTAGAGCTACTTAAAGGCTCTGTTCCTTCTTTTAATGTTCACCAAAACCCAATCAGTGATGCCGCATCACTAGTACGTCCAGCTAACTTACGTGGCTTACCTTCAGACAGCACATTAATTCTTTTAAACGGTAAACGCCGTCACCGTGCTTCTGTTATTGCATTTTTAGGTGGTGGTATTAACGATGGTGCACAAGGCGCTGATATTTCAGTTATTCCTAGCATTGCACTTAAGCAAGTAGAAGTACTACGTGATGGCGCAGCAGCACAATACGGCTCAGATGCAATCGCAGGTGTAATGAACTTCCAACTTAAAGATGCCTCTGAAGGCGGTAAACTTGAAGTACGCCATGGTCAATACTACGAAGGCGACGGTGATACCACACAGATATCGGGTAACGTAGGCTTACCATTTACAGACAACGGTTTTGCTAACTTAAGTTTTCAATATAAAACAGCAGATGCGACAAGTCGCTCAGAGCAACGCCCTGATGCAGCCGCACTTTCTGCTGCAGGCGTACCAGAAGTGTCTTCGCTTGCGCAAGTTTGGGGTGCCCCAGAGGTTGATGACGACATTTCAATTTTTGGTAACTTTGGTTTAGAACTAACAAACGATTCAGAATTTTATATGTTTGGTAACTACTCTGAGCGTGATGTACGTGGTGGTTTTTACTACCGTAACCCGCACACTCGCCCAGGTGTATACTCAAACGATGGCGGTGAAACACTGCTTGTTGCCGATTTAACAGAAGACATGAGCGGTAACTGTCCAACTATCGCAATTGATGACAACGTACTAGATAACCCAGACTACATTAGCGGTGTTGCTAATAATCCTGATTGTTTTGCATTTAACGAAACCATTCCTGGCGGTTTTACACCTAACTTTGGTGGCAACATCACAGATACCTCTTTAACTATTGGTACAAAGGGTATGTTTACGGGTGGTTTCCTTAAAGATGCATTTTACGATTTAAGTGGTACGGTGGGTTTAAACGAATCTCGCTACTTTATTTACGACACGGTTAATGCGTCATTAGGTGCAGACAGCCCACGTGATTTTAGCCCAGGTAAATATGAGCAACTAGAGAAAAACTTTAACTTTGACCTTTCTAAAGGCTTTGATTTTGACCTAGCGTACGATGTAAATATTGCCGGTGGTTTAGAATGGCACGAAGAAACATTTACTGTAATTTCGGGTGATGAAGCATCATTCACTGCAGGTCCTTTAACTGAGCAAGGTTTTGGTATTGGCTCTAATGGTTTCCCTGGTTTCAAACCTTCTGATGCAGGCGAATATACACGCCGTAACTACGCAGCTTATGTAGATATTGAGGCACCATTTACAGAAGAATTCTTAATGGGCCTTGCGGTACGTTTTGAAGATTACGACAGCTTTGGTACAACAACAAACTACAAAGTAATGGCGCAGTACCACGTAACTGAAGATCTAAATATTCGTGGCTCAGTAAGCACAGGTTTCCGCGCTCCAACTGTTGGCCAAGCGAACGTAAGTAACGTACAAACAAACTTAAGTGATGGTGTATTACAAGATTCAGCACTTTTACCACCAACAAACCCAATTGCAGTGCAATTAGGTGGTACAGAGCTTGAGCCAGAAGAATCGCAAAGTTACACACTAGGTGCGGTTTACACTATTGGGGATTTATTTGTAACACTTGATTACTACAACATTGAAGTTGATGACCGTATCAGCCAATCAGAAAAAATTGTACTGAGCCAAGATGATAAAGACACGTTAGAAGCAGCAGGCGTACCAAATGCGCAAAGCTATGCACAAGTAAGCTTTTTCACAAATGACTTTGATACAACAACGCAAGGTATTGACTTAGTAGCAAACTACACAGCTGACATGCTAGGCGGAAGCTCTACATTTAGCCTTGCTTACAACTGGAATGAAACTGAGGTAACTAAGTTCAGCGACATTACCGGTGAGTTTAAAGTTAAGCGTTTAGAAGAAGATTTACCTAACCACCGTGCAACGCTTACTTGGGCACAGCAGTGGGAATCTTTTTCAATGTTTACCCGTGCTAATTACTACGGCGAATACCAAGGTGTTCACGTAGATTACGATGCAACAGCAAAAACAGCTGATGCAGCCGTGACCATTGACGCTGAAATAACGTACTTCTTAAATGAGTCTATTAGTTTCTCGGTAGGTGCACAAAACATCTTTGACCAAGACGCTGAAAAACTTGATTTTGAAGACCGTACGGGTATCCCTAACAATAACTGGGGCGGCCAATACTACGAAACGTCTCCATACGGTATTAACGGTGGCTTCTACTACGCGAAAGCAACCTATACTTTCTAATATTTTTTCATGATAAACCAAGGCGAAATGTTAAGACATTTCGCCTTTTTTATTTTATATTAATTAAAAAACAATAATGCCTCATCATGCTAATTAAAAAAGCCAATCAATTACTACAAGAAAATAAACTCAAAGAAGCCGAGTTTCATTTTAAAGCAATTTTAAATAGTAACCCGCAAAGCGGCGAAGCATTATTTGGTTTAGGCAGGATAGCACTTAGGTTAGAGCGCTTTGATGCAGCGGTATACTTATTACAAAAAGCATGCGAACGTTTACCCCATATGCTTGAGCCACTGCACGCCCTTGCCGATGCATTTAACGGTGTTAATTCCCCTAATGATGCGCTTAAAGTACTCGAATATGCTAAAAGCCTCGCAAGCCATAACCCAGAGCCTCATTATTATTTAGCTCAGCATTATTTAAGCTACGGCGAATTAGACAAAGCACACACCACATTTGCGCATGCGCTAAGCATGGGGCTTTACCCCGTAACTGCCTATATTTTATTTGAACTAGTACAATTAGGCCGTTTCAATAAAGAACATAATTATGTGAGCAACCTGCACCACTTTTTAACGCAAACGAATAACGTGCGTTTAAAAATGGTGTGTTACTACGCGTTAGGTAAAAGCTACGACAAACTAGAAGATACAGAGCAAGCATTTAACTACTATGTGCTTGCCAACAAACTTCAAAAAAAGCTTACTCACTTTAAAACCAGTGACTTAGTGCCTTTTTATGAAACAATTATAACGCATAATACACAACAGCTAATTGAATCTGCCGATCACACTTTTACCGGCACTATTACGCCTGTGTTTATTATTGGTATGCCCCGCAGCGGCTCAACCTTACTTGAGCAAATGATGGCCAGCCACTCACAGTTTGCCACATTAGGTGAAAACACCAGTATCGCTAACCAAGTGGTGGCATTTATAGAGCAGCAAACGCAAACCCCTTACCCGCAATGCTTAAGCGCACTTAGTAACGATTTAATCGCAAAAGCTCGCAATATTTATATTGAAGAATTAAAAAAAGCACAGCCTATACGCCCTTTCATTATTAATAAGCTACCGAGTAACTATCAGTCTATTGGCTTAATTTACTTGCTGTTCCCCAATGCTAAATTTATTAATTTAAGTAGGGATTTTAACGCCACTGCTTTTTCGGTGTTTAGTAACTATTTTGCCGAAAATGAGCCGTACTTTTGTGATTTAAAAGAATTTAAACTTTACCATTCGTTGTATGCAAAATTAATGGATCATTGGCGCAGCCTGCCCTCATTACCGCTATACGATATTCATTATGAGCAAATAGTTGCCGAGCCTGAGTCGCAGCTAAGTGCTTTATTTTCGTTTTTAGGGTGTGAGTATGAACCGCAATGCTTAGCATTTTATAAGCGTAAGGCTGCTGTTAGCACATTAAGCAAACAAGCCATTAGGCAGCCAATTAATACACAGGCACTCGCGCATTGGGAGCGCTATAAAACACCGCTTTTAAAACAATTTGAATGAGCCTAATTGCCTAACTGTGCTCGTTAAACCAGCTTACAACATCTTTAAATTGCTCATCCCGTGCCTGAGGGTGAGTTAGCATATTAATATGATCGTAATCCACACTATGACCATGGCGCTTGCCATAAATTTTAAGGGTTTGTTTTCCAGGTCCGGACTCTGCCATAAACTTTTTAATATCAATAGGCTGCGCAAGAGCCTTATCGTTTACAGCGCCAATATGCAGTGTAGGAGGCACCTGCACTTTAGCTAAGGCTTTTGCATAGTCAAAACCATCATCGCTATCTATCCATGGCCTTTTTTTAGCCCACTGCATGCTTTGATAATGCGACTTTTGCGATTCGTTATCGCTGCCCCACTTATAGCCTTTAGCGTTTAAGTATCCCTGTTTTTTAGCCAATATGGGCGCCATAAAGTACCAAATTACATTTGCTTGTAGTAACTTTTTAGGGTGATTGTTAAACAAAGAGCGTTTAGAGCCAAAATAAGCACACGCTTTAACCTCTTTTAAATACTCAGGAAAACGCGCAAAAACGCTATTCATTAAAACGCCCCCCCAAGAGTGAGCAACCCAATAGTCTGGCCTTTTACCCTCAAATTGTTCAATGTAATTAATAAAGGCGGGGATATCTTCTACTATTGCCTCTGTTTGACCATATTTAGCCTGCGGCGAAATAAGCGGCTTGCTCTCTCCACGTCCGCGCAGGTCTGCTACATAACAGCAGTAGCCTTGCTCAGCCAAATAAGGGGCTAGCCCTTTATTGCTATGAGTATAAAAAATTTTGCCATTTTCTACTGCGCCGTGCATAAAAAACACCACGGGGCCCGCTTGCTTGTCGTTTGCTATACGGCGTAAATGTAGCGTTTGCTGATTGCCTAGTTGAACAAAATGGGAGTGCTGTGTAATTGCCACAAATTTTCCTTTATTATTTTTAGCCACTCATCCTACCAGTACAGCTGTTAATTCTAAAGTAAATGGTTGCACTTTTTAGTGGGGCATTTGATACAATTACGCCATTATTTAATTGCTAAATTAATGCTATGAAATCAAAACAAGTCTCTAACAAGCTCCACCCACGCAATCAACATTTACATGGCTACGATTTAGACATGCTATGCGATAAGCACGATGCGTTAACCCCTTTCATCATCGTCACCCCTGCGGGGAGTAAGAGCATTGACTTTACCAATAACACAGCAGTAAAAACGCTTAATCAAGCGCTTTTAAAAGCGCATTATAAAATAGATTTTTGGGATATTCCTGAGCATAATCTTTGCCCTGCTATTCCTGGTCGCGTTGATTACATTCATTACTTGGCAGACTTATTAAGCGACGACAACCAACAAAATATTCCAACTGGCAGGCAAATTAAGGTGCTCGATATTGGCACAGGGGCCAATTTGGTCTACCCGTTAACGGGTAATCATGAATACAACTGGCACTTTACTGGTAGCGACATCGATGCAAATTCTATAAAAATAGCGAAGCAAATCGCCCAATTTAATGGTTTAAAAATAACCCTAAAACACCAAAAAAACGCATCATCTATTTTTGAAAACATTATAAATAAAAAAGATTTATTTCATTTAACCCTGTGTAACCCCCCGTTTCACGCAAGCGCAGAAGAGGCCAATAAAGGGTCGCAGCGCAAATGGAAAAACTTAGGAAAATCGCCTAAAAACACCCTTAATTTTGGCGGGCAAAATAATGAGCTATGGTGCGAGGGCGGCGAAGCACAGTTTATTAGCAATATGATTGCTCAAAGTGAGCAATTTGCAGAGCAAGTAATATGGTTTACTTCCTTGGTTTCAAAAAAAGAAACACTTAAAGTGTTAGAAAATAAATTAAGCACCCTCCCTATTGCCGAATATAAAATTATAGACATGGCACAAGGGCAAAAAGTAAGTCGCTTTATTGCCTGGAGTTATTTTGATAAAGCCACGCGTGAACAAATTTTTGAAGAGCTTGTTTAAACCCATAAAAACAATAAAGCCTGTAGTACTTAATAAAGGAATAACAACCATGATAGATTTTCGCTCAGACACGGTTACTAAACCTTCAAAAGCCATGCGCGATGTAATGTATAGCGCGCCAGTAGGCGATGATGTGTACGGGGATGATCCTAGCGTAAACCAGCTAGAAGCCTATGCAAGTGAGCGTTTTAGCTTTGAAGCCGCACTTTATTGTAGCTCTGGCACGCAAGCTAATTTACTTGCGCTTATGGCTCATTGCGAACGCGGAGATGAATATATTTGCGGGCAAAATGCCCATAACTATAAATTTGAAGGCGGTGGCGCTGCAGTATTAGGCTCTATTCAACCACAACCGATTGAGAATGAACCCGATGGCAGCCTCTGTTTTGATAAAATTGCCGCAGCAATAAAACCAGACGATAGCCATTTTGCCAACACCCGCTTACTTAGCCTTGAAAACACCATAGGCGGAAAAGTGCTCCCCCTTAGCTACTTAGCCAAAGCACGTCATTTTGTGAATGAGCACTCGTTAGCTCTGCACTTAGATGGCGCACGTGCATTTAATGCAGCAGTTGAATTAAACGTTGATATTACAGATATTACCCAGCACTTTGACTCTGTTTCAATTTGCTTATCAAAAGGGCTAGGTGCTCCCGTTGGCTCGCTATTACTAGGCACAAAGGCGCTTATCAAAAAAGCACGGCGCTGGAGAAAAGTACTCGGTGGTGGTATGCGCCAAGCCGGAATGCTGGCAGCCGCGGGGCAATACGCACTTAAAAATAACGTCTCTCGCTTAAAAGACGATCACGCTAATGCGCGTTATTTAGCAAGTAAGCTTAACGAACTCAATGGGTTTAGCGTTGATATGAATAACACCACCAACATGGTGTATGCGCGCTATTCAAGTGAGTTAAATATAACGCATATTAGCGAGCAATTAGCACAACAAGGCATATTAATTAGCCCAAGCAAACAGCTTAGGCTAGTCACTCATCTTGATATAAACCAAGATGATATAGATACTTTTATACGAGCCTTAGCTGCCCATATTTAACTCAGCCTTATAGTGCTTGCGGCACACCGACACATAACGGTCGTTGCCGCCAATTTCTACTTGGTTACCATCGGCAATGGCATTGCCGTTTTCATCTGTACGCAATACATGATTGGCTTTACGGCCGCAATGGCACACTGTTTTAAGCTCAACCAGTTTATCGGCCCATGCTAGCAAGTACTGAGAGCCAATAAATAACTCACCTCTAAAGTCGCTTCGCAGGCCATAACACAATACCGGAATACCAAGTTCATCAACCACATCAGTCAGCTGCATAACTTGTTCTTTAGATAAAAACTGGCATTCGTCAACCAATACACAGTGGCGCTTTTTTTCGTTTTGCAGATTTTGGATCAGCTCAAAAACATTTTTAGACGAATCAAATATATGCGCATCAGCTTGCAGTCCGATACGAGACGATACTTTTCCTACACCAGAGCGGTTATCAATTGCAGCCGTTAAAATAACTGGCTCCATACCGCGCTCACGATAGTTAAACGCAGATTGTAATAAGGTGGTTGATTTACCCGCATTCATCGCAGAGTAGTAAAAGTATAATTGAGCCATTGCCGTGCCTTAAGATAAAAAGTGCGCTTATGCTACCTTAATATGCGATTAATACCAATTTCATATCGCTATTTTAGTTAATAAGCGCTTTGATTTTCTTATTACTCAACAGCTTGCAAGTATTTTATATAAATTTGTGCACTGTCAAAGCGCGCTAACCATTGCCATATCTCTTTACTAAGCTGGCTATTTTGCTGGTAAAACTGCTTTGAAAAAATTAAATAACCGTCGGTTGTTTCATAAGGTGGGTAAAGGGGTTTTACATCGCTCCCTTTATGTTGATAGCTCGACACTTTTAAGTCATCTACTTGGCATAAATCAACACTTGCCTGTACCACTCCTTTATCAAGTAATTCAAAAGCTTTGTCTTTTGAAAAAGTATTATGGATGTAAAAAGGCTCTTCTTTTAGCGCGCTGTTTAAGCCATAGCCATTAGGAATGGCGATAGTGAACGCTTTATTTTGAAATACTTCACGTGTTTGCCATTGTTTATGAAAACGAGCTCGCCCTATTAAGCAGCTACTAAAACGACTCACTGCAAATTTTTCTAGCAACACCCCTTTTTCGTTTGTAGGGTACACAGCAAAACGTTCACGTCCATCACGATAGCTGGCAATAACGGCATTAACTCGGTTAAGCTCTAAATCGTTTAAGCATCTGCGCCATGGTTTTCTAACAAATGAAATAGCCACATTGGGTATATCGGCATCCAGTTGCTTTAAAATTTCAATTGAGGCGCCAGGGTTATCTATAGGTACCTCTTGCCCAATGCCCAAAAACATAGGTGCAACGTCTTTATCTTCGTAGCAAAATATAAGCGTTTGAGGGTTAGCAAACACTGCTGAAGAAAACATCAAACCAAATATAAATAAATAATTTAAGCTGCTGATACTCATAATAATTTTTATTAGTAAATAATGTAAATTGTAGCTTGTGATAACAAAGCTGCCAGTGCTGTAACAGTTAAATTATTCCTTCATGCTTTAGTAGCCAACTTTTTCTCTCAAGGCCACCAGCGTACCCAGTAAGCTTTGAGTTTGCACCAATAATTCGATGGCATGGCACAATAATACTAATGGGGTTTTTGCCATTTGCAGCCCCGACTGCTCTTACCGCCTTAGGGTTATTTAATTGTTTAGCTATATCGCCGTAGGTCATGGTTTTGCCAAAAGGGACGCTGAGCAACGCTTGCCACACACCATTTTGAAAAGGCGTACCTTGCGTATCTAATGGCACATTAAAGGTTTTGCGCTGACCATTAAAGTATTCGTTTAATTGCTTTACGCAGATTAAAACCGCTTCATTTGTTACTTGCGCAACGGGTGTATGGGCATAGTGTGTTTTTGGGTAAAAACCAACATAGCTCACCCCGTTTTCAGTCGCTTGAATAATAACATCGTCAATTGGGCTCGAAATTGCGGTCTGTATAATCATGAAAGTTGCTGCCATAGTTGAAACGTTAAGTACGAGCGAAATGGAGCGCTCAGCTCTGGGTTAAATTGCTTAGCATTGATCAGCGCCTTTTTTACCCCGAGATCGCCGGCTAATAGTATATCTGGGTTACTTTGCCCGCGCAGTTTAGCGTAGTTAACAGTCCATGGGCCTATGCCTTTTATATCGAGCCAATTATCCAAAACCCTGTTATCGGGGTTATCAGCGCAGTACTTAGATAAATTTTTTAATGCATTTTTGCGCGATTGCGGCATTTTAAAAAATTCAAAGTCGCATGTCGCTAATTCCTCAGGCTGTGGAAAATACACTTTATCTGCGTGTTTGTCGCCTCGTTCTGCGACCAGCTTTGTTACTAAAGTGTGCGCAGCCCCCACGCTAACTTGTTGGCCCAGTACAGCGCGGATCCCCGCTTCAAAGCTTGACCATATCCCAGGTAAGCGTAGCCCTTCACTTAATGTAAATGCCCCATTAATACTGTTTTTTAAGTGGCTTTCAATAGGGTTTATATCGGCATCTACATCAAGTACACGGCGTATATTATTAATTACTTTTTGTAAGTGCTCGGTATTATTTATTACTATTTCAACTTTAAAATGGTTATTTTGCGCCTTAAAGTGCGCATTAAAATAACCTACCGCCCCTTTTAGCTTAAATGTTCGCCCGTAACTGGTTGGGGTTATCCACTCCATAGGCTCTATTAACCGCTTTGACAAAAAGCTGTGCAAAGCCTGCCAATTGTAAGGAGGTCTAAAAGGGAGTGTTAATACAATCACTGGGGTTGCCTCTTTTTTTGATTTTCTGAGCTTTGATGGCGCTATATTTAATTGTTGTAAAAAAGCATCGTTAAAACGTCGCACACTTTTAAACCCAGCGGCAAATGCAATATCGGTTATAGGTAATGTGGTCTCTTGAATGAGCTTTTTAGCAAACTGACATTGGTTAAATAACCGATACTGAGTAACAGACACACCAAAGTGCTGATTAAATATACGTCGCAAATATCGACTGGTAATACCCAAACGAGTAGCTAGCATTTCGCAATTACAGCTATCACCTAAATCAATTAACTGCTTAGCTCTGAGCGCGGTCGTTTTTACCCCCTGCCAAGCAGCGCTGCCCGGAGCGCTATCGGGCCTGCAGCGTATGCACGGTCTAAAGCCTGCTTGCGCTGCGTTGTGCGCATATTGATAATACACCACATTTTTTTCTTGAGCGGTGGGCGCGGGGCAAATTGGCCGACAATAAATACCGGTGCTTTTTACCGCAACGTAAAATAAGCCATCAAATCGTGCATCGCGGCTTTGCCGTGCTTTTTGCCAATACTGATTATTCATGTAGGGTCTTAATCAATAAAACGTACCTCAGCATAACAATTTTTAAAGCAGATACTGGCCGTTTTCGGCACTCATCTGCTTTTAAAAAAGTATTATACCAACCCACTTAATTAAGCGTTTTAGTATCACTATTGCTCTGCAAAATCGAGCAAGTCTTGGCCTGCTAGGCGGTAGATTATCCATTCGTTTTGGGCTTTTGCCCCAATGCTATTATAAAAATCTATAGCGGGTTGATTCCAATCCAGTACTACCCACTCAAAACGTCCACAGTCGTTTTTTATGGCTTTATTAGCAAGGTGTTTCATTATTAGTTTGCCTGCACCATTGCCACGGCTATCGGGGCTTACGTATAAATCTTCCAGATATAAGCCATTTTTACCCAGCCAGGTAGAGTAATTATAAAAATACACAGCAAAACCAATAGGCTCATCATCTTCAAGGCAAATAACACTGTGTGCTGTTGCCCCCTCACTAAACAGCGTTTTTATAATTGCCTGCTCATCTGTTTTTACTGCATCGGGTTCTTTTTCGTAAATGGCCAGTTCGGTAATAAACTGTAAAATGGTTGGCGCATCGCTTTTTTTAGCGTCGCGTATTTGTATTTGCTTACTCATGTTATTAATCCTAAAAGTACTGCTCTATTTTTTCTTTTAAAATATCAAGCTGAATGGGTTTAGTTAAGTAATCGTCCATACCGGCATTAATACAACGTTCTTTATCTGAGTCCATTGCATTGGCGGTTAGGGCAATTATCTTTATTGCTTTGTGCTCATCCCCTGCCATACCGTCTCGTATATTAGCGGTGGCGTCAAAGCCATCCATTACCGGCATTTGGCAATCCATTAACACTAAATCAAAATACCCTTCGTTATGCTCGCTTAAGGTATTTATGGCTGCTTGACCATTTTGCGCCAGTATTACTTCGCAATTTAGCTTTTTAAGCATCAGTGTAGAAACATGCTGATTAACGGGGTTATCCTCAACTAATAAAATTTTTGCAGGTGTGTCTGATTTTTCTTTTCTGAGTGACGAAATATACCCTGGGGTCACCAAAGGAAGGGGCTCGGTGCTGTCTGAGCTTGTAATAACCGATAACGCAGAAATTAAATCGGCGGTTGTAACCGGCTTAGGAAAATAAGCCTGAAAACCAATTTTTGAGTAGCGCTGAGCGCCTTCCATACCTGCAATACTGGTCATCATTACTAATGGCATGGCTTTATAGTCATCATGTGCTTTAAGCACTTTACACAGCTCCATTCCATCCATTTCTGGCATTTGCATGTCTAGCACGGCAATATCAAACATAGGCTGATCATTTTCTATGCGCTGTGCACATAGTTCAAGCGCCTGTTTTGCACTACTAGCAAGCGTAACATTAGCCCCCCAATGCCCTAATTGCTGAGAGATAACTAAGCGGTTTGTCTCGTTATCATCAACCACTAATACATTTAACGAACTCATATTTATATTAGGGATAGTACGTTCTTTTTCGATGCCTTCAGCCACTTGCATGGTTGCAGTAAATTCGCTGCCTTTGCCAGGTTCGCTCGCCAGTGAAATTTTACCATTCATTAGCTCACATAACTGTTTACATATAGCAAGCCCCAGCCCCGTGCCTCCGTATTCTCGCGTGGTAGATGCATCCACTTGCGAAAAAGGGGTAAATAATTGCTGTTGTTTTGCTTCGGTTATGCCTATTCCTGAGTCTTTTACTTTTATATTTAGCAGTAGGTCTTGGTCGGTTTTTTCTATAGATGCGCTCACCACCACTTCACCCTGACTGGTAAATTTAACCGCATTACTAATTAAGTTGGTTACCACTTGGCGTATGCGCCCGGGGTCGCCCATTAAATGTGAAGACTCCAAGGAGACTAAATCTAAAATAATCTCAATGCCTTTTTCTTGTGCGGTAAAGGCCTGTGCCTCGGCTATTTCGCCAATTAAGTCGCGCGCATTAAAATGTATATGCTCAAGCTCAACTTTGCCTGCTTCCGCCTTAGAAAAATCTAAAATATCGTTAATAACGCCAAGTAAAGAATGAGCACTGCTTTTAGCAATAGCGACCTTTTTTTCTATTGGTTTACTTAATGGCTCTAACTCTACCAGCTCTAACATACCTAGTACGCCATTCATCGGTGTACGAATTTCGTGGCTCATGGTTGCTAAAAACTGGCTTTTTGCTACAGCAGCATCTTGTGCTTGCACTAAAGCAATCTTTAGCTTTTCAGCGGTTTCTTTACGCTTTTGCGAGACCAAGGTACTACCGACTAACGTAGCCAAAGAGCGCAAGTAGGTTTCTTCGCTTTGCGTCCAAATGTGCTTAGCCCCTACAGTTTCTGCGCATAAAATACCTAAATTTCCATCGCCTGATGAAATAACCGCATCCAGCATCGACTGAATATTTAATGGTTGAGTATAACTTTGCGTAAATTCCATGGTTGCTTTATGCGTATATACATCTTCAATTGCCACTAGGTTTTGCTCAAAAATAGCCTCATAGTAGCTTGGAAAATCAGCCTTTTTAAGAACGCCGTCAAAATCTACAAATCCATCTTGTCGAGTATATAAACCATGGCACGCCATTTCGTCGCACTGCTTGTTAAGTATCCAAATAGAGGCACGCTCAACATTTAATACCTCTACCATCGACTTTATCGTCAGCTTTTTAACTTGCGCAACGTCGCTATTTTGTACCTCAGGCGAAACCGTTAATGACGCTAAATTTTTGTTATAGGCGTTTGCTTTTTCGCTTTCTAACTCTAGGCGTTTATGTGCATCAATACTTTGGAACGAGCCAAAGACACGCACACATTTGCCGTCTTTAAACTCTGCCTGCCCCATCGACTTAACCCAGCGCTCTTTACCGGTATAAGTTAAAATTATCAGCTCAACACTCCAGCTTTCGCCTAAAGTCACCGCACATTCAAACAACGTGCTAATTTTATCGCGGTGCTCTCCTGGCTTATAAAAGTTAATGGCAGTATCAATGCTAGGTTCAAACCCGTCGGGAACTTCGTGTATTACTTTTACTTCGTCTGACCAATACATGGTTTGGTTTTCAAGGTTTATTTCCCATGCGCCAATTTGGCCTTGTTTACTCATTGCTTCAAGCAGGTATTGTTGGCGGGTAATTTCTACTTGAGTATTATGGCGCTCAGTAATGTCTAAAATAAAGCCATCTAAATAAAGAACTTCGTTGTCATCGCCATAAATTGCTTGGCCTTTTTCGTGTACCCAACGAATACTGCCATCATTTCTTTTTACTCTGTATTCAATAGACCAAGGCAGTTTTTGTGCAATACAGGTACTTACTTGCAGCTCAACATCTTGATCGCCATCGTGAATAATAGCGGCAAAGCTTAGTGTTTTATTATTAATAAAGTCATCAGGCGTATAACCTGTTATGTCTTTTACTTGGTCACTCATGTACAACATGGTCCAAGCTTTATCGAACTTACATCGATAAATAACCCCTGGAATATTTTCCACCAAAGAAGCAAAGCGATCGCGGCTATACTGTAGCTCAGACTCTATTTGCTTGCGCTCGGTAATATCTAAATGTGTTCCAATCATGCGACGAGGCGACCCATCTAGGTTCCTGTCGACTACTTTTGCAGTATCAAGTACCCAAACCCAGTGGCCATCTTTGTGTTTCATTCGCGCTTCGCTGACATAGTAATCAGTGTCACCATTAAAGTGCGCTTTTAACTTTTGCTCTGAAACAACCAAATCATCGGGGTGTGCAAACTTATACCAAGTATTAATAGTGGTAGGTTCTAACTCGCTGAGTTTATAGCCTATTATTTCTGCCCAGCGATTATTAAAAGTCACTTTGCTGGTATCTATAAACCAATCCCATATTCCTACGGCGGTGGTATCTATGACTAACTGAAGCTGGGTTTTGTGCTGCTCAAGTTCAAGCTCTTGTAATTTTAATGGCGTGACATCAGTACGAATGGCTATATAGCTTTGCGGTTTTCCGTGCTCATCAAAAAATGGCGCTATGGTGGTGTCTACCCAATAAAAGCCACCATGTTTTGCTTTATTACATATTTGGCCGTTCCATACTTCACCCCGTTTAAGGGTTTTATACATGCTTTTAAAAAAGCCTTTGTCGTGCCTTCCTGAATTAAGTAAACGGTGATTTTGACCTATAAGCTCATGTTCTTCATAGCCGCTAATTTCACAAAACTTCTTATTTACAAAGGTGATGGTGCCCGCTAAATCTGTTACCGCTACAATGGCATGCTCATCAAGGGCACTTTTTTGCTCATCCAATTGTTTAAACGCAGTTTGCAAAGCAGAGCGCTGCTTTTGCAATATGCTCTGCTGCTCTTCTTTAAATGCCACCATTTTTTGAAGATCTACTGATAATCTATTTAACTCGTGGCTATCAGTTAAAGTAGGTACCTTTACTTTCTCGCCATCGGTAATTCGGGCCATTACTGAGGTAAGCTGAATTAAAGGCTTAGATAAGCGCCGGCTAAACCACCACGCTGCGCATAAAATGAGAAGTAAAGAAACTGCATTTGTAAAAATAGCCAACTGCTTATAATAAGTAGAGTCTTTGAGCATAATGTGCAAAGGTTTTGCTGCTAAAAGTTGCCACCCTTGCACACCTAAAAAATTTAAATCACTAATATATGCATGGTATGTCGTGCCGTTGGCACTGGCGTAATCAAACACTTGCTTACTGGTGAGTGCCGTTTGCGAAAAAACAGGCGCCTCATCTGCATTTGTTACTGAAGAGCGCTCTATTTTATTATTATGTAGTACAAAAAAACTCACTTCGTTGTGCATGTTGTGAATGGTGTTTAAGCTTTTTAAAAGGCCATTAATATTTACTTCTGTGAGAATTACACCCTCTAGTTGTTGCGTCGAATTAAGCAAAGGCATAGCCACAATATTAAACTGTTTGCCATTTAACATAACAGAGCCAAAAGCGGCTGGCGTTGAGGTATTAACCGAATTTATAAGCGTACTAAGCTCACCTTTGTTTATCTGCCCGTAAGGCGAGATAATGGGCTGCTTAAGTGCCGATGCAGCGATAATTTCTATACTGTTTACAAAGTCATATTGATTAACAAAATGATTTATTAATTTGCTTTGTTCAAGCGGGAAGTTAGAAAGCTGATTTTTAAAGGTATATAAATCAGTAAGGTGATCATCAAACCATAAATTAGCAAACTCTGAGGCGATAGAGCTTAATTCATGAAGCTCTGCATTTGCATTTTTTTGCAAGGTATTATTAACGTGCTGTAAGCTAAACCAGGTCAGCAAGCAAAGTGGAACAATAGCAATAACTAAAAAAGTAATGATCAGCTTACTACGCACAGACTGAGCTGTGCCATTTAGCAGCCCATACTTTTTTCCTTCAACCATGCTATATATCCAATAACTGTAATTGTTTTATTTATTACCTATATTAATGCACTAAAACCTAAAAGACGCAAGTTTTAGCCCGCAAAGCGTTTAAAATACATCACATAATTACAGTTTAAACATCAATAAGTTGCAATTAAAATTTACACGTAAAAATAAGCAAGAACGCAAACCGTGCATATTTTAATTTTTAGCTGGTATTTATTTCATTATTATAAAAATTAAAGCGCATTACTCATACGAACTTTTACTGACTTAAAGCCACTAAATTTTTAAACTTTATTTAAGGGTCTAAAGCTTAGCGTGCTGTTCGCGGTTTTATATACAGTAGTTTGCTTACACAAAGGGTCACATTTTATAAATTGATAAACACCTGTTCTATCACTTACAATCGCTGTAACTGCTTATTATAGAGATTACTTTTGAAAATCTGGTTACGTCGAATTCACTTATACCTTGCCTTACTAAGTGGCCTTTTTTTGTTAATACTCAGTATTAGCGGCGCCATTTTACTTTATGCAAATGACATACAATATTATATTCAGCCCGATAAATGGCAAGTAGAACCACAAACCAAAACGCTTAGCCACGCAGAGTTAATCCGCGCAGTACAGCAGCAAACAGATAAAAAAATCACCCGCTTTATGCCCCTTAGTAACCCTAATGCCAGCTGGCAATTTAGATTAGGTGATGGCAGTAACGCCAGTGTGAACCCGTATACAGGCAAAGTAATTTTTCAATACCAAACAAATGACACGCTGTATGGTTTTACCCTTGCTTTGCATCGCTGGCTATTATTTGAAACAGACTCTGGTGAAAAACCGCTAAAAAACGTGGTCTCTGTATGCGCCCTATTATTAATAATAAATGTGTTAGTGGGTTTTTATTTATGGGTAAAGCCTAAAAACCGCCTAAAACGACTGGCGATTAAACCTAAAGCCAAATTTAAAGTACTTATGTATCAGCTACACACCGTGATGGGTGTTTATGTTTTATTACCGCTATTGCTTATAGCCTTTACAGGTATCACCTTTAATTGGAAAAGCGCGACCAAAACATTAGTAGAAACCGTGGCATTTTCTCAAGTACAAAATAGGCCTAAAGCGCCCACAGTGATAGCAAAATCAACAGCAAGTATTAACTACGACCAAGCAATAAATAAAGCCCTTGATGTATTTCCTGAGGGGATTTTGTATCGTATTTACTTACCTAAAAAGCACAATGACCCAATCGCTTTACGCCTACAAAACCCAGGAGAAAGCCATGCTTATAGCTGGGTGTGGGTAAATCCATACAACGCTAAAGTGCTTAGCGCGTATGATGCCAGTAAAGCAAATGCAGTCACCCATGTATGGAACTTTAAATATGTGTTTCATACTGGCGCATTTGCAGGGCCGATTGTAAAATTTGTATGGCTTTTAATATCACTGTCGTTAGCATTTTTTATACTCAGTGGTGTTTATTTATGGTGTAAACGGCACAAGTGGGTATAGCATTACCCGTTAAATGAAAATGCAAAACTGTACATAAACCAAGCAATAACGCAAACTTAAATAAGAATCAAAACCAATTGTAAATTAATGATTTTTATAGAAAAACTTGCAAAATACGCAAATTTAACTACACTGTGCACAATTAAAATAGTTAAGGTGATTTATCATGAAAGGTAATCAAAAAGTAATCGATGCATTTAATACTTTGCTAGCCAATGAGTTAGCCGCAATTGACCAGTATTTTATTCATTCACGCATGTATGATGACTGGGGTTTAGATAAATTATATGTACGCCTTAACCATGAAATGGAAGAAGAAAAAGATCATGCTGATTGGCTAATCAAACGCATCTTGTTCTTAGAAGGCGTGCCTAACATGACTAAACGCCGTGACCTTTTAATTGGTAACGATGTAAAAAGCATGATGCAAAACGACTTAACATTGGAGCTTGAAGTAGTTGCATGTGTTAAAGAGGTAATTGCTATTTGTGAAGAGCAGCAAGATTATCAGTCTCGCGAAGTGTTAGAAAAGCTATTATTTGATACCGAAGAAGATCACGTTTATTGGTTAGAGCAACAACTTGGTCTAATTGATAAAATTGGTACGCAAAACTACCACCAAGCACAAATGGGCGAGTAAGGAGCATAAAGTATGAAAGGCGATAAAGACGTTATAGCAGCTTTAAATAAAGTACTCGCTAATGAGCTTGTGGGTATTAACCAATACTTTTTGCATGCCCGCATGTTTAAAGATTTTGGTTTTAGCCAGCTTGATAAAGCAGACTACAAAGTTTCAATTCAAAAAATGAAAAACGCCGATCGTTTAATCGAACGTATTTTATTTTTAGAAGGCTTACCTAACTTACAAGACCTAGGCCGTTTACGCATTGGCGAAAACAGCGAAGAAATGATTGCCGCAAATATGAGCTTTGAGCTTGATACAATTGATGATTTGCGCAGTGCAATTAAATTAGCTGAAAACAAAAAAGATTATATTAGCCGTGAAGCACTCGACAATATTTTGAACGAGCAGGAAGAACAAATTGACTGGCTAGAAACCCAGCAATTACTTATTCAAAATACGGGGCTTGAAAATTACTTACAGTCTCAACTGTAAGGTAAATTTAGGTCATAAAAAAAGCAGCTTTATAAGCTGCTTTTTTTGTATTTGAATTTTGTAATAACGAATTAAGCGACTTGATCGGTAATATCTGCAATCTCAATAAGTTTGCGATTTAGGATCTTTTTAGTACAACAACAACACTTACCGCATTGGCTGCCTACTTTAAGCTCTTTAGTTAATTCACGCATGGTAGTTGCACCATCGTCAATTGTTTGCTCAATTTTTTTATCAGTCACCCCGTGACAAAGACAAATATACATGAATACAAACTACTCTCAATTTCATTTAGTAGGTGCATATTAATCTAAACAATAATGGTTATCAATTGTTTGTGGGATAAAAATTAGTTATTTTTAAAAAAAATGATCAGTGCCACTTAAATCGAGAATTCACGGCGCGTTGAGAACTTATTGATTTATAATGAAATATGGCACTTAAATTGAGATTTATTAACTAAATTACACTCTAAAAATAATTATGTTTTTTTTAGGTAAATTTCACAAACAACGAGAAATCGCTTACAAACATCTATTAAAGTAAGTGCTTTGAAGTGATAATTTGACTATCTATTATACGAAAACTAATCGGGTTTACTTCAAGGTAAAGTTTATTTAGGCCGATGCTTTGCGGAGTAGCAACAGCGCATCTTTATTTTTCATCACATAAAGAACTTCTATTCTTGCTCAGTTATAGCCGTGGATTGCATCACTCAATAATTACCGGCGGTCTGCTCTGTGCCATAAGCTGACTATCAGCCGTAACTCGTTTCTGCCCCAAAACGTGTTAAAGCAATTATTCTATAGGTCGGCTTTGAGCGATAACCGGACACTGAAAAAGTTAAATTTATTCCTGTGTTTTAAGTAGAAATCTAATTTTGTCCAATAACATTATTAAACGCCGTTTTGGGGCAAAATAACATGCTTAATTCCTAGCTGTTTTAATTACTTGTTTACAAAGGTAATTATTGGTGAAATTATCAGGGTATGTAATATACGCCGTTTCGGTGTGTTATAAACCACCAAAATGGTGTTCAATAAGCTGTTAGCTGTTTTGCTATGTTCTAGGCTTTTTTCAAATAAAAACATCGACTTTCTTTTTGTCGGTTAACAATAAAGCAGCCTTTTCTTGATATAAATCAAAAGTATCGTCTGATATAAATTTATCAAACGTATTAATTATTTCTTTCATGTAAGAGGCTCTTACTTGATAAGTCTGACGTTCAGGATATTCTTTAGCAAGTCCATCTAATTTCTCTGAACTATTAGAAAAATACTCCATAACATTAATTTTTTTATCAGGATCTACATCCCCTCCACCATAAGAAAGGATCCTAAGTTTAGACTCTAAACTATTCATATCTTCTCTTTTTTTGGATATTATGGGGTTTCCTGACTTACCTAATCTAACTGGTTCATCACTATCGTATTTTTGTGTGTATTCTCGTTCCATTTCATTCACATTTTTAACAATACTATGAAGTTCTTTTATACTCATATTAGAAAAGTTGAGCTCTTCTTTTTTAAATACTTTTTCATATGCACTTCCCTCAATTAATGATGAATCAAAAGCATTATTGTCTTTTTTTTCTTTAACTTTAGGATCAAGGTGAGTTGTGTTTATATTAATTTTTAAGCCACTTTCGCTTGTTTTAGTAGAAAAGCTTTTTATTTTTTCATCATCACTGTTTGTAAAAATAGATATTTTACTTTCAAATAGAGTAGGTAGTAGATTGGTGCTGATTTTCATAAAAATCCTTTTTCATATGTCGTTTTCTTTTATCGACATAATTTTATAAAACTTAAGCTTTTATTTTAGATTGTTTTCTATTAACGACTCATAGGGCTGAGTCGTTAATAGAAAGTTTAACTAGCCACCAGATCTTACTTCATAAGTAATTCCACCATAAGTAGATCCAGTTGTTGTTTTATTTTCAACTTCCCAATAATAAGTGCCTGCATTAAAGATAGAAGTGGAAACTGCTACGCTATATCCGCCAGCAACTCTATCTCCATTGCTATCAACCAAAGTCACTTTGAAATCATGTCCGTCATAGTTTCTTAAAATTGCAAAACCGTATCTACGGCAATTACCACCATCATAAGTAAAGCTTGCAATATGAATCGCCCCGTGTTTGCCAGAGACTCAATAACTTGAGAAACTGGAACTATGAAAAAATCAAATCGCTATACATCAGAATTTCGTGAACGTGCAATTAGGCTTGTTACCACACAACAGCATGAATACCCTTCTCTTTGGGCTGCGCTAGTATCGATTTCAGATAAACTGGGATGTACCCCAGAAACACTTAGAGCATGGGTCAAGAAATCTCAAGCTCAACCGTCTAAACCCTCTTCTAATACGCAATCAACTGAAGAACGCCTTGCCGTCTTAGAGCGCGAGAATAAAGAGCTCAAGCGAACGAATGATATCCTGAGGCAAGCTGCCGCTTTTTTCGCCCAAGCGGAGCTCGACCGCAAACAGAAGTAATAGTGGATTTTATTGATGCTTGCAGAGAGCATTACGGTGTCGAGTCAATTTGCAAGGAATTGCCGATTGCACCATCAACGTATTATTCTCATAAACAGATACAAAGAGAGCCTGAGCGACTGTCTAACCGCAAAAAGCGTGATGCTGAGCTGATAATACTCATTCGCGAAGTGTGGGAGGATAATATGTCAGTTTATGGTGCAAGAAAAATATGGAAGCAGCTACAGCTTGACGACCATCAAGTCGCCCGCTGTACAGTCGAACGATTGATGCGAGTTATGGGAATTCAAGGTGTTCGTCGGGGTAAAGCACATAAGACAACGATACCTGACGAGCAACAAGATAAGCCACTTGATTTAGTTAATCGTCAATTTACTGCTGAGCAGCCAAATCAACTTTGGGTAGCTGACATCACCTATGTTGCCACATGGAGTGGGTTTGTTTATGTCGCTTTCGTGATAGATGTTTTTTCACGATACATTGTAGGTTGGCGTGTATCAACGACAATGCACACAGAGCTTATTCTTGATGCGTTAGAGCAAGCTATTTGGCATCGTGGCAACCCCGAAGGGTTAATTCACCACAGCGACAGAGGCAGCCAATATTTGTCTATACGATACACTGAGCGACTTGCTGAAGCTGGAATTCAAGCGTCTGTAGGCAGTGTGGGTGACTCTTATGACAATGCATTGGCTGAAACAATAAATGGATTATTTAAAACAGAGATTATTCGCAGAAATGGCCCGTGGAAGAATGTTGATGCTGTTGAATACGCAACGTTAGAGTGGGTCAATTGGTTTAATAATCAACGCTTATTATCTTCAATTGGGTATATTTCACCAGCTCAATATGAAACAGACTACTATGATAATTTAAACGAGTCAGGTAAAGTGGCCTGACTTAAACAAACTGGTCTCCGATGAACTCGGGGCGATTCATTTGTATACATTCGACAGCGTGCCTATTATCTCATTTTGTCATACACAGTTTTCATCTAAAATAACCTGTTGCGCCTTTAAAAATAGGCGTATACGCTTTGTTTACACCCGTATACATCAGAGGTATTTTAGAATGGCTATTCTAAGCATCCGAATTGACGATAAATTAAAAGAGTCTTTAAGTAGTGAGGCGCAAAAGGAAGGTATTTCTTTATCTGAATATGTGAAGAAATCACTGGAAATTAAGAGCGTTGATACTCATATACTAGCAACAGAGAAAAACTTAAAAAGCTCTGTTGATAGTATTAAAGATTTAGCGCTCGTCTCTCAGGAGACTGTACACGAAGTTGAACTAAATATTCAGCGGCTAAATGAATCGCTTAAAAATGCAAATCACTTAAAAGAAATCAAAAAATTGAAATGGATATTGATTTCTATATCCCTCATCTTTGTATCAATCTCGATCCCAATATTTCACTTTAATATTGCTTATTTCAAAACCTTCTTTTATTAGGCTTTATCCTGAATAATTTAAGGCCTATGAGCCAAGCCTATTAGTAAATATTCCAGTTACCGGAAAGCCTTTGCCGTCCAACACCTCTGTATTAAGCTTTTCACTTTACGATGAATTACCTTCAACAACTTAATTTAAATAAACTTTTTAAAGGCGTTTTCAAAAGACTATAAGTGTATAATTATGGCGCAGGTTTTGCAGTTAATATCACTCATACGATCATACTAAGGAAAAGAACCTATGCGAGTTGATGCAAACGTACATTATTTTAATGGGAACCAGCGTACCAAGCCTTCAACAGAGGCCTCAACGTCATTTTCGGCTGCATTAACAGCAGCACAAACAGACAATGATAAGACTGACAGCAGCACAAAACAGGCGGATTTCACTAGTATGACCCGGCAAGAAATGCGGGACTGGGCCAACACTCAAATCCGCAATGGAGAAATGTCTCTCGATGACGGCAGGCCTTTCATGGCTATGACTATGAAAATACCCGTAAATGGAGGCGAACTGGCAGGTGCACACAGTGATGAAACACGATATAACTTCATTCAAAAAACGCGTGATGGCATCCAAGGCGCACTGTCACGCAATGACGAGACTACTTTGAAGATGTTAGAATCAGCTATGTCTATCATGCAAGACAAAAGTACTGGTGTTAACATTCGTATTTAGAAATATAAAAAGGCCAGAATGTCTGGCCTACATCATTAATAAATCAAAGAATACTGATCTGGACTGACATAGTATTCCATGGCGAATTAGTCGAAGTATTTTGGTATTTGAATAATCCGTTTTGATGACCATCGACATTGTATTCATTGAGGAAACCCACGACAGTTTGCCCAGCGGTACAAGGCCATGTGTAATTACTACCAGTCACACAAACAGGCGTACTTGAGTACATTGTGGAACTCGGAAGTAACCCACCGTTCATCCAAGCAATATGATTATAACCATAACCAATTTCTAAAACAGCAGTACGCAGCTGCTCTCCCCCATGATCACATGCAGTTGTTGTCATACCAACAGTGGACTCCCACCCACAATCAGTTGAACCAACAGCATATACCCACATTGAAGATAGCGGCGGAGCTGATGCTCGAGCCATTAATTCAGACTCCATGCGGATGTTTTTGATTTCGGCAGGAGCTGGAGCATTCTGACTAGTGAGTACAGGAAGGGAGGTAATTACTTGTTGACTGCGCGGAACTTCCTCAGCATAACTCATATTACTTACACCAGTTGCTATGACTACAGATAGGAGGCTAAGTAATGGTTGGCTAAAATTGTGTAGCGAAACGAAACGTAGCCAACTGTTACGTTTCTTTGCGAATTTTCTTGTTAGGCTAAACTACTGCGGTTGAGCCATAACAACTTTAATAAATCGCAAAGCGAATGGTTTTATACATGCGTGAGCAAACAATGAAATTGCTCCTATTATTAATATGCCTATAAGTGGAATTATTGCGCCAGTAAAAATTATTGAACCACATACATAGCCAAAAATACATTCCGATCTGTATATGGGGAGGAACAACCCGACTACTAGCAAGCCTAAAGACAAGTATATTGCAACGTTTTCGTAGCCGACACTAAAGCTGAATGACTGTACAAAACTTAAAATCAGCATGCCGAAAAAACCAATAAGTATTCCGCTTGAAATTTTTTCTTTTACTGGTGAATCACCAGATTGAAAAATTGTACGTTTTTCTATGCGCGCTATAGAAAGCCACGCTAAGAATGGGAGAATTAATAGCCCCCACCAGTTTGATATTGCAGGATAATCAGAATGGTGCATTAAGTGATGGCTCAATATTCCACCATTTAAATGCTCCCACCACAGGTGTCCACCTACGAATAATACGGTAATTGCAATCACGTAGTATTTCAATTTTTTTAACTGATTTTCAGTCATGTTTATCCTCGGAGTACGATGGTCGAAATATATAGCCTAACTTTTAAATAAGGGGCGCAGGCATGTGGGGCATAATGGCGAAGCCGCCCCGCATGTATGCGTCCCAGCGAACGAAGTGAGTGACTTAATTTTTTTGTTATACGCAATCACAATAAGACCTCTTGAGCGGTGTTACTTTCTTCTTGAAATTTACCTTCTTTATCAGGCCAAATACATTGAAGAGCGTCAAACTTTTCAATGCTATAAATACTAACAGCCGCCCTTAAGTATTCCTCTTTGTTGAGTTCGCTAATTTTACTAAATTTGACCGGATAGCCTTTTATAACTTCTTCACTTGATTGGTTATTGGTAAATCGTTGACCGTTCTTGATTAACTGTCCAATATCGTTGATAAGCGAGTGCATCAATGAGGTATCCAACCCAGATATGATGATTTCAGGATGATCAAGCGTTTCAGTAAAACCTATTGAATATGAAAAGCTCGGAGCATCCTTGCTAAAAACAGAAAGAACATGCCAACCATGTTTCTTAATGTCATCTTCTACTTTTTCCATTACATCTGACATATTCACAGATTCCTAGTTTGCGTATAACGCCTCAATCAAAGGCAAAAAATAGTTGGTTAAAATTAGCGACGCAGGAGCAAAACCAACTGTTTTTTGTCCCGCTGAATTGACTTGTTAGAGGCACGGATCTTCAGAGCTTAAAATCTCTGCGTACCACTTTTCTTTGTAGAGAGCTTCAATTGCACCACACTCGAGTTCATCATTTAAATAAACAGGAAATTTTTCCCAGTAACTAATTTCAAGACCTCCACCAGATACTGCAATACCTCTCCTGTTTATCAATATACTCGCAACAAAATTTCCATCATCGAATGTATGCGCAACAGCTAGAACAACACCAAGGCTTGTTATCTTACTTTGTATTTCTTTTATTTTGGTTTCTTGAGACGAACTGTTTTCACAGTTTTGACTGATATATTTCATTGAGCCGAGTTCAACTCTACGTAAACATTTGTCGCTCTTAAATAATTCAACGATAGAAGTTATTTCAGTTTCATTTACCTTAAACCAGTCATCAACATCACTGATTTCCATATCAACACCTTCTGTACCACATCCTGATAGCAAGAATAGGGCTAGAAAAATGGTTGCTAACTTCATAGTGCCTCTAACTTTTAAATAAGGGGCGCAGGCATGTGGGGCATAATGGCGAAGCCGCCCCACGTGTATGCGTCCCAGCGAACGAAGTGAGTGACTTAATTTTTTTGTTAGGTGCCATAATACCGCCGAACTTCATTGAATGAAAAAAGATAGACCGCAGCGGCAACAGGAACAATTAAGAAAAATACTAATGCGTAAAAATCTCTTTCTTCTACCGCTGGCATAGAAACTGCGATAGCTAAGGCGAAGCAATAGAAATGTCGAGAGTATTTTTGTTTTAAAAGAATCGATACGCCAGAGAGTGGTACTAAAAGACCGATTATAATTAACGGCACGCCAAAACCACGCTTCCATATTTCATTAAATTCTAGAACTTCACCATTGTACGTGAAAGTACCAAACATTCCGGGAACCGTGGCTTTCAAAAAAAGAAATATAAAGAAAATTGCCATTCCCGTTAAAAATTTTAAAACAGGCGGCATTTCTTTAAATGATGCATACATACTTTGGCACCTAACAATTTAATAGTGCGCTCATCGCGCATATTTGTGCCGACTTAACGCTCATTTATCTACTTTATTTAGTTTTAACAAATAACCTAAAGCATTACTACCACTAAGTTTTTTAAAGCTTTAAAGTAAAGTTTAATAGAACAATATGCGCGCGTCGCTTATTTTCATGAATATACGCGCAAAGAGCAGTTTGACCAACCAAGTAACTACGATTTTTAGCCAACCTCAACGTCTGCTGATCGCTCAAATAAGACCCCGAAAAGTGGCCCATATAGCTATCTAGGTTAACGCTTTCAAAAAACAGAAGTATATTTCCGATAACTACCTTTGAAGTCCTAGAAACGGAAGTTTACTTCCGTTTTGTAAGTTTATAAGCTGGTGTCTAGTGAAAGCTGGGAAGTCCAGTGATAATTTTGCTAGTTGTCTAAACCCATGTGCTAATAGTTAAAGCATGAGCAAACATTGATACAGTTCAAATGCTATTTAGTAATTGAGCAGGACGCTTTCAAGAAAGCAGGAAAATAAGCGGCTAGAGTTAAATAAGCGTTATTATAGAAATAACTATATTTAAGTACTTTTAAATTTCACTTGCTGTGATTTTACTAACAGTAGGATTCATCAAAATTTGTTGTTTATAACCGTATTCTAAAACCGTATATGTAGCGCTTACTCGTATTTGAGCCACAAACCTACCAGTCTAATATTCTTAATATTATGCAGGTGGCGTTTTTAATACCTATAAAAGGCTAATCAGTAATAGCGCTATTAAGCAGTGCAGTAACAACCACTGGTTTTATTAAGTAACAGTTCGCTGTTAAATCCAGCTACAAGATTATTTATAACCGTTTCAACAAAACCACTGCCCTGCGCGCAGCCAAGCCCTTGAGAAAGTGGGCCGGCATAAACAAAGTCACCTTTATCGTTAATCACCACGGCAGCTGGTGTAGCAGGGAGCAGTATTTGTAAAGAGGCTGTTTGCTCAATATTGATAAGCGTAATATTTTGCGCTTTAGAAAACGCAGCCAACTGTTTTAAATGGGGCTGGGCTTGCTTGTTGCAGCCACAGTCAGGGTCAGTAACGATAATCAACGAATTATGCTTTGCTGCTGTAAACCCTATGTGTTGTTTAAATTTAGTAAACCACCCTGGTTGCTCAAGCACGCCATAACTGTCAAAAACGCGCAACTGATTATATTGATAATAAACTAAACCAGAAACCGTCAATACTAACCACAGAGCAATCACTGCACTCGTTTTAATAGATGAGTTACTTAAATTTAGCAATGCTTTGCTCTAATACCGCAATACTTACGTCGATCATTTGTACTTTAGCGGTTAGCTTTTCTACCACTTTGGTATCTTGATATTGGCTTTGCTGCATTTGTTCTGTGCTTGAGGCTATTTGTTTTGTGTTTACAGCTTGCTCAGCAACAACTTGCGCTACAGAGTGACTACTCTGGCTGACAGCTTTTATTTGCTCACTCATGGCGCTTATGTTTTCTTTCATGGTGGTGCTGATATGCGTTAAATCAACAACAAAATCGACACACTGGCTCATAGATTGGGTTGACGTTTTACTGTTTGTAACTAAATCTTTTAATGTTAAAGCAATTTTATCTGTCGTGGCTTTACTGCTTGTAGCAAGCGTTCTGACTTCATCGGCTACAACTGCAAACCCGCGGCCATGCTCACCCGCTCTTGCGGCTTCAATGGCCGCATTAAGCGCAAGTAAGTTAGTTTGCTCTGCAATGCCTGATATTTCATTTAACAACCCTGATATTACATCGCCAGCGGCCACTAAATGATTTATTTGCTCTTCTGTATGATTAAGTAAATTAAGTAGCTCCGTGCTTTTAGTGTCTGTTTGCATAACGTCATTTAAGGCGCTATTGGCAGCTTGAGTAATGTTATCTACTTGCTGCTTTAATACTTCGCTTTCATGCTCAACTAAGCTAAAACCCTGTGCAACTTGAGCACCAGAGTCAGCTATATCATTAGTTTGTTGCTTTCTTTGCTCTGCCCCGCTTGCTAGCTCATCGTGTACGTTTATTAATTGCTGCGAATTTTGCTGCAGTGAAAGAGACTGCGTTTGCACTTGTCTAATTACATCTGATAAATAACCCAATAAAGTATTAAAGCCCGCTACTGCATTGCTATTTTTATCATCGGCCCTAAGCGAAAGCTGTATATGCTCAGGGTCTTGCATAATGGCTTCGGTCGCTTTGGTTAAAGACACGCCAGCTCTGCGCTCTTGTTGTAGTGTTTTAGCAATATAGCCTGCTACAAACACTTCTACTATTGCATAACCGGCATGTATAAGCACCGTAGTAAACGCCAGTCTGTCAGGGTCAAATACATAAAAACCGGTGTTTTGTGTTTGTAAAAAGTAAAAGCTTAAATGATGAACGGCCACAAAAATAATGGCCGTAATAAACACCTGCCACTGTACAAACATAATCAACATGGCCATTAAGATGAATATTTCGAAGTGTATTTCTATTAACCCAAAGGCTTGTTGTATGTGCAAAAAAGAAAACATCATAATTGCCGCAGCAACAACATGACCTGTAATTGGGTTATTTTTCTGAGTTTTAAGTAACCATATAGGCATTAAACTTAAAGGTAGGCCGACTATGAATGCTTGTGTAAGTGTCCCAAAGTACAAGCCTAGGGCGATAGACTCTACAAACAAAAAAATGAATATTATGGTGAATAAACGACTTACACTATTCATAAATACCTTTAATTATTAAAATTTTTTTAAACAAAATCAGGGGTTGTACGTATTAGCTAATAATTACGACCACATTTAATTATCAATATAGCCTAGCTTGCCAACTTTACTTAATAATTGATAAAACCGCTTTAAACTCAGGTAATGCTGCGTTTTTTGTCCACTGAAAAATGATACTTTCTACGCTTGTAATTATTGCCCCTGCCTGTTGTAACTGCTCTAGAGCTAGCGATTTATGCATCGTATTTCGTGAACCCACAGCATCTGCCGCTACATGCACCTCAAATCCTTGGGCTATTAAATCTAAGCAGGTTTGTAACACACATACATGCGCCTCTGTGCCTATTACTATAATTTGTGAACGCGTAAGCTTTGTAAACACAGCATTAAATGCAGGCTCATTACACGCACTAAAATGTGTTTTTTCAACAGTCTGTGCGTTTATAAGGGTGTTTTTTAAAAGCCTGTTTGTACCACCAAGCCCTTGAGGATATTGCTCAGTCACTATGCTAGGAATTTTAAAAAGGGCGCTTACTTTGGCAATTTTTATTGCCCACTCTAGTAAATCAGAAAATTCGCTAATAGCGGGAGAAAGCTTATCTTGAATATCTATCACTAATAACACGCTGTTATTTGCAGATAAATTTTTGTGACTAACCATAACACCCCGTTTTTAAGTAATTATAATTAGTAAGCGTAGCTTAAATGGTTATAAATAACTAAACTAGTGCTTTAATTTAGTTGTTATAAGTTGTAATCCACATTTTAAAAAATGTGCTATATTTAACTTTTATATGTATATCCCCTGCCCTAGAGCGAGTTTATTAGTGCGATTGAGTATTTTGTTTTTTCTCTTCACCACTGTATGTTTTCTTTGTATTACTAGCGTATCGGCCTCCACAAATTATGCTCAACAACTACAACGAATATCTACCGATGAAGGTTTATCCCAAAATTACGTAACTAAAATTTTGCAAGACGATTTAGGTTATATTTGGATAGCTACAGCGCAAGGGCTTAATCGATTTGACGGCTACACGGTAACCCCTTTTGATGGCGGATTTACCCTTAACGAAAACTTCATCACTACACTATTTAAAACGCATGCAGGCAATATAATTGTTTCTACTGAGCTTGCCGGTGCCTATTTAGTTAATCCAAAAACGTTAACTACTCGTAATATATTTTCGGGCAATCTTGCAGGTAATACAGCTAGTTTCGCTTCTATTGAAGCGATAGCCCAACACCAAGATACCTTTTACCTTGCCATTTTAAACAACGTGTATTCACTTAACTCTAAAACAAATTCACTTACTTTAGAGTTTACTATAGGCAATGAAAACAGCGTGGTGCGCGCATTAAAATATTACAAAAACACGCTATTTATAGGCACACAAACGGGTTTATTTAGCTACGACCTAAAAACAGAGTCATTAACCCCTCTTAATTTACATACTCCCGATAAACAAACAGTCGATAACAGTAATGTTAAGTTTTTATCTGTAGACCCCGCGCTAGGATTATTAGTTGGCACCGTTGAGGGCATGTACGCGTTAAGTTTAAATAGCTCAGCAGGAGCAGCTGCAGATAAAAGCACTAAAAGCGTGATTGCTGATTACAATATTTGGGATTACAGCAATACACCCTATGGCGAATTTATTGCCACAGAGCATGGCTTGTTCGAATTTAACCGAGAAAAGGGCACCACTGAGTTAATTCTTAGCTTTGATCAAAGTAAATTTAATATTACCGAAAATACTATTAACGATTTAATGGTCGACTCAAGTGGCGTGTTTTGGCTGGCGTCCCGCACTCAAGGCGTGCTTACTTGGTCAATAAACACACGGCGCTTTAACAAAATCACCCTACCCGAAAACAACTATATAAACAGTATTTACCAAGACGATGATTTAACTATGTGGTACGGCACCGACAATGGCCTTGCTCATGTAAATGCTAAACACAAAACAACCTACTACCTTACTTCGCAAGACCCTAAAGCGGTTTATGGTGAATACGCTATTTTTGCAATTAATAAAGCGCATTTAGATTCCACTTCGCGGTATTTATGGCTAACGGGGTACTACAATTTAATTTTATTTGACAAAGAAACAGGCACAGCCGTTGCTAAAAAAGATTTAAATAACGCACTGTCTGAAGGTGCGGTTATTTATGGTTTGTCTGAGGTAGCCCCCGACACATTCGCTTTTTATAATGATCACAGTTTTTATGTTTATAATGGTAAAACAGGCTTAACGCGCGAAATTAACGGGTTAAAACAACATGTAAACCCTTTAGAGGCCTATACTTTTCATCGACCTTTTGATGATTACCCAAATGAATTTGTATTAAGTACAACTACCCACTTCTACCGGTTTAACGAGCAAACAAACACCCTTACCACTATTTATAAAACCAGCAAAAAAGACAGCCAAAATTACCACACAGTCGAAAACTGGTTAACCGATAAAAATAACATTTTATGGTTAGCAACAACCAGCGAAGGCCTAGTGGGTATTGATGCGCAGAGCTTTGAAAAAAAGCACCACTTTAACGTAAGTAACGCCTTAAAAACGCAGTCTATTTATTCGCTTATTAGCGATGAGTATGACTATTTATGGTTTAGCAGTAAAAATGGTTTGTACCGCTTAAATACCGATACGTTAAGACTGCGAGTTTTTACGGTAAAAGATGGTTTATCGGTTAATTTATTTAGCACTTTAGGGGCAATTACGCTTAAAAATAACACTGTAATGTTTGGCAGCAGTTATGGTGCGATTTCGTTTAACCCCGCTGAGTTTTTACAGCAAAGCACGCAAACAGCAACCTCAATAACCGATATTACATTAATGTCGCGCGATTTAGACTATCAGCCAAATCAGTTTGCCACCTCTGCATTGCAATTAACACATGAAGATATGGGTTTGGAGGTCAGCTTTTCTAATTTTGATTTTCAAAATAGCGCGGAAACACGTTACAAAATTACGCTTCAAGGACCTACTTCGCTAGAGTATGATGATTTAAAAGCAAACAAAATATTTTTTACAAAGCTCCCACCAGGTAATTATCAATTAAAGGCCAGCGCGTATAATTTTAATAGTGCGACTGAATCAAAGCCAGCGCTGTTAAATTTTAATGTGGCATACGCGCCGTGGAAGTCTCCTTATGCGTATGCGGCTTATATTTTAATTATTATAACTGTGCTGTGTTTACTGTTTTGGCAATACAGAAGCAGACAACTAGCCATAGCTAATGCGCAAAAAGCGACAATACACTCGCAAAAACAAACGGAGCTTGCGCTCAGTAACAATAAAAGTGGCATTTGGGATTACCATTACAACGACGATTCGGTAAATACAAACCGAGGGAGTGAGCTTGGGTATACTAATTTGCCAAACCGTATTCCATTAAAACATTATTTAGCTTTAATTCACCCTGAAGACAAACCTCGGGTTATTTCGCACTGGTTAAATTTTACCAAACAAAAAAAGCATGAGCATTGGCAAGCAACTTACCGGTTAAAGCATAAGCTTGGCCATTGGTTGTGGTATCAAGATTTAGGGCAAATTATTTATGACGAACAAACAAATAAACCGGTATCTGTATCTGGCATATATACCAACATAACAGAGCAACGTGCCAATGAGCAGCAAGCCAACATTTTAGGTGAGGCGTTTGGGCAAATAAACGACTGGCTGCTTATTTTAGATAATAATTTGGTGCCGGTTTCTGCAAATAACAGTTTTATAAAAACCTTTTCGCAAACTCATAAACATCCGCTTAGCTTAAAAGTGTTTGTTAATGCGATAGGTAAAACACAATGTAAAAGCTATGCCAGCACATTAAAAAGCTTAACAGCAAAACAAAATTGGCGAACTGATGCCGTTATTAAAACTGCAACTAACCCGCACCACCCCATACATATAAGTGCCACTGCAATCGCTAAAGATACACATAGCATAAGTTACTATGTGATTGTTATTTCGGATTTAACCGAGCAAAAAAAGGCAGAAGACGAGCTGCGTTATTTAGCCAACTTCGATCCCCTTACACAATTGCCTAACCGCAGTTTAATGCATCAAAAAATTGGTAAATCGATTAAAAAAGCTCATCAGCAGCTCACTCAAAGCGCTTTACTATTTATAGATTTAGACAAATTTAAACCGGTAAACGACACATTTGGTCACGCAGTGGGAGATCAACTACTGTGTAATATTACCCAAAGAGTGAGCGCTATGTTGCCAAGTAATGCCACACTTGGCCGCCAAAGCGGTGACGAATTTTTAGTGCTTATTGATAACGTAGAAGACATAGCCGCACTTAATAACATAGTCAAAAGTATCAGCTCAGAACTTGCCAATAAGGTCATTATCGAAGATTTTTCTATTAATATATCAGCCAGTATTGGCGTGGCTTTATACCCATTTGATGCCAGCTCGACCGATTTACTGATCAGAAACGCCGATGTAGCCATGATGCATGCAAAGCAAGCAGGCAGAAACGGGTTTAAGTTTTTTAACGACTCGATGAACGAGCAAATAAAACAAAAGCTCATCCTCGAAAACGATTTAAAAGACGCCGCGAAAGATAATCTATTATTTAATCACTACCAACCCATAATAGACACGCACGCACAAACAATAAATGGGGTTGAGTTACTTATGCGCTGGGAAAATAACGGCCAATTTGTCTCGCCGGCATTATTTATCCCTATTGCTGAAGAAACAGGCCTGATAGAAGCATTAACTGAGCAAGCTTTAGAGCGCGCGCTAACTGAGCTAGCCCCTACATTGGCCAGCAACCCATTGTTTTATATTTCACTTAACTTGTCGCCAAAGCACATTTTAAGGACGAATATAGCAACCAAGCTGACCAATATATTAAAACAGCATCAAATGAGCCCAGTGCAACTGCGCCTAGAAATAACAGAAAACATACTGCTAGAAGACAAGCAAAAAGCCGCAAAGCAACTACAAAAGTTAAAATCGGCTGGTTTTAAGCTGTTACTCGATGATTTTGGCACCGGCTACTCATCACTTACTTATTTGAGCCAGTTCCCTATTGATGTCATTAAAATAGATCAAAGCTTTGTGAATAGTATTGGGATTGATAAAAGTGATGAGTCGATCATCAAAACCATTTACACTTTGGCTCAAAACTTAGAGCTTTATTGCATAGCCGAAGGCGTTGAAACTAAGCAACAAAAAGCCTTTTTAGAAGGGTTAGGTTGTCATGTTTTACAAGGTTATTATTTTGCAAAACCAATGCGTGCAGAGCAATTACAAAACCCCGAAACACATGAGCATATTCACACTTTAATAAAAAGTTAGCTATGAATATGCTGGCATTCGTGGCTTTCTATTTGCAGTACGCTGCTTTTAACATTAAAACGCGCAGCGAGGAGTTTTTCTATTTTTAAGCGGCAGGCTTCATCGTGCTTTTCAATTGTACAATGCTCTTTTAACACCACGTGAGCGCCGACAATAATATCGCTGTCTTTGCGCGACACCGTCACATTATGTACGTTATGCACATGCTTTAAATCGGTAATTGACTGCTCAATATCCTTCACTTTAGGCAACTTAGCGTTATTAAAGAACAGCCCTTTAATACAGCTCGTGATCACTTTACCACCGGTAAATAACACAAACGAGGCAATTAGCATGCTCGATAAAATATCAATAATGCTCCAGCCCGTAAAATAAATAAGTACGCCAGCTATAAACGTAGAAATGGTCGATATAATGTCAAAAAACGAATGTAAAAATACAGCGTACACATTAATGCTTGCTTTGCGGCCTTTATAAAGTACCCACGCCGCAGCACCATGAAATAAAAACCCTACAGAGGCAATACTCGACATTAAAAAGCTGTTTATTGCTAAATCATGGCCATCGTTATGATGGGAAATTCTCTCTACACCTTCATATAAAATAACGGAGCTTATCGCCAAATACAGTAAACCATTAATTAAACCACCAATGAGCTCAGCGCGTTGATAGCCATCGTTATAGGTTTTAGCAAAATGAATTGCTAAGCTTGAGGCAATAAGGGCAATAAATAGCGAGCTATTATGCACAAATAAATGCCCTGCATCGGCAAGTACAGCAAGCGAATTAGCGTAATAAGCGCCAATTACCTGAATTACCATAAATGAACATGTTATCGCTAAAGCGATAAGTAACCGACGACGAGACGCCTGGTGTGTAGTGATTTCTGTCATGAAATGCTTGAAAAACCTATACTTAAAATGCAAATAAGCCGTCAGGTGGCTTAGAGTAGAAAAGGGTAATGATATACAGTAGCAATTGTAATACGAAGCCCTCTTAAACGCACTAAAAACTTAGCAAAATAGCTAAAGTTGTACTAAATAACATAGTAGGAACAATTAAATTGTATGTAAAATCAACGGGAGCAATGAGTGGGCTTA
This sequence comes from Pseudoalteromonas sp. 2CM41L, assembly GCF_023161905.1. NCBI lineage: Bacteria > Pseudomonadati > Pseudomonadota > Gammaproteobacteria > Alteromonadales > Pseudoalteromonadaceae > Pseudoalteromonas > Pseudoalteromonas sp. 2CM41L. Next base: position 560,767 of record NZ_JALNTN010000001.1, read on the forward strand.
AAACCAATCGAAGATATGTGGAGTACTATAAAGCTTATTCCGTTTGCCGTTGTACTTTATGATGCTAAAACACAAGCCTATAAAGCAAACATTCAAGCGCAGAGTATATTTGATTTACCCTCACAGCCAACTTTAAAAGATGCAGACTTTAAGCACCTCACGCTAAGTAGTCCAGAAAGTAAAAAACAATTTACTGTTGATCAATTGTTTGAAAAATACTTAGTTATAAATACTAACTGCCACGTATTTTTACAAAAACAAACGCAAGGCCTATTACTAAACGCCAAACTTGCCTCGCTAAATAGTCACTTATACATTGCTACGTTTGAGATAATTGAACACAACGAAGATGCGCAATATAACTTTGATAAAATTATTTCAAAAATTTCTACCGACTTAATAGATATTCAAATTGACGATATTGATACTCATATAGAGTTTGCGCTTAAAGCCATTGGCACTGTATGCCATGCCGATAGAAGCTACTTATTTAAATTTTCTGAAGATGGTAAATCAATGCGCAACACCCATGAATGGGTTAACCAAGGTATTCAGCCATTTAAAGATCAACTACAGCACATACCAAAAAACTCACTCCCCTACTTTGCTAATTTAATGGGCACCACACACTTATTTAAAGTAAATGATGTTGCCAGCCTCCCAGTAAAAGCGACTAAAGAAAAACAAGAACTTGAGCGTGAAGGTATTCAATCGGTACTGTGTATTGGCCTTCGCTACGATAAGGAGCTAGTAGGCTTTATTGGTTGTGATTGTGTAAAGCAAAAACGTGAGTGGACAGACTTAGACTTAATTAGGTTAAAACTAGTAGGTGAAATAATCGCTAATGCGTTTAAAAACTTAAACTACAAGCAAGAGCTTCAGCATATTCAACAACAGCTAATTACCGCAAATCAAAAGCTTAACCACCTTGTAAATACTGACAGCCTCACCACAATTGCAAATAGACGTTGTTTTGACAAAGCACTAGAGAGCGAAATTAAACGCTGCGCACGTGCAAAGCAGCCCGTTAGCTTAATTATGTGCGATATAGATTTCTTTAAAAATTACAACGACAGCTACGGCCATCAACAAGGCGATGAAGCCTTAGTTAAGGTGGCAGCAGCGCTTAAGTCGCGATGCCGACGCGAAAGCGATTTAGCCGCGCGCTATGGCGGTGAAGAATTTGCCGTCATTTTACCGGCAACTAATGAGCAAGACTGCCAACAATTTACCCGCTTAATTCAACAAGCAATTAAAGCGGCAGGCATAAAACACAATAATTCTACCGTAAGTGAGTACTTAACATTAAGTATCGGTTTTTATTCAGCCACGCCTGATAAAAATAGCACGCCACAGTGCTTTATAAGTAAAGCCGATCAAGCACTCTATACCGCAAAAGAAACAGGCCGTAATAAGGTATGCCAATTTAAACCCACTCACTAAAAGCTTGTTTTTGTGGTGCATAAATTCAAGTAGTGATAGTCTATACACGCTGAAATTATAAACAATACAACAACTCAGCAACTCCACTCTCATAAGGAATTTTTAAATGGATCCAATCAATCAAATACTAAATATGGTATTTACTGTTGAAGCATTTTTACTTGTTTTTGTAATTGTACTTCTAAAAAGTAGTGTTAAGTTTGTACCTCAAAACCGAGCATGGTTAATAGAGCGCTTTGGAAAATACCAATCAACTAAAGAAGCCGGCCTCAATTTTATTGTGCCATTTATAGACCGCATCGCTGCAGACCGTAGTTTGAAAGAACAAGCTCAAGATGTTCCCTCACAGTCAGCCATCACAAAAGATAATATCTCCCTAATTGTTGACGGTGTATTGTACTTTCGAGTACTTGACCCTTACAAAGCAACATACGGCGTGGATGACTATGTATTTGCTGTTACTCAATTATCGCAAACAACTATGCGTTCAGAGTTAGGTAAAATGGAACTAGATAAAACATTTGAAGAACGTGACTTATTAAATACCAACATTGTGGCAGCTATTAACCAAGCAGCTGAGCCATGGGGTATACAGGTTTTACGCTATGAAATAAAAGATATTGTGCCGCCTCAATCAGTTATGGAAGCAATGGAAGCACAAATGAAAGCTGAGCGTGTAAAACGCGCGCAAATATTAGAATCCGAAGGTGACAGACAAGCAAATATTAATGTTGCAGAGGGTAAAAAGCAGGCGCAGGTACTTGCCGCAGAAGCAGAAAAAGCAGAACAAATACTCAGAGCAGAAGGTGAAGCAAAAGCCATTATTGCGGTAGCTGAAGCACAAGCAGATGCTCTGCGTGAAGTAGGTGCAGCAGCAGATACAGAACAAGGACAAAAAGCTATCCAATTAGACCTTGCAACTAAGGCTATCGCTGCAAAAGAGGCCATAGCTAAAGAGTCATCGGTCGTTTTACTTCCCGATAACGCCACCGATGCTAGCTCGCTCGTAGCGCAAGGTATGTCTATTATCAATACATTAAATAAAACGCAAAAGCTGCAATAAAGCCTATTAGCTTAATTTAGGAGAATATATGGACCTAATTTCGCAAAACTTACCACAAGCTTTAATGGTTATAGGTATTATTGCATTAATAATAGAAGTCACCGTTTTAGGGCTATCTACTATTATTCTGCTTTTCTTGGGGTTGTCTTTGCTAACTTCTGGGCTGTTAATGGTTGCAGGAGTACTACCCGAAACTATTACAGCGGCACTTTGGAGCAATACCATCATTACCGCTGTTTTGGCACTACTTTTATGGAAACCCATGAAACGTATGCAAGAAAATGTAGATTCTAAGCAAATAAATAGCGATTTCGCCGATCTTACTTTTGTATTAGCAAAAGATGTTTCAGATAAAGAAATAACAACACATCAATATTCAGGCATAAGCTGGCAACTCAAAAGCACACAACCCATTAGTGCTGGCACCAAAGTAATAGTGGTTAAAAAAGAGGTAGGTGTTATGTGGGTTGCCCCTGCCCCGTAACGTTTTATATTATTACGGGCGGCTCTAGCTGCCCGTTTTTTATACCTGATATTTCAAATACATTACCTTGTAATGACTGGTTAGTTTTTACATTACTGTCATCTGCAGAAGTTACAAATAGCCACTGTGCGTTATTGCCACCAAACGCAACGCTTGTAGGTTTTGTTGCAGCAAGCGACAGTGTGTTTAAAACCTCCCCATCTGGCGATAAACACATAACGCAGCCCATATCCCATACCGCAAGCCATAAGTTGCCAAGGGCATCAATCACACAGCCATCTGGGTCTACTTGGGTATTTTTAAATTGATAAAAAACTTGGGCGGGTAATATAGGCTCGCCGCTGTCTGGGTTTACATTTAAAGTAAAAATACAGCTGGCTTTTGAGTCGCAGTAATAAGCACGTGAGCGCGCTTTATCAAAACATAACCCGTTGGGAATGGTTAAACCTTGCACCACGCAATTAAGCGAATTTTGATAAAAACGGTAAATCTTACCTTCGCCTGAGCGGGCGTTTGTATCCATAGTGCTTAGCCAAAACCCACCCCAAGGGTCTGCCCGACCATCGTTAGAGCGCCGTGTGGACTGGGTATTTTCTAAAAATGTGAGCGTTTGGCGCACCCCAGAAGCTATATGGTATTTATATATACCCGTACTGGTGCCAATAATAAGGTGTGCTTTATCAAGCCACGCTAAAGCCGAAACCGTATCTTGCATTTCAACTTGTGTTAGTGAGTCAGGCTTTGTTAAACACTTACTTAGCAGGAGATTTTTTTCTATATCTACCCAAAATAGCGTTTCAAGCAAAGGGTGCCAAAGCGGGCTTTCACCTAACTTATTTTGCAAGTTACTAAATACGGTCACACTTGAGTCAGTCATAAATAACGATTCTTTAATATTAACAAAGCCTTGTATTAATAAATACTTTATCAGAAATACCCAACACTTACGATTAAACAAAACATATTAGCAACTAAATGCTTTTGCTAAGCCAAACAGTGCACTAATACCAAATAGCTTAATTAAGTGATTTAGTTTTAAATACTAAACCATGTTGATTACAGGATAAAAGCTTCGTTATTGCTCTGTTTATATCAAAATTTTTAGCGCCGTTAGCGCCAAGTTTAATCCCTTAAGTGAATTAAGTAATGTGGCAAATGGGTATAATTATTTCAGCATTTTATCGCGCTTTACTTGGTTAGTTGGTAATATCATCAAAAGGGAGGTAATAGTATGATTAATAATAACAATAAACATTCTTTAGTGGTTGAGGGAGGTGCAATGCGCGGTATTTTTGCCGCCGGAGTGCTGGATGAGTTTTTAGCGCAGCGCTATCAACCTTTTACTAATTACTTTGGGGTTTCTGCTGGCGCTACCAATATAGCCGCTTATTTATGCCAACAACCTAAACGTAACTACCATGTTATTACCGATTTTTCGTGTCGGCCTGAATTTATTAACTTAGCGCGCTTTATCAAAGGCGGCCACTTATTTGATTTAGATTGGCTGTGGCAAGCAACCATTAAAGAGATCCCCCTCAATACAGAAGCCTTTGCAAAGGCGGCTCACGAATTTTATATCGTCTCTACAGCTATCACCACAGGGCAGCCCCATTACCTCAAAGCAAGTAGTGATGCGATGGTAGAGCAACTTAAGGCATCGTGCGCGATTCCAATTGCGTATCGTAACTACCCTATAATTAATGATATTGCGATGACCGATGGCGGCGTAGCAGACTCTATTCCCGTAATAAAAGCATACGAAATGGGCGCTCAAGAAATAACCGTGGTGCTTTCTCAGCCACTAGGCTATAGAAAAAAGCCAAGTAAATCGCAGTGGTTAACTAAAAAACTTTATAAAAACTACCCTGCTTTAGTAAAAAGCACGATTAACAGAGCGCATGTTTATAACAGCAGCATAGATTTTATTAATAATCCGCCTGAAGATTGCAAAATCAATATTATTGCTCCACCGCCTCAATTTAGAGTGGGCCGTACAACCAAAAATGTTAAACGCCTTAACGATGGGTACAAAATGGGAATTGATACAGCCAAAGCCTTTTTAAGCTAAGTGTGTTGTTTCCCTTTAGATAGCGCAACCAGTATGCCCATTACAGTAAACGCTGCAATGGTGCATACAATCCCCGCTAGCACAGCGTAAACATGTATAAAGCACGCTAAGGCAATAGCTATTAAAGCACTACAATACAGCCACTTATAGGCTACTTTGCAGTGCTTACTTCTCATTAATAATAAAGCGGCCAGTAAACACGCTAGTGCAATAACTATCATAACAGTGTTCATGCTGCTTTTACCTCTGCAATTGCTATGGCATCAGGTTTTGTTTTTAAGTATCCCCATAAAAACGCCAGTCCAACAATTAAAAAGCTAATATCTGTAAATGCCACTAGGGTACTGTTTGCGTTAATAATATTATTAACGCCCAATATACTATTAAGTGGTAAAACACTTATTAAGAATAAGGCGCAAAGCAACAAGGTTGCTCTAAAGTAGTTTTTATAGTTTTGCCAAAATGCTGCAATTACTAGCCATACTAACCACGCATAAAAAAATACCGGCCCAAAGTATGCATTGTGCTCAACACCAGCCACGGCATAGTTTAAAAGTACTTGCACAGGGAATAACACACAACAAGCAAGCACTAAACCACCGCAACTGCCTATAATAAAGCGGTTCCACCTTGCATACGCGCCAGCGCTAAGCGTTGGTGTGCTGCCTCTGGTACGCTTTGCTAACCACATCATCATGCCTGAAAGTGGCATTAAGGCACATGCTAAGCCAAGCATTACCCAAAGTAACTTGACAAATAAGCCAGCAAAATTACCAAAATGGAGTGGGAAGAGTATTTCAATAATTTTAATTGATACCCCAGCTATATCGCCAAAACTACTCATTGAAGTGATGTACTCCCCTTGCCCATTGTAATGCAATAACTGAGAAGCCACGGCTTCGCCTCCTAAAAGGCGTAAATACACTTGTGCGTTAGCATCGTTATGCGCCATTACCGTGGCATCTAAAATAACTGCATGTGGGTAGCGTTGCTGCGCATCACTTAAAATAGCGGTTATGTTAGTTGGCTGATTTACATAACTAATTATTGGCTCAGGAATAGCTGTAAAAGTTTCTATCAACTTATCTTGGTCGCCTCCAAAGCTAACAAAGGCTGCTGCAGGTAGTAAAATTACGGTTGCGAGCCCTAAAAATGCGCCGCTAAAGCCAATTACAATATTAAAAATACTGCCCCAAATGCCCATTACTTTGTGGCCGTCACTTATGGTTACATCAAAGCCTTTAAGCCACCTAAAGGTGAACAGCTCTTTAATTAATTTACGATGTATAAATAAGCCAGTTACCGTACTTACTAATAATGTTAAACCTAAAAACCCAGTTAAAATAAGCCCTATAGGTCGCCCTAAATGTAAGTCAGCGTGAAACTCACCAATGTAGCTGGCTGCATCTGTTTTTCTATTGGCATAATATTGCTTACTGGGGCCATAGTAGGTATTTACCAACGCTAAGCTTGCTGGGTCAAATTCAAATGCCCGAAGTACTTCTTGCTGGTAATTTTCATCACCATGGTGCGATTCAAATACTAAAGCCAGTAAGTGAAAATTATGCCCTGTTGGCATAAACACATGAATGTTTTCACCAAACTCTTTGGGCACTTGAGCGTGGTATGTATTAACTAATGTGCTTATTTCGCTATTAGGAATATGTTGAGTTTGCTGCAGTGATTGGTTGGCCCAAATTTTTAGCTCAGGCCTGGCAAGTACTGCTAACGCGCCGGTAAATGCCACAACAAACAATAAAACGGCGGTTACTACGCCCACCCAACTATGTAATAAAAATAGCTTTTTTAAAGTAATTGATTTCATCCTTGCCCCTGCATTAATGCAAAATAACTTAAAATTCCATGCACTAAACACAAAGTGATCATGAGTAAAAATGGCTGCCATGCTTTTTCGCTAATGTAGGCATATATAAAAAGCCCAACCCAAATAATTGGAAACAGTAAAATAGGCAGTAAAATTTGTTCACTCATTTGTAAGGGCAAATAGGTAGTCATCCCGGTGATCATCACCGTAGCGGTTACCAATGCCAATACGCACGCCATTAAATGGCGACGCTTTGTAGCGCTAAAGGTTTTTTTATTATTCATTTTTAGCTCATTTAATAAATAGCAGGCGCGCACATCTGCACATGCAAATAACAACTATTTGCATTATATTGCGCATTTGTAAATTTATGCAACATATTATCGTTACTTAATAAGCTAACAAGCTCCTTTTTATTCGCACAATCAATGCCTGTTTATTTATAAAATTACATTTTTTGAGCATACTTGGTATTTAGGTAGGCAAATATGATGAGCTAAAACTGTTTTTAAATAATCCCAAAAACAACTGCGTTATCATACTGATCAGTGCTTAACTGCTTAGCCCATTAAAATAAGGACTAAACAGGCAAATTTTTAACTTTAACAGTCAACAAACTCTATAATTATTGTTATTTTGTTAAGGCATATGCAAAAAGCTAATTGTCCCTAGGCAGGCTCTTTTAGCAGCTGTTAAACAAATCACTATACATTGAGAAAATGAGAGAAATTTATGAGCGATAAAATCAATCCAGACGCGTTACACGCACTAAAAATTGCATTTACTTACATGCCGCAAGCAATTGAAGTAACAAAGTACGAATATGGCGAGCGCTATCAAACTGTGCTTGATCATATTGAAGCCGTGCGCGAAGTGTTGCTTATAAACGATGTAGATCCAGAAGAAGTAGGCGGCGACATAAACCCAGAATACACGCCTAATTCTACCTATTAATGGGAAAAGTTTGCTAATTGAGCAAAACAATTAAGTTCGCGTGTTGATAGCCTAACACCCATTACTCAATATATTGCTCAACGGTTTACGCCTGTTGGTATAAACTGTTAAAAACATATAAATAAATGTGCCTATCTGCCGATACGCATAACGATATAAAATACAATTAAGGTAATTGCGGTGAACTTTTTAAGGCGTTTTCACGATATAGTCTCAGACCAAACTCTGGATTTTAATTCTAAAATTAAAAACCTACTCGCGTTTGGCCTAGAAGTGTTCAGCCTTGATGTAGCAATAATTAGTAAAATTGATGCTAATACGTACACAGTATTACATGCTATAACACCCGATAACGCCTTATTACCCGGTACACAATTTGAGCTAGATGGCACCTATTGCGTCCATACGTTATCTGCGGGCTCGGCGCTTTCGTTTCATAAAGCTTCACAAAGTACGATTGCAACTCACCCTTGTTACATAAATTTTCAACTTGAGTCCTACATTGGCGCACCTATAAAAGTAGCCGATAAAACCTTTGGCACTGTTAACTTTTCATCACCTAACGAGTCAACTGCATTTAGCGACGAAGCCTACGATTACATTGAGCTATTTGCTCAGTGGTTAGGATCTGAATTTGCAAAAATAGACACTAAAGAGCAACTTTTAAAAAATAGCTACACCCTGTCAAAGCTCGAAAACATCGCGAATATCGGCACTTGGGAGGTCGATTTAATCGAGAACAAAGTTTATTGGAGTAAGCAAACTAAACGCATTCATCAGGTAGCCGATGACTATCAGCCAATAGTTGATAACGCGATTGAGTTTTACAAAGAGGGCGCCAGCAGAGAAGCCATAAATAAAGCGGTAGAAAACGCCATAAACAAAGGTGAAAAATGGGATTTAGAGCTTGAGGTTATTACTGCACAAAACCAAGAAATTTGGATTTCGACTTTTGGAGAAGCCGAGTTTCACGAAGGTAATTGCATAAGGCTATTTGGTACATTTCAAGACATTACCGAATCAATCTTACTTAGAGAAGCGCTAAAAAAGAAAAAAGCCGAAGCAGAGCATATGTTAGAAGATAGAAGTATGCTATTTGCTAAAATTAGCCACGAGTTACGCACCCCCCTAAATGGCATAACCGGCATGCTCACCACCCTAATAGATGAAAAAGACACTGAAAAACGAGACGAAAAAATAAAAATAGCGCTACGCAGCGCTGATATTTTACTAAACATTATCAACGAAGTACTCGATTTTTCTAAAATTAATCATGGTGAATTAAAACTAGAGCCAACCGACGTACTGCTTAAAACCATATTTAGTGATTTAGCCTCTTTATATACCCCGTTATTTAAAGAAACCCATGTTGAATTAATCATAGATAATACAATTGATGATAGCTGCTGGGCCTTTTGCGACAGTACACGCCTGAGCCAAATTACCTCTAACTTATTAAGTAACGCATTAAAATTTACCGAGCAAGGCCATGTAAAACTTAAAACACAGCTCATAAATAATAACGATGCGCTATCTCTTGGTATCACTGTTTCTGACACTGGTCGCGGAATGACCCCTGCCTTTTTAGAGTCTTTATTTTCGCCGTTTACACAAGAGGTTGACGCTAAAAATAATAAAGGGGGCACAGGGCTTGGCCTAGCAATTATAAAAGAGCTTGTAGAATACATGGGCGGCACAATAAAGGTGACAAGTGAGCTACAAAAAGGCTCAACGTTTAGCATTAATATTCCGCTAGAGCTTGGTAAAGAGCAAGTAATAGACGATATTAAATCAAAAATTGAGTTAAACAGCCATTCGCTCAGTGTACTTATTGTTGATGACAACGATATAAACCGCCGTGTGCTTGATGCCTCTCTTGATAAGTTAAACGTAAAAGCCGACTGTGCCATTGATGGCCAAGACGCTATTTTTAAGTGTAAGCAAAAGCATTACGACCTTATTTTCATGGATTGCATTATGCCAATCCTGGATGGTTTTGAAGCCACTAAAACGCTGAGAGCGCAACGTATTTGCCCTAGCGAAAGCACCTACATTGTAGCGCTAACTGCTAATACATCGTCGCAAGATAAACTAGCTTGCCAGCAAGCAGGCATGGATATGTTTGTCTCTAAGCCGTTTAAGCTGCCGCACATAGAAAAAGCGCTTTCTAATGCCTTAGAACATACAGCTAAAGTAAATTCGCTTTAATTTAGTAAGGACATACTATGAGAAATATAATAAGAACATTACTTTTTACTGTACTGTGTTTAGCCATATTTAAAGGCATTTCTACAGGGCAATGGGGTTCATCAATAATCGTTGTTATTGTATCAAGCGTATTGCTATTAGTTACGTTTATCAGTGGTAAGGCATCACAAGGCCGTTCAACTTATACAAGCACTGACTCTTCAATTTATGCTAGTAATAACTCACACTCTAATAACGATTGCGGTGGGGATTCTGGTGGCTGTGATTAATAGAGATATTGTTATAAGCATTAAAAAAGCCGCCTTTGGAGAGGGCGGCTTGGGTTAACAAACAGCTTTTGGGTGTACCTATTGCTGTTACATCAAGAGAAGGTTTGCCTATTAAGCTGCATTTTGGTCTTGGTTGCTTTGCTCGCTATGGCGAATTAAGTAATCAAACGCCCCTAAGCTTGCTGTTGCACCACTACCCATTGCAATAATGATTTGCTTAAACGGCGTATTTGTCGCGTCACCCGCACCGTAAACGCCCGGTAATGAGGTTGCGCCTTTAGCGTCAATTTCTATCTCGCCAAACTTGCTTAGTGTAAGGTCGCTCTCTTTTAACCATTCGGTATTAGGGATCAAACCTATTTGTACAAAAATACCTGCAAGTGCTAATGATTTTTCCTCACCTGTTACACGGTCAGTGTAATTAAGTCCGGTTACTTTTTTACCATCGCCTACTACTTCAGTGGTTTGCGCATTTTTAATAATAGTGATGTTGCTTAAGCTATTCGCTTTACGAATAAGGACTTCGTCAGCGCGCAGCGTATCAGCAAACTCAAGTACCGTTACATGCTCTACAATGTTAGCTAAGTCGATAGCCGCCTCTATACCCGAGTTACCACCACCAATAACAGCCACAGGCTTACCCTTAAATAGCGGACCATCACAGTGTGGGCAGTAAGCTACGCCATGGCCGCGATATTCTTGCTCACCAGGTACGTTCATTTCACGCCAGCGTGCACCGGTTGCTAAAACAAGCGATTTAGCTTTTAAAGTAGCCCCGTTTTCAAGGGTAATTTCATAACCATTACTACCGCGACCAAGCCCTGCTGCGCGTTGGTTATGCATTACATCTACATCGTATTCTTTAACATGCTCTTCAAGCTGAGCAACAAGCTTTGGACCTTCAGTGGCTTTAATCGAAATAAAGTTTTCGATAGCCAACGTATCGGCAACCTGGCCACCAAATCTATCGGCAACTATACCGGTGTTTAACCCTTTACGAGCAGAGTAAATAGCGGCTGAGGCACCCGCAGGTCCGCCACCGACTACTAATACATCAAACTCGTCTTTTTCGCTTAGTGCTGCAGCTTGCTTAGCAGCGCCTTTAGTGTCTACTTTATTTAAAATGTCGGTCAGGCTTAATGCACCTTGGCTAAATGGTTCGCCATTTAAGTACACAGCTGGTACTGCTAAAATATTGCGCTCTTCTACTTCGTCTTGAAAGAGTGCGCCGTCAATCATTGTTGCTTTAATTTTGCTGTTTGTTGCTGCCATTGTATTTAGCGCCTGCACTACTTGCGGGCATGTTTGGCAACTTAAGCTTATGTATACTTCAAAATTAAGTTCTTGATTGAGTGATTCTATTTGTTCAATGTCTTCGCTTTTTGCTTTACTTGCGTGTCCGCCAGTGTGTAAAAGCGCTAACACTAAACTTGTAAATTCGTGACCCATAGGTACGCCAGCAAACGTAATGTGGGTGTTTTTTTCAGGTGAATGCACAACCATAGATGGGCGACGTGCGCTCGAATCGGGGTTGCCCACTACCGTAAACTTATCGCTTAGCGAGGCTAAATCGTTTGCTAAGCTTTCTACTTCTGCTGATTTTTTGCTGTCATCCAAGGCAATAAGCAGCTCAACAGGTTGAGTAAGCGATTCAAAATGGCTTTTTAATTGATTTTTAATGTTGTTATCTAACATGGCTTAACCCTTTTTAGGAAAATTTAAACAGCAAGCCTCCCACGCCAACCAATGCATGTGCTAATGAGTCCGGGTTGAGATAGGAGGCACCAACAAACGAAATGATGTTGGTTTAAGGGCAGTTACCTGCCCTCATAAAAGTGGGTAAACCTATATTTAGATTTTACCAACTAGGTCTAGTGAAGGAGCAAGTGTGTCTTCACCTGGCTGCCAAGATGCAGGGCAAACTTCACCGTCGTGAGTTGCAATGTATTGAGCAGCTTGTACTTTACGTACTAACTCTTTAGCGCTACGGCCAATACCTAAATCGTGAGTTTCGATTACTTTAATTTCGCCCTCTGGGTTCATTACAAAAGTACCGCGAAGTGCAAGGCCGTCATCTTCAATCATAACGCCAAAGCTGCGAGTAATACGGCCAGTTGGGTCGCCAATCATTGGAAATTTAATTTTACCAATAGTGTCTGACGTGTCATGCCATGCTTTATGCGTGAAGTGAGTATCAGTTGATACTGAGTAAACTTCTACACCCATTTCTTGTAGCTGCTCGTAGTAATCAGCAACATCGCCAAGCTCAGTAGGACATACAAACGTGAAATCTGCAGGGTAAAAGAAGAAGATTGACCACTTACCTAGTACGTCTTTTTCAGACACTTCTACAAAGTCACCATTGTGGTATGCAGTTGCGTTAAAAGGTTGAATTTTTGTGTTGATCAATGAAGTGCTCATAGTATTCCTCATTTATATTTAAAGTGTTTTAAAGTTACTCAACGCAGCCAAAATATGTGGCCTTTCGCGTTGGCTTGATTAATACAATAAGCCCATTGGTAAACTAAATAAAATTGATTGTTTAGATTAAAACAATCGATTTTTAAGATTGAACTATCTAGCTCTTCTATTCGTAAACGATTTATTACCTGTAAGTGCTAAGAATACTGCTACAATAGCCGCGCTAAAAAACACACAACATAAGGCATGCTGTAATGGAAAAATTTGTTAATCATATTCAACTTGGCTATTTGGGGTTACTACCCTTTTTGGGCTGTGTAGCGTGGCCGCTTATGTTTGGCAGTAATAGCGTTAACTTGGAGTTTTTTACTTTTTACAGCATTGCCATACTGGCATTTATGGCGGGCAATTTATGGCGCGCTGGGATGCAAAGCTACAGCGATGCAATTAAAGCGGTTGTGCCTGTTATACCCGTACCATTTTTATCGTTTATTCCGCTGGAGTGGGCGCTTGCCTGGTTAGGGGCTAGTTTTTGGTTAGTTCTTATCTTTGAAAAAGCCACACCACAATGGCAAACCTACCATCGCGATTATCAAAAAATGCGCTTTATTCTTACCTCAGTAGTATTTGTGTGTCACATACTCACCATTGGTATGAGCCTTTACCCAAAATAACCTTGCGCTGCTTAACCTACTAGGCGTAATAGTGTAACATCCGCGCACTGCTATTTAAGGACGCACCATGATTGATACATTACGCCAGCAGCTTAACGAGCTTGGCGAAAACTACGTAGAAAAAAACGCCGCTTTTAAAATTAAAGTTATTCCGTTTTTTTGCGCTATTAGTATTAAAAAAGATCACAAAAATGAAGGCCGGCTCAGCTTTTACTCAAACCAATTAATAGAAATACTGTTAGTGGTGTTATTTATGTTGTTTGGGCTTACGCTTTATAACCCAGAGGCGGGTTTTACACATGGACCTATTCATATTGTGTTTGCTATTTTAATTACCTTTAATTTAATTTTAAAACAAATAGCCATTGAAGGGCTTAAAACACGCCTTGCGTTTCACCGTTTGCATGGTGCTAATACAGCGCAAAATACTCAAAGTGCAGATCAAAACACTCACAAATCTAATTAAGTTATGTATTTAAATCCTAATTGGCGAATTCTCACCGTAGGCGATGGCGATCTATCGTTCTCTAATGCGGTGGTTAATCATATAAAACCGGCAAAGTTAGTCGCATCTACTTATGATAGCGCCAAAACCATAGAGCAAAAATACCAACACAATGCGCTAAGTAGTTTAAAAAAGTGTCATGTAGAAGTTATTAATTGCTTTGATGTAACGGACCCTTTATGTTGGCAAAAATTAGCTGCCCACCAGCACAGCTTTGATGTAGTTATTTTTCAGTTTCCGCTTATTCCAGCCTTTGTAGGGCGCGAAGCATTTGAAAGCAACACCCAAAAAACCAGCATGAACGTGCTTAATCGCGCGTTACTACATCAATTTATTAAATACGCTAACAATTACGCGCTCGACAAAAGCGGCCCTATGCTTTGCTACATAACCTCAAAAGATGTAAAACCCTATCGCGAGTGGAACATTGAAGGCAGCTTAAGTAATGGCCTTGAGGCTAAGTACGCGGGCCAAATGCCTTTTGATATTAACCAGTTTGATGGTTACAAAATAAGAAACGTAGACCGTGACAAACACGTAAAAGACACCAGTGGCATCACTTATGTGTTTACGCCTAAAGCAATCTCGGCGCAATCTGACGAACTAAGCACGCACCTTACAAAGCCTGCGTATTTAGGTGAAAATCATTGCTCGCTTTGTCGGGTAGGCCCTTTTATTGCCACCGAAGATGAAAACAAACATCTTAACGCTAAAAAGCACCAACAAATGCTTAAGCTAGAAGATGACTGGCAGGCGTGGCTTACTCACTTTTACAACCGCAACTTATAACCCTGTTTTATAGCTCAATTTAATTAAATCAGCGGCCTTTTCAGCAATAGCAATAACAGGTGCGTTTGTGTTACCTGTTACTATGGTTGGCATAATTGAGGCGTCAATAACCCTTAAGCTGCGTATCCCGTGTACTTGTAGTTTGCTATTAACCACCGCCATATTGTCGGTGCCCATTTTACAGGTGCCCACAGGGTGATATTCGGTATCGGCAGTTTGGCGAATAAATTCAATAAGCTGGGAATCGTTATTTACATCAAGCGGGTAAACAAAGTTACCACGAATTTTATCAAAGGCGGGGCTTTGCATAATGCGCAGCGCTTTTTTAAGCCCTGCAAGCATAAGCGATAAATCATCAGGGTGGCTTAAATAATTAGGGTCGATAAATGGCGCACTGCGTGGATTGCTATTGGCAAGCCTTATTGTCCCTCGGCTTTTGGGACGCATAATACTACTGTGAATACTATAGCCATGGCCAAGGTGAACTTTGCGACTATGATCGTCCACCAACCCAATTACAAACTCAAGTTGAATATCCGGCGCAGGCGAATTATCCAACACATTAATAAACGCATGTGACTCAGCAAAATTACTGGTTAATATTCCGCTGCGTTTACTAAACCACTGCGCACACCCTTTAATAATACTTGCAGCGCCTTTTACACTTACCCCAAAGGTGCCTTTTGCTGTATTTGCTTTACACAAAGGCACCACGGTTAAGTGATCTTGTAAATTACCCCCTACTCCTTCCAGTGCATGTTCCAGTGGTATGTTATGCGCTGCTAAATGCGCTTTAGGGCCAATTCCTGAAAGCATTAACACCTGCGGAGAGTTAATTGCTCCGGCGCTTAAAAGCACCTCCTTTTTGGCCATTAATGTAATAATTTTACCGCCGCGCTCAAGCTCTACGCCGTGGGCGACCTTATTTTTGATTATAATTTTATTAACGTGGCTGTGGGTAAACACACTAAGGTTAGGCCTGTTTAAGTGCGGTGTTAAATACGCTTTTGCAGCACTACAGCGCTCACCATTATGTTGCGTAACCTGCGAAAGCCGTGCTCCATGTTGCTCAGCGCCATTTATATCGTCATTTAACTGTATTCCTTGCTCAACACACGCCTTTAAAAAGCAAGTGTTTAGCGCACTTGGCTTAGTCAGCTCTTGCACATGCAATGGCCCTTTTGTGCCATGTAACGCGTTATTAAACGTTTTATTGTTTTCGGCTTTTATAAAATAGGGTAATAAACTGTTGTAGTCCCACCCAAGGTTGCCATTTTGTGCCCAGTTATCGTAATCGTATTTATTACCGCGAATATACACCATGGCATTAGTAGAGCTTGACCCACCAAGCACTTTGCCCCGCGGTACAAAGCCACATCGGTTATTAAGTGCCTTTTGCGGTACCGTGTTGTAATGCCAACTATTTATGCCATATGGCACACTGGCCGCAATACCCGCAGGCATTTGAATTAAAGCGCTATTATCGCTACCGCCCGACTCTATTAAGCACACACTTATATGCTGATCTTCTGATAAACGCGCAGCCAGTACACAACCCGCACTGCCTGCGCCAATAATAATATAATCAAACGTGTGGTTACTCATAGGTGCCTTTGCATCATCACTATTTAGGTGTTATTGGTAGCTGCTTCTGCTTTGTGCATCCATGCAGTTGTAAATAAGCAGTTTTATTGCAGCGTGCTATTCGCTCTATAGTGCATAGATTAAATCCTAAAAACTTGATATTTTTAGACACCCTCTTTAATTTACAGCGCCAGTGTATGAGCAGCCCAATACGTGCCACCTCTTTATATTCAATAGACTCGTTAATTAAAGAGCTTGGCGCAGATCCAGCAAGCGTAATGAAAACCTGTAAGGTCAATGTCGACTTTAATAACCTTGAAAACCAATATTTACCCTATTTGAGCTATGCAAATTTATTAGAGTACTGCAGCCACACGCTTAACTGCCCAAGCTTTGGGCTTAAATTAGCAAATAAACAAAACTTTGATATTTTAGGCCACATAGCAATAGCCGCTAAAAGTGGGACTAATTTAGAAGAAGCGCTTAGCTGGGTGGTTAAATATTTACACTTACACAGCCCCGCATTGTGCTTAACAACGCACTCATTAGATAATGACGAGAGCTTATTTTTATCGTTTGAATTTAACCTAAAGCCCCTGCCACAAATAAACCAAGCCATAGAGCTCACGCTTGGCTTAGCCATGAGCATAATAAAAAAATTAAGTAATAATCAGTGCAAGCCTCGCACTGTGTTTTTACCGCAAAAGCTGGCAACTAATACACTCGCATACAAAACCTATTTTGGCTGTAAAGTAATAGAGCACCGCAACAGTGCGGGCATTGTAATAAACAAAGCCGACTTATCGATAAAGCTTAACCACAATAACCTTAATAAAACCGACGCGGCCTTTAATTTTTTAGCTAAACGCAACGAACATAGTCAGTCATTACCTGCCCAAGTAAGCGCACTAATAAGGCCAATGCTGCCTATTTATCAGTGTTCAAACCAAACTATTGCCGAGGCACTTAATATGCACCCGCGTACCTTGCACCGTGAATTGGCTAAACATAACACCAGCTTTGTAAAACTTAAAGACACCACACGTCGGGCGCTGGCAGCGCATTACTTGCTTCAAAAACAATACTCTATCAGCACTATTTCAATGCTTTTAGGCTATCACGAACAGGCAACCTTATGCGCAAGTGTTAAACGCTGGTTTGGGTATTCTCCTAGGGCGTGTCGAACTTTGTGGATTGAAATTTATTCAATCTAGGGGCGATTTAATCGCGGCGCGAGGTTTGTAACCTAGTGGGCTAAGTAAAAATCGAGCAACAAAGAGTCAATCGTCCCTAGAAAGAACCCATAGGGCAGCGCATGTTTGGTCTTTATGCTGCGTTATCGCCTATTTATGGGGAATAACCACACTACATAGGCTCTGCTTTGCCTGAAAACCAAACATACTGCTGTAAATTCAACCACCAAAGGTCAACACGCCCTAAAGCATACAGGGCAAAAAAAATGTTAAAGTAACAGCTCTTATTATTTAAGCTAAGGAGCAGGCATGAACTTTGTCATTGTCGGTACAAATTTTATTAGTGATACCCTATTAAGCGCAGCAAATACGTTACCTGCATTTAATTTATACGGTGTGTGCTCACGCAAGCAATCAAGCGGCGAAGCCTTTTTATCTAATCACCCCAATACCGATGTAAAAATTTTCACCTCAATTGAGCAGGTATGCCAAGACCCCAATGTTGATGCGGTGTATATTGCAGCGCCAAATAGCCTACACAAGCAATATGCAGTAATGTGCCTTGAAGCAGGCAAACATGTACTAGGCGAAAAACCTTCAGCCGCTAATAGCCAAGAGCTAAATGCTATTTTAACTGCAGCTAATGTCAATAAACGCCTATACATGGAAGCAATGATGACCACGCATTTGCCAAACTTTGCGCGACTTAAAAATGCGCTGAGTAAAATTGGTAAACCCCGTAAGTTTATTGGCCAATACAGTCAGTACTCATCACGTTACGATAAATACAAAAACGGCGAACGCCCAAATACCTTTTTACCGGAATTTGCCAATGGCGCTTTGCTCGATTTAGGTGTGTATCCGCTTTACCTACTTATAGCACTTTGGGGCGCTCCACAGCGCGTGAGTGCCAGTGGGGTACTATTAGATACAGGCGTAGATGGCGCAGGCGACGTATTATTAAATTACGATGATAAACAAGCCGTTATTAGCTACTCTAAAATTTCTCAAGGCGATAACATCACCGAAATACAAGGTGAGCGCGGACGCTTACGAATACACGCCGTGTCGCAGTTAAAACACATAGAGTTTGTTGCCAATAACGGGGAGGTTGAGGTTATTTCAGATAAATTTGATGAGCACTTTATGAAATACGAAGTTGCGCACTTTATGCAAACCATAAACGCGCAAAAGCGAGAGTCAGATGTGAATACACATCAGCTTGCCCGCGACGTAATGAACGTACTTGATACCGCAAGAAAACAGCTTGGGGTAGTTTACCCTAATGATAAAAACGCAGCAGCGGACTAAAGTTGACCCCCATCCGTGGGCAATCAAGGCAAGAGCCTAGTTGTAATTATGCGCTTACTTATTTTTTATTAGGTACAGCTAAATTACACAGGCTCTTTATCAAAGCGTGTAGATTTTTAATGGTTTAATTTGCATAAATCTATTCACCATTCAACCAAGGCAGCGCCAGTTATTAGGCGAACTAGGTTACTCACCTCGCACCACCATTAACCCGCGACTAGATTGCACACATTTCAATCCATTAAAGTTAGCTTGCTCTAAGCACGCTTATATAAATGAGCAAAGTTAACTTAGCACACAAAAACATGACCAATCAAGCTAGCCAATTATTAAAATTTATACTAAATTGGTAACATAAATAGGTTAACACTGATTTATAATATTATATGACCGTTACATCACTTTAGAATTTTGACATAATAGTGAATTTTGGGGTAACCTCTGCTAATAACAGTAGGTTTAGGCTATTTGAGCCTATTAGCCGCTATTCCTTAAGGTAATAAAGGTAGAATATGGGAAACCGTCGCTTATTTTGGCGCATTGTTGATAAAGTTGAAGCTTTGATAAACCAAGGAGAGTTTTCTGCTGGGAGTCGTTTACCACCAGAGCGAGAACTTGCCGACATGTTTGACGTAAGCCGCCCAACAATTCGTGAAGCTATTATTGCATTAGAAGTACGAGGCCGCGTAGAGGTCAAAACCGGCTCAGGCGTTTATGTAATAGAACAACAAGAAACATCTGTAAAAACTAAAGAGATCAGCGCTTTTGAGCTAACACAAGCTCGCGCACTCATTGAAGGTGAAATAGCCGCACTTGCCGCTCAATCAATCACCGATGAAGAACTAGCTCAATTAAAGCAAACGCTAATAGCCATGGAAAAAGGCTTATATGTAGAACAAGCAGACCGCGAGTTTCATGAAATTATAGCGCGTGCTACACGTAACAAAGCCCTTGAGTATGCAGTGGCAAATTTATGGGATTTACGTTTAAACAATTCACAAATTGTGGCTGATTATGGCAGTGTGTGTAAAAACAATAACGATTGCGTAATGGATGAGCACACCGCTATTTATAACGCGCTACAAACACACGATGCAAGCGCCGCACGTACCGCAATGCATAAACACTTTAACCGTTTAATTAATGCATTATTTGACGCTGTTGAAGCGCGTGCGCTTGAAGAAATCAAACGTAAAAATGATGAAAAACGTGGCCTTTATTCTTTAGATGGCCTAGTTAAAAGTGCTAGCAAAACACGCTAAAACGACCTAAACGTTTATGAGCCAGCGATCTATTCGCTGGCTTTTTTATTTTAAGGCACTCAGCGTTTGCCTTTAGCTATGCATAAGCAGTTACGCTAATTCATCGCACATATTAGTCACTCCCTCCCAAATTTAATGTGTATGCCATACAAGCTATTACTTAGCCAATAAAAAACAGATACACTGCGCAAAACTAGACGATTGTTACCAAGGAAAACAATGCAATCATCCACTAAAGACTTTTTGCTCGCGCTTGTGTGCGTTATTTTAGCAATGATCACAATTCAATCTGGCGCCTCATTTGCTAAGCAGTTATTTCCTGTTGTTGGCCCCGAAGGCACTACTGCACTTAGGCTTGGCTTTTCTGCACTTATTTTGTGTTTAATATTTAAACCGTGGAAACACCTACCAGCTAAAGGTAATCGGTTATCAATTGTGGTATACGGTTTAAGCCTAGGCGGAATGAACATTTTATTTTATTACGCCATTGAACGTATCCCTTTAGGGATTGGTGTTGCGCTTGAATTTACCGGTCCATTAGCGGTGGCGTTATTTAGCTCACGCGCTAAGCGCGACTTATTTTGGGTGGCGTGTGCAATTGCGGGTATTTTACTGTTACTGCCCGATATGAGCAGCCAAGAAAGCCTAGACCCAATTGGCGTAATACTCGCGCTAGGTGCCGGTGCTTGCTGGGCAGCCTATATTTTATTTGGCAAAAAAACCGGCACGCAAAGCTCAGGCGGCGCAACGGTCGCACTCGGCATGACCGTAGCAGCCATTGTACTTGTACCTTATGGCGGCATATTACAAAGCAATGCGTTTACATGGAGTGTTATACCGCTGGGCATAGGCATTGCTATTTTATCAAGCGCACTGCCCTATACACTAGAAATGGTTGCACTGCGTAATATGCCCGCTCAAGGGTTTAGTATTATGCTAAGTTTAGAGCCTGCATTTGCGGCCCTTGCTGGGTTTATTATTCTTGGCGAGTTATTAACCTTGTGGCAATGGTTGGCTATTTTATTGGTGATTATAGCTTCGGTGGGTAGTTCATTTTCGAGTGTTAAAAAACAATAATCGCCTCTATAAAAAGGCCAGCACATAACTGCGCTGGCCTTTTAAATAACAAAATTTTATATAACTTGTATCGCGCTACTTTTTACTTGTCATTAAATAGCCAACTAGTGATATTACTGGCATACCCGCTGCCACTAACGCCACGCTTTCCCAGCCACCAGCTTCGTATAGTGGGCTTGCCATTAACGAGCCAAGCGCTCCGCCAACAAAAATACTGGTCATGTATATGGCGTTTAAGCGAGCTCGGCTTTGCGGCTCTAATGAATATACCACCCGCTGGCCCAGCACCATATTTGCCTGCACAGCAAAATCAATAAACATGCCCGTTAGCGCTAAAATAATAATACCGTGTGGAAGCTCAAATATACTGGGTAAAAAGCACGCAGCAGCAATCACTTTAGCAAGTAACGATAACTGATGCGTGTAACCTTTGTCGGCTAAACGCCCAACAATAGGGGCTGCAATAGCACCAGCTGCGCCTACTAAAGCAAATAAGGCGATTTGCGATTGCGATAAGCCATATTCTCTGGCTAATACAACCGGTACGCTGGTCCAAAATAAGCTAAAAGAGGCAAACATAAGCGCCTGATACAATGCCCGCTGACGCAGCACTGGCTGCTGTATTATTAGCTGCTTAAGCGATTTTAATAACTTAAAGTACGTTGTATTGTGTGCCGGTTGCCTGCTCGGTATAGCAAAATATATAACACTAGCTATAAATGCCATACAGCCTGCGGCAAAGTAAAATACGGCTCGCCAACCAAAGTGATCGGCTATTAAGCTTGCAACTGGCCTGGCTAATAAAATACCCAGTAACAACCCCGCCATAATATTGCCCAGTACTTGCCCACGTTTTTCATCAGACGATAGATGCGCAGCAAGCGGTATTAATACTTGCACCGATACAGAGCTCGCCCCCACCAATAAGCATAATAGCAACATTACACTTGGGCTTTGCGCTAAGCCTGCGCCTATTAAACTTAAAAATGTTATGGCTAAGGTAATGAGCATTAAGCGTTTGTTTTCGACTAAATCAGCCAATGGCACTAAAAAAAACAGTCCCATTGCATAGCCAATTTGTGTAAGCGACACAATAAAACTGGCGCTGTGCGCACTTAAACCCACATCGGGCGCTAATAACTCAATAATAGGTTGGGCATAATAAATATTTGCCACAATAAGGCCACAGCACAGAGCAATAATGCTCACTAAGGTATTACTTATTTGCACTGGCTGTGCACGTGATTGTTTCATAAATAACTCTAATTTATAAATAATAAAACCCACTGCATATAAATGCAGTGGGTAGCCATGGTAAATGTAAAAATGTAAGTTACTTAATAGGTGAAGGCTGCCCATGCGGGCTAGATCGCAAGTACTGTTTAGGCGCATTAACGGTTGCACCAAGCTGCGCTGCAGCATGCCAAGGCCAATGCGGGTTATACAAAATACCTCGCGCTAGTGCTACGCCATCGGCTTGCTGCTCGCTAATAATATCTTCGGCTTGTTGTGGCTCAGTGATTAAACCTACGGCTATTACCGGCATACTTACGACCTCTTTAATAGCAGTTGCAAATGGTACCTGAAAGTTAGGTTTAACCGGTATTTGTTGCTCTGGGCTTAGCCCTGCTGTACTTACGTGAATAAAATCGCAGCCAAGCTTGTCTAATGCTTTAGCAAGCTCAATAGATTGTGCTAAATCCCAGCCACCTTCTACCCAATCAGTAGCAGAGATTCGAATGCCTACCGGTTTATGGCTTGCAAATTCAGCTCTTAGTGCTTTAAAAACCTCAAGCACAAGGCGCATACGGTTTTGCAAACTGCCCCCGTATTCATCATCACGCTTGTTTGAAAGAGGTGATAAAAACTGGTGTAACAAATAACCATGCGCACCATGTAGCTCAATTAAATCAAGCCCTAGCTCATCAGCGCGTTTTGCTGCGCTTACAAAATCGTTTATTAGCTGGGTTATATCCGCTTTTGTCATAGCCTTTGGTTGATAGGCGCTGTCATCGTAGGCTATGGCAGAAGGCGCAAGTGTTTGCCAGCCGTTTTCATCGCTAGGTGCAATTGCACCACCGCCATCCCATGGTTTTTCAGTAGATGCTTTTCGCCCTGCATGCGCAAGCTGAACGCCAATAGGCATAGGACTGTATTGCCTAAGCGCTTTTAAGCTTTTGCCCAGTGCTTGCTGGGTTTCGTTATTCCAAAGCCCTAAATCGGCGTAACTAATCCGCCCCTCTGGGCTTACCGCGGTGGCCTCTAAAATTAATAGCCCTGCACCACTTAAGCTCAATTGGCCTAAATGAATAGTGTGCCAATCACTGGCAGCTCCCTGATTTGCTGAGTACTGGCACATAGGCGCAATAATAATGCGGTTGTCTAAAGTGAGTTCACCGAGCTTTAAAGGTGAGAATAATTGGCTCATAAATATTCCTTAAATACGCGTACTTTAGTACGAAATGCTATAGCTTACGGTATGAAGGGTTAATGGGGATCAAACTTCACTTTTATAGTGTCAAAACGAGAATAAATACCGTTGAGCAAAACATTCAACAGGGTCTTATAGGTTTTTTAACCGTATTAATACATTCAGGTAATTAACCAATATGAATGGCTATTTACATTTGCTCAACGAGTAAAATATGATTCCTTGTACCTTAATTAGCCAATTACTTGGATGTTATACATATTTATATAAATTTTTGTTGTGTAACTAGCTATATTTATTCCAAAAAAGTGAATTAAAATTCAATTTTAATATTCCCACCACTTTAACTCCCTGATAAACTGGTTAACTTATATTAACTGGTGTTAAATTTTGAATCTGGGGATCACTTTTTATGTTTAAACCAAGCTTGCTAACCTTGGCTATTTCGAGCGCTGTATCTAGCGCATTTTTATTTTCTAACTCGGCTGTGGCACAACAAGAAACCACCGCTAAAAACAAATCACTCGAAGTAATCGAAGTTACAGCAACAAGACGCAGCGGATCTGTACAAAATGCACCGCTAAACATTACCGCACTTGATGCCGATGTAATGAAAGATCAAAACATTGGCGAACTAGCCGATGTAGCGCGTTGGGTACCTGGTTTAACAATTACCGATCAAGGTGGTCGCTCAGGCTCACCAATTATAGTTCGTGGTTTAAACACTAACTCGTCGGGTCCATCATCAGATGGCGGCACCGTAGCCACATACGTTAACGAAATTCCAGTGTCAGTTGATATGCGTTTAGTCGACATAGAGCGTGTTGAAGTACTTATTGGGCCACAAGGTACCCTTTATGGTGCGGGCACATTAGGCGGCGCAATTCGTTACATGCTTAAAGAGCCAGAGCTTGATTTTACAACGGTAGAAATATTTGGCGATATGTTTCAAACTCAAGAAAGTGACTCGTTAGGCGGCGAAGGCGGCTTTATAGTAAACCTGCCACTTATTGAAGATGAACTTGCAGTACGTGCAAGCTTAAACGTATACGAAGACCCAGGCTTTATTGATTATGCTTACACAGTGCGTGAGCCAGGTGTATCGCTACCGGACCCTGATTGGAGCAACGCCGACGAAGTAAACAACAATATTAAAAATGTTGAAGATGCTAACGGCGAAACAACTACCACAGGCCGTATTTCTGTACGTTGGAAACCAAGCGAAACATTTGAAGGGACACTTAATTACTTTTACCAAAACCAAGACAGCGAAGGCCGTTCAATTGTTCATTACAACAGCCTAAACGATGATAACGGTTTAAGCGATATTGTAGGTAAATACGAGTCGGCTTATCGTTATGAAGAGCCTCGCGAAAAAGAAGATCAACTACTAAGCCTTGAGCTAAAAGCCGACCTAGGTTTTGCAGAGCTTGTATCGGCAACCGGTATTTCAAGCTTTGATGCCGACGGCCAGCGTGATCAAACAGATTTACTTATCCGCCTAGATTACGGTTATGAAGAGTTCCCTGCGTTTTCATCATACACACGTGAAATTGACGAAGAAGATACCTTCACTCAAGAAATTCGCTTAGTGTCTCAAAGCGACAGCGACTTTAACTGGATTGTAGGCGCGTTTTACAACAAAACAGAAACCGAAGCATCAAGTAGAGAGTTTACGCCTGGGTTTGACCAATTCGCTATCGATAACTTTGGTGGCGCTCAGCTAAGACCTGACTCATTAGAATACTTAGAGCTTACAAAAAGTAAGGTCACTGAGTCTGCGCTATTCGGCGAAGTTGGCTACCAAGTTACCGAAAAATTAGATATTACCATTGGCGCACGTTTTTACGAATACGATGTAGAGGCGCAAGCAGCATTTGACTTCCCGCTTGCAAATACACTTTATGGCGATGCAGACCCTGATGCAATCACCGTTGCTTACGAAAAAGACGAAGCAGGCGATAACGGTAACTTATTCAAATTTAATGCTAAATACCAGTTTACTAATTCAGTAATGGGTTATGTAACAGTAAGTGAAGGCTTTAGAATTGGCGGTTCCAACCTTCTAGCTGTTTGCCCTGATCCTATCCCTGAAAACCAGCAAACAGGGTGTGGTAACGCTGACGAAAGGCTTTTTGATGCAGATACCACAACAAACTACGAGCTAGGCCTTAAAAGCACCTGGTTTAGAAGCCAATTACACTTTAACGCCGCTTTATTTAATGTAGATTGGGAAGATGCGCAAATTGCAGGCGCAACAGATGTAGGCCAATTACCGTACTTATCTAACGCAGGCTCTGCCAACGCAAAAGGTATTGAGCTATCTACCCGTGCTATTTTATCTGACTCGTTTACCGTGTACGCAACATACGCATACACTAAAGCAGAGCTAACCTCAGACGCCCCATTTTTATTTAATGCTGATGGCACCGATGGCGCAGAAGACGGCGACCGCTTACCGGGCTCGCCAGAGCATCAGTTCTCAATGGGTGTAAACTATCAAACAGATGTGTTTAACGACAAAACCCTTGATATTAACTACGGTTTAACCGCACAAAGTGATGTAATTTCAAAAGTAGGTTTGCATGACAATGGCGAAACCCTGCCAGGTTACAGCTTAAGTAATATTTCTGCTAAGCTAACGGCTGATGAGTGGTCTACTACTTTATACATTGATAACGTATTTAATAAATACGCCGTTACATCAGTACGTCGTTCAGATGCCGATATAACAACTGCAAACGGTGCCGACATACAACGTAACTACGGCCACTATATAAATCGCCCACTTACGGTAGGCGTTAAATTTAACTACAAATTTGAAATATAATTTATAGTCACTTTTAAACAATGTTATAAGGCTCAAATTTATTTGAGCCTTTTTTCTTTATTAACACATAAATAAAACAAACATCATGCAGCCAAACTTAAAGCACCTTCATCAAAGCGCCATTGAGTATTTAAACCAAGGTAATATACAACGTGCCCATAAAGCCCTCGTTGAATTAGTAACGCAAAAAAATGACTTTGCTGATGGCTACTTTTTACTGGCCATGGTTAATTTACGCGTAGGGCAAATTCACAAAGCCATAAAGCTAATAGAAAAAGCCCTTAGCCTTGGTAAAAGCATTGAATACAGCGCGCAGCTTGCAAAGTGTTACGCATTAATAGGTGAGCTTACCAAAGCCAAAAACACCGCTTTAGCGATACCCGTTGAGCAAATAAAAAAGAGTCTTGATGCAGACACCCTAGGTGTTGCACTTACACAAGCAGGCCTGCACAAAGAGGCACTAAACTATTTTAACTGCGCAATTGAACTGGCTAACCATGCAAATAAACCGCAACCTCAGTTTTATTATAATTTAGGGGTAAGCGCTAAATTTTTAGGCCAATTTGAACAAGCCAAAAATGCCTTTGAAAGCGCCATTGCGGTAAATTCACTGCACCACGCAAGCCATTTCGCATTAAGTGATTTAACCAAAGCGACGCTGCAAAATAACCATATTGAACGCTTAAAAAACGTCTTTGAGCAAGTAACACACCCCGATGCAAAATTACACATTGGCCACGCACTTGCAAAAGAGTACCAAGACATAGGCAAGTTTGATGATGCGTTTAACAGCCTAGAGCAAGGAAAAGCCACTAAACGCGCTATACAGCCGTTTGATCATAAAAGCTCAGCCGCATTATTTGCACACATTAAACATTTAAGTGAGCAGCATAAACACGCGCTAACACACGGCAACCCAACGCAAGAGCCTATTTTTGTATTAGGTATGCCCCGCTCTGGCACCACATTGGTTGAGCGTATTTTATCGAGCCACAGCGACGTACAATCAGCCGGTGAATTACAAGACTTTGGCCTAAGCGTTAAAAAATTAAGCCAAACTCAAACACCGCATGTACTCGATACTCAAACACTCACTAAAGCATACGAGCTTGATTTTAAACAGCTTGGGACAACATATTTAAATGCCACTCGCGTAACCACCGGCAGCCATAAGCACTTTATAGATAAACTCCCGTTTAACTTTTTTTATATCGACTTAATAACTAAAGCCCTACCAAACGCGAAAATTATTTGCATGCTGCGCGACCCAATGGACACTTGCATTGGTAACTATCGCCAGTTATTTACCATTAATAACCCCTACTACGCATACTCGCTCGATTTACTCGACACAGCCAAATTTTACAGCCGCTTTTATAAACTCATGCAGCACTTTAGCGCCCTGCATAGCAATATAAAATTAGTAAAATACGAAGAACTAGTCGCCCAGCCCGAGCAGCAAATTAAAGAGTTAGTCAGCTTTTGTAATTTAGAGTGGCAAGCACAGTGTATAGACTTTCACTTAAACACCGCTCCGGTCTCTACGGCTAGTAAAGTACAAGTACGCCAACCACTTAACAACAAAGCAATTGGCCGTTGGAAGGCGTTTAAGCCCCATACTAATGCAGCAGTGGAGTACCTTTTAAGCCAAGGTATTAGTGTTGAATGAGCGTTTTATTTTGAGCAGGGCAGAATCCAAATAAGTGACTTGTGTAAGTGTAGGTCGGATAAGCGAAGCGCCATCCGACACAGTAAAATACCTTGCCAATTATTATCACATTTTATGTTGTCGAGTGGCTTAAGAGTGCCCTGAGCGGACCTTCACACGAAACTCGTTTCTGCCCCAAAACAACTTAGCTCGAGATTCCTAACCACTTTCTCATGCCTGTTCTTGACCAGCTTTCCCAAATAACAGACTATAAGCTTAGTTGAGCATTCACGACTATACAGACAAATTCTGCTAAAAAGACACTGTTATATCCTAAGGAAAGTTATGATAATTAGAAACTTGGTGAGGTGTAATTCATGCAAAGAAACGCAGTGGTTAAGAGTTGACCGCCCTGAATTAAAGAAGGATACATATCTCTATTCTTGCCCAACGTGTTCAACTGAAATATTTATAGATACGAAAAAAACAAGCAAAGGAATATCTATTGAATCGGATGAATGTGAAACAATAGATTTTGATGAATATCATAATCAAAATCTACCAACAGGAATAGTTACATTATCTTCGCATTACCCCATCTTTACGGATGTTCACCACAAAGAATTGCTCGAAGGTGGATCACCTAAATTATATTACTTTTCAAGAGACATACGTGGTGCTAAAAAATATGATGATGTAATTAC
The DNA here is from genome assembly GCF_023161905.1 of Pseudoalteromonas sp. 2CM41L. Lineage (NCBI taxonomy): Bacteria > Pseudomonadati > Pseudomonadota > Gammaproteobacteria > Alteromonadales > Pseudoalteromonadaceae > Pseudoalteromonas > Pseudoalteromonas sp. 2CM41L. Next base: position 589,510 of record NZ_JALNTN010000001.1, read on the forward strand.
TTTTTTCTCTTTGATAAAAGAGCATATGTATGGTGAGCACTCTAGGGTACTAAATGCACTTGAGTCAGGTAATCTTAGCTTAGTTAGAGAACTTTTATCTGCTTCTAAGTTTGAGGCTAACTCAGATATTTTAAAGTCAAACAACGCACAATTAATTTATGAGGTTTACTCGTATTTATCAGTAATATTTTTTACATCTCTAGAAATTGATGATAGGCAAAAAGTCTATTCTGAGTATTATGATGAATTAAATAACTGTATCGATAAAAGCTTAGTCAAATATTCTGGATTGTTAATGGACCTTCATCATAAACATGAATATCTAGAAAATAGGTCGAAATTATTTAACTTGCACAAGCGTTTATTTCGCCAAATTGAATCATATATGGCAGGTTTTATATATGAGTATGCATCAGATGATTTTAAAAATGACATTGATAAGTGTCGACTTTATAGAGCTGACTTTGATACTGTAAAATCCCTATATGTTGATATATTTGAATTAATCTCCAAAACATCTACTTATATTGTTCTGATTGCGAACCTTTCAAAACGAGGTGACGTTAATCTATTTTCAGATGGTTCTATGTCAGTCAGTAAATTCAAAAAGCTAACTTCTTTTAAAAAACTTCAGTTTCTTAGTGAGTTGCCGCTAGTTAGTTCCCTATTTCAATCCGTTAGCAGAAAAATGAGAAATGAAATAGGACACTTTAGTGCGAGATATGATGTTAAAAGTGGCAATGTGATTTTTGACTCAGGAAAAACTGAAAACTACTTAATATTTTTAAACAACTTACTTCAAGCTATAAAGGCATTAAAAATCGTTTATACGATTTATTCCAAGGTGGATTTGGATATGGTGCAGTACAAAAGCCTAACAAACGATTAAGGAATCCACATACTTGTCCTAATTTGACAGTAACTTATTAGACCATCAGATCTAACACGTTTTTGTCCAAAAACGAGTTTACTCGACCGTCTGCTTCTCGCTCATAGCGGCCCTTTAAAAACTTAATTTAGTTAGCCCGAGCACCCCACCACAACGCTTATTTACTTTTGTGTCGGTTCAACTGCAAATAATGTCGATTCAGATAAACATTAATGAAGCAGGTTAAAAAGCTCGCTAAATTTCTTATCAACAAAACGCCAAATACCTATTTTGATAAGGAATATAGTCATGAACATTATTACAAAAACAGTTATAGCACTGAGTTTAGCAAGCCACTTTAGTGCGTATGCCATTGACCTGCGGGTCGATAACATTCGTTTATACCAAAGCAGTTCGCAAAGCTTTTCTGCGCCAAGTTCGCTGTACATTGATGAGGGTAAAATAGTAAGTATTACTAAAGCGACTGATCCACTACAAAACGCAGATAAAACAATTAACGCCAACAACCAATATGCAATACCTGGTTTAATTGATTTACATGTACATTTAGGCTCATCGGGTAGTAACTTTACTGAGTTTCAGTATTTGCCGGTTAAATCGCACTTTAATTCTAATTTGTATTTAGGCGTAACTAATATTGTTGATTTGTTTTCGTTTGAGCAAACCCTAAACGAAGCCGCTCAATTAAAAGAAGCCCAACTAACCCCTAACCTTTTTTATGCGGGGACTTTGTTTACCAACCCTGGCGGACACGGCACGCAGTTTGGCGGCCACGCATACGAAATTGCAAAAGATGAAGACATAGCAGCACTATGGCAAAAACATATAAGCACTAAGCCACATGTAACTAAAGCGGTTATTGAAACCTTTGGCGGTGTGGGTAAATCGTTAACTGATAGCCAATTAAGCGAGCTAGGTAAACGCTCTAAAGCGGCTAATTTACCGTATTTTGTGCATGTTTCTACATTAAATGATGCTAAACGCGCTATTAAAGCCGGTGCAACGGCTTTAGCGCACGGTATTAATAGCGAAGCGATTGACGATGAATTTATTACGCTAATGAAACAGCATAATGTAACCTACATTCCTACCCTTGCGGTGTATCATAACCATAGCGATGAAAGGCATAACCATACTATTAGCTCACAAAGCGAGTTACTAAAAACCATTCCCGAAAAGCTACAAGGGTGTTTGTTTGATAACGTGCCTGCACCTTCAAAATGGAAAGAGCACGCGTGGGAGGAGCGAAAAACCGCTTATGCAAATATACAAAAGCTACATAAAGCTAATATTACTATTGGTACAGGCTCTGATGCCGGAAACCCTTACACGCTACACGGTACTGGGTTACACAACGAGGTAGATGCCCTTAAAAAAGCAGGCTTAACAAATGGTGAAATAATTAATGCGGCAACTGTTAACGGCGCAAAAGCGATTAATAAAGCCGAGAGCATTGGCAAGCTGGCTAATGGCTTTGAGGCAAGCTTTGTACTGCTTAAACAAAACCCGCTTGATGATTTAAACCACATTCACACTATCTCAGAGGTTTATAAAGCAGGTATACAAGTAGACCGCCCAGCCTTAATTGCGCAAAACAAGGCTATAACACCACAAGGCCCCACTTGTAATGAAGAAGTTAAAAGCCGCCAAGCGCAGCATGTTATTGATGATTTTACCGGTGATACACCATGGCAAGCCTTGAGCGACTCGGTAATGGGTGGTCAGTCTGTGGCAACACTTACCACAAATAAAAACAGCTTAACTATTGATACAACCATTACAAAGCCAACCAGCTTTGGCGCATGGGCAGGCGCTGAAATAAAATTTACATCGCCGGCTGATGCCTCATCATTTAAAGGTATTCGACTAACTTATAAAGGTTCAAGCACGCCTTTTGCCTTGTCTGTTTATCATCGTGATGTAAAAGATTGGGATCACTTTAGTGTACTTTTAAAACCGCGCGATGAATGGACAACGCTTGATATTCCTTTCACTACATTTAAACAATTTGGCTTTGGTAGCCCCGTTACGTGGTCGGCCACTCAATTAACTGGAGTAAACTTAATGTGGCGTAAAATGCCAGGCGCAAGCAATGAGCCATTAAAAAATACACTACAAATCAAAGAGCTAACTTACTTTTAAAAGAGTAGCGGTCAAAACACAAACTCTTTGGGTTTTGACTGTTTTTTGTTATGGTTTAATCAATTACAAAAAGAAGCACCTATTATGCTCAAACATCCTTTTTATAAATACAGCTTTTTTATTTTACTTGTTGTAGATATCGCTTATGCCCTTGGGCTCATAATTGCTAACTCTGCGCCCTTTACTGCGGGTAGTGCACTCGCTGCTACGGTGTGGTTTGTTACTTTTTACTGGGTTCCTGTTTGGAGTGCGGCAGCGGTTATTTTTTACCTGCGCAATAAACACATTAACAAAATAGCGTTTGAATGGTTAATTGCAGTTGTATTTATGGCACTTGGTAATGTGCTTACCGATATAGTACTCACACAGCTTTTTGATGGGCACAAATCGATGGGGGTGTTTGTTGTTTTTAACGGCTTACTTTGGGGCTCGTGTATTTACTTTACCAGTATTTTTATTGAAAACAAAAAACGCGCAACAGCCGAAAAACACGCGCTTAAACAAGCCCAACTTGCTACATTGCGCTACCAACTAAACCCACATTTTATGTTTAATAGCTTAAATACAATTTCGGCTTATATTCATACAAACCCCGATTTAGCCGATGAAGTACTGCATGAACTGGCTGACATTTTAAGGTACTCCCTCGACACGGCAGAGCAACAACAAATACCTTTACAGCAAGAGCTTACAATAATAGAAAAGTACCTAAATATTGAAAAAGCCCGCTTTGGCGATAAACTTCAGGTTAATTACCACATTCCCAATACGCTTAAAAACATATCGCTGCCCCCGCTACTTATTCAACCAATTATTGAAAACGCCATTAAACATAACGCCCAACAAACGTCGTTGATACTTAATATAACGCTTAGTGAGCTACCTAACGGCGTTAAAATACAAATTAGCGATAACGGTAAGGGTTTTTCGAGCGAGGTAATAAAACACGGCCATGGCAGTGGTGTAGGAATGAAAAACATACTAAAACGCGTTAAACAACTTGGTAAAGGTAAGGTACTACTGAGCAATAATAATGGTGCAGTGGTTACGTTGGAGCTAACACTATGAGCAGCAAAAACCAGCCAAATACAGTAACTAAAATGCGCGTATTATTTGCCGATGACGAGCTTCCCGCTCGCGAAAAATTAAGTCATCAATTGAGTTTAATGGAGCATGTTGAAGTAGTGGGTATGGCCACAAATGGCAAAGAGGCCATATCATTAATTAATGAGCTGACTCCGGATGTGGTATTACTTGATATACAAATGCCTGAAATTAACGGCTTAGAGCTTATTGATTTACTTAACTACCAGCCCATTATTATTTACACAACCGCGTATGACCAATTTGCGATTGAAGCTTTTGAGCACGCCTCAACTGACTACTTACTCAAACCTTTTCCTATTGCTCGATTAAAAAAAGCTCTCGCCAAAGCGCAGCAACAACTAGAGCAACAACGTGCACATACGCTAGTCAATCACGAACCCAACGAGCAAACGTTTACATTAACCAAAAACACTATAAATAAGCTCATTAGTAAAAACGGTGAACGTATATTTTTACTCTCCCCAAGTGACATTAAATTTATTAAATCGGAGCAAGGCAATAGTTTGGCGTGGAATGGCGATACATTTCATCATTTAAGCGATACGCTCGATCAACTTGAGCATGCTTTAGAAGCACATAATTTTGTACGAATTCATCGAAGTTATTTGGTTAACGTTGACCACATTAAAGAAATACAGCGTTGGTTTAACGGCAAGCTAATGGTGATTGTAAATGATGATATTAAATCTGAGCTAAGCACCAGCAGAGCCGGTGCCGATAAACTAAAGCAATTACTACATATTTAACTTATCTAAAAACATGTTACTGATCATTACTGGTATACACACTTAAAATAGGAAACGTATGCTCAGCAAACGATACAGTTACCGACTGTGTTTGATTGCCATTAAAGCCTAGTTTAAATTCACTTGGTGTTAGCCTGCTGCCATCTGCAAACAGCGCTAACACGTGTTCTTGATTAAGCTCTCGCTTGCCAGAGGCTAAATTAGTAAGGGTTATAACCGCCCAACGCTCCCCTTCTTCGTTACTCATAAGTACATAGTTTAAAATTGAAAAGTCAGACTTTTTAGGCGTTATATTATTATCGTTTGGGAACGACAAGTGCATGCTATTTGGTATGGCTCGGTCAACGTTTAGTACATTATTTTGCGCTGCACACACATTGGCGCAAAGTACCAATAAAAATAAAAAGCTAACTACAATTTTTGCCACAATTAAACGTCCTTTTAAATTTAGATGTGTGAATACTTGATTGAAATTTATACTCGCAGTTTTTACCTATTATGTAAACACTCTATTAAAAGCTTAGCAAACTAACTAAGCGCTCATTCAGTGACGCCCCATTAGTATTAGTACTTTGCGGCACGTTAATAAACACATGGTTATTAAACAGGAGTAAATTACATGGCAACCACACCTAAAAAGTTACATGAGCTTAGTAATGCGCAATCGGCTTTATTAAACCCTGAGCACAGCATTCAAGTACGAGGCGCGCGTGTTCATAACTTAAAAAATGTGGATGTAAACTTGCCCCGTAATTCACTTGTTGTTTTTACTGGTATATCGGGCTCGGGTAAATCATCGCTCGCCTTTGGAACATTATTTGCCGAATCACAGCATCGTTATCTTGATTCGGTATCCCCTTATGCACGCAGATTAATAGACCAAGTAGATGAGCCCGATGTAGATTCGATTGAAGGGCTGCCACCCGCGGTAGCATTACAACAACAGCGTGGTGCACCCTCGGTACGCTCATCGGTGGGTAGCGTAACCACTATTTCTAACGCGCTGCGAATGCTTTACTCACGCGCGGGCGAATACCCCAAAGGGCAAGGTATACTGTATGCCGATGCGTTTTCGCCTAACACGCCACAAGGTGCCTGCCCAGAGTGCCATGGTATTGGCCGCGTATTTAACGTAACCGAAGAGCTGTTAGTGCCCGACCCTACTAAATCAATTAAAGAGCGCGCCATTGCAGCATGGCCGCCGGCTTGGCAAGGTAAAAACCTAAGCCGCATTCTTACTTCTTTAGGTTACGATATTAATAAACCGTGGAATACCCTGCCTAAAAAAGCCCGTGATTGGATTTTGTTTACCGACGACACGCCCACAGTACCCGTGTTTCCCGAGTACACGCTTGAGCAAACCCAAGCGGCTATTAAAAATGAAGAAAGCCCCAGCTACATGGGTACATTTATAAGTGCTAAACGCTTTGTTTTACAATCGTTTGCCAGTACCCAAAGCCCACGCACAAAAAAGCGCGTGTCGCAATATATGCAAATATCACAATGCCCGCAGTGCGAAGGCAAAAAACTTAAAAAAGAGTCGTTATCGGTTAAAGTAGCAGGCCTTGATATAGGCGAAATTTCGCAATTAACACTTGGCGAACTGGCAGAAAAACTCAGCATTGCTGCCAATAACCCCGCTAAAAGTAACGCAGCCAACCCCGAAAAAGCCATTGTGGCAAAGCGCATCACAAGCGACATTATCAAACGCGTTGAAGCACTCACTAAACTTGGTTTAGGGTATTTATCGCTTGAGCGTACTACGCCATCGTTATCAGCTGGGGAATTACAACGCTTACGGCTTGCAACGCAAATTCGCTCAAAATTATTTGGTGTTGTGTATGTGCTAGATGAACCTTCGGCAGGTTTACACCCAGCCGATACGCAAGCACTTTTAAGCGCCCTAGATGAACTAATAGCGGCTGGTAACTCAGTATTTGTGGTCGAGCACGATACAAGTGTAATTCGCCACGCCAATTGGGTGGTTGATGTAGGGCCAAATGCGGGTTCGCATGGTGGTAATATTGTTTACAGCGGCCCTGTTGAAGGCTTAGAGCAAGTGAGCAACTCACATACAAGTCGGCATCTTTTTAAGCATAACAATAACGCAAAGCCAAATCATCAAACACAACGTACTCCAGCAGACTGGCTTAAGCTAAGTGGTATTGAGCGTAACAATTTACACAACATCAGTGCCGAATTTCCGCTTGGAGTTATTACAAGTGTTACGGGGGTTTCTGGCTCAGGTAAATCAAGCTTAGTAAGCCAAGCCTTAGTCGAGCTTATTCAAGATGCTTTAGGGCAAAAAACGCCGCCGCCAATGCCTACCGATGAAGCCGACTTGCTTGAACAAGAACTCCAAACACCAACCCATGGCAAAATTACCGAGGGCCTTGAGCATATAAAGCGCCTAATAACGGTTGATCAAAAAGCCATTGGCCGCACGCCTCGCTCAAACCTTGCTACTTACACTGGTTTGTTCGATCACGTACGTAAATTGTTTGCCAATACCAAAGAGGCAAAAGCGCGTAAATACGATGCAGGTCGTTTTTCGTTTAATGTGAAAAAAGGCCGCTGCGACAACTGCGAAGGCGTAGGTTTTGTAAGTATTGAGCTGTTATTTTTACCTAGCGTGTATTCGCCGTGCCCTGTGTGTAACGCCAAGCGCTATAACCAAAAAACACTCGACATTACCTATAAAGATAAAACCATTGCCGATGTGCTTAATTTAACGGTGGAGTCAGCGCATACATTTTTTGCCGATGAACCCGCTATTTTACGTGCGCTAAATGCGCTCTTACAAGTAGGCCTTGGCTATTTACGTTTAGGGCAACCGGCTACTGAGCTTTCGGGCGGAGAGGCCCAGCGCATAAAGCTTGCCACAGAGCTGCAACGTGCGCAGCGCGGCGATACGCTGTATATTTTAGATGAACCAACCACCGGCCTACACCCTAAAGATGTAGCCATGTTGATGAAGCAGTTAAATGGCTTAGTTGATGCGGGCAACACCGTTATTATGGTTGAGCACGATATGCAAGTAGCCAGTAACAGCGATTGGGTTATTGATATTGGCCCAGGAGCCGGGGACGAAGGCGGCTTAATTGTTGCTCAAGGTAAACCAGAAAATGTGGCTCAATCTGAGCATAGCCGCACGGCAACGTTTTTAAAAAGCGCAATTTAGCTTTTTAAAAATCGCTCTAATTTAGGTTTTACAGTAACCGACATAACAAGCATTAATGTTAAACCAATGGGTAGCGCGGCTAATAACCCCTCTACCCACGCGGTATAAAATAAGCGCATATCGGCAAAACCTATATTGTTAGTAGCGGTTACAAACGCCATTAGCGACTCCATGGTAAGCGCCATAAAAACACTAATCACTAAATTACGTTTTAGCTCACTTGCTTTTGGTAATAACTTAGCCGCCAAGGCATTCATAAGGGCTGTCATTGCTAACCCCACAGGAGCCATAACCAACACCGCACTTAAAAACGAGGTAAACCAATCTATATAAAAATGCTCAGTTATACCTACATTTGTGTAAGTCATAATGCCTGTTAAGCTGCCGCCTACAAAAACAATAATACTTACCATCACCATTATTTTATAAATGATCGGTGTTTTTTTAGGCTCTACGAGCGCAGAATTTACTAAAGCAGGCGTATTCATTAAACAGGTATTTCTCTTAAGATAGATGACAAAATCAACTATATCAAATTAATTGATAATATCAACTGTTATTTAATTACCCTAATGCCAGCCATATGCCTACTAGCACCATAAGGCTGCCTGCAATTCGGTTCATCCATTTTATATTATCGCCACGGCTTAAAAATAAACGTAGGCTTTTACCGCCTGTGGCGTACGCTAACATGCAGATAAATTCGCTTATCATAATAACTAAAACAAGCACTAACAGTTGCGGGGCGAGTGCGTGTTCAACGCTAATAAATGGCGGTAGTAAAGAGATCATAAACGCCCAGCCCTTTGGGTTAGCAATGGCAGTCACAAAGCCTTGCGTAAATAGCGACTGGCGGCTTACATCACTTGAGCTATGTGTATCAATCGACATTTTACTTTTTGCGCGCCACATATTTATACCTATATAAATTAAGTATGCACCGCCTACCCATTTTAAAATATCGAACGCATTAGGGTAATTTAGCATTACGCTTGCAACACCTAATACCGCAGCAATAGCAACACTTGCGACCCCTAACAGCTCACCTATCATCATCCATAATGTGCGCCTTACACCTATGCTCATACCTAATGTCATGGCAAGGGTCATACACATACCCGGTGTGATAGATACAAAAAAGAAGGTAGGAATAAAAACGGCAAGCGCTGCAACATCAATCATTTTTTCTCTCTATATTAAAAGCAAAAAACGCGGCTAAAGTAGCCGCGCTATTGGTTACCTATTATCTACTATTGTTCAGTACTTGCCACTGGCTGAGTAATGACCTCTACTGGCTTTGCGGTATCACTCAATAAATACTTATCTAGCCATTGCTCTTGTTCCCACAGTACGTGTAATAAGCTTTTACGTGCGCGGTAGCCATGTGCCTCGTAAGGGAGCATTACTAAGCGAGCATCTTTACCTAAGCCTTTTAGGGCGGCGTACATGCGCTCACTTTGCATTGGGAAAGTTCCAGAGTTAGGATCTTCTTGACCGTGGATCATTAGCATTGGCTCGTTAATTTTTTCAGCATGGAAAAACGGCGACATGTTAGCGTACACACTTTGTGCTTGCCAAAAATCACGCTCTTCACCCTGAAAACCAAACGGCGTTAAGGTACGGTTGTAAGCACCACTGCGAGCAATACCGGTTTTAAATAAATCGCTATGCGCTAATAGGTTTGCCACCATAAATGCACCGTACGAGTGCCCTGCTATAGCAATGTTGTTTTTATCGGCAATGCCTTTTTTAACCAGCACATCAACCGCAGCTTGCGCACTTGAAACTAGCTGCTTTCTAAAGTTATCGTTTGGCTCGCTGCCATCAATACCTACAATAGGCATTTTAGGGTCGTCAAATACGGCAATACCTTTAGCAAGGTAAGGCATAGGGCCCCAATAACCAATGTAAGTAAATTCGTATGGCGATTCGCGCACTTGTGATGCTACGGCTTTATCTTTGTATTCAAGTGGATACGCCCACATAAGTACTGGTAACGGGCCTTGGGTTACGTCGTAGCCTGGTGGTAAATAAAGTGTACCTGAAAGATCTACGCCGTCATCGCGTTTGTAACGTAATTGCTCTTTTGTCACCCCTTTAAATGCAGGGTATGGGTGAGCAAAATTAGTTAATTGGGTAAGCGTATCATTATCTAAATCACGAATAAAAAAGTTAGGCTGCTCAGTTTTAGACTCTCGCACAGTTATAAAACGCTCGCCTTCATCGTCAAGCAATGCACGAACACGCTCGTAGTATGGCGCTTGTGATTGCCATAAACGCTTGCTGCTATTTGTTTTTACATCGTACTGGTCTAAAAACGGAATATTACCTTGCTCTGATGCGCCGTTACCGCGCAGGTACATATAGCGTCCGCCAACAATTTTAATAACGTTAGCGCCTAAATCGTTGCGCTCGTAAATAAAGCTACCTGGGTCTTTATACGCATCGTTATAGCTTCGCTCTGAAAACAGCACGCGGTTTTTATCGGCATTACGCGGTTGAATAACAAATGTGCGTACTTGGCGGTCGCTAAAGCGCCAATCAACAAGCATGGCAACATTTTGGTTCCCCCACTCAATACCTGCAAAACGGCGCTCTACTTTAGCAAATAATTTAGGCTCGCGTTTAAATGGCGCACGTAAGCTGTAAATATAATCATGGTGCTTAACATCGGTTTTCATGTCGCCGCCATCTTGCGCCTCGGCCCAAATAACTTCAGCGCCTTGATCCGCGCGCCATTCAAAGTTGCGTCGGCCAGTGCGAACACTGTCATAGCCTTGTGGAATGTTATCGGCAAGCGGTTGTTTTACAAGTTCGGCTAATGCGTAACCGCGCATTCCCCATATTTGCCACGTACTGGCAAAACGGCTGTAAGGTACTTGATACGAAAACGGCTCGTTTATCGCAGCAACTAATATATTGGTTGAATCTGGCGATACCGAAAACGATTTAAATAACGCTGGGCTACCAATAGCTTGTGTATTGCCATCAAGCGTTACATAAGCTAATTGCCCTTGGCCGTAAAATTTAAACTGTGCTTCGTCAAACGGGCTGGTTAATAAGTTTTGATAGGTACGCGCGGGGGCTTTTTCGCCGGTACTTTGCTGTATAACCGGCACTACATTTTGACTGCTGTTTTTTAACGCGGGTTTATCTATATTAACTGCTAAATTTGCCACAAGTGCGCTGCTATCGGGTAGCCATTGGTAAGGCGTAGCGGTAATAACCGAGTTAAGCGCTGCGTTTGAGAGCATTTTTGCTTGTTTTGTTTCTACACTGTAAAGCCATAAATTTGCTTGGCTTTGTTGCTCTACAACAAACGCTAAATATTTACTATTAGATGACCATTTAGGCGAGCGAATAATACCGTTTGGTAAATTGTTAATATTAATAACGGTGCCGCTTTGCACATGCTTTAGCTCAACAGCGCTGTATTTAGCACTTACACGCGAACGTGAAAAATTAGCAGGATTAAGCTTTATACCTGCAAGTTTAAGCTCATCTTTGGCAAGCTCATCTAGTGTTACTACACGCTTACGTTCAAACAGAGCCAGCCATTGGCCATCGCTCGATAAAAAACTTGTAGGTGCTAATTTGGCATCTACCACGGCAGCAAGCTCTGGCGAAGGTGTTTGATAACCTTGCTCAGCATAGCTGTTTGGCATTATTACAACACAACAAATAAAGGCAACTAACAGCCTAAATGCGTTCATGTTTTTATCCTTTTGTTATTTTTAAGATTATAAAAGGTATATAAACATGTTTTGACCTGTTCATAAAGTATTAAGCTTTAAATTACAGCGCTAAAAGATGACTTAATTGCATTATATACGCTACACTACGCAGCTATTTACTCATTACTGCGCGCTTAAAATACCATGCCTGACAAAGCTAAATCGGTCACTATTTTTGATGTTGCTCACCGTGCGGGTGTGTCTAAATCGACCGTGTCGTTAGTGCTTACACAAAGCAATAAAGTAGCCGCTAAAAGCAAACAAAAAGTGTTAAACGCAATTAATGAGCTAGGTTATGTTTATAACCGTGATGCTGCAGCAATGCGCTCTGGTCGTTCAAACTTAGTGGCTGTTGTAATTGATGATTTAACAAACCCGCTTATGGCATTACTTGCTAAAAATATAGAGCAAGTATTAAGCGAGGCTTTTTTTCAAGCCATTATTGTTAGTAGTAACAACAGCGTAGATCGCCAAACGCAGCTAATAAATAATTTAAAAGAATACAAAGTAGCTGCATTTATAATGTGCCCTGTGGCTAACACCTGTGCGCAGTGGCTCGACAACCTTGCAGCCACCCACCCCGTTATTAGCCTAATGCACGAAGTACCTTACAGCTCAGCTCCATGTGTTTTACCCGACTACACTAAAGCAAGCCATGTAGTTACATTACAGCTAATAAATGAGTCGCCTAAAAACATACTGTTTATGGGTGATGAAAGCTTATCGACAGAGGATTTATTAAGCGGCTTTAATAGTGCGTGTAAAAAACACAATATAATCCCCGAGCCAGCTATTACGTGCACAAAAAACACCCCATTACATGCAAAGCAAGTATTTAATAACACATTACTTAATAAGCCGAGTATTGATGCGGTTGTATGCGCTAACAATATAATTGCGTATGGCGTTTTAGCCGCCGCCCCGCATTTAAAAAACAATATAGTAAGTTGCTTGCATATTCCTGATATTACCGAAATGCAACCGCGCTTTACTTGCGCCAGTATAAACACCCAAGAGCTTGCTAAGCGCAGTATTTTAGTGCTGCAAGAGCAACTACAAACACACACTGCGCCAGTAAAAACACTGGTAAATGTAAACCTACAAATTAGAGAAACACCGTAATGAAAAAAGTGCTGGTAATTGGTTACGTATGGCCAGAGCCAAATTCGTCTGCTGCGGGTACGCACATGATGTCGTTATTAAACGCGTTTAAAGCGCAAAATTGGCAAGTAGAATTTGCCACCCCAGCACAACGCACCGAGCACATGGTAAACCTAGATCACTTTGGTATAACCAGTCAAAGCATTGCTCTTAACTGCGAAAGTTTTGATGAGTACGCTAAAGCGTACAACCCAGACATAGTGATGTTTGACCGCTTTATGATGGAAGAGCAATTTGGCTGGCGTGTAGATAAACACTGCCCGAATGCCATTAAAATCCTCGATACCGAAGATTTACAATGTTTACGCAATGCGCGCCACGAAGCGCACAAAGGCGAGCGTGAATTTACCACCAGCGATTTACATTCAGACATAGCCAAGCGCGAAATAGCCGCTATTTTGCGCTGCGACCTCAGCTTAATTATTTCAAGCTTCGAAATGGAGTTACTCAATAGTGTATTTAAGGTCGAACCAAGCTTATTACACCATTTACCGTTTATGGTCGATTTAAGTGCATTACCTAAAACCACTAAGCGCTTTGATGAACGCGCACACTTTATGACCATAGGTAACTTTAGACACGCCCCAAACTGGGATGCGGTTCTTTACTTACAAAAAATATGGCCATTAATTCGTAAGCAATTACCAAAAGCCGAGCTACACATTTATGGCTCTTACCCGCCACCAAAAGCAACCGCACTTAATAACCCTAAAACGGGGTTTTTAATAAAAGGCTGGGCCGATGACGCCTATGAGGTAATGCAAAGCGCACGCGTGTGTTTAGCGCCCCTTCGTTTTGGCGCGGGTATAAAAGGCAAGTTACTTGAAGCCATGATAATGCAAACGCCCAGCGTTACCACTAATATTGGCGCAGAGGGAATGCACAACGATTTACCATGGCCTGGTAAAGTGGCTAATAATACTGAGGACTTTGCAAATGCAGCCGTTGAGCTTTACACCAATCAAGCCGGTTTTAAACACGCGCAGCAAGCTGGCAATACGCTACTTAATAACTTGTACGATAAAGTAAAATTAAGCGCGGCGTTAATTAATAAAATTGACTCTATAAGCAACGATTTAAAAGCGCATAGGGAAAAAAACTTCACCGGACAAATGTTAAAACACCATACTATGCGCAGTACGCAATATATGGCGCAATGGATTGCTGAAAAAAATAAAAAATTAGATTAAAAATGACTAGACTCCTACAGATTTGTGTTTAAAATCGCGCCCATTACAAATGGGCGTTTTAGCCTATACTTTTAGCTAATTTATTTACACACTGGTCCATACAAGATTTGAAAACTGCAACCTTTACTGAAAAACGCAAATTTATCGTTAAATTAGGTAAAATGCTTCATAAGTACGGCACCCCTGCGTACCGCCTAGAAGCACACTTAATGGAAGTGGCCACTTACTTAGGACTTAAATCGTCTTTTGTTATGTCGCCTACTTCAGTAACGTTTGTAATTTGGACTGATGGCCACGAAGACGAATACACCCACGTGGCACGTGTAGACCCAGGCGATCACGACTTAGGCTCACTTGCCGATACCGACGACTTAGTAAATCAGATGCTTGACGGCAAGCTCACATTACAAGAAGTAGATGCGCAGCTTGATGCCATTTACGACATGCCAAACCCTTACAATAAACTTGTAACCGGTATAGCTTTTGCAACATCGGGTGGTGCATTTGCCATGCTAATGGGCACCAGCTGGACAGACGTTATTTGGTCAGCGTTACTCACTTTAGTGGTGTATGCGTTTGTGCTGTGGTCAAACCGCTCTAAGCGAGTTGCTCACATGCTAGAGCCTCTTGTTGCTATAGTATCGGCTGTGTTGGCTTGTGCGGTAAGTGTGTATATTTCGCCCGATATAAATATACGGTTAGTGGTGCTTTCAGCCATTATTGTGTTTATACCCGGTTTAGCACTAGCCCTTGGTTTAGCAGAGCTTGCCGCTAGGCATTTGGTGTCGGGTACGGCGCGGGTTATGGACTCGTTCATGCTGTTATTTAAACTGTACTTTGGCGCCTTTATTGGCATAGGCATTGGCTTTGCCCTGTTTGGCCAAACCGACTTTGTACAGCCCGAGCCACTTCCGCGTTGGACTGCGTGGTTGGCTATATTTTTACTTTGTAGCAGCTTAATAGTGATATTTAGAACCAAACTTAAACATGCTGGATGGTCTATCGCATCAGGTTTTATAGCCTATGGCACGAGTATTGGTTCGGCTATGTACCTTGACTACACGTTAGGCACGTTTGTTGGTGCGCTTTCGGTTGGAGTGTTTAGTAACTTATTTAACCGCGTTGCAAATGCGCCAGCTTCCATTGTTGCCATGCAAGGCTTAATTGTACTGGTACCCGGCAGTAAAACGTATATTGGCTTAAACTCGCTTATTGAAGGCCAAGACTTTGTTTACGCCGAGCATATAGGCCAGCAAACGTTTTTAATATTTATGTCGCTTGTAGCAGGGCTCATATTTGCCAACGTGGCTTTACCGCCTAAAAAAAGCTTATAAGCTTGTTACCATTAAAAAGCCCGTTTACTTTGTAACGGGCTTTGTTGTTTAACGTACTATTCGCTATGGGGAATAGTGAGTACAATTTTTCCTACGTGTTGTTTTTGTGCAAACACTTTTTGCGCTGTAACAATTTCGCTCAGTGGGAATGTTTGCGCCACAATAGGCTTTATTTTTTCTTGTTCAATAAAGTTAACTAAGCTTTTAAATACCTCAGGCTCTATAACTGTACAGCCAAAAAAAGTTAAATCTTTTAAGTACAAAGTACGTATATCAAGCTCGACTAATGCCCCGCCAATAGCGCCCGACACCGCATAACGCCCCTTTGGTTTTAATACCTCCAGCAGTGCAGGCCATTGCTCGCCGGCAACAAGGTCAATGACTACATCAACACTGTTTTTACCTAAGGCTTGAATTAAATCATCTTCACGAAATATAACTTTATCGGCACCTAACTCTTTAAGCTGCTGCGCCTTACTTTTACTCGTAATGGCAATAACAAAAGCGCCACGTGCTTTAGCTAATTGCACTGCCGCTGAGCCAACACCACCAGAAGCGCCTGTAATTAAAACAGTTTGCCCTTGCTGTGGGTTTGAGCGAAACAGCATGTTTTCGGCCGTAGAATATGAGCACGGAAATGATGCCAGCTCTTCATCACTATAGTTACTATTAATTTTATAAGCGTGAATAGAGTCAACGCGGGTAAACTGTGCAAAGCCACCATCGCACTCAGAGCCAAAATACCATGGCGATTTAAGCGTTTCGCCATTAGCTTTAATCAAACATGGCTCAACAATAACGCGCTCACCAATACGGCTTTGATCTACGTTTTTACCAACAGCCACAATTACGCCGCACACATCTGCCCCTTGAATACGAGGAAAAACAAACGCATCACCAGACCAACTTGCATCGTCTTTACAGCTTTGTTTTTTAGCGTACCACGCCGTGCGGGTATTAAGATCTGTGTTATTAACACCTGCTGCCATGACTTTTATAAGTACATCGGTTTGTGCAAGCGCTGGCAACGGTAAGTTAGTTGCATACTTTAATACATCAAAATCGCCATGCTCGTTAAGCTGTACAGCGTGCATTGTGCTAGGTAAATTTGCCATTGGTTGCTCCATTATATTAATTTAAGAATACTGTTTTTTGCTGATGTAACCGCCTCATCGCCCATAACTGGCCATGCACTCGACACTCCCTCGTGCAGCAAAAACAAGCTACTAGCCAACGATGAATTTAAACCTTGCTCACCTAGCAGTTTTTTTACGTCATTTTTATGTGTTTGCACCGCAAGGCTAATAGCTTCATCTTCAGGGAACGCCGACAACGCATTAATAGATAAACAGCCATTAGGCGCAAATTGCACCATCCACGCTTTTAGTTGATCAAACATGTGTAAAACCGCCTCAACTCCCGGAGCAGGTGCATCTTTAAGTAAAAAATTAATATAGCGATTATGGCGGTACTCAAGCGCAGCAATGATCATTGCCTGCTTTGACGGGTAATATTTATAAAGGGTGCGCAAACTAACGCCACTGAGTTTTTGCAGCTTAGCCACACTAGGCTCAGCAAAACCATGTTGACTAAAGGCCACCTCAAGCGCAGCAGCTATATCTTGTTTTAGCAAAGTGTTTAACCCATGTAGAATGAATGCTCTACCCAACATAGTAGAGCATTCATTCTACATGTCAACCAATACAGATTTATATAAAATAATAACTATGACACCCATCTTAAAATTAACAAACGAGGTAAGCCCTCGAGTTCAAAATATATGAGGATAGTGATAGATATGGCATCCCTTTAATCTTTCTTAGTCGTAATAAAGCCATAACTATGGCACCCTCTCTAATTATTTATAAATTAACAATGTAGTTAGAAATATATGGTTAGATTTATATGTTGATTTGAGATGTTGAGTGGTAATGGAGATGTTTGAGTTTATATACTTAAGCTTTTTATAATAATCTTATGGCCAATAAGAAACTTCAGGCACAATAAAAGCTCAGCAAAGCTAAGTGACATACTATTTATTTAACGGTTTTATTAGGCTAATAATTTTTTACTATTTGAATAGCTAGGCCTTCGCTTAATAGCTTGGTGTTTACAATAACTATCTAATGAACTTACACGCCCCACCGCTCCATGAAAAACATTGCCAAATTCGGTTGTAAGTTTTAACCAGTTCTCTGGCGCTATATTCAGACGTATCAATAATTCAGGTGTTGAATGCGCAATAAAGCCTATTTTATCAGCGCGAATACATCTGCCTGTTAATTCCACTAACTCTAAATACGTTTTTAATTCGAATGGTAAACCTTTTGGCGCGTATTTTTTAGGCTTTCCTGCAAAGCGTAATAACTGTTTTGGCTGCTTAACTTTTAACGCCTGGTTGCTTTTAAGTGCAATTGATTTTATGCGTTGTTTTACGCTCGTAAAGTGCGAATCCTCAGGTGTTTCAGCCGCTTTGGCGCGTATTGGATTTAAATCTACATATGCCATGCACGCCAACAAAGCAGCTTCATCTAGTAACGCTTGAGATTTAAATCGCCCTTCCCAAAATCGCCCTGTGCAGCCATCTTCTTTATTAGCTCGCCTTGCAATATTTTCGTTCAATGCTCGCATAAACCAGCTAATACTACTTAAGCGTTCTCGATACTGCTTTATGCTCTCATTTAAAAACCAATGTTCGGTAGCCGATAACTTCTCACCGCGTATAAATTTATGCGTGATAGCGGTGCCTTTAAAAAGCTTATGCCAACGAATTGCTATTGCTTTGTCGTTTAACCTATTAGCTTTTTTATCATCTACATACAACACAATATGTGTATGATTACTCATAACTGCGTATGCACAAACATCTATACAAAATACCTTTGCAAGGCTGATAAGCTTATCCTCTACCCACCCTCTTCTATGCGCGTAATTTTGTCCTGTAAAAGGGTCTTCACCACACAAATATGCCCGGCGAACACAGCGTGAAATACAGTGATAATATTTTGTATCTGCCAAACTTATTTGGCGCTTACGAGCAATAGCCATTACACAACTCTGTTTGTTATTTAAGCTAAAGCGTAGTCCGAGCTTGTGTTTTATACAACTATTTAGATGGGTGTCATGGTTATGTTTTAGATGGGTGTCAGGATTATTTTAATAATACTTTTCATACTTATTTACTAGAAAGTGCAGTTTTCAAAGGAATGTGGTGGTGTATTCCCTGATCTTCACCCAATAAAGTATTAACTTGTTATTTACAAGCAATGCTATAGTTAGTTATATCGTTTTAGGTGTTGATTCAGTAAAAAATAAATGACGAACAATATAATAATAAAAATCAATATGGTGTGGTTTCGCTTTTTTGCGCTCCTGTTATTTTTACTAACAAGTAGTGCTACATTTGCCAGTAGCTCTTCACTAACTTCCTCTGATATAAAATCAATCCAAAGCCTGCTTAGTGATATTAAAGCCAACAAGCTAGATTACCTTTTACACCAAAAACAACTAACCCACGCTTATAATGTCACTAAACATACAAAGCATAAACAGTTGCACCTTGAAGCGGCTGCCTTATTTTCAGAGCTACTTTTTCGACAAGAACAATACACCGCGCTAAGTACCCATTTGCTAATGTATTTAAAGAGTACTGAGCTTGTAACACATAAAAACAGTCACCTACTATTTTTAGAGGCTCAGCTTAAGCTTTTCGCAATTAACAAAGAGCTAAGTAATGCGCAATCGCTTGCTAATCAACTGCAAACGCAGCTAAAACAGCTTTCTCCAAACGAACAAATCATTGTTTTTCGGGCTATAGCCTATTACTACACCGAAACCGACGAACTTAAAAAAACGCTAAGTGCGGCATTAACAGGTTTAGAGCTTGCTATAAAAGAAGAAGACATAGCCTCGCAGGGCTACTTTTTTAGAAAAATTGCCGACGCTTACAACTACCTCTACAAAGATGATAAAGAAAAAGCCATTTATTACGCCCAAAAAGCGGTAGATGCCTACGAGCAAACAAACGACGGCCTATTTACGGCAAAAGCTTATTGGAGTTTAGGAAACGTATTACTTGAGGTCGGTCAGCCTAAAAACGCGCTTGTATACTTAAATAAAGCGCTGGCTTATTTTAGCAAAGTTAATATGAAAAAAGGTTTAGCCTTCGCTCAATATTCTATTGCAAATATTCAATACCTGCAGGGTAATTACGATACAGCTTTAATGCTTACAAACAAAAATATTGCACTTGCAAGCTCTGCCGGCATTAACGACATGCATTTAGCATCAATGATTTTATTATCAGACATCTACACAAAGCAAAATTTATTAAATAAAGCCAACCAAGTAAACGACGAAGTATTTTTAAACCTAGATAAATTTAGCCGCAGCATTTATAAGGCTGATTTTTTAAGCAAACGCTATAAATTAAAGCGCCAGCTTAACTTCACCGAAGATGCATTTAAAGCTATTGAAGATGAGCTTGCTTATACAATAAAACACTACGAAGCCACCAGCGAAACCAATATAAAAACCTTACAAGTTAAATTTGAAGTAAAAGAAAAAGAAGACAAAATTTTACAGCTAGAATACGAAAAAGACATAAACAAACTGCAGGCAACAGAAGAACACCAGCAAAAAATAATTTGGCGCTTAAGTGCTTCAATTGCCTTTATTTTAGTCATCGTGTCGCTGTTTTTATTTTACCGCCAAATGCGCCAACGTAAAAAATACCATGCTATAGCATTAACCGACTACCTAACTAACAGCTTAAACCGACGTGGCATTTTGCAAAAAGCAAATGAGTGTTTATCCCAGCAGAGCCTAGCAATAGCCATCGTTGATTTAGATTACTTTAAAGCTATTAACGACAAATTTGGCCACGATATAGGAGATTTAGTACTTATAAAATTTGCTCAAGCAGCAAAAGACACACTAAGTACTAACGATAAGTTTGGGCGCTATGGCGGCGAAGAGTGGCTATTTGTTTTAAAAACGCAAAATCGCGATAAAATAAACAACTTTTTTGAAAATCTTGAAAATAAGTTAGCGCAGTACTGCAGTCATATTGAGGCATTGCCAAGTAAAACGCACGTTACCTTTAGTGCTGGCGTGGCAATAAGTCATGCTAAAAGCGACTCACTCAGCGAGCTAATTAAACGTGCAGACCAACAACTTTATAAAGCAAAAGAAAATGGCAGAAACCAAATAGCAATCGCGTAAATATACGTTATTAGTCACCTTCAATAATCATTTGTTTTATTTTTATCGCTTTTTCAAAGTGATCTAACTTATGGATGTGTATCCACCACGTAGCGGCTTGCATCAGCAGCTCTGGATTGTCGTTTTTATTTGCAAAAAAAGCGTAAAAAGAAAGCCCTACGTTTTCGCCTTTGGCTGCTATTTTTTTATCGCATACAGCTATAATTTTTGCTTTTAGTTCTGCCTGCATACATACCTTATTTAATTGTATTTTAATTATCTAAATATACCGTTTAAAAAACTAACAATTAGCTGTAAAAGACTTCTATCAACAATACTATGATTCTCAAACTCTTTATTAGGCGTATTTACTTTTACAGCTTTGCATTCATTATTTAGCGGCTCATTTTTATGTATATTGGTTTTATAAGCTATATCAGCTTGCTTCATACATTGTGCAGAGCCCGCATAAGGCTTTGCCGCACAGCCAGTTAAAAATATACACAATGAAAATACAATTAAAAACGCTTTCATATTCAATCCTATTTTACGCACCCTTGTGCTTTAAATTATAGCTGTAAGTTTGCTTACTTAGTCGGCTATTAAAACAAGTAGATCAATAAAAACACACCAACTTCATCAAAAACAGTGTCGCCTTTAGCATCCTTTTTTATTTGAGCGCTTACACATTCATTGTAAACCTTTGAGCTTATTTTAGCGCCATTTAGCTCAGTCATTTCTGCCTCTTGTATGCATACACGTCGTTCAGAATGCTCGGCTGTACTACATGCACTTAATAACGCGCACAGTAATAATGCTATAGTGGGGCTTTTTAAGTTCATCCTTAAACTATCTTAATATCTAAAGTTTTATAAGAATATAGGTAAGGCAAGTATGTACAGCTTGTACCCAAATAATGCGCTACTTTACCACCTCAATAAAATACCCAACCAGTAAAAATATGTAAGCTTATGTAGCGTCAAAAGCAATCACCTCTTTTAATCTGAAAAAATTGCAGCTGTTTGTGTGTAAAAGTTACAGAGCAACGCCATCCAAACCAGCCAAAAGTACATTAAAGTCAACTATATCAACATATTAAAATCTGGCACTGCGCTTGCTTTTAAAAGTCTATAAAGCAATTACAGCAAGGAAAGAGTTATGAATATTTTTGAAGCGCTACGTCACGACCACGATAAACAACGCGAGTTAGTAGATGCCCTTATTCAAACGCACGGCGATACGCAGCAGCGCCACAAGCTAATGGACGAGCTAAAGACCGAATTAGAAGATCACGCAAAATTTGAAGAGCGTTATTTTTATAACCCACTTATGTTTGACGATTTAACGCACGAAAAAGCACGCCACAGTGTTGCAGAACACCATGAAATTGACGAATTAATTGAACAACTTGAAGACACCGAAATGAGCTCATCGGCATGGTTAGTTGCTGCTAAAAAATTGCACCATTTAGTGCATCATCATTTAAGCGAAGAAGAACATGAAGTATTTCAATTAGCGGGTAAAGCCCTAACCGAAGGGCAAAAAGAAAGCCTAGCTAAACAGTACAACGATGCCATGCATTAGTTATTAATTAAACCGACTTCCATACACTCCCTTGTGTACTTATTGGTTATAAGCCGTATGGCTTATAACCATTTTTTTTGCTGCGCTACTTAATGGTAAATTTAACGTCTTGCTCGCGTAACACATAAAGTGCAAAACACGCTGCCCACATTGGCCACGCTGTAAAAAACAATAAGTTATTAAAGCCATCAATATACTGATTATAAGATGAAAGCGTTGAT
This sequence comes from Pseudoalteromonas sp. 2CM41L, assembly GCF_023161905.1. Taxonomy (NCBI): domain Bacteria; kingdom Pseudomonadati; phylum Pseudomonadota; class Gammaproteobacteria; order Alteromonadales; family Pseudoalteromonadaceae; genus Pseudoalteromonas; species Pseudoalteromonas sp. 2CM41L. Next base: position 612,001 of record NZ_JALNTN010000001.1, read on the forward strand.
AGGCCGTGCATTACAAATATAACGCCATAAGTAAGGCGCTTTTTAATACCCACTAAAAAAGCCAACACTAAAATAAGCTGTAACGCCCCCAGTACATAAGCAACCACATCTGTAGAGCCGCTAATACCATAAAAATGCTCAAAAATTCGTGCGCTATGCCTAGGGTTAACAAACTTATCAAACGTCCACATAATCATTACAATAAATACGCCTAGGCGTAGCGAAAAAAGCGACCACTGCAAACGATTTTGAAAGTCAGTACCTGTTGTACCAGTCATAAAATTTCCTTAAAACTAAATAATTTAATGTTGAAACTAGCAAGACCGCTCAACACATATTTTATTTCATCTTAATGTATAATTTTTTAATAAATTCTGTGCCCTGCTTTTGGTTTGTTTGCGTATAAAACCGCTATTTATAAATTAAGACCTATTATGGCAATAACTAACTACAGTATTTGTAAAACAAAAACATAGTGCCTAAAACTGAATAACGCTTTTGAGCAATGTGCTAAACTTTTAACGTTTCATTCTAAAAAACAAAAAGAATTAATATTTACTGAAAGTTATTCACAAAGCTGCAGGTCTTTATTGCCACATTCACACTAACCAAAATGAGAACCCTTTTGAAACATTCATATTTGGCACTTTTTATAGCCGCTTCACTCACACCTAATTTTTATGCTCATGCGGCACAATCTGCAGCTAATACCGACTCAATTGAACGTATTGAAGTAGCAGGCCAAACGATTAAATCTCAAGGGCTTTCTGTAAAAGATGCCACTATTAACGGCCCCTTCGGCGACAACCTTGCACTGCAAGACATAGCACGCTCAGTAACGCCTATTTCAAGCGAGTTAATAGAGCAACTAAATATTACTACCCTACAAGACGTACTAGCCGTGAGCCCAAACACTTACTCTGCAAGTGGCTTTGGTGCGCCAAGTTTACCTACTATTCGTGGCCAACTGGGTGAGCTTTTTCAAGATGGTACACGCCGCCAAGCAGGTAATAATGGCTTTGGCGTGCCGTTATCGTTCAATTCTGTAGAACAAATAGACGTAGTAAAAGGTGCACCACCTGTTTTATTTGGTTCAAGCCAACGTAACGGTGGTTTTGTAAATTTACACTCTAAAGCTGCCTCTACAGATGAAAGTAAAGGTAAAGTTAAACTCTCAGCCGGGCGATGGGATCAGTACAGTGCCCAGGTAGATTACACTGCCCCCATTATAAAAGATAAAGTGGGCCTTAGAGTAAGTTACGAGCACCTTGATGAAGGCAGCTACTACGATTACTCAGGCACTAAAAGCGACAGTTTATTTGCAGCACTACGCATATTGCCCGATGATAAAAGCAGTTGGGATATTAACTTTGAGCTATACCAAGTTGAATTTACCGATAACGCCGGTATTAACCGCCCTATCCAAGCCTTAATTGATGATGGCCTTTATATTACCGGCCAAGGCGTGCAAGCAAATGGCAGTACCGTACCAGCAGCGGGTTCAATTGTATCGCCTACTGGGCAAGTAAAAATAGATCGTAGCACCGTACTTACCGACCCTGATAACCAAAACGAAGCAACCACTTATTTAATTCACAGTATTTATAAGCGCGAGCTAAGTGCTAATGCCTCACTTAAAAACATCACGTATTTTCAGCATTTACAGCGTGAAGAAATAGCCCAAAACAGCTTCGTAGAAATTATAGACGGCGCCGATACAGCGCAAAACCGCACTGAGCTTACCTACCGTTGGAATAGCGACCAACAAACAATTTTTGCTTTTGACGTACGCTACAACAAAGTACTTGGCTACAGCCAATTTACTACCGAAGCCGATTTACCTATTGATTTAACTGGCCCACTTTCAAACCGCCGCATTCCCTTAACCGATGCACAAAAAGCACGTTTAGTAGAGCTAAGCCCAGGTGTATTTGTATCACCTGGCGGCCAATACGATTTAGATAACGATGGCAGCGGCGACTTTAACCTATCAGACACCACCGACTCACGCTCATGGCAAACGGGGTTTGCTATCCAGCAAGACTCAGATTGGGGTGATAAGCTTCATACTAGTGTGGGTTACCGCGTTGACTTTTACGATGTAGAAGCAAACGACCCTATTGCACCACAAGGTCAAGTGGCCGCAAGCGACAGCATTAATGAAACCCTGCATTCTGGCCAAGTTAGCTTTAATTACAAATTAAATAGTGATTACACCACCTATGGTGCAGCAAGTTATAACGAAGCAACATCAAACAGTATGGCGGGCGGTACATCGCTTGGCGGCGATAACACAATTAGCGCACAAAGTTTTGCAACCGAAAACACCTTAGTTGAGTTTGGCTTAAAGTACGCCCCAACCGACAGCGACTGGTACGCTGATGGCGCGGTATTTAGCCAGCGCCGTAGTTTACGTAATCGCGACGGCAGCAATACAGGTATTCGTACTACAGGTTTTGAAAGCCAAGTATTTTACGATGCCTACCCTTATTGGCTAAGTGCGGGCTACAGCTATATTGATGCTCGCTACGACAACTCTGCAAGCAGTCAAGATTCTGCTCAAGTAATCGATGCGTTTGACAATTCACGCCCAGATATTATTGCCGGTACCGGCGTTGGCGCACCAAGTTTTACCGCGTTTGCACCTTCAAACCGCCAAGTTCAGGGCATTCCTGAGCAGTCGTTCAGTTTTAATGGAAATTATTCAATTAATTCGAAATGGCAAATGGGTTTTTCAGGTCTATATACAAAGAGTTACCCATTAGACTTTTTAGCAACAGTTAAAATTCGTGATCAATACACGCTAAACGTTAATACTAGCTACGCATTTACGCCTAGCACTAAGTTGCGATTAGATGTAAACAATGTCACTAATCAAAAAAACTGGCGCCCAGTATTTGAAGGGGGTTACTTTGGTGCAACATTGGCATTCCCTGAACTGCCAATAAACGCAAAATTAACACTAACCCATAATTTTTAAGAGCGGTTGAGAGAACATGATTAAAAAACTATTTTTGGTATTGATTGCAGCAGCGGCTATAGGCTTGTTCTTTCACTTTAATTTACACCAGTTACTTACGCTTGAAGGCTTAAAAGGCTCGATGGATCAATTTAGCCAATATAAAGAGCAATCGCCATTATTGGTTTTTGGTGGCTTCTTTTTATTATACGTAGTGGTAACGGCTCTCTCATTACCGGGGGCGGCTATATTAACACTGGCTGCAGGTGCGTTATTTGGCTTAGTTGAAGGCTTACTAGTAGCCTCTTTTGCCTCTACGGTAGGTGCTACTCTTGCCTTTTTAGTATCGCGTTACTTATTGCGCGATACAATTAAACAACGTTTTCCTGAGCGCTTAGACGCTATTGACGCAGGCGTTGAAAAAGAAGGTGGCTTTTACTTATTTACGCTTAGATTAGTACCCGTATTTCCGTTCTTTTTAATTAACTTATTGATGGGTGTTACCGCCATTAAAGCATGGACCTTTTACTGGGTAAGCCAAATAGGCATGCTGACGGGTACATTTGTATTTGTAAACGCAGGTACGCAACTTGCGCAAATTGAGAGCTTATCAGGCATTTTATCACTCGATCTTATTTTATCGTTCGCTTTATTGGGTGTGTTCCCTTTTATTGCTAAAGGAATCTTAAACGTGTTTAAAAAACGTCGCGTATACAAAAATTACACTAAACCTAAAAAGTTTGACCGTAACATGATTGTTATTGGCGCAGGTGCTGGCGGCTTAGTGACAAGCTACATTGCAGCAGCAGTTAAAGCCAAAGTAACCCTAATTGAAGCCGGCGAAATGGGCGGCGATTGTTTAAACTACGGGTGTGTGCCAAGTAAAGCCATTATTAAAAGCGCTAAAATTGCTGAGCAAATTCGCCATGGCGAACACTACGGCCTTGAAAACGCGACACCGCAGTTTTCGTTTAAAAAAGTAATGGCACGTGTACACCAAGTAATTGCCGACGTAGCCCCACACGACAGCGTTGAGCGCTACACAAACCTAGGGGTAGATGTAGTTAAAGGCTACGGTAAATTATTAGACCCGTGGACTGTAGAAATTAAGCTTAACGACGGTGGCACGCAAACGTTAACGGCTCGCACGATTGTTATTGCCACAGGCGCACGCCCATTTGTACCGCCACTTCCTGGAATTGAAGAAACAGGCTATGTAACAAGCGATACTTTATGGACTAAATTTGCTGAACTTGAAGAAGCCCCTAAAAAGCTTGTTGTACTTGGCGGCGGCCCAATTGGTAGCGAACTTGCACAAAGTTTTGCACGCTTAGGCTCAAATGTTACGCAAATTGAAATGGCAGAGCGTATTATGATCAAAGAAGACTTAGAGGTGTCTACCTTTGCCCACGAAGCGCTTATTGAAAGCGGCGTAAACATTTTAACCTCGCATCAAGCACTGCGCTGTGAAGCCCGCGACGGTAAAAAATTCATTGTGGTAAAACATAACGATACCGAAATCGATATTGAATACGATGAACTACTATGTGCTGTGGGCCGAAGCGCTCGCCTTAAAGGTTACGGCCTTGAAGAACTCGGTATTGAAACTAATCGTACTGTAGTCACTAACGAATACCTAGAAACGCTTTACCCTAACATTTTTGCCGCTGGCGATATTGTAGGTCCGTATCAGTTTACGCACGTAGCCGCTCATCAGGGCTGGTACGCAGCGGTAAATGGCTTATTTGGTAATCTTAAAAAGTTTAAAGTAGATTACCGTGTTATTCCGTGGACTACGTTTATTGACCCAGAAGTAGCACGTGTTGGCTTAAACGAGCAAGACGCTATTGATAAAGGCATTGACTATGAAATCACTCGCTTTGAATTTGAAGAGCTAGACCGCGCCATTACCGACAGCGCCACCAAAGGCTTTATTAAAGTAATTACACCAAAAGGCAAAGACAAAATACTCGGTGTTACTGTGGTGTCTGAGCACGCTGGCGATTTAATTGCTGAGTTTGTACTGGCAATGAAACACGGTTTAGGCCTTAACAAAATACTAGGCACAATTCACAGCTACCCTACTTGGGCTGAAGGTAACAAGTACGCAGCAGGCGAGTGGAAACGCGCTCACGCACCTGAAAAAGTACTTAACATGCTTGAAAAATACCACACATGGCGCAGAGGCTAATATGTTTAAAACACCTTTAAAAGCGCTCTTGTTAGGTAGTGCTTTGCTTGCAACACCGTTTGCAACGTCATTTTCGGCCCAAGCTCAAAACATGCACGAGAGCTGGAACGCATTATTAAACAACCATGTTGTAGCTATTAATCATGGCCACAGCACAGAGGTTGATTATGCAGCAATTAAAGCTAAGCACAGTGAACTTAAAACCTATTTAGATTCGCTATCGGCTGTTACGCAAAATGAGTTTGATACATGGGAAAAACCAAAGCAGCTGGCGTTTTTAATCAACGCATATAACGCCTTTACTGTTGAGCTAATATTAACAAAATACCCAAACCTTAAATCAATTAAAGATTTAGGCAGCTTTTTTAGCTCACCATGGAGCAAAGAGTTTGTGCCATTACTTGGTAAAACGCGCAGCCTTGATGATATAGAGCATGGTTTAATACGTGGCAGTGGTAAATACAACGACCCACGTATTCACTTTGCTGTAAATTGCGCAAGTATTGGCTGCCCAGCCCTACGTGAAGAAGCGTATACTGCTGATACATTAGAAGCACAATTGCAAGCGCAAACGGTGCGTTTTTTATCAGATACAACCCGCAATATAGCGCAAGATAACACGCTAAGTGTATCTTCAATATTTAAGTGGTACGGCGAGGATTTTGAACAAGGTTTTAAAGGCGCCAACACGCTGCAGCAGTTTTTTTTGCAATACCCTAAAGCACTAAAACTGGTGCCCGCTCAGCAAAAAGCGCTTAAAAATAACAACATGAAAGTTAAGTTTTTAGACTACAACTGGGATTTAAATGCTCGCCAATAAATGTTGGCAAACATTATCGCGATACAGCTTTTGCTGTGTCGCGTTTTGCATTTGCCTTGTTATTAGCTTTAAAAGCCTAGCAAGTACACAATTACAAAGCCGTTGGCAACAAATAGAAAGCTTAGGTAAAAACCAAAGCGTATATTTTTATGCGTGGGGCGGCGATGCGCAAATAAATGCATATATTCAATGGGCTGCGCAGCAAGTAAAAGCCAAATACAACATTAACTTAGTACATGTAAAACTCAGTGATACCAGCGAAGCCGTTAGCCGGGTACTTGCCGAAAAATCAGCAAACAATAACGTTAAAGGCAGCGTAGATTTAATTTGGATAAACGGTGCTAACTTTGCCACCATGAGCGAGCACTCATTATTACTTAAACAATGGGCTAATAAGCTGCCTAATTTTAGCTACACCGACCCTAGCAATAACCCCGCTGTTAATTTTGATTTTGGAATACCCACCAACGGGATGGAAGCACCTTGGGGCCAAGCATCGCTCACCTTTTACTACGACAGTTTAGCAATTGACGGCACTGCAAATAACACACTACCAACAACCCTAAACCAATTACTTAGCTGGAGCGCACAAAATCCAGGGCGCTTTAGCTACCCAAAGCCACCTGATTTTTTAGGCATGAGCTTTTTAAAATACGCGCTTGTTATGCTACATCAGCAAAGTGATGACATACTTAAAGCGCAGTTAAATCAGCCAGCTACTGCACAAAACACAGCCCAAGTATTAAACCCATTATGGGACTTTTTAAATAAACTGCACCCAACACTTTGGCGCGATGGCAGCCACTTTATGCAAAGTGGTGCACAAATGCGCCGTTTAATCGGCGACACCGAGCTAAGCATAGCGTTTACGTTTTCAGCACCCGAAGTGCCCGCAGCCGTTAAACGCTATGATTTACCAAAAAGCATTCGCAGTTATGCCATGCAAGATGGCAGTTTAAGTAACACCCACTTTGTAGCCATACCTTATAATGCAAGCCATGCACAAAGTGCGCAGTTAGTGGCTAATTTTTTATTAAGTCCAGAGGCGCAAGCTCAAAAACAAAAAGCGTCTATATGGGGCGATAAAAGCGTACTTATTCAATCAACGCTAGCTCCACAGCAACAAGCTTTATTTAAAACAACGCAACCGCATCCAAGTGCCCTGCCTTTGAATAGTATTAAACGCACGCTAAGTGAGCCACACCCAAGCTGGGTAAACGCTATTGTGCAAGGGTGGCAAACACGTTTTGGAGTAAGCCAATGAGTGTTGTTTCAAATAAGTTAGCAGCAAGCCCAACGCTTAAACCACATAAAAGCGCCGATATGTTTAGTAAATTAGTTACATTAAGTCCACGCTTTTTACTGGCATTGCTTATTTTACCTGTAATAGGCGGCTTAATTAGCGTGCTATTGCCCGCTTTTGGTTATGCGCCGGTACTTGAGCATACTACACTTGGCCTACATGGCTTTACTATGCTCATGCAAACACCCGGCCTAACACACATGGTTATGCTTAGTGTTGGCAGCGGATTAATAAGTACCTTACTAGCCTTTACCATTACATTAATGATTTTAGCGGCATTTTTTAATAGCCCGTGGCTTAACCGTATTCAGCGTTTATTGAGCCCGATACTGGTAATTCCCCACGCGGCAGCGGCTATTGCGGTTGGTTTTTTAATTGCGCCTTCGGGAATGATCTCGCGTTTAGTATCGCCTTGGTTTAGTGGATGGGAACTTGCGCCTAACGGCATGTTTCCGCATGACGCGTTTGGAATTAGTATAATTTTAGGCTTAACGCTTAAAGAGCTGCCTTTTTTACTGTTAATGGCGCTAGGTGTGCTTGCCCAACCTGAGCTTGGCAAAAAGCTGCGCCAGCAACATAAAGTAGCGCTTAATTTAGGCTACTGCCCTATGACTGCTTTTTTTAAAGTAGTATTACCAAGCCTTTACTCATTACTGCGCCTACCCATTTTAGCCGTATTGGCTTATGCCAGTGCAAGTGTAGAAATGCCACTTATTCTGGGGCCAAATACCCCGCCAACGCTTGCTGTTGCTATAATGCACTGGTTCAACGATGTAGATTTAAACCTGCGTATTAAAGCCTCTGCGGGGGCACTATTACAGCTTGTCCTTACTGGCGGTTTGCTAGCACTTTGGCTTGGCGGCGAAAAAGCGATAAAAGCATTATTTAGTAATTTACTCACCAATGGCGAGCGAGAATATGGCGGCGTTTATTGGCAAAAAATAACAACCGTATTAACAGTATTTGTGATTGGCTTTATTTTGCTCTCGTTAATTGGCTTAATTATGTGGTCGGTTGCCGGATTTTGGCGTTTTCCGGCGGCACTGCCCGAGCAGCTCACGCTACTTCACTTTAAAAGTGCGCTAATGCAAATGCAAAACCCGCTTTTTAATACCCTTGCTATAGGGTTAGTTACTACGTTATTTGCCATTATTATTACGCTTTTGTGCTTAGAGTCAGAGCAATTAAGTGCCAAACCCATGTCGCGCTTTACCAGCTTAATTATTTATTTACCGCTGCTTGTACCAAGTATTGCGTTTTTATTTGGCCTAGTGTGGCTGCAACAACTAGTAAATAACCAGGCCGCGTTTTTTAATGTGGTATTTACCCATTTATTGTTTGTACTACCGTATGTGTTTTTATCACTTTCGAGCAGTTATAGGCGCTTAGACCCTCGCTTTGCTAATGTAGCAGCAAGCCTTGGCGCAACGCCCTGCAAAGTATTTTTACAAGTGAAATTACCCCAGTTATTTGCTCCTATTTTAATTGCGGCGGCACTTGGTTTAGCCATTAGCTTTGGCCAATATTTACCTACACTTTTAGCCGGTGGCGGGCGCATAGCAACCATAACAACCGAAGCGGTTACCCTTGCTAATGGCGCAAGTAGGCGCACCAGTGCGGTGTATGCCATTATGCAAATGGCATTGCCACTCATTGGCTTTATACTGGCGTGGGTGTTACCTAAGTACTTTTTTAAAAGCGCCCATCGCTAACCCATAAATTAAAAGGTTTTTAATGCAGTCATCTTTAGAGATTAAAAATTGTGAGCTTTATCGTCAAAACCAACAATTACTTAGCTTAAACGAGCAGGTAAAAGGCGGCGAAATACTCACTGTTATGGGGCCATCAGGCAGTGGTAAATCAAGTTTATTAAATTGGCTTACCGGCACATTACCCAGTGGTTTTAGCGCAAATGGCGAAGTGTGGCTTAACGGCGAAAATATTAATAACTTACCCGCACATTTACGCCACATAGGCGTGCTTTATCAAGATGCGTTATTATTTTCGCATTTATCGGTAAGCGGTAACATTGCCTTTGCTATGCCTAAAGGCAATAAAAAACAGCGCCTTGAAAAAATAGAGCACGCCCTTGAACTAGTTGGATTAAAAGGCATGGCTAATCGCCACCCCGACAACCTCTCTGGTGGGCAACAAGCCCGCGTTGCTTTATTGCGTATGCTATTGAGCGAGCCAAAAGCTATTTTACTTGATGAGCCCTTTAGCAAGCTCGACACCCAATTAAGAGTAGATACCCGCGAGCTGGTATTTAGCCAAATACGTGAGCATAAACTGCCCGCTATTATGGTAACCCACGATCATAGCGATGCAGAGGCCGCAAACGGCAAACTGATCACCTTAAATTTAGCCAAATAAACGCACAAAAAGTACAAGGCACCAAGCATGTTAGACAAATACATCACCCCAGTAATAAAGCCACTGTTAACCCCCGTTGTAGCGTTAATGCACAAGCGCGGCATAACGCCCGATCAACTTACTGTGGCAGGCTTTTTAATAGGCCTATTAGCTGTGCCATTAATTGCGTATGAAATGTGGTACGCAGCGTTAACGGCTATTGCTTTAAATCGTATTTTAGATGGGCTAGATGGTGCATTAGCACGCCTTGCAAATTTAAGTTCAAGCGCTGGCGGCTTTTTAGATATTACTCTCGACTTTTTATTCTATGCGGCAATTCCGCTTGGCTTTATTTTGGCAAACCCCGAGCAAAACGCCATTGCAGGTAGCATATTACTGGCCACCTTTATAGGCACTGGCTCAAGCTTTTTAGCCTTTGCCATAGCCGCCGAAAAATTTAAGCTCGAAAAACCCCAGTTTAAATACAAAAGTTTTTACTATTTAAATGGTTTAACCGAAGGCACAGAAACCATCGCGCTGTTTATTGCCTTTTGTATTTGGCCGCAGCACTTTGCCCTAATGGCGAGTATTTTTGCCACTGCGTGCGCTATTACTATTTTTACACGTATACATGGTGGTTATAACACGTTAAAACTCCAAGAAGCTGATGAGGTTACACAAGCCAATGAGTAATGAAATTTGGTGGCGATTAGGGTTCTTTTTTAGCATCTTGGTTATTATGATGCTACTAGAATCGCGTATGCCCGCACGCAAATCGCCGATAAAGAGTACCACCCGGTGGTTGGCCAATTTTGGACTGGTGTTTGCTGCCTCTGTAATTGCTCGCTTAAGTGTACCAATAGGCTTAACTGCCGTAGCGCTTTATAACCAAGAGCACGGTATCGGTTTATTTAATCAAATAGCCACACCAAGTAGTGTTGCTATTATTTTAAGCATATTACTGCTTGATATACTTATTTATTGGCAGCACCGGCTTTTTCATCAAGTGCCTATTTTGTGGCGCTTGCACCGTGTTCACCACGCCGATGCCCATGTAGATACCAGCACAGGTTTGCGTTTTCACCCTATCGAAATTGTGCTCAGCATACTTATAAAATTGATTGCCGTTACCGCTTTAGGAGTACCTGCTATTGCAGTATTAATATTTGAAATAGCACTTAATGGATTAGCGCTGTTTAACCACGCCAATATACGTTTACCCAATGCAATAGAAAAACCACTTCGGCTCATATTAATGACCCAAATACTGCACCGTATTCATCATAGCCAGCGCGTGAGCGAAACCAATTCAAACTATGGATTTAGCGTTATTTGGTGGGATAAACTGTTTGGTAGTTACAAAAATGAAGCGCAAAAAGCCGATAACGACATAGATATAGGCTTAAAAGAATACCCTAACCCGCAGCAAAACGCCTCGCTGTGGGGCTTACTAATTATGCCGTTTAAACGTAAATAAGCTGCCATTTCAAGTGGCTACAATACTATTAAAATAAACAATAAATTAAGAGGTAAATGCGTATTTAAATTTACACATTTACCTTATTAAACCCCGCCAAAGCCTTACCCCCTATAATTTAACCTTTACAAGCTAAGCGCTTTAAAGGGTTTACTAACCTATTGAATGCTATACCACTTTCACTTTTTTAAGTTTCGTTTTTTGTAAAAAAGCAAAATTACACGCCATATAGTTAGCCTAGTACGGGTAAATCATCGCAATTAGCGCTAAACGTAATTGCTGCAGGTCACTTTAATATTTACCAATTAAGTAAAATATTAATACATGTATTAAAAATGCAACATTACAAATAATGTAAGCTGTTAAATTTATTAGCGATTTAGTTAATAACTCCAATTGGTAAACTGGTCTTACCGTAAACTAAATGTAAATAAAACACACAAATATGTTGACCATTTACGTAGTGCGCAATATTATTTGTAAGCGCTTACAAAAACACATGGTAAATGTAAGCGCTTACAAAAATAAATATGGTTCTTTTTAACAAGTTTAAACACACATTCTGACAACAATCTGTGAAACCGGGGTTCAGCTATGAACATTGAAAAAACACACATTGCTCGCTTACTGGCTGCTATTTCGTTAGCGTCTTTAGCTGGCTGTGGTGGCGACTCAGCCACAACATCTAATTTTGAAAATATCGACGCTTCTGAGCCAGTTTCAGATTGGCAACTAGTATGGAGCGACGAGTTTGAAGACTCAGCCATTGATACTAATAAGTGGAACTTTGAATTAAACTGCGATGGCGGTGGTAACAACGAAAAACAATGTTACACCGATAACGAAGAAAACGCCTTTATACAAGACGGTGTGTTAAACATTGTTGCCCTACCCGCGACAGAAGGCGCTGAAAAGCCCTACACTTCTGCGCGTTTAAATACCCGTTACAATGCTGACTTTACTTATGGCCGCTTTGAAGTGCGTGCAAAGCTCCCTTCGGGGCAAGGCAGCTGGCCTGCGTTTTGGATGCTACCAACCGATGAAGAATACGGTACATGGCCACGCTCAGGCGAAATTGATGTTTTAGAATCAGTAAACCTAAAAACCGCTGACGAAGATGGCGGTGTTGAATCAAGCATTCATGGCACATTGCATTACGGCCGCGCTTGGCCAGATAACAGCTACACAGGCCAAGAGTACAAATTTCCTGAAGATAGCAACCCAGCAGATGACTTTCATACTTACGCAGTAGAGTGGCAAGAAGGTGAAATACGCTGGTACGTTGATGGCTACCTATATGCCACACAGCGCCAATCAGAAGTATTATATAATTCCAAAGGCGAAGCCGCAGGTTTGAAACATCGCGGTTGGTTTGCAGAGTATTTTGAACAAGGTTCTGGCGAGCTAGAAACTCATTGGGATAGCGCTCCTTACGATAAAGACTTTCACTTACTGTTAAATTTAGCAGTAGGCGGCGACTGGCCTGAAAACGTAAATGAGCTAGGCATAGATGCCAGCGCATTTGAAAACGGCCAAACGTTTGCAATTGACTACGTACGCGTTTATCAATGTGCATCAAACCCAGATACCGGCAAAGGGTGTGAAACTATTCGCCCAGGTTACGATAGCCTAGACGATGCCCTGCTAGAGGGCGAAGCGCCTATTCCTAGCCCGCCATCTACAGGTATTGCTACACCGTTAACTATTTTTGGCGACAGCTTTAACCCTAACTGGCCAGCATGGGATTGTTGTGGTGGCTCTACACCTGCAATTGTAAGTGATGAAGAGCAAGGCGACGTTGTTGAATTTACAATAGGCAGCGAGCCTACAGTGGTTGGTTTTATTAGCCGCGATGCATTTATTACTGACGAAAACGGCGCTGCAACGCCTTTTGATGCATCACCTATGCTAGAAGAAGGCTACGTACGCTTTAAAATGAAAGTAACCAGCGCACCAAGCGTGCCAGACACACCTTGGTTTGTAAAACTTGAAAGCACAGAAGCCTCAACCGATGCTGATATGCCGCTTACAAGTAGCGTTGAAGGCCAAGCACCTGTAGTAGGTGAGTGGCAAACCTATACGTTTTTGCTTTCTGACCTTGCTGACTTAGATTTAGATATCAGCGCAATTGACGTACTTATGGTATTTCCTGAGTGGGGCACGGGCGAAGGCGCAACCTTTTTAATTGACGACGTTGAAATTACACAAGACAACCTAGGCGCATCACCAGAGCTGACTATTTTTGAAGATGAGCAAAACCTAGCATGGCCAATGTGGGATTGTTGTGGTGGCTCAACGCCTATCGAAGTGGTAGATGATGAAGCGCACGGTGTAACCGCTGAATTTAGTATTGGTGCAGAGCCTACAGTAATGGGCTTTAACAGCCGTGTTGAAGTAGGTGGTGCAGGTGAGTCATTTGATGCAAGCAGCATTTTAGATGAAGGCGTTATACAGTTTGACTTAAAAGTAACGTCTACTCCTAGCGACCCGTCAACTGCGTGGTTATTTAAAGTAGAGGCAAATGGTGCAACTTCATTTGCAGAACTTGAACTAACGCAAAGTGTTGAAGGTGTAGCGCCAGTGACTGGCGAGTGGCAAACTTATACATTTAAGTTATCAGATCTCGCAGGTGCAGGCCTTGATGTAAGTGCAATTGATGTACTTATGATTTTTCCGGCATGGGGCGCAGGTGAAGGCGCGGTTTACCGTGTAGATAACGTTAAAATTTACAACCCTAATGCAGCGCCCGTTGCCTCTGGTGAGCTAAACGTATTTACAGATACAGTCGCCGATCAGTGGAGCATATGGGATTGCTGTGGTGGTTCAACACCTACTACAGAAACCGACGATGATCAGCACGGCGCAGTGGCTCAGTTTAGCATTGGTGCAACACCTACTGTAATGGGCTTTTTAGCCGATGAAGACGTATCGTTTGATGCATCAGCCCTGTTAGAAAATGGCGTTGTACAGTTTGATTTAAAAGTAATAACAGCACCCTCAAACGTGGATGCACAATGGTTATTTAAAATTGAATCAATTGGCGCTTCAAGCGCAGTAGAGCTGGCATTAACGCAAAGCAATGAAGGGCAAACACCTGTTACAGGTGAGTGGCAAACATATACCTTCCCTATTGGGCAACTATTTGATGCGGGCTTAGATATTAGCGCTATAAACGTGCTCATGGTATTTCCTACGTGGGATATGGGCAACGGCGCACTATACCGCATAGATAACGTGATTATCGCGAATCCATAAAAACACACTACAATAGGCGCATGGCGCCTATTGCTACACAACAACATTTTATAAAGCAGAGCTATTATGAACACATTCAATTTTAAAAAGAGCCAACTTGCGGCTTCTGTGTCTCTTATCATTGCTGCAAGCACGTTAAATACGGCCATTGCTGCCGAGGCAGACACTGCAGCATCTCCTGATGTAGAAGTTATTGAAGTAAAAGGTATTCGTGGTTCACTTATTCGTTCTATGGATATGAAACGTGATTCATCGGGCGTAGTAGATGCCATTTCAGCAGAAGAAATGGGGAAATTTCCAGATACCAATTTAGCAGAATCATTACAGCGCATTACCGGTGTATCGGTGAGCCGTGCAAACGGTGAAGGTAGCCAAATTACCGTACGTGGTTTTGGCCCAGAGTTTAACTTAATTACGTTAAACGGCCGCCAAATGCCAGGCACAGGTTATACGCGTTCGTACAATCTTGAAAACATTGCCTCAGAGGGCGTAAGTGCGCTAGAAGTATTTAAAACAGCGCGCGCCGATGTACCAAGCGGTGGTTTAGGTGCTACGGTAAACATTTCTACTGCGCGCCCTTTTCAAAAGCCTGGTCAAAATTTTTCAGCCACGGTTAAAGCAAATCATGACTCATCAAACGAAGCCGGTGATGATGTAACCCCAGAGCTTTCTGCTGTTTATAGCAACACATTTGCAGATGACAGATTTGGTTTTGGTTTTTCGTTTTCGCACCAAGAACGCGACTTTCAAAAACAACGCGCCAATATTCAAGGTTGGCAAGCCAATGTTGATTTACCTGAATTAGATAGCAGTAATGTTGTTGATAACCGTACTGACCCATCAGGTAACTACTACTTCCCTAAAGACATGAACTACTCTATTGAAGATGTAGAGCGTGAACGTACTAACGGCCAAGTTACTTTTCAATTTGAACCGGTTGATGGCTTTGTAGCCACCTTAGATTACACAGCAAGTAAAGCGGTTACGGGCTCTGAAAGTATTGGTTGGGGTATCTGGAACGACTTTGGTAGCAATATTAATGGCTACGAGCTTGATGAAAACGGCACCGCTGTTTATGCCGATATTAGCGGAAACGATGCCTCGTTTACAGCCAACAAAGGCACCACAGAAGTAAAAGCACGCTCTATTGGTTTAAACCTAGAGTGGGAAATTAACGACACGTGGCACGTAGAGCTTGATTACCATGACTCTAAAAATGAAACCGATAACGGCGCCGATGATGGGCTAGGCAGTACTGGCCAAGTGATTTTAGGCTCTGATCAGCTAGCAAACAAAATTTACGATTACCGCACAAGCGAAATCCCAAGTGCTCAAGTTAACTGGTTAAACGGCACAAGCGAATTAACGCCAGGCGAAATTGACTCTAACTTTAGCCAGTTTACGCACTCGCCGGGTGAATCAAACATTGAGCAATTACAATTACATACCACTTGGTATAACGAAAACTTTGATATTGGCCTAGTTAAAGTAAAATTTGGTGCATCGCGCACTGAGCAAAACACCGGTGGTTACACTGCATGGAGTGGCTTAGTGGGTGGCCCTGGTTTTAACCCATCGTACACAGAAATATTCCCAGATAGCATGTTTACTCGCCACGATACGTCGGGCCTTTTAGATCAATTTGATGGTGGCGGCAGCAACTTACAACCAGGTTACTACTACACCTACGATTTTGACGAAGCAGTGGCTCGCCAAATGGCTTACCTAACTTCTGATGTAACCGGTGGTGATGCATACGCAGCCAATGCTTACATGGATGGTATTGATAGCGAAAGCTACGTAGAAGAAATTACAAACAGCTTTTATATTCAATCAAGCTGGGAGTTTGATGTAAGCGATTACTACGTAAAAGTAAACGCAGGCCTGCGCTACGAGCAAACAGATGTAACCAGCACAGTACGCCAACGTGTTGAAGAACAAGTAAACTGGATCAGCGCCTCAGAGTGGATAATGCAATATGCAGCCGGCGGCGATGATAACTTCTTAGAGCAGCAAGGCGATTACGACATATTATTACCGTCAATCGATGTAAGTGTTGATTTAACCGAAGACGTTGTAGCCCGTGTTTCATGGGGTAAAACTATGTCGCGTGCACCACTGGGTGATTTAGCCGGTGGCCGTAGTTTAACAGGCAGCCCAAAACCTGGCTCGCGCACGGGTAGCCAAGGTAATACAAATTTATTGCCGTTTGAATCAACCAATCTCGACTTATCATTAGAGTATTACTACGCAGAAGGCAGCTACGCCTCTGTTGGTTACTTTAAAAAAGACGTAGATAACTTTATTCAAACTACCATTACGCAAACCACGATTGAAGGCCTATACGACATTTTAAACGGCCCGCGTTACTTACAAGCAGTTAGCGATATTGAATCGCGCGGCGAGCAAGCAACCACCGATGCTATTTTTGCGCAAATGATTAGCAATGGTTATGGCAATGCGAATGGCATCATTGAGCCAAATAGCGATGACCCACTTATGGTATGGAACATAAGCCAACCACAAAACACCGACAGCAAATCGGTAGATGGTTTTGAAGTGGCTGTTCAGCACTTAATTGGCGAAACTGGTTTTGGTGTAGGTGTTAACGCCACGTTTGTAGATGGCGATGTAGAATTTGATAGCGAAAGCCTAGACCAACAAGCTCCGCTTACAGGTTTAAGTGACTCTGCTAACTTTCAAGGCTTTTACGAAAAAGACGGCCTATCGGTTAAAATTACTTACGCATGGCGCGACTCGTACTTAATTGGTGTTGGACAAGCACAAGGCTCAGCCGATGCACCACCGCAATATGCTAAAGCCTACGGCCAATGGGATATGAGCGTTAACTACGATGTAAACGAAAACGTAACCGTATTTTTTGATGGCATAAACTTAAATAATGCCACCGAAGAAGGCTACGGCCGTTACGAAGAGCAGTTTTTATTTGCTAATCAGTACGGCCCACGCTACTCAATTGGTGCCCGTTACACGTTTTAAACTATTCCCTAGTTAGAATAGTTAAGCCGCTTGTTTTAACAAGCGGCTTTTTTTATAACGTTTTTATTTGCTCAAGCAATACATTGGTTGTCCAATCAATGCCGTTATATGCCACATCGGGCTTATAAAAATCCCCTGCCCCTCGCGCTCTGTTTACGTATACTTTGTTAGGTACAATCACTTTACCTATTCTTTTTAAAAGTTACCGCTGCTTTATTTTATTAAAGTACTGACATCCATTAGGTGTATTACAAACTTTGGAAAGCCTAAATAAAGTAACAAAGGAGTAATTCACTGTCCTAAAAACACGTTTAAACCAACGAGAAAATGTTAATACTTTAAAAATTTAATTTTGCCAAATTAAGGCATGACACTCTTAATATCTGAAAATAACATTATTTATTTGAGCTAATAGTTAATCAAATTTTGATGTGGTTTTAGTAAAATTCCCCTTAAGCCAATCCATGAAAAATTAATTAGCTAAAAAATCTAATATCGTGCGATTTACTTGGTCAGCTTGATCAACGGTTAAAAAATGCCCTGCGTCTTGAAGTTTCATAGTCTGTACTTTATCTAACATTCTTTTTGCACGCTCAAGGCTATCTTGATTGTTCATTATGTCTTTGTCGCCGATCATCACCAATGTAGGCAGGGTAATTTTCTGTAGCTGTAAATCTGAAAATGGTTGCATTTCGGTAATTAAATCTGGTATTGGGTTGCTATCAAGCGCCGCCACGTATTGGTCCAAGTAAATAGAATTAATCATGTGTGCTTTGGTAGATAAAGATTTCAAGCTCTCATGAGCCTCATCCCGCACAGGGTTTAACGTAAACAAAATACTCGACAGTAAGTCACCGCTAAGTTCAATCCAACTGAACGTTTGTGCAGGGCTAAGTAGTACTAACCTTTGAATACGCGATAATTCATTATTTGATTCAGCCAATGCAATAGCAACCGCCTGCCAACCTCCTCGCGAGGCGCCAACTAGATTGAGCGAGTCCAATTGCAATAGATCAAATAATTCTTGGTACCAACTTACCACTTGATCTATTCCAGAGATATTTGCTTGAGTATGTGAAGCACCCGAGCCAAGAAAATCGTCAATAGCATAAACTCGATAGCGCTCGGAAAGAGCCGCTATATTAGGGTACCACATAGCCGAGTTCGCTTGCATACCATGCAATAGAACGATAACTTCTGCATCTAGAGGCCCTGCAACAATTACTCGAGCCTGACCAAATGAAGTAGGGATACTTAGCTCACGATAAGCTACTGGCCACAAACTTAAAGCACGACGATAAAGCTGTTCATTTGATAAATTTTCTGCCGATAATTTTTGCAGCTCCGCATTTTCTAAATGACGTCCAGGTATTAGATAAGCCTGCTGTTTAGAAGTCACTTTTACCTTATCGCTAAACAAATCGCTCACAACCAGTAATGATAGTATGGTAAGTATTGATAATATGCCTATCCAGATTTTCATTCGTACTCCTGTATATCAGATGCATTGATATTTTTAATACCTCAGCTAGACCTGAGACCCAGTATCGACAAGAGACATAGTACTTTACAATTTTTTTAGTTTAAATGCCTTTGAGCTGAAATTACCATCTTCACTATGCCTTCTTACCTTTTTGCAATCAACTTAATACACTATAATACTGCTGGCGCATAACTAAAATCCAAAACTGATTCTCGATGGTTTGGTACAGCGTTCATCGGTGGAAAAAGCCTACGGCCAATGAGATATGAGCGTTAACTACGATGTAAACGAAAACGTAACCGTATTTTTTGATGGCATAAACTTAAATAATGCCACCGAAGAAGGCTACGGCCGTTACGAAGAGCAGTTTTTATTTGCTAATCAGTACGGCCCACGCTACTCAATTGGTGCCCGTTACACGTTTTAAACTATTCCCTAGTTAGAATAGTTAAGCCGCTTGTTTCAACAAGCGGCTTTTTTTATAACGTTTTTATTTGCTCAAGCAATACATTAGTTGTCCAATCAATGCCGTTATACGCAATATCTGGCTTGTAGTAAGCCCCTGCTCCTCGCGCTCTGTTTACGTATACTTTGTTAGGTACAATCACTTTCCCCAACCCTGAAGGTAAATCAGCTAAGCGTACTTCCATATACATAGAATCAGCACTACTTGGCGCACCGAATAACGTGGTATTTTCAAAAAGCTTAAACTTATCAAGCGCATCTAAACAAGCACTGGCGCACTGCGGCGGAACAATAACAAACACCTTGGTTTTAAAGTCACTAGTTAAAGGCTTTTGTGGTATGTTATTTAGCGTATTAGTTTCTTGCTCTACATAAAATGGATCACCACTTTTAAGTGATAAAGCCATACCCGCAGCTGTGATTTTAAATATTTTCAATAATTCAGGCTGATTTTTTACAACCTCTATTAAAGACACTACATGGTCGGTATTATCCTTTGATGCTCTCCACCACACTTGCGTGTTTTGAGAAGTATTATTTACTTTTTGTTCTACTATTTTTTTGCCCCATAGTTCTTTGGCTACTTGTGAGCTCCAATAAGATGAGCCACCTTGGTTATGGCGCAAATCTAACACCACGGCTTTTGCAGTAAGTAACTTGCTACGCTGCTGTTGTATTTTTTCAAACACTTTATTGTAGGCAGCAGTTTGCTTTTCGGTTGATGAAAAGCTAGGCATAGCAATCCACGCAATATTTTTTTCAGGCCAGGTTAAATCAATGGGGAGTTCATCACCGTTGTAGGCATTTTCTAAATGCTTACTGGCTGACTTAGGCCTTACAGACCAATTTAATACGTGTGTATAGGTATCGCCATTGGCTTTAACAAATTCGCATTCTTTTAAAGGAGTTAAAAATGGATTGCCCTCGTCAATGAGTAACCGCCAACCTTGCTGCCACCAATGGCCAGGTTGTGCAACTTCACCATGAAACTTAAACACTCTCTCACGTATTAAGGTCTCGGTGCTTTGCCCATCACATTGGCTTACAACGTCGCCTTTGCTAATATTTTTGTTTTCACTGTAATACACTTTTAGCGCATCACCTCGCCACACAGTTCTAAAGCCCGGCCAGCGGCGCGCGGGTCTATCTACGCTTGAAAACGCACCGGCGTGGCCATCTTGTAAAATAGTGCTAAAACGAGAAATTGCCGCTGCATGAACCTGCGGCCCACTCGCTTGAGCCGACAATGTAAGTGCTTCTGCTTTTGCTTTTTTTAATAAGTCAGGGAACGTTGGATTATTAACATCAAACATACCGGGATGATTATGTGCGGTAATGCTATATGCTGCCTCAATATCGCGCTCTGTTATACTGCGCCACTGCTCAGGTGTAGTAGGTATAATCGGCTCTTGTGCAGCATTTACAACTACTGGTAGTAGGAATATTGGGAGCAATACATAATTGGTTATTTTTGTTTTTATAGTCATGAAAATCCATTTAAGCTAAAAATAAATTACTGGTACGTTATTGTTCATTAACAATACTAATAAAGCGATTTAAGGTACATAAGTAAATACATACCTGGCACCTAAGTTAAAAACTTAAGAATCGTCCAACCTTATTTAGTAGGTGAGCAATGTGTCTGATGCAGTAAAAAAGCCATGCCAATTAATTTTGGTGCTTGAAGGTAATCTTCGGCCGCTAAAAATTGTCCAATTAATCCCGGGGATTTCTTAACTTCATAATCAGTTGATCATAGTTTTCACTTTTCGGCACAATACTTAATTCACCATCGGCCTCGAAAACCACCGCCATAACTGTGCTTAAATCACCAAAACCGGCTTTTCGAACACTCGCTTCCACCTCGGTGCTGGTGAGACGAGTGTCTTTCATAGCAGCCTCTATATATTCACCGTCGAAAAAGACTAATTGTGGAGAGGTTTTGACTACTTTGTCGAACGTCGAAAAATGGGCGCTGATCCAAGTGAGTAAATATTGTAAAAATAGGAGCAAGCTTACCGCGACTAAAACCTCAACTATAACCACGTCTTTCAATAAGATAGCAGAACCTAAGATGGAGCCTGCCGCTACGGTGATTATCCAGTCAAAGTTATTCATTTTAGCAAATGAGCGTTTACCTAATAAATGCGTCGCTAGGATTAAAAAGGGATAAATAATCAAGGTTGTGGTAACAATGCGCGCTATTTCACTCCACGATTCAAAAAACATATTTCCCTCTACTTAAGGTGCTGAATATACTAATAATCATATAAACTAAACAGCCACCTGAATCACACAAACTAGGCAGTCACCTTAATAAAACAAACAACACTGTGCAACTAAATCTGCCATACAGATTCAGGATTTATCTTTTATTAATGGGTCTTTTACGGATGGTTTTTAATTTATGTCAGGACATCAAATTATAATTGGACTTAACAAATTATGATGGGACCCACTTTATTTAGCCAATTAGAATCTAGGCTTTTTAAAGAGCAAAGTTTAAGATGGGAGTTTTGTTAATTCTTTCTCTGAATTTTTTTAACTAAATGCACTATCGCTAAAGCTAGCAATACGGCAAGAAAAAAGCCCACAAACGTATTACCAAACACCCATCTAAAAAAGATTCCTGAAAGAGACAAAACAAAAGCTGACCAAAGCCATGGATTTATATTCTGCATACTATCTAGAGCACCTCATAACCCCCTGCTTAGGGGCGGAAACACATGGGCTATAATTTGGTTCGAAGCGACGCAGTCCACGTGTATGCATCCCAGCGAACGAAGTGAGTGTGTTGATTAGGTTGTTAGGTGCGTGCATATTTAAACTACTACCCTAGGGGCTTTACCATGAAAGCCCAAGTATAGTTTTTTGAGATTATCTGGCACGAGAGGCCAGCCACGCTCAATACCTTCTTTTGTACATTTCCAGAATAAGTGCTCTGTATAATATACATCTATGTATTCGAATTCTGCTTTGGTTGCAGTATCTAGTTTTTCGCTCATGTACTGCAACTGTTCTAATGCTTCTTCTAAATTACCTTGGTTAAACAAAATGGTTGTCAAATTTGCGAACTCTTCCATTAGGAATGTGAGTGCCCATTTTTCATGTTTTTCCATGAGAGGCACAACGTCAGGAAATTTAGTGCGGATCTCTTTTAAGAACTGTCTTATCTCTGATTTGGCCATTGATTTCTCCGCTTTTTGACGTATAACCCACCAACAATGACATTAGAAAGCCAACTAAATACAAAATGTATCCGCTGATATCGGAGTGCACCAGTTTTTGTAAGGCAGACATCTCTGCACCATTGTTAATTGCATTCCAGTCCGTTGGTAATTTATAAAATAGGATAATTAAAACTACAAACGAAACTGCAACTAGAATATGAACGTAACCAGCAGGAAAGATACTCATCTTTTTCCATTTGGCTAGAAGAGAAAAAAGACCTGCGTAGACGAGTGATACTGCGCTGAAAACACACAGGAACACTGGCCACCATGCGCTATCCGGATTCCCTGAATTGGCAGTTATTATTGTTGCAATTATATTTCCAGTAAAAAGAACTATTACTACAAATATAAAATGAGCTCTAAACATTACACATCCCGATACCTGTTTTTACAGCTAACGCCGTTTTAAGCAGCAAATTGCAGTTGGCTAAAATAAGTGAGGCACGAACAAAAAGCCAACTGTAATTTGTCCAGCTTGAAAACCCTTGTTAGGCCTTTGGCTCTATACTTTTTCGTATTTTTTCTATTTCAGAAACAAGTGGATCCATATCTACTTCACCACCAGTAAAAACTTCAATATCAATATAGTTTTCTTCAATTACAGATTTACCAGCAAACTCATATTCAGTTGTAATTATAAACTCGGAAGGACAATTCTCAGGAGCTTCACCACCTAAAATAATAAAGCTTTGAGCCAATGGAAAAGTTAATTCATAATTTGGAGCAAAACTTTTAATTGGTGCATTAAATATTTTAAAATTACGAAGATTCTTTTCTGGGTTATTTGGTTGATTAAATTGGAAAAAGTCACGATCTATAGATATACGTAGATTACTAGCTGCACTTAAACCAGTATTTTTTATACTTAAAAATATCACAGGAGAGTGCTTTTTTAATAATGGTTGAATTGTTATATAAGGGCGAGTTAGAGCTTCTGTTTGAATTCTTGTTTCATTTACTGATTCTTCACTCACTTTAACCATTTTATGTGTTAAGTAAGCATATATAGCTGTTAAAAACACTAAAATAGCGGTTAAATAAAACATTCCAAACTCCTCGAGTAGAGCAATCCAATAGTTGTTGTCACAAATATCCATAAGAGGCCTAACAACTTTGTCTACGACATTTGTCGTTTTACAAACCGACAAATGTCCCTATATTACGATGCTTTTATCTTAGCCAGCAAATAACCACCTGTAAACAATTGGTTAACTACAAAGAAATCTCCGTTAATGCTGTAATACACCTAAATGGGGGAGATCAGTAATATCCGACAATGCATAAATCACTGCACATTTTTAGAGCAACTTTTATAAAAAGTTAATATCGTAAAATCGTTTTTTGACGCAGGTAATGGCCTATTTAACGCACTTAGGTTTTAACGCTTTAAACGCGGCTGGTATTGTACTTATATATTACAACACGCTTAAAGTAGCCTTGTGAGCACTGTGAATAAAAAAGCGCTGCAAATATGCAGCGCCCTCATTACTTAATGGTTGTTGTGTTTAAGTTTGAGCTGCTTTATTAAAAAAAGCCGAGCGGATCTTCGCTATAACTCACTAATAAATTTTTAGTTTGTTGGTAGTGATCGAGTGCGAGTTTGTGCGTTTCGCGCCCTATTCCTGATTTTTTATACCCACCAAATGCAGCATGTGCTGGGTACATGTGGTAACAGTTGGTCCACACCCGGCCAGCTTCAATTTTACGCCCCATGCTATAAGCACGGTTCATGTTTCGGCTCCACACCCCTGCGCCTAAGCCAAATTCTGAGCTGTTGGCAAGTTCGAGTGCTTCGGCTTCATCTTTAAAGGTCGACATAGAAATAACAGGGCCAAAAATTTCTTCTTGGAACACACGCATGTCGTTGGTACCTTTAAGCAGTGTAGGTTGTATGTAATAACCACCATTTAAATCGTCATTTAGCTGCTCTACGTTTCCTCCGGTGAGTACTTCAGCGCCTTCTTTTTTACCTATGTCTATGTAACTAAGTATTTTATCAAACTGTGCTTTTGAAGCTTGAGCGCCCACCATGGTTTCGCTGTCGAGTGGGTTACCGCGTTTAATTTGTTGGGTACGTTCGAGTATGCGCTCAATAAACTGCTCGTATATATCTTCTTGAATAAACAATCTTGATGGACAGGTACATACTTCACCTTGGTTAAAGTAAGCAAGTACGGCGCCTTCTATGGCTTTTGATAAAAACGCGTCGTCTTTTTCCATTACATCATTAAAAAATATATTGGGCGATTTACCGCCAAGTTCTACCGTTGAGGGAATAATGTTTTCAGCAGCACATTTTAAAATATGAGAGCCGACAGGTGTAGAGCCTGTAAATGCAATTTTAGCAATGCGTTTACTTGTGGCCAGTGCTTCGCCTGCTTCTTTACCAAACCCATTTACAATATTGAGCACGCCTGCAGGCAGTAAGTCACCAATAATTTCCATTAAAACTAAAATAGATGCTGGAGTTTGTTCGGCTGGTTTTAGTACCACACAGTTACCTGCAGCAAGTGCGGGTGCAAGTTTCCATGCGGCCATTAAAATAGGGAAGTTCCACGGGATAATTTGCCCAACCACACCTAACGGTTCGTGAAAATGATATGCCACCGTGGTTTCGTCTATTTCACCAATACTGCCATCTTGCGAGCGTAGGCACCCTGCAAAGTAGCGAAAATGATCGGCCGCTAACGGAATATCAGCCGCTAGTGTTTCACGAATTGCTTTACCGTTATCCCATGTTTCGGCAACAGCTAGTAGCTCTAGGTTTTGCTCAATTCGGTCGGCTATTTTTAGCAGTATATTACTGCGCTCGGTCACCGAGGTTGTGCCCCACTGCTCTCGCACTGCATGCGCTTTGTCGAGTGCTAGGTTTATATCATCTTTGTCGGAGCGAGGTATTTGGCAAAATACCTTACCATTTACTGGGCTTATATTATCAAAGTATTGGCCGTTTACAGGCTTTACCCACTCCCCGCCAATGTAATTACCGTATTGTTGTTTAAAGTTTACGAGTGCGCCATCGCTGCCTGGATTTGCATATATCATGTGTGTGCTCTCTTTATTGTTGTTAGCTAAAGGTCGAACATTTATATAAAACAAAATGCTTTATATTTAATCAGTGTTGTTTGACATTAGCCTAACAAGCCCCTAAAAACTTGATTAGCTGTCCACAAAAGTTGTCTGTGAGTCCACACTAATAAAAGCCAAAAGGATTGATATGCACACATCTCAGTTAAACAAAAAACGCCAACAACTTGATGTTTTAATAGAAAATAAAGTGACATTTGCAGCAGATAACAGCGAGTTGAGCATTTACGACACGTACCAACGCGCACAAAAGGTGGCACTGCATTCAAAGGAGTTACTGTTTTGTGCCATGCTCAGCGGTAAAAAAGTAATGCACGTAGAAAGTAGCCAATACCATAAAGCATTTTTACCCCACGAGTCGTTTGTATTAGCGCCAGAGCAAGGTGTATTAATTGATTTTCCACAGGCATCAATGCACGCCCCAACCACTTGTTTAGCAATTGAAATAAGCAAAGATAAAATAAACGCTGTGGCAAATGCGCTTAACATGCAGCAAAGCTTTGCACACGATGGCGACTTATTCGAGTATGTTCCACAATTGGTACACAGCCAACATAATAGCCAAATACAGCAATTATTAGAGCGCATGGTACATTTATTTAGCGAACCAGGCGCACAGCGACATTACTTAATTGACTTGTCGTTAAACGAATTGATCACCCGGTTGTTACAACAACAAAGTCGCGACTTATTACTCGCTAATAGCGATAAACCACGCCTTAAAACAAAAATAAGCGATGCACTGCTTTATATTGAAGAGCACTTAAACGAAACGCTCGACATAAATACCTTGTGCAAAATAGCCTGCATGAGCCGCAGTAAGTTTTATCAGCAGTTTAAACTGGCATTTGGCACTACCCCAGCCCTTTGGCAGCAACAATTGAGACTTAAAAAAGCGCGCAATCAATTACTGCAAGGCCATGCAATTAGCCAAGTCTGCTTTGATGTTGGGTTTAATAGCGCGAGCCACTTTAGTCGTGTATTTAAACAAACCTTTGGTATTGCGCCTAAAGAGTGCCGGCATTAAGGGTAAAACCTTATTTTTTACTTTGCTAACGCCCTGAATATGTTAGTTTATTAACATGAGTATTGAGTAAAGAATTGGTATGAGTAAGCAAACCCGCTGGACCTTAAAAAGTATTGCTAAAGAGTTAGGTGTATCTAACGCAACAGTCTCTAATGCGTTTAACCGCCCTGATCAGCTATCGGCTAAACGCCGAGACGATATTCTTGCAGCGTGCAAAACCTTGGGCTATTACGGGCCCAATAAAGCCGCGCAATCGCTTCGCAGTGGTACATTTAACATTGTGGCGTTAGTGCTGCCAGATAGCGTGGAATATATGGTGTCGGACCCTGTGGCCAGTAGCTTTATGCGGGGTGTAACCTCGGTGCTTGAAAAAAACGGCATTAATGTTTTATTGTTTTCAGGAAATAGCGATAACCTTAACAGCGTGGTCGACTTTGTTGATGGCTTTATTTGCTATGGCCGCCCTCGAAATAACGCATTAGTAGAGCAGTTAAAAACGGTCTCTAAACATGTGGTAACTATTGATTTTGATATAGCCCGCAATGCCTCAGTAAATATTAATAACGAGCAAGCAAGTTACGAAATAGCCAAGCATGTTTTAAAAAATCAAAGCGATAAAGTCGCTATTTTAGGCTTAAGATTACTTGATGAAAACGTATTGTGCCGCGTATATGAGCATCACGAATTTGAAACAGGGCAATCTATTTCGCACCAACGTTTACGGGGTTATCAACGTGCTTTAAGTGAGGCAAATATAACCGTAGCTGATGACCGCATTTGGAATATACCCGAAAGCAGCGAGCGTTTTGCCAATATTGCTGCTAAAGAGGTGTTAAGTGCCTCCCCTCGCCCTAACGTTATAATTTGTATGAGTGATTTAATTGCCCTTGCCACCATGCGAGAAGCGATAAAACAAGGCATAAAAATAGGTGAAGAACTGCGTATTGTCGGCTTTGATGGAATAGACGAAGCCGCTCGTTTTGTGCCGCGCCTAACCACTATTCATCAAAACAGCCAAGAAAAAGGCGTAATGGCCGCCGAGCTCTTTATATCTAAAGAAGAAAAAATATGTGATGTAAGTTACGAGCTAGATATTGGCGCAAGTGGTTAATAGGTTATATTAAAAAGGATTGGGTAAACAAAAGCCAAGCTTTTGAGCTTGGCTTTTTGTTTTAATAGCCTGTTAGGCTAGCAATGCGTTTAAACTTATCGTTGTTTCTTCATCACCATTTACTTGGGTAATAAGTGCATCTCGCGTTTTAAAATTAACACTTAATGCAATAGACTTATCTTCAAGTTGCCACGTTAAACAACATATTCCCTGTGTACCGTGAGCACTAAACTCTCCTGCAAAAGCGGGGTGTTCATTACGTAATTTAATGAGCTCTATTAAACCTTTTACTACAGGTTTATTGAGTGCGTGCTCAATTGTTTCACTATTTAAATACGGACGGTTAATATCACGGCCCACATTGGTACGCGCAAGTAAATCCATATCGTTTTCGCAGGCAAATAAACCACCGTAGTACACTTGCGGCACACCGGGGGCAAAAAACTGTATGGCACGCGAAATCAAATAATCTAAATCGTTAGCGCCTAATGCATTGTAATACGTGCAATTTACTTGGTATAAATCAACGTTACTGGCAGCAGCACCTGTAGCTTGGCGGCTTTGGTTGTTACTGTTGGCATGCATGGTTTCTACAAGGGTATCTATTTGCTGTGCATTTAATAGCCCTGGCTTGTCGCCCATTGGGCCAGCATCAATAATGCCTATGCCGTCGTGTGTATCAAGTACCGTTAAACAGTTGCGTGGTGAAATTTGTAACCATTTAAGTAATGCATCTACATCGTTATTAAATAAGCTATGTAAAATAAGCGGCGGTAATGCAAAGTCGTAAACCATGTTTACACGCTTTGCTACTTCTACTTGTGTTTGGTAGTGGCTATGAATTTCAGCAATGGTTTCCATGCCAAGCTCGTTTGCTTGCTTTGACAAGTTATCTAGGTAGCCAAAGGTTTCGTCTAGCATAAAACAGTTAGTACCGGCTTGTTTAATTGCGTAACCCGCTGCATCTAAACGAATAATATTTACGTTATTTTCAGAAAACTTAGTTAATACGTTATTTAAATACGCAATACCCGCTTCAACTTTTACGTTTATATCAATTTGGTTATCGGTAAACGTGGTCCAAAAGTCATACGTTTGACCATCGCCACACTGCATTGGCGTAAAACAGCTACCGGGGCGCGGGCGATAAATTGCTTGTTGCTCAGCTTCGCTCATACCATTTGGAAAAACGTCTTCTTTTGTTAAAAACAAATCCCAAAATTCTGATTGCTTGCCTTTAGCTAGCACATCTTGAAACTGATAAGACTGCGCCGATACATGGTTAACGATTAAATCAGCCATTAGATCATGGTTTTCACCCAGTGCTTGAATATCAGCCCATGTACCAATGCGAGAATCTACTTCGCTGTGATCAATCGGGTCAAAGCCCGCATCGCTGCCATCAATAGGATTATAAAAAGGTAAAAGGTGCACACCACCAAATACGCCCTTCAGAGGACCTTTTAACAATGTTGTAAGTGCGTTTATATCTTGACCTGTGATTCGATCAGCATATGTGATCAATTGAACTTTATTCTTCATCATGTGTGATTACCAAGTTGAAACTTAATCGATTAAGATATATCTTTAACTAGCACGTACAATTTTACAAGTAATTTTTAAATATTTTACATACAAAAGTTGTGGCAAAGGTAATACTAACTAGAGTAAGTGATTGAGTTATTACTATAACTTGAGCCACAACGAGGAAAAATCACATGACGAATTTACACACACACTCGCAAAGCGACCCAATGCAGCGCATACGAATACTCACTTACATGATGTTTTTTATGTTTGCGATGACCTCAGATGCAGTAGGTATGATCATCCCTGAACTAATCACTGAGTTTGATTTAAGTATGACCCAAGCCAGTGCTTTTCATTATGCACCTATGGCACTCATTGCCTTTAGTGGCTTGTTTTTAGGCTTCTTAGCCGACAGCCTAGGCCGTAAACAAACCATAATGCTGGGCTTACTTATTTTTTCGCTCAGCTGCTTTTTGTTTGCCTTTAGCAATAGCTTTTCGGTGTTTTTGATTTTGCTGTGCTGTATAGGGCTTGCCATTGGTTTATTTAAAACCGGCGCACTAGCGCTACTTGGCGATATATCTGCAAGTAACGCAGAGCACACTAAAACCATGAACAAAGTAGAAGGCTTTTTTGGTATTGGTGCCATCGTTGGCCCTGCGCTGGTAGGCGTACTGCTTACTCAAAACGTGAGCTGGACTTACCTGTACATTATTGCCGGCGTTATGTGTTTAATTTTAGCGTTAATGGCATGGCGCGCCGACTACCCAAGTGTTGTTAAAAGCACAGAAAAGCCCGCTTCACTTGCCACCACCATGAAAATGATTAAAAACCCGTACGCACTTGGTTTTTCGTTGGCTATTGCATTATATGTGGCTACCGAGGTTGCTATTTACGTGTGGATGCCAACACTTTTAAAAGATTACACAGGCTCGTGGCCTTTACTTGCAACCTACGCACTTACACTATTTTTTGTATTACGTGCTGCTGGACGCTTTATTGCTGTATGGCTTTTAAATCACTTTAGCTGGCAAGGGGTCATGGCTTATTTAAGCTTAGGCATCGCGCTGTGTTATGTAGGCACTTTGGTAGGCGGTGTTGATTGGGCGGTAGGCTTGCTTCCGCTTTCGGGTTTATTTATGTCGATGGTTTACCCTACTTTAAACTCTAAAGGTATATCGTGCTTTCCTGTTGCACAACATGGTGCAGTAGCGGGTGTTATTTTATTTTTTACCGCGCTTTCGGCCGCACTTGCGCCTTTATTTATGGGCATGATAAGTGATTACTTTGGCCACGTACGCTACGGTTTTTACTTAGCTACTGGCTTTGCTGTGATCTTATTTTTAGCCATGCTTTATAACTTTTACCGCGACCCTGCGGCAAAAGCATTAACTAAAAATGCATAAATGGCTGCTCAAGCCAGAATAAAAATACCTTTAAAATCAATATAAAAACAAAAAAAGTGCAAATTACACACAAAAATAATTTGCATATTGTAAAAACTTTGTTATTTTTACTTAATCGATTAAGTAAAATAACAAACTCACACAACACAATGAGGCGTTAACATGACAACACACCACACACCTTTATATTTAATCAGTGCCTTAGCACTTGCAGTAAGCCAAGGCGTTCATGCACAAGACGAGCAAGAAACCAAAGTGCAAGCTAAGCAAGGGCTTGAAACAATTGTTGTTACCGGTGTACCTCGCCGCACAACTATTATGGCATCGAGCTCATCAGTAAGCAGTTTATCGCTTGAGCAAGTTGAGGTATCAACGCCACGCTCAACGGCTGAAGCATTTAGAATTATTCCGGGTGTTCGCGCTGAATCAACAGGCGGTGAAGGTAATGCAAATATTGCAGTGCGTGGCTTACCTGTAGCATCGGGTGGCGCTAAGTTTTTACAACTGCAAGAAGATGGTCTGCCTGTAATGCAGTTTGGTGATGTTGCCTTTGGTAACGCCGATATTTTTATGCGCCTTGATAACACAGTGCAAACAATCGAATCAATTCGCGGTGGCTCAGCCTCTACATCAGCCAGTAATGCACCTGGCGGCATAATTAACTTTATTTCTAAAAACGGCGAAAACGAATCGGGTAGCGTATCTACTACTGTTGGCCTAGATTACGACAGTGTACGCACCGACTTTGAATACGGCACCTATTTAACCGACAGCGTGCGTTTTCATGTAGGTGGTTTTGTACGCCAAGGCGAAGGCCCGCGCGAAACAGGCTACACATCAAATAAAGGTGGCCAAATTAAAGCAAACCTTACTAAAGATTTTGAAAACGGCTACGTACGCCTTTATTACAAACACTTAGACGACAAAAGCGTAGGTTACTTACCAATGCCAATGTACTCAAATGGTGATTCTATTGCCGGGTTTGATGCACAATCAGATACACCGCATTCAGCATTATTTACCAAAACAGTGCGCCTAAATGGCGAAAACCAAATTAGCAGTGGCGATTTACGCGACGGCATGAACCCTAAAGTGGATGCGGTAGGTTTTGAAGCTGTATTTGATTTAGATAACGATTGGCGTATCGAAAACCGTTTTCGTAAATCGTCAATTAGCGGCAACTTTAACTCGCTTATTCCTGCTGAGGTTGGCAGCGCATCGTCTATTGCACAAAGTATTGGCGGTGTAGGCGCAACACTGAGTAACGCAAACACAGGCGAAGCATTTAATGATGAACTTGCCATGCGTATTCACACTTTTGATGTAACGCTTAATGACTTTGGCTCTATTGTTAACGATTTTAAACTAACTAAATCGTTTAGCGATGACACTAGCCTAACCTTTGGTTACTTTGCCTCTACACAAAACATTGCTATGTCGTGGTTATGGAACTCGTACTTAATGGAGCTTAAAGGCGACAATGCGGCACTTTTAAATGTAACCGCAGCCGATGGCACTGAGTATTCAGAAAACGGTTTATACGCATACGGCACGCCTTATTGGGGTAACTGTTGCCAGCGCGATTACGACACCGAGTACGACACTCGCGCACCGTATGTTGCGTTTTCAACAAAACTTGGTGATGTAAGCATTGATGCAAGTGCCCGCTACGACAGCGGTGAAGCACGCGGTAACTACGCAGGTGCCGTGACTTCAACAGTAGATATGAACCGCGACGGTACTATTTCTATTCCTGAGCAAAACGTAGCAGGTATTGATATAGCTAATGCAAGCCCAGTAAATTACGACTGGAGCTACTCGTCTTATTCTGTAGGTGCTAACTACCAAATTGACCCAAGCCTAGCTACGTTTGCACGTATTAGTAAAGGCGGGCGCGCAAATGCAGACCGTTTACTATTTGGTAAAGTACGCAGCGACGGAAGCGTAGCCGATGAAGATGCAGTAGATGAAGTAAACCAATTTGAGATTGGTGTGAAAAAACGCTTTGATTCGTTCTCGGTATTTGCAACAGCCTTTTACGCAGAAACAGAAGAGCAAAACTTTGAAGCAACATCGCAAACCTTTTTCGACCGTGAATACGAAGCAAAAGGGATTGAGGTTGAATCAACTTACTTTATGGATGCATGGGACTTTAGAGGTAACTTTACTTGGACCGATGCAGAAATTGCAAAAGATGCGCTAACCCCTGAAGTTGTAGGTAACACACCACGTCGCCAAGCGGATTT
Source organism: Pseudoalteromonas sp. 2CM41L (assembly GCF_023161905.1). Taxonomy (NCBI): domain Bacteria; kingdom Pseudomonadati; phylum Pseudomonadota; class Gammaproteobacteria; order Alteromonadales; family Pseudoalteromonadaceae; genus Pseudoalteromonas; species Pseudoalteromonas sp. 2CM41L. The sequence goes on from NZ_JALNTN010000001.1 coordinate 644,946, forward strand.
AATTTACTCACTAATGGCGCGTTACAGCTACGATAAAGGCGCGGCAGGTGTAAGCTTTATTGGTACAACCGATGCTTATGCACAAGATAACAACGACCTTAAGTTTGACGGCTACACGCAAGTAAATGCGTTTGTAAGCTACGACTTATCAGAAAACTTAAACCTTGCGCTTAATGTAAACAACCTATTCGATACAGTAGGTATTACAGAAGCCGAAGAAGGCTCAGTACCTGAGAACGACATTATTCGTGCCCGTACTATTAACGGCCGCACTACGTCGGTTACTTTAAAATACGCTTTTAACTAAATGTGTGTATTGCGCTGCAGTGAGTCATCGCTGTAGCGCCTTTTAAAGTATGAATAAATAACACCCTTCATGTTTTAGCCCAGCTTTGCTGGGTTTTTTAGGATATTTCAAATGACCAAACTCCTGTGCTTAGGCGAGCTTTTAATTGATATGCTGCCTCAAGATGCTCATAACTCAGCGTACTTACCCATCCCTGGTGGTGCACCTGCTAATGTTGCTGTTGGCTATGCAAAACTTGGCGGTGATGCTGCATTTTGTGGTGGTAAAGGTGACGATCATTTTGCCAATCAATTAAGTAATGCCTTGGCTCAATACAATGTAAATACAGACTATTTATTTACCATTGCTGGCTCACAAACCGCCATGGTAATAGTAAGCCTTGATGAAACAGGCGAGCGCAGTTTTGGCTTTTATCGCCATAACACAGCCGATGTACTTTTAACCCAAGCGCATTTAGCGCAAATAAATTGGCAAAGCATAAGCACCCTGCACTTTTGCTCAAACACCCTAACCGATCCAGCCATAGCTAGCACAACGGTTAAAGCGCTAGAACTTGCTAAAACACATAATAAGCTCGTTAGTTTTGACGTAAATTTACGCTACAGCTTGTGGGAAAACATCCATGATATAGCCAGCAATGTAAAGGCCTGCTTCGCTTATTGCGACATAGTTAAACTTTCGCGTGATGAACTTAATTTTTTAGCAAAGCATAGCGAAACAACGGGCGAAGATTACATTCAAATGCTATTAAATACCGGAGTAAAACTGGTGTTTTTAACCGACGGGCCTGAGCCTGCTACGGTTTACCACAGCGCATTTATACTTAACGAATCGGCACCAAAAATAAACGCAGTAGATACAACAAGCGCGGGCGATGCTTTTATAGCGGGAGTTTTATACTATTTAAATAACTTAGGGAGTGATTTATCACTAGCAGATAAGTTAAATGATGAAACTAGCATAAAAAACGCCCTGCACTTTGCCCTTCAATGTGGCTCTAAAGCGTGTTTAGCTAAAGGGGCATTTCCGGCATTACCTGTGCTGGCTGATGTAATATAAACAGTTAAAGCCCCAAATGGCGGGGCTTAACCTAATTTATAATTATTGCTTAATAAAAGTAACGCCTTTAGGTGTTTCACCTTGTGGTAAACGGGTTGAGTGCATTTGCGATAATAGCCATTTGTCGCCCACTTTTGATACAACCACGCTTTCTAACCAATAAATATCAGCACTTTTATCGGCGTTTTTAAAGTTGGCTTTATTCCAGTAATTAATAAACGCAACATTTCCTTCTACACGCGAATTTATAACACTAAAATAATTCGTTCTTATGTAATCAGCGGGTTTAACAACGTTTACAAAGTCATCAATAGTCCACACTTCACCGTGCTCTAAAAGCAAGAATGAATCGTCAACAGCCGCGCGCATTTTTACGTGATCAAAGTTAGAAACAGCTAAAAATAAATCGCTCACGGGCGTAAATATGGTGTTGTCTTTTGCATGTATTGATGTAGAAAATATGAGTAATACAAAAAGGGCAAGTACGTGTTTCATTGTTATTATAATGTATAGTTTTATTAGTACTAAGGAGTGTATTTTAATTAAGCAACATTAACAATTAAAATAAAGCAAATTCAAAAACTTATTAACGCTCCTATATAAAAAAGCACTCTATAAGAGTGCTTTAACTTAAACTTTTCAATCAAGCTATTCATCTAGCCAATCGATGGCGGCGGTGGCGTTTTCGTAGTATTGCACCTCGCCTGAAATAAACCAATTGCCTATTTTAGCCATGCGGGCTTGCCATTCTTGATTGCCATAAATTGCAATTTTATTAAATTCTTTTGAGTGTCTTACGCCAAGCTTTAAATCATCCCACGCGGCGCGAAGCTCCCAACCTTCTAGCTCGCTGGCATCAATAAGCACGTTTGCTATAGGGTGTTTAACCTCGCCAAGCGCTGAGTCGATCATGGGGGTAATAACTTTATAGTCGTCGTGAGTTAGCGTTCCTACAGCTTTTAGTTTTAAAAAAAATTCTCGGCCTGCGCGTTCAATACCAATAGATAAACCATGTGTTGTGTGTACCATGCTGCTCTCCTTAATCGGGTGCGCTTATGTCATTTACAGACTGTGTGAATGGGCTTAATAACGAAAGTTGGAGTTAATTAAAGCCTATAAAGTGAAATTATTCCCTTTAAAAAATAAAAACCCCAAAAATACCCATCACTTACTGAGTTAAACTATAAAACTACACCGTATTAAGTTAATTAGTACTGAACTAAATCAAACAATACTGCTAAATAATGCTATTTGCTAAGCGTTTTGTACGCGCTCTATTTGCTTATCTACATCTGTTAAGTGCCCTAATTTAAGCCACACTTTTGCACCTTGCTTACCTGCGGTTATATTAAGCTCACTGTTAATAGGCAGCCTTAACCAACTGTGTTTTACTAATACATCTGATTGCTCACTTATATCGCCTTCAAGCACGAGTAGCTCAGCCCCCCCGCTTGCACTAATTTGTATGTTAGCGTCTGCCTCAAAATGCAATAAGCTCACATCTTCAAAGTCATCTTTATAAAGTGGGGTTATGGCAAGGCCTTTAAATGTGGCGTGTTGCACACTGCCCATATGCTGTGTTTGTAAGCGTACGTGGGTTCTATCTTGTGGCTGAAATTGCCAAAGCTTTACAAATATTATGCAGCCTTCATCGGAACCTGGTTTGTGCTTTGATTGGGGTGGGTTACGAATATAAGAGCCTTGTGGAAAATCGCCATGCTCATCTTGAAATACCCCTTCTAGTACAAAAAACTCTTCGCCGCCTGTATGCACATGAGGCGAAAACTCGCTCCCTGGTGCATAACGTACAATGCTTGTAGCACGGGCTACTTCTGCGCCTACTCTATCAAGTGGGCGCCTATCAACGCCCGCCATTGGCGAAGGGTTCCAATTAAGTTGCTCACTATGAACAACGACTCTCTGGGTAAAATCGGCGGCTATTTTCATTTTATTACCTTTAATATTGCATAGTGTGAGGGTAAATTTTATGCATAAAAAAAGCGAGCTTAATAAGCTCGCTTATTTAATTTTTAACGCTTTACGCTACATCTAGCTTTTTATGCTTAGAGTGTACAAACACTAAACCTACTAAGCCAATAACAACCACAGCGGCACCAATTGGTTTACCTAAGTCGGCCGCTAAATTAAAGCCAATAGCAGCAGTCATAATGTACGAAAGTGTTACGCCAGTAGCGATAACGGCAGGTATGCTGGTGATCCAGTGGAATGCACGTCTATCAAATAAGTACTTAGTTGCAAGCCATAATACACTTGTTGAAAGCAGCATGTTTGAAAATGCAAAGTAGCGCCAAATAACCGAGAAATCTAATTTAGTCATAAAAAAGGCAATCGTTAAAATTGGCACTGCCAGTAATAAGCGATTACGTAAGCTTTGCGGAATATTAAACGCATCAACCACGGTTAAACGCAGTGAACGGAACGCCGTATCGCCAGAGGTAATAGGGAACACCGCAACAGCAATAATGGCCATAATACCGCCCATTACGCCTAAGTAGCTATTTGCTACATGGTTAACCACTAAACCTGGGCCACCTTGATCAAGCAATGCTTTTAAGCCTGCGTAACCTTCTGGGAATGCAGCAATACCCGCAAGTGCCCATACACAACCTACAATGCCTTCACACATCATTGCGCCGTAATATACTGGGCGTACGTATTTTTCGTTTGTTAAACAGCGGGCAATAATAGGCGCTTGGGTAGAGTGAAAGCCACTAATAGCACCACAGGTAATGGTAATAAACAGTAACGGCCAGGTTGGCAGGCCATCAGGGTTTGGCTCTAAAAAGTCATGCGCGTGGTCGGCTTCAAAGTAGGCTAAAAAGTCGCCTGCAACTGGTAAGTGTGGTGCATCTAGTAATAACGCACCGGCTATTAATGTAGTCATTACAATCATTAATAAGCCAAATAGCGGGTAAAACTTAGTAATAATTTTATCAATAGGTAGCAGGGTTGCTAAAAAGTAGTACGCTAGAATAGCCAAAACCCAAAAAGTATTATTAGCAAAAAAAGTGCCTTCAAATACATCTAAATTACTTAATAAGCCTGCTGGGCTCATAATAAATACAACGCCCACAAAAAACAGCAGCATGGCTGTAAATATCAGCATAAAGCCTTTAAACACTACGTTGTAATAGTGCCCGGCTATTTCTGGTAAGCTTTTGCCATCTTCTTTAATGCTCATCACACCTGAGAAGAAGTCGTGTACTGCACCACCTAATACGTTACCAAGCACAATCCACACAAGTGCTACCGGTCCGTAAAGCGCACCTAAAATTGGGCCAAATATAGGGCCTACACCCGCAATATTTAAAAACTGAATTAAAAATGCACGCACAGGGTGAATGGCTACATAATCAACACCTTCGCTAAAGCGTTTTTGCGGTGTATCAACTGTTGTATCCATACCTGCTTGTTTTTCAACAAACGGGCTATAAAACTTATATCCCAGTATTAAGATTGTTATGCAGATAAAAAAGATGATCATAAAGCACGTTTCTCTTTTTGTATTTGGAGTATAGAGCGCCTAATTGCCGCCCCGCCTTTCAATCCATGAATAATCGACGAACATTAACAAAGTATTAATCCCCCCGCTATAAGACGAATAGCTAATACACAAGGGTCTGTAGACCTTTCAAGGTTAAATTTGCAGCAGCCTGTTTGGTATTTAGGCAAGGCAGAGCCTATGTGGTGTGGTTATTCCCCATAAGTAGGCGATAACGCAGCATTAATGCCAAACAGGCGCTGCCCTTCGGGTTCTGCCTAGGGGCGATTTACTCTTTGTTGCCTACATGGATGTAGGTAAGGGGCGTGAGCAGGACGCGGAAGCTTTGCTCGGTTTTGACTTATTCTTACATTGATGTAAGCCATTAGGGTAACGCAGGAGCAGTTATCGAGCCCACTAGGTTACAAACCTCGCGCCGCGATTAAACCGCCCCTAGTTTGAAGAAATTTCAAACTGCAAAGGTCAACAGACCCTATTTGAGTTACTTTTTATGCACCTTGCTCAACACTTAATCTAAACGGCTTCATTAATAAAAATTAAAGCAAAAAAAAGCGGCTTTACTATAAAAGTAAAGCCGCTTACACACACAATGATTGGGTGTAACTGTGATTTTTTACGTTACGCTGGGCTCATAAACTCGTTAATTTGTTCATGAGTAAGTGTAGGTGTAGCACCGGCACTTTCGGCCACCATTGCACCTACTGCACACGCAAAATCAACAGCATGTTGTGCACAATCGCTACTACAAAGCTGATAAATTAACGACCCTAAAAACGAATCCCCTGCGCCTACTGTATCCACAACGCTAATTAAATAACCTGAGTTATAGTAATTTTCGCCTTTTATGGTTAGTAGTGCACCGTGGCTGCCTTTAGTTACACAAAGGTATTCGGTGTTGGTTTGCTGTGCAATAAACGCTAAGTTTTGCTCAAGTGAATGGAACTTACAGCCCATTGCTTTGGCAATTTCGTAAAGCTCTTCATCGTTTAATTTGATGAAGTCGGCTTTATTCATTAAATCTACTAATGTGTCTAACGTGTAGTGTGGCGCACGTAAATTTACGTCAAACACTTTAAAGTTAGCTACATCAACTAATTGGTTTAATGTAGCAAGTGAGGCTTCGCTTCGGCCAATTAGGCTGCCAAATACAAATACATCACTGGCTTTTACTTTTTCAATAAGTGAGTCTGTAAGCTCAATGTTATCCCACGCAGTGTCGGCAACTATTTCGTAGCTGGCTGAGCCGCTTTTATCTAAGGTAACTTGTACTGTGCTGGTTTTTTTGTCGTTATTAACGCCAATGTATTCGCAGCTTACGCCTTTGCTTTTAATTTCGCCTAGTAGCTCAGTACCCAGTTCATCGTTACCTACAGCGCTTATCATGTCGGCTTTAATGCCCAGTGAGTTAATACGCACACACATGTTAAGCGGCGCGCCGCCTAGGCGTTTATCGTTTGCAAAACAATCCCATAGTACTTCGCCAAAGCAACTTACGCTTACGTCTTTACCTTGTTTAGAATCAATTAAAATGCTCATTATTAGTTACCTTTAGGCTCAAGCACGTTATTCATAATTGCTTTAATTTTGCTAGCCGGTGCGTATAACGCTTCTACATTGTTTTTGTAGTGAGACGTAAAGGCACTTTGCGTATTTAAATCGCCAAATAAGCTTGTTAGCGATAAAAATGCAAGGTCATCAGTCGCCGTTTTAGCCGCGGCTTCATGTAACTCGCTTTGCATTGCATCAATTATTTCAAGCTTATTGCCTTGCTCATCTTCGCCTTTATCGCTGTAAAAACACCATGCAGCAATAACCAGGGTCGCAAGTGATACATCACGGCCATGGGCTAGATTTTCGTTAATGGTGGCAATTAAAAACTTAGGTAGCTTTGCTGCGCTTTCTGAACAAATGCGCGATAAGCTGTCTTTAATGTTTGGATTAGCAAAGCGCTCAATTAGCGTGTCTTTGTAGATTTCAAGATCAATGCCTTCTAATTTTTCTAGGTTAGGCGTTACTTCTCTATCCATAAACGCACGTAAGTACTTAGCAAATAAAGGATCTGATACTGTTTCGTCAATTGTGCCGTAGCCATGTACAGAGCCTAATAAACCCAGTACCGAATGGCCTGCATTTAATAAGCGTATTTTCATGGTCTCAAAAGGTGTTACGTCACTTACAAATTGTGCGCCAACGCTATCCCAATTTGGGCGTCCGCAGCAAAATGAGTCTTCAATTACCCATTGTGTAAACGACTCACAGGTAATTGGCCATTCATCGCTAACCCCGTACGCATCAACAACGTAGTCAATATCGCTCTTTTTAGATACTGGCGTAATACGGTCAACCATTGCATTTGGGAAAGTTACGTTAGTAGCAATCCACTCGCTTAGCTCTTTGTCTTGCTCGGCCGCAAAGGCAAGTAGCATTTTACGCGTTACATTACCGTTGTGCTGAATGTTATCGCACGACTGTACAGTAAACGCATCAAGGCCTTGTTCTTTACGTAGCTTTAACGCAGCAGTAATGTATCCAAACGCCGTAATTGGGTCGTTCGGGTTATTAATGTCGTTAATAATTTCTGGGTTTGAGTAGTCAAACTCACCCGTAACTGGGTTAAAGTTATAGCCGCCTTCGGTAATGGTTAACGACACAATATGCGTATCGCTGTGCGCAAGCTTATTAATAACCGCTTGCTTGTCCTCTGGAGCAAACAAAAAGTCAATCATAGAGCCAATAACTTTGTTATCTATTTGCCCATTTGGGTGTCTTACCGTTAGCGTGTAAAGGTAGTCTTGCTGCTTTAAAATATCGCGCAGACCACGGTTACCTTCTAATAAGCCAACACCACAAATACCCCACTGTTCAGCACCTGGCGTTTTTAATAGCTCGTTAATGTACACCGCTTGGTGAGCACGGTGAAAGCCGCCCACACCAATATGAACTATACCCGCTTTTAGCTTACTACGGTCGTAGTTTGGTGTATCTACATGGCTTGGCATATCTGCCAAGCTTTGTTGGTTTAGCCCTTTAACAAGAGCGTCAGTGTGCTGGTGTTGCGTCATGGTGCGGCCTTACTAAAACAATATTAAAAATTTAAATTAAGATGCAGTATTGAGTGCTTTATGGCGCAATAGCGACCAGTAAGCGGTTGCAAAATAAATAATGGTGCAAATAAAACATGCAATTTCAAACTGAGATTTATTTCCTGCGTAAATGCTCATGCTGTCACTAAAAAACATTACTTGGCTGGCAAAGCCAAAAATAATAAGTAACGAAACAGTCGACACGCCATTTAACACTTTGGTTAGCATTGAGTTATCAACAACTGGAGCTTGAACGTTTTCAGCCAGTCCTGCTTGGTACTCTTTAATGTCTTGCTGCTCTTGCTCTTCTGCTGCAATCTCTTTGCTGTAGTCTTCACCTGCGCCGTATTTTTTAGCCAGTAGCGTGTAAATAACAATGGTGAAAATCCAAGTAGGAATAAATAAGTAGTAAAACGACATTACATCAATCGCATTTAAACCAAAGCCAAACACAAGTGCTAATGCCCAAGAGGCAATGGCTGGTACGCTACGGGTAATGTTTTTGTATTTAGCCCAGTAGCGGGTTAAACCAATTTTAGGAAATAAAACATGCTCGGCAAATACAATGCCGCCTACAGGTACTACTAATAAGCCTGCGTAAGTTAAAAGCGGTAACATTTGCGAAAATACAAACGGGAAACACGCAATTATAACGGTTACAACACCAACAATTGCGGTAGTGCGCTCGCGCGATTGGTCAACAAAAATAGATTGTGCTGCAAGGCCTGCACGGTAAAGGTTAGCGTTAGCTGTAGTCCAGCCCGCAATAATTACAATAACAAAGCCTGTCCAGCCTAATGCGTGGTAAGCAACGTCACCTGGGTCAAGTGATGAAATAGTTGTTTTAAGTAATACCGCAACACCTGCGCCCATAATACCGGCCGAGATCCATGCTAAGTAATGGCCAAAAAACATACCTACGCCTGAAAACAAACCGTAGCTTTTGCGTTTAGCAAATCTAAAAATTGCCATATCAATTAAGCCAAAGTGGGTAATAGAGTTTGCAGCCCATGCAAAACCAATAACCTCTAATAAGCCAATACCTTTTTCGCCATCAGCGGTGGTACCGGTCCAAATAGAAGAATCCCCTATCGCCATAAAGTCATCAAACCCTGTTAGCGTGGTCACTCCTAATACATGATTAGAAAGCTCAGGGAACAAGGCAAACGAGCCCGCTATAAAAATAACAAATAACCATGGCGCACAAATTTTAGAAAAATCAGCAACGGTTGAAAAACCATACATAGCCACAAATACAACAATAGAGCCAACCGATAAAACAATGGCCACAAATGCTAAGCTGTTAGGGTACCAATCGAGTTGCGCGGGTATATCAAACAAAAACCGAACGGCGGTTGCCGATACCGTGATCATCGCGGCGGATATCACACTAAATATGACCACGTTTGCCCAGTTATAGAGCTTGGTCATTGAGTTACCCGCAATTTTATTTAGGTAGTTGTATAAACTTAAGCGTGTTTCTACCGCAATTGGAGAGGTAATTAACCACCACGAACACATAGCTAATAGGTTACCAATTAATAAACCTAATAGAATGTCGATGGTCGATGCGCCTAATGCAACAAAGGTTGCACCAATAACAAACTCGGTTGCAGCAACGTGTTCACCAGCGTATAAACCGGCAAAGTGCTTCCAACCATGAAGCTTATGATTAGCAACGGGCAATTGCTCTTCGTTAACATCGTTAAATGTTTGTGTGTGTGGACTTGATGCCATGGTATTTTCCTATTGTTTTAAGCACAGCCCTAACTAACCTGGACTCTGGATAATAAATCTATCTCAAACAGCTATTTCCAGCGCTAACTACGTTAAATTTACTTGCAATAGGCTAGCTATTGACGCGTAACTTCGCCTTGTTTTCACTGTAAATCTCTGGCTAGAGAAAATAAACATAGATATCACTTTTGATTTAATATGTTAGTAAATCTCTTAACCAAAGTTCAGGTTAACTATTAATTTAAATAAGTGTTTTTTATTTAAATTAATAGTGAGTAAATCACCGTGCCTTTTTATAATGCTACTACTATAACTACTTAATAATTAATGCATTTTTACGTTAAGCTTTGTCAGTGTCATAAAGCTCAACGTTGATATTCTATTACTGTGTTTGTAATGTTGGGTACTGCTTATAAAAGTCATCCCAATGCGTTAAATGCGCTACCTCTGGGTAAGCTTGGTGAACAAAGTTCACTGCATCTTGCATATGCCCACCCCCGCTGTAATGCAAAACCTGCATATTGGCGGCAAGTGCGGCGCACACGCCGGCCTTTGAATCTTCAATCACTAAACAATTTTGTGGCTTTACGCCCATTTGCTCAGCGGCATGTAAAAATAAATCGGGCGCGGGCTTACCATTTTTTACCTCACTTGAGGTAAATACCTTATTAAAGTGCTGCGATAAATTAACCACATTAAGCGCTTTAGCGGTGCGTTTAGGGCTACTGCTTGTTGCAATGCAACAAGGTACAGATAATTGCTCTAGCACGTGTTTAATGCCGTTAGTTGGCATTAATGCAGTTTCGAACTCGTTTAATAATGCTTCTCGGTAATCGGCTTCAAAGCTCTCAGCTAAGGTCACGTTAAAGGTATCGAATAAGTTTTGGGTGACTGTTTTAAAATTACAGCCCAAAAAATATTGCTGTACATAGGCTCGGTCAATATTAACGCCAATCTCTGCAAGCATGTTTATTAACACTTGCGCGCTTAATATTTCGCTATCTATAACAACGCCATCACAATCAAAAATAACTAATTCTATTTTAGTATTCATATTGCCCCTTTTTATGCACCTAGTTTGGTGCAACCTCATCTTGAGCATAAGCCCAGCAAGTGAGCATATTCTCTTTATTGTTATAATAAGTCAACATCTTGTTAGTGAAAAACGCACCACAGTGGTGAATATTTATTCATTAAATATGAAATTGTCTGTATTTTCATTGATTTCAAAATTGCAATTACGACTAAGGTCGAACATTGCAAAACCGCTATTCAGAAAATAGAAGGCAGCACGCAAACAGCAATCTAAAATTGTGATTACTCCAATCTAAACAATCAATTTTACCGAACCAACTTTTGTTAATACACTCGTTAACAGTTAAACAGCCAGCAACACTGCCGGCACTTTTATACAGATGAGGTCGACAATGAATACTCAAAAAAACACGATTAATAATAAATCTACGTTAACGCTAAGCGCATTAGCTTTAGCAATGGCATTACCTGCAAGTGCCGCAACTACCCTTACTAAAGACAACGGCGCAGCTGTTGGCGACAACCAAAACTCTATTACCGCAGGTGAGCGCGGAAGTGTATTACTTGAAGACGTACACCTAATTCAAAAGCTACAACGTTTTGCACGTGAGCGTATTCCTGAGCGTGTAGTGCATGCGCGTGGTACAGGTGCACACGGTGTGTTTGTAGCGTCTAAAGAATTAGATGACTTAACAATTGCTGCACCGTTTGCAGAAGCGGGTAAAGAAACTGACGTATTTGTACGTTTTTCATCAGTAATTCACTCAAAAGGTAGCCCAGAAACACTGCGTGACCCACGTGGTTTTGCTACTAAGTTTTACACCGACCAAGGTAACTGGGATTTAGTAGGTAACAACTTACCGGTATTCTTTATTCGCGATGCGATTAAATTTCCAGACATGGTTCACTCGTTAAAGCCATCACCGGTAGATAACATTCAAGATCCTAACCGCTTTTTTGACTTTTTCTCATACGAGCCAGGTTCTACTCACATGTTAACGTGGGTATACAGCGACTACGGTACACCAGCAAGCCTACGTAAAATGGATGGCTGGGGCGTACATGCTTACAAAATGATTAATAAGTCAGGCGATGTTAAATACGTTAAGTTTCATTGGGTAAGTCAACAAGGTATAGACAACCTTGATGCTAAAGAAGTAAACGAAGTGCAAGGTAAAGACTTCCAACACTTAACACGCGACCTATACAGCGAGATTGGTAAAGGCAACTTCCCTAAGTGGGATCTATACATTAAAACCCTTGATCCGTCGCAGTTAGATGACTTTGACTACAACCCATTAGATGCAACAAAAATGTGGTTAGACGTTAAAGAAACTAAAGTAGGCACCATGACCCTAAACCGTATGCCAACTAACTTCTTCCAATCTACAGAACAAGTTGCAATGGCACCGGCAAATGTAATTCCAGGTATTGAGCCATCTGAAGACAGACTATTACAAGGGCGTGTTTTCTCTTACGCCGATACGCAAATGTACCGCTTAGGTGCTAACCACCAACAATTGCCAATTAACCGTGCAAAAGTTGAAGTGGTTAACTACAACCAAGACGGCGCAATGAACTACGGTAATACAACAAGTAACGTGAACTACCAACCAAGTCACGAAAACGTTGCAGAAAACCCAATTGCACGCAGAAGTAACACAGAGCTTAAAGGCTACGTACAACAAGCAGCAATTAAAAAGCAGCAAAACTTTGCTCAAGCGGGTGTACTTTACCGCAGCTTTAGCAAGCAAGAGCGCACTAACTTAGTTAACAACTTAGCCGGCGATTTAGGCAAAGTGAAAGACAGCAAAGTTATGCACAAAATGCTTAGCCACTTCTACAAAGCAGATAGCGAATACGGTACACGCTTAACTAACGCTGTAAACGGCGACATGAAACAAGTTAAGCAACTAGCCGCTAAGCTTTAATATTTTACCCAACCTGTAAGTTATTGAGGAAAGCCTAGCTTTCCTCTTTTTTAAAAAGGTAAACAGTATGCGTAAATTACTTATTATATTTACTTTAGTGATGAGCTTTTCAGGCTTTGCCAATGAGCCACAAAGCCCTGTAACAGAACAAAGCACCGCCCAGTCGCAATACGACAGCTTACTTGCTTATTACTTTGCAGCCGCACGCACCGACGACACCGCCGTAATAACGCAATTTGTTGATGCTGGCATTCCTATTAATAGTTACAACCACAAAGGTTACACCGCGCTAATGATTGCCACCTACCACGGCAATAAAAATACGGTAAACACCTTATTGCAACTAGGCGCTAATGCATGCCTTGAAGACAACCGCGGTAACACAGCCCTAATGGCCGCCATATTTAGAGGCGAATTTAGCATAGCTAAAACACTTGTAGGCCTTGATTGCGACAACGCACATCAAAACAAAGCCGGTCAAACAGCCGAGCAATTTGCACAAAAATTTGGCCAACAAAAAGTGCTCGACTTATTAGCACAGGTAAATAATGAAAAATAGATTCAAATGAGAAGCCCTACTCTATGGGCTTTCATTTACCTTAAATACTTTTACTTATTCTAATAAAAGTTTATTTATTAATGCTTCATGCTCTATCCCTGCTTCAAATTTTAAAGCGCGTATAAAGTCCATAGAGTTAGCTGGCCTATTTGGGTAACTATTATTTTTCCAGATCGACCTGAGCGCGCGAATAATAGGTTTATCACCAATAACAGCTCGTAACTTGGCAAAGACAATGGTTGATCGAGAATATTGATCGAAACCTTGTGTAGCATCAACCAAGGCTAACTTTTCCTTTATACTCATTAAAGCACTTTGCTGATAACGTGATGTTTCATACTCTACAAGCGCTTGCATGGCCTTTTTCCCATAACGTTGCTCTATAACAACAAGCTCAATGTACTTTGCTAAAGACTCCACTAAAAAAGCGCTATCTGCAAATACTCCATTACCAATATCATGCCCAAACCATTGATGCGCAGTTTCGTGAACTGCACGGCGATAACGTTGATCAAAGCCTGCATTAGCACTTGGCTTTGATCTAAAACCAACACTGTCTTCAATAAGTATAAGCTGCGGCAGTGCATAACCTGTTACACCAAGCCTAGGCGAGCCTATTAAACTTAATTGTTTTGCTCTATAAGGGCTTATCTTATTAAGCCATTTTATTGTATCGCCCATTGCGCTAAGGTTTACAGCTATAGAATCTGCTCGTGCAGGCTCATTTTTGTCTTTAGCAAACACGTTTAACATCACGCCATTTTGCTGCTTGGTAACAGGTGAATAAGGCACCGTCACCCAAGCTGGGATTGCATTTATGGGTGTACGAGTCTCAAAATGAAATATTTCACGGTCATCTTTGCTGGTACGTGATATTTCCTCTCCTTGAGTTATAACCTGATAACCACTTGTTGTACTCACTTTACTAGACATAGTAAGCCACTGGTAATGAGTACTTGCTTTCGCCGTTTTAGCAAATAGCTTCGTGGGTCTAATAGACTGCTTCACTTTAAGTGCGTGTTGCTGCCGAAGTATAGAATCGGTTAATTCATAATTATCTTGATAGCCAACAGTCGGCAATAAAGGCACTGATCTTATATAGCTAAATTCAGGGGTTATTATTTGATGGCCTCTCACTGGCCAAAGCTTAGCTTGATGAACATCAAACCGTGTAACTAGTTTACGTATTTCTCCTGGCTGCATTTCATTCTCAAACTGAAACACAGCTTGATTAAGCAAGGGAAAGCTTTTAGCCCTTTGCGCGCCATCGATTTCAATATTAGCCCATTTATAAAAACCTGCACGCCCAATCAATACCTCTTTAATAGACTCTTGATGGGTGTTTTTTAAGGTATATATTAAGGAAAAATGAGCCTGCTGCTTTTGTGGGTAAAAGTCTATATTAGCATCAATGTGAACAATTCTTGGCTGTGCTACATTGCGCCATTGTGAAAAAGACTTTTCGTACTGTGCTTTAAAAGCCTCACGCTTATGCGAGTTGGTTAAAAGCTTCTCTTCAACTAGTCTTAAATGCAATTGAGTAAATAATGCCACAGTGATAAGTAGAGGGATGAATAACCAAAAATGTTTAACCCCCAATACTCTTCGGCTCAACCCAGTTCCTCGGTGATTAAAAACTCCCGTAATTATAACTAGACTTATACACGCCACTAACCAAACTGATATATAAGGCCAATAACTACTCATACTTGCACGATAACCCCAAAAGTTATCTGGTGCTTGCAAAGGCGTCCAACCAACACTCCACAATGTATGTGTAAGACCAAAATAAGTCATTATTGGTGTGAATTTGATTAGTAAAATAGCACCAATTAGCAAACCGGCAATAAGCTGCGAACGACATAAATTAAATACGCACAAAAATACACATGCAATGATGGTAAGAGGAATAAACATCAAAAATAAAATGCTCAAATGTGCTTCCAATTGATATGCACTGTGTAAAAACCACTGAGCTGCACTTGCACCTAACAAGCTCATTGATAAAAAAACCAATATCATCGTACCTAATACAAATAACTGACTGATTATAAAGTAATATGTTTTAAGGGGGGTGGCAGCAATTAGCTCTGCTATATTATAGTATTTGGCGAAACAGCTTACTTGCCAGCTCCACAAAGCCAACAATAAAGTCCCAATTAAAAGTTGCATATCAAATGCATAATAGCTAATCGCATCTAGACTTGTGGTGCTCATAACACTCATTGGTTCAACATACCCTGACGACGAGGCAACACTGTTAAAAACCATCACTGGCCAAACAAAAATAATCAGTAACGTTATAGGGTGTGAAACCAAATTAACCAGTGTAATTTTATATAAACTGGCCATCATCAAAAATGGTTTTTGTGTGACCCTAGCTGTTGTATATTCACCGGGTTCTAACATGTTATGACGAATGTATTCGTTAGTACTTTGACCTTTATTAGCTTTTTTATTCTTTAAAATTGTATTTTGATTAAGAGTAATCAAAAAAATACCAACAGCGAGCAAACTCACAACAACACGATTGATGGCAAACGAAGCTCCTAATGAAGTAGCTAAACTGTTTATTACACCAGTGTATGCAAAAGGGTCAAGCCAAATAAATAATGTATAAAAGCTATTGCTTATAATACTGCTTCCAGCAAGCATTGGGTTTCCGGTAATACTTGCAAGCACTATATAGCCTACCCACAGCACTGCAAAAAAAACATAATTAGGCAATGAAGTTGCTGATTTATGGCAAATATAAAAAGCAATCACAACTAACAAGCAGCTATTAGGTAACAATACTAAAAAGCTACTAAATAAAGTAAAAGAAGCCGTATTTGGTATATAGCCTAATTGCCTTATATGCATGAACGCCATTATTATAATAGCGCTTAAGCTGATAATAAAAACCAAGCAAATCAGTATGCACACCCTTGCTACACTGCGCTTAAATAAGCTAGTTTGCGTAACGTAAATAAGCTCCTGCATAGACGCGTGTTGATCTCGTAACAATATAACGGGTGCCAATACTCCCACAAGCATAGGTAACTGCATCATTTGTAGCATTGTAATATTTAACTTAAATTGTTTTAACGAATCAACCTCAACCGTTGCAAGCCCATATGACAACATAATCGCAAATATTAAAGGGATAATTATACAAAGCCAAACAAGTGGTTGGCGCACTGCATATCGCCACTCATTAAAAATCAACATGTTTGATTTCCTTCATTGAGTGAATAAAAGTACTTGTCTTGAAGCGTGGCGGGCGAGTTTATTGCATTTTGTGCAGGCGCCGTATCTGCATAAACACGAAATGAAGAGCTTCCATAGCGATGGCTCTTACTTAATACATGCTGATTTGGTATGCCGGTAGGTAGGCTTTCAAGCTGCCATATCTTACCGTCTAAAGTAGTTAGTAACTCTTTTACGTCTCCGCTTTGTATAAGTGCTCCTTTGTCTATAATGGCTGCGTAGTGACATAAACTTTCTATATCTTCAACAATATGGGTCGATAACAGTATCAATCTGTTTTGGCTTATACTTACAAGCAAATTATTTAGACTTTCTCGTTCCATTGGATCAAGTCCTGCGGTGGGTTCATCCATAATAATTAGCTTTGGGTCTCCTAATAAAGCCTGAGCTACGCCAAAACGTTGCTTCATTCCTCCCGAAAAATTAACAAGCTTCTTATTAGCAAACTGAGTCAAATTAGTCAGTTCAAGTAAACTATTAATTTGGTTTTTACGTGTATTACCATCTATACCTTTTAACACTGCGATATGCTCAAGTAACGCCCGACAACTCATATTGGGATATACGCCAAAATATTGTGGTAGATAACCTAGTTGCGAACGAAGTGCATCTGGTTGGCTAATCACATCAAGGCCATTAAAATTAATGTATCCGGAGTCTGCATTTTGTAAACACGCAATTGTGCGCATAAGGGTTGATTTACCCGCGCCATTTGGCCCAAGTAGTCCTACCATACCGGCGGGTAGAGTGATCGTCACATCATTCAAAGCTTGCGTACCATCTACGTATTTTTTGTTGATATTTTTCAATGTAAGCATTAGTTTCATCCTTAGTTGATATAACACCAGCTTAAGAAATCAAGTTGAAACAAGCGAACATGTAATGGTTAACGCATTGAAATAAATGATGAAAACGAAAAAGTGACGTTGATCATTTAAATATGTACTTTCATCATTAAAATAAGAAGCCTCGACACACTTGGAATATTCATTAACAACATGAAATAAAACAATTATTTTGAATTAATAATTACGATTTAAATGATTTTATCGATAAACTAATGCGCTTAGCGTAGTGAATTATGTAAAGGTAATGTTTACAATAAAAAGACAACTTTATCCCAGCCTAACTGCTCACTAATTATAATAAAAATGGAGTTATATATGCAGCAAGCCAATACACCAATATGGCAACGCTTTAGCATTACCCAACTTATAATCTATTTACCGCTAATGGCTGCTATTTTGCTCGAATCTCACATACGCTTTTTGTCCTCAAATATGGAGTCAATTGGCCAATACCTGACTATTAATACTCAGCTTTTTCTACAGTGCATTCCCTTATTTATTGCCCATGCATTTGCGTATCGCTTATTGCTTACACCCGCAATCATAGCTTGGTTGTTAGGATTTTTAGCCTACCCATTTCTCCTACTGATTTTAAATATCCAGCTTTTTAACTTTGCTCAGTGGCAATTTATTAATGAACAATGTTGGGCAATGTGCGCATCTGCAAGTGGTATATGGCTTATCACTAGACGCACAAATAGAAATCACAATGTGTTGAGTAAAAAATGGCTTAAATCTTTGTTATCACTTGATAGCGTTGTGTTTATAGTACTTTTAGGGTGGGCAATAATTACAGCTAGCATACTCAATACCCATATTAATCCCATGTTAAATCAGCCTATTGAGCCCATTATTGACGTGCGTAAAGTATTTACACAATTTGATGTTTTTTTGGGCTATCTTTGGCAAATTACTTTTTCTGTAGGATTAATCTATGGCGTGTATTTAATAAACCGATACTTATTAATACGTTATGTATTAACGTATCATGGAGTATTGATGTTTTTGTTTGCAAATTTAATAAGCCTCGCTGTACTTACACCTGTTTTAATATCATGTGTGCTACTGTTACCAATTAATGATTTACCTGTAGGCATTGCTAACCTAACTCCTGGCGGTAATAATAATATTTTTAGCCCCGAAAACTATCAGTTTGTATTTTTATTTTTGGCTATAAGCACCCCCATTATTTTAGCGTTTGAACGACAGCAACAACACGTTCAAATTAGTAATATTGCTCAACAACAAACAAAAATAGAACTAAAACTACTTCAACAGCAAATTAACCCTCATTTTTTATTTAATACATTAAACAACCTCTATGCGCTGACATTAAAAAAAGCAGATAATGCACCAGACTTAGTTATGGAATTAGCTAATTTACTACGTTACAGTGTTTATGAAGGTCAAAAAACACAAGTGAGTTTAGAAAAAGAAATCAATTACTTAAAGGGTTTTATTGCCTTACACAATATACGAAACACTGATCGCTGTCACTTTGATGTGCAATGGCCTGAATACCAACAACACTATTTAATTTCTCCACTACTGTTAATAATGATTTTAGAAAATGCGATAAAGCATGGTGTGGAGCCCACATCACAAAAAGTAACGGTTGTGTTTAAAGTCACCATGGCCAATAACATACTTACGCTATTCTCCTCTAACCCTATTCTAACTAATAACAATTTAGAACACGGCGTAGGGCTTAACAATTTACGCCGCAGGCTAACTCTTTTATATCCTAATAAGCACACATTAATTATTGATAAAAATAACACCCTTTGGCAAACCACACTTAAACTGGAGCTGACTGCATGCTAAACACAATAATTGTTGATGACGAGCCGCTCGCTCATGAAGTGTTACTGCATCATTTAAGTGCTCATAAAGATATTAATATAATCGGGCAATACCTTAACGCTAAAGATGCATTATGTGCTTTAGCCACATCATCTATTGATTTGTTATTTTTAGACATAAACATGCCAGAGATATCAGGCATTGCATTACTAAAAGTGCTCGCAAACCGACCTCAAGTCGTTATTATTAGTGCATATCAAGAATATGCTTTAGCTGGTTTTGAACTTGATGTAACTGACTACCTACTTAAACCAGTATCAGCGCAACGCCTAGACCGAGCATTAAATAAAGTACGGCAAAACAGAAAACTTATAACGCTAAATTCCAATGCACCATTAACTATTACGCTTAAAATCGACCGTGAAAAACATAAAATTCATTTAAGCGAAATAGACATGTTTGAGGCTTATGGAAATTATGTAAAGGTATGGCAAGGTGAAAAAGCATTACTTGCAAGCAGTACTCTCAAATACATAGCACAGGAACTTGATACTTCATTTATTCAAGTCCACAAATCTTACGTTATTAACAAGCACAAAGTGGTCACGTTAAGTAATGAAAGCATTCAACTTTCATCAGGCGTATCAGTTAAAATTGGCAGGTCATACAAACAACTAGTTCGTGATATTATCTAATATTAGCCTGTTTAAGGCTCCCTCTTTTATTGTAAAACCTGTCTTGTCCTGAAATGTGTTTACACATTTAGGACTTATTTTATGAAAACTACTAAAACTAAAGACGTTAAGCGTACTCAGCGAGATTATACATTAGGCTTTAAATTATCTATTGTTGAGCAAGTAGA